>CAYRBB010000001.1:0-179470 GCA_964422435.1 uncultured Sphingomonadaceae bacterium
CACCAAGGAGCTGCTCGTCATCAGCCAGGACACCTCGGCCTATGGCGTCGACACCAAGCACGAGGAGCGCAACTGGAAGGGCCACCCCGTGCGCGCTCACATGACCGACCTCGCCCGCGAGCTCGGCCAGCTCACTACCGCAGACGGCACCCCGCCGTGGGTGCGGTTGCACTATGTCTACCCCTACCCCCATGTCGACGCGGTCATCCCGCTGATGGCAGAGGGGCTGCTGACCCCGTACCTCGACATCCCGTTCCAGCACGCAGCTCCATCCGTTCTCAAGCGCATGCGCCGCCCGGCGAACGAGGCGAAGGTGCTCGAACGGGTCCGCAACTGGCGCAGCATCGCACCCGATCTCACCATCCGCTCCAGCTTCGTGGTCGGCTTCCCGGGCGAGACCGAGGACGACTTCGCATACCTGCTCGACTGGCTGGAGGAAGCCCAGCTCGACCGCGTCGGCGCCTTCCGCTTCGAACCGGTTGAAGGAGCCGCCGCCAACGCCCTGCCCGATCCGGTGCCCGAGGAGGTGAAGGAGGAACGCTACGCCCGCCTGATGGAAGTTACCGAACGCATCAGCGCCGCCAAGCTCGCCGCGAAGGTCGGCCGCGTGCTGCCCGTCATCATCGACGAGGTGGGCGAACCCGACGAGGATGGCGACATAGGCGCCACCGGCCGCAGCCAGGCCGACGCGCCGGAGATCGACGGCCAGGTGTTCCTCCGCAATGTGCCCGACACGCTCGGCGCTGGCGACATCGTGCAAGTCGAGGTCGAGGACGCCGACGCGCATGACCTGTTTGGCGTACCCGTCGAGACCCGCTGATTCGTTCAGCCTGGACTGCACCAAACTGAACATTTTTACAAAAACTGCCCGAGTACGCGACCGAAAGTAGCATTTCCGCGCTCTGAGAGAGGATCGACGAAGGGAAAGAGCCTGCCTTCCGGGTAAGGAAGGGCGAAGCGAAGCTAGTCGAGGGTGCGGCCTGTAGGAAAGTCCCCGCTTGCCCAATGGCTTGTGGTCGCTAGAACAGTGGGCGGAAGGGGAGCAAGGATTGAGCCGCCAACTTATCAACGAATATCGCAGCGAACTGGATCGCATCATCAAGGTTGGTGGAACCTTCAACGAAACCACCGTCCGTGACGCATTTCAGGGACTGCTGAAGAGCTGGGGCCGTTCGAAAGACCTGACTTACTTGTCAGAGCACAAGATGACCGGCTCGGGCGGCAACATCTGGGTAGATGGCGCGCTCGTCTACGATATCCGCGTTCCCTTCGGTTACTGGGAAGCCAAAGATAGCAGGGACGACCTCGAGGAGGAAATCCGCAAGAAGGAAGCCAAGGGCTATCCCAAGACGAATATCATTTACGAGGATACCAAGCGCGCGGTCCTGATACAGGATGGTAAACGCGCTTCCGAAGCGGACATGACCAATACCGAGCAGCTTTACCAACTGCTCAACGCCTTTTTTTCGTACGAGCAGGAGGCAATTCGCGATTTCCGCAAGGCAATTGCGAAGTTTGCCGAAGACCTGCCCGCTATCCTTGATGCGCTGCGCGAGCGCATTCGCGATAAACGCGAGGCGAGCCCCGATTTCGCCAAGGCCGAGGAAGCCTTCCTCAAGCAGGTGAAAGAAACCATCAATCCCGCGTTGGAGCGGGCCGATGTCACGGAAATGCTCATCCAGCACATCTTGACCGAGGACATCTTCAACCGCGTGTTCGACATGCGCGATTACCACCGTGACAACAACATCGCGAAGCAGCTCTACGCGCTGGAGCGCAAGCTGTTCGAGTATGGCGACAAACGGACGCTGCTACAGGCGCTGCGGCCCTATTACACCGGGATCGAAGACACCGCGCACCTGATCCAGAGCCATTCGGAAAAGCAGAACTTCCTCAAATCGCTCTACGAGAATTTCTACAAGGTCTATAATCCCAAGGCCGCCGACCGGCTGGGCGTGGTCTATACGCCGGGCGAGATCGTGCGCTTCATGATCCGCAGCGCGGACTGGCTGTGCGAAAAGCACTTCGGCAAGAACCTCGTCGATCAGGGCGTCGAGATTCTCGATCCGGCGACGGGCACCGGTACCTATATCGTCGAGCTGCTCGAATATTTCCGCGGGCAACCGGACAAGCTGCGGCAGAAATACAAGGAGGAACTGCACGCCAACGAGGTGGCGATCCTGCCTTATTACGTCGCCAATCTGAATATCGAGGCAACCTATCAGGCGATCACCGGCCAGTTCGCCGAATTCGAAGGGCTGTGCCTGGTCGATACGCTGGACAATGTGGATGGGCTTGGCATTCACCAAGGCCACCAGTTCGAATTGCTCGGCGCGCTCAGCGACGAGAACATTGAGCGTGTGAAGCGGCAGAACCGGCGCAAGATCAGCGTGATCATCGGCAATCCGCCCTACAATGCTAACCAGCGGAACGAGAACGACAACAACAAGAACCGCGAATATCCGCATATCGATGACCGGATAAAGCGGACCTACATCAAAGAGAGTACGGCGCAGAAGACTAAGCTCTACGATATGTATTCGCGTTTCTATCGCTGGGCGAGCGATAGGTTGGGTGAGGAAGGGATAATTGCCTTCATTACCAATCGCAGCTTCGTCGAGAGCCGAACGTTCGACGGTTTTCGGAAGGTGGTTGCTTCGAATTTTGACGACATTCGGATCATAGACTTGGGCGGAGATGTACGCGCAAATCCGAAGTTATCGGGTCCGAAACACAATGTGTTCGCTATCCAGACCGGAGTCGCGATCATGTTTTTGGTTCGTTCGAATGCAAGACGACGCGAGGGCATTTCATATGTCCGCCGCCCCGAGAATGAATCTGCTGAGGACAAGCTATCATGGCTTGGCAAGAACCGCATAGATGAGCTTGTCGCTCAAAGGATTAGCCCGAATAAACGTGGCACTTGGATTGATCCTCTTGAGGAAGGGGAATGGGATAACTTCATTCCCATCATAGACAAGAAAACGAAGTCCGCTGACGCCCAGCGCAACGAAAGGGCGATTTTTAAGCTTTTTGCAAACGGGCTAAAATCTAACCGCGATGAGTGGGTGTATGATCTCAACGCGTCCTCTCTGGCTGCTCGTATAGATTATTTTATCAAGCATTTTAACCGACAGCTCGCGTCGGGAAAAATGCACGATGATGATTTGGACTATTCGATAAAGTGGAGCAGCGGCCTTAAGAATAAGAAGAAGCCATTGAGGTTTGCCCAAGAAAAGATTCGCCCTTCTTTGTGGAGGCCCTATTTTCGCACTCTTTACTACTCTGAGGACGATCTTAGTGACCGCCAAACTTCGCTTCACCATGAGCTTTTCGGCGCTGGGTTAAATCGTTCCAACTACTCAATATCGATATCCGGGGGCTCTTCGGCAAAGCCGTTTCAGGCCCTAGGCGTAGGTGGACTTGCGGACTACGAAGCGATCGAAAAGTCGAACATGCTGGCCCGCTACCGCTACACCAAGTCCGGCGAGCGCATCGACAACATTACCGACTGGGCGCTCAATAAGTTCGTCAAGCAGTATGGCAAGAAGGCTGGCGTCACCAAGGACGCGATTTTCGCCTATTGCTACGCCGTCCTCCACGATCCGGTCTATCGCGAAAAATACGCGCTGAACCTCAAGCGCGAATTTCCGCGCATCCCCTTCTATCCCGATTTCGCGCAGTGGGTGGAATGGGGCGAGACGTTGCTCGACCTGCATATCGATTACGAAAGCCAAGAGCCGTACCCGCTGGAGCGAGTCGATACGCCCAACTCCAGGCGCGCCGAAGGCTCGCATCCCAAGCCCAAGCTTAAATCCGTCCTCACCGAAGGGGCCGAGACGGGCAGCGTGGTGGTGGACGAGGATACGCAGATTGCCGGGATCCCGGCGGGCGCGTGGGACTATCGCCTCGGCAATCGCAGCGCGATCGACTGGGTGCTGGATCAACACAAGGAAAAGAAGCCCAAAGACCCGACGATCCGCGAGAAATTCAACACCTATCGCTTCGCCGATTACAAGGAGAGCATGGTCGATTTGCTCGCCAAAGTCGTACGGGTGAGCGTCGAGACCAATGCGATCACCGACGCGATGAAAGCGCTCGATCGCAGCGATTGGGGAGATTGAATCGACCGAAAAAACAACCCCCGCCCCTGTTGCTACAGGTGGCGGGGGCTGTTCCTGTGCCCGGCTACAAGAGAGAACGGGGAGAATGTCGCAGCCGGGCTTCGCAGGTCGGGGTTCGTCTGCGAGGGGTTGGTGTCAGCCTTACTGCTGTTCGTCAGCCGGTGCGGCTTCGGGGTCGGCGGGCTGCTCGGTCGAGCCACTGGCCTCACCCATGCCCATCACCAGCGCGTTGCCACTCGTGGCGAATTCACCGGCGGGGACGAGGCGTTCGACGCGGCCGTTGCTGACCAGCACCTGTTCCACTTCACCGCGGCCATTGGCGACGATCTCGCGGACTTCGCCGATCTGTGCGCCATTGGGGGCGAGCACATCCATGCCCGGAGCGACCGAGAAGGCGCCTTCACCCTGCGAGGCTCCGCTGCCGGCGACGGCGAGCGTGTTGCCCATCAGGCCGCCATTCGCGCTGCCTTCACCCGAGGCGCTGCCACTGCCGCTGCCCGAAAGCGCGGGTGCGGCATTCGTCAGGCCGGTCGCGCGGTTGCGGACGATGCCGACTGCGCCGGTCGCGGTGTTGCGGGCGGTGCCCACTGCGCCGGTGGCGGTGTCACGCGTCTGGCCGACAACGCCGCGCACCTGGTCGGTACCGATCAGCTGGGCCGAGCCCGATGCGCTGCCCGATGCCTGGCCTTCGCCGCTGGCATTGGCGCCCTGCGTGCCGAGCGGGCCGGTGAGCAGCTGCGAAGCGTTTCCGGTGATCGCTGCATCGGCTTCACGGTCTGCCTCGACACGACCATTGCGGCGGTCGACATTCGTTTCACCGCGAGTGTTGCCGCGGGCATCCAGCGTGCCGCGCGTCGTCTGGGAAATGGTGCGGTCGAGACCACCGATCGTGGTGTCGAGCGCGCCGCCACCGCCGCCGAGGATACCGCCTCCGCCACCCAGTATCTGGGCGCTGGCAGGGGTTGCAATCATCGCCATGGCGAGTGCTGTCGAAATGGTAAGAGCCTTTTTCATCGTTCATTTCCTTTCGTCTTCGCCGGGGTCAAAAGGGGTTTCGGTCCCGGCTACAAAAGGAAAACGGATGGGGTTGGCGGCTTAATCCGTGCCCATGCGAATTTTTCTGAAAAAAGTTATCGGCGCGCGCCGCAGCCACGGCAGACAAGGCCCCGGCCATAGGTATCGTCCGCCCCGCGCGGGCCGAGATCGTGCGCTTCGCTATCAAGGGCGCTGCGCCAATTGCTGCTGCGGCCAAGCGCGCGGGCAATGCGGGCGGCAACCAGCGGGGTGGCATAGGAAGTGCCGCGCAGGCGCTGGTCCCGCCCGCGCCTGTCCAGCCCGTAGATGTCGGCACCGGGCGCAGCGTAATCGAGATGCAGCGCACGGCCTGCCTCGATCAGCGCGCGCTCGCTCCGGTCGACAGCGGTGACGGCGACGACGCCGTCATAGGATGCGGGAAAAGCGGGCGGCGCGGCGGGCCCATCGTTGCCCACGGCAGCGACCACTACCAGCCCGCGCGATTCTGCTGCAGCGATTGCGCGCGCAAGTACCGGGTTATCCGGCCCGACGAGGCTGATGGTGACGATTTCTGCGCCCTCCTGCGCCAGCCAGCCCATCGCGCGGGCAATGGCGAGCGCGTTACCGCCTGCCGGATCCGTGCCGTAGACATCGGCGGAAAGGATCTGCCGTACACCTGCGCGGCCCAGCAGGCTGGCGACCGCGCTGCCGTGATCGCTCGCCTGCCCCGCCCCTTCGGCAAATCCGCGCCGCGCGGTGACGGCAATCGAGGAGATAGGCGCGCCGTCGATCATGCCCACGGGCGCGGACGGCTGGCCACGGCTGAAACCGCGAGTCTGCTGCGGAGCAGGCGACCCGGGCGCCGCGGCGGAGCCCGACTGGAAATAGAGATTGTCCGCGCTGATTGTTGCGCCCGGCATCAGTTCGACAAGCTCATCCTGCGCGTCGTCCAGATCGTCTCCGCGCGGCACGGTGAGGCGGGTGACGAGAATGTCGAGACCCTCCACCTCTTCGGTCGACAGAACGCGAAAGCCCATCTCTTCGGCGCGCATGATGGCCGCGGCATCGGCATCCATCACCAGCAGCTCGCCGCGACGGGCAGGCGCGCCATTGGTATCGCGCTCAATCGCATCGCGGTTGCGGCGAACGAGGCGGTTAAGGCGGCGGACGCGATTTTCGGCAAGGTTCAGCACTTCGCGCGAGAACTCACCGGTCAGCTCGTCGACGTCGTTCAACACCGGGTCGAGCACCCGCCCCGGCAGGTCCTGCGCACCCGGCACCCCCACCTGCACACCGCCCACGCCAATCTGCGCGCTGGCGGGTACGGCCAAGAAGAGCGCGAAAATCGCAGTAATCAGGGAAAAACGGGTTGTCATCACATGCCTCTTGCACTTTTTTCCATTAAGCACGGATGAAACGCGCGGGCCCATCCGTTTAATCCATGTGAAAAGGAAATGACACTGGACCAATCCTTCCAACAGCAGGTGCTGGCCCTCCTGCCCCGGATGCGGCGTTTCGCAATCGGGCTGGCGGGGAATCCTGCCGATGGAGACGACCTGTGTCAGATAACGATAGAGCGTGCGCTGGTGAACCAGGACAAATGGCAAAACGGCACGCGGCTCGATAGCTGGATGTACAGGATCATGCGCAATTGCTGGATAGATGAAACACGCAGCCGCAGCCGCCGCAGCGAGACTTTCGTGGCGGAAGATGCCGGGCTGAGCGTGGGCGGAGAAGGCGCGCAGGAAGCGACTATCGAGCTGTCGAATGTCGACCGCGCGATGCAGAAATTGCCCGAAGACCAGCGCGAGGCCGTGATCCTCGTGATGGTGGAAGGCTATGCCTACAAGGAAGCGGCAGAGATCGTCGGCTGTCCAGTCGGCACGCTCAACTCACGACTGGTGCGCGGGCGCGATGCTCTGATGGAAATGCTGGAGGACGCGGCATGAGCAAGCCGGAAATCACTCCCGAAGAACTGGCCGCCTGGGCCGATGGCGAAGTGACCGGCACGCGCGCGGACGAAATCGCGGCGGCGGTGGAGGCTGACCCTGCGTTGCAATCCAAGGTTGATGCCCATCGCGCGCTGAGAGACAAACTCTCGGCGCATTTCGCACCGATTGCCGAAGAACCGGTGCCCGATCACCTGGCGGCGATGCTGCGCGATGCACCTGCAGCGGCGAACGACCAGATCGAAACGCCCGAGGATTCTGCCGAGATCGTCAATTTCGGCGAAGCCAGGAAGCGTGCGGATCAGAAGCGCAGCCTCCCGCGCTGGGGCTGGATTGCCGGTCCCGCGCTGGCTGCGACGCTGGCACTGGCAGTGTTCCTGCCCGGCGGCGGGACTGCCGATCAGGTGGCCTCCACCCCCTATGCCGACACACAACTTGCGAGCTTGCTCGATACGCAGCTCGTGGCCGACCAGGGCACGAACAGCGAAACCCGCATTCTCCTCTCATTCCAGAACGAAAGCGGCGAATTCTGCCGGGCATACTCGGCTGGCGAAAGCGGCGGCATAGCCTGCCGCGACGACAATGGCTGGCGCATGGAAGCGACCGGAGACGGCGTGGACCAAGGCAACACCGAATTCCGCATGGCCGGTGCCGCCGAAATCATGGCCACAGCGCAGGATATGGCCGCGGGCGACGCTCTGGATGCCGAGGCCGAAGCAGCCGCGCGCGAAGCGGGTTGGCGTTAGATCACCGCACCGCGTCGCTCACCTGCTCGCCATCGATTACCACGCCCACGGTGTGGCTGGTATATTCGAACGGGTCGCCATCGAACATGGCCACGTCACCATCCTTGCCGACTTCCAGGCTGCCGACACGGTCTTCCGCGCCGATAATACGCGCCGCATTGATGGTGATGCTTGCCAGCGCGTCTTCGGGTGCGAGGCCGTTGGCAGCAGCAAAGCCTGCTTCCCACAGCACGACGCGGACCTTCGGCACATAGGCCTCGTAACCCGATTGCAGAGCGAAGGGGATGCCCGCTTCTTCCAGCACCGCAGCGGTCGTGAAAGCGGCGTTTTCCAATTCACCCTCATTGCGCGCCATGGTGGGATGGAGGATGATCGAAACGCCTGCCGTGCGAAGCTCGTCGAGCATACGGTGGGAATCGGCCCCACCATCGATAATCACCTCGATGCTGAATTCGTCGGCAAGGCGCAGCGCGGACTGGATATCCTGCTGGCGATTGGCGGTAATCAGCAGGGGCGTTTCTCCGCGCAGCACCGAACGGAAAGCTTCCTGCATCAAATCACGGCTAGCTGGCGTTCCGTCATCGTCAGCTTGCTGTTCCGCCATTTCGCCTTCGCGCGCGGCAATCAGCGCCTGCCGCAACATCGCCATCTGCCGGGCACGCGTGCCGGGGCCTCCACCCTCATTGTTGAGCGCCCAAGAGCCGAGATTGGCGACGATCATCGTGCCGTCTTCAACGAGAGCCTCTTCCACCGTGTTGCCGGTGGTCTTTACGATCATCGTCTGGCCGGAAACCAGGGCGCCCGGGCCGTGACCGGTGTGCACGGTGGTGATGCCGAATTCACGCAGCCACTGCACCAGCCGGTCATGCGGGTTGTAGGCATCGATGGCACGCAGATGCGGCTGCACCGGTGCGCTATCATCGAGCTGGTCCTGATCGTCGCTCTGGTTGAGATAACCGGTCAGGCCCACGGTCGAATGGGCATCGACTAGGCCGGGCGTGACGATGGGCGCTTCGAGCACCTGCATACCGGCAGGTATCGTGGTGGAGGCAGCCGGACCGACGGCGGTGATCGTGCCATCTTCGATCACGACGACGCCGTCCTCGATCACGCCTTGCGGCCCCATGGTCCAGACCTGCGCGCCGCGCACGGCGATATCCTGCGCCATTGCGGTGGTGGAGAGAAGCGCGGCGGCGATGCCGGCTGCGAAAGTCTTTGCAAGCGCGTTCATCGGCCGTTCTCCAGCATGTCTGCCTCTCGTTCGAGGACGTGGGTATTGGTAGTCGGATTGCCTGCGCCATAACCGCCTGTGGCCTGCAACAGGTCTTCCGGATTGTCGCGGTCGAACAGCAATTCGCCCATCACCCAGGTTTCGTGCAGGTCTGTATAGACCGACAGCGGATCGCCATCGAGGATCAGGAAATCGGCCATCTTGCCTTCTTCAAGGCTACCGACATGATCTTCCAGGCCGAGTTGGACCGCGCCATTGATCGTCAGCGCCCGCATCGCGCCATCGCGGCTCATCCCGCCGCGCACGGCGATACCGGCGTGGCGGAACATCAGACGGCTATCGATGATATTGTCGTCCGAATGGAGCGTAAGAAACACGCCTGCGCGTTCCAGAGTGGCGGCGGTTTCGATATTGGCGTTCGCCGCTTCCAGCTTGCCGCCCGGGCTATCGACAAGGATTGCCGAGACGGGCACGCCCGCCGCGGCAATTTCTTCTGCCACCACGTAGCTTTCGATCCCGTGCTGGATCAGCATGTTGAAGCCGAATTCCTCGCGCAATCGCAGCGCGGTCATGATGTCGTCACTACGGTGGGTGTGGAAATGGACGAGGCGATCCCCATCGAGAATCTCGCACATCGCTTCCATGCCGATATTCACGGGCGAGCGCTCGCCTTCGCAATATTCCTGCGCGGCGACAAAATGGCTGCGCACCATCGCGGCACTGCGCGCGCGGGTGGAGGGAAAGGCGGGGTTCTCTCGAATGGGATTGGTGCCGTTCGCCATCTTCATGCCGCCCATGATGTCGCCATCATTATCGCGCCACGCCATGGCCTCGATCGAATTGCCATCGACAAGGTGCATGTAGAAAGTCTGGCCGCCCATCAGATGGCCCGAGCCGGGCATGATGTTCGCCGTCGTCACGCCGCCAGAGCGCGCCCTTGCAATCGAGCTGTCGCGCACATTGATCGCATCGAGCGCGCGCACATCGGGCTGGATCGCTGCCGAGCTGTCCGCACCCGAAACCTGCCCGATATGCGAATGCGTATCGACGATGCCCGGCATGATGACGAGCCCCGTCGCATCGCGCATTTCCGCGCCCGAAGGGATCGCCGTGTCCGCGCCACCGACCGCGACGATCATGCCGCGATGGATCACCATCGTACCGTCTTCGATCGTTTCCGTGCCGCTATTGCCGCCCATTGTGTGGATGGTGGCCCCGGTAAAAGCGATGGGCGTATCCTGCGCGGCGGCGGGGCTCACTGCCAAAGCAGCAAGGCAGGCCGACGCAGCGAGCGCGGTTTTGCTATTGATCATGAATGTCCTCTCCTGTGGAGCGCGAGACTAGCGAAGCTTGGGATCGGTGCAAGGCTGATTCCGCCTCATGCCCGTGCTATCCCCTCTCACATGCACCAGCACCAGACCCGCTTCGCTCTCTCCACCAACGGCCAGGCGCTGTATGACTTCACGCGCGAGGTGGAGAACTGGCTCGCCGGGACGGGGATCACCATCGGCCTCGTCACCCTGTTCTGCCGCCACACCAGCGCCAGCCTGCTGATCAACGAGAACGCCGCGCCTGCGGTGCAGCGTGACTTGCTGCGCTGGCTTTCCAGAGCCGCGCCGGAGAGCGATGATTACGAGCATGATGACGAAGGGCCGGACGATATGCCCGCGCATATTCGCTCGATGCTGACAGGCGCGTCGCTCTCGGTTCCGGTGGCGGACGGGCGCATGGTGCTGGGCACGTGGCAGGGGATCTACCTGGCCGAGCATCGCCGCATGCCGCACACCCGGCATATTGTCGCGCATCTGGTAGGCGAATAGGCTAGGGACATTCTCGAAACCCCGCCTGCCTCCAGCCGTTAGGTATCCATGCTCATCGAAATCACGTCCAGCTTTGCGTTCGCGCTCGACCAGCCGACTGATTGCCTGCTGCAATTCGAAGCTGCAGCATTGCGTAATCAGCGCGTTGCTTCAGCACACACCAATGTCAGCGACCCGATCCAGTTCAATCGCGTCAACGCGCAGGACGAAGTGGGGGAACGCATCTGGGTGCGCGCGCAGGGCGATGTCCGTGTCGATTATCAAGCGCGCGTCGAGATTACGCGCGAAAGCGCGGATTTGCGCCAGTTTCGCCTGCTCAAACCGCATGAATTGCCCGGCCCGGTTGTGGAATACGTATTCGATTCGCGGTATTGCCAGGCCGACCGTATGCAAAACTTCGTGGCAGATCGTTTCGGCAAATATGCAGGCGGCGACAAGATCGTTGCGATGAGGGACTGGATCGCGGAGAATATCGCGTATGAGCCGGGCATTTCCAGCGTTTCGACATCGGCCTTCGACACATTTGGCGAGCGTCGGGGCATTTGCCGCGATTTTGCGCATGTGATGATCACTTTCGCCCGCGCATCCGCCATACCGGCACGCTACACCAGCTGCTATGCCCCCGGCGTGACTCCGCAGGATTTCCATGCTGTGGCAGAAGTGTTCTTGGCGAATGACACAGGCAAGGGAAGCTGGCAGATTGTCGATCCTACGGGAATGGCGGAACCGGCCAAAACCGTGAAGATCGGGATCGGCCGCGATGCCGCCGACGTGAGCTTCATGACCACGTTCGGTTTTGCCCAGTTCACGAACAGCAGGGTTGATGTACGCGAAGTCACCTGAAAATTGCCAGACTGCCGACATTCAGGCCGCCGATACGAGATAGATTGACAAGAGGATCGGACCCAATTTGATGAATACCAAGGCCGACACACTTATCCTGTTTGGTGCGACCGGGGACTTGTCCAAGCGCATGCTGCTGCCTTCACTATGCGCGCTCGATGCAGAGGACCTGCTCCGCGAAGACCTGAAGATCATCGGCACTGCGCGCTCCGAACTGTCGGACAGCGAATTTCGCAACATGGCGCGCGAGGCGATCGAGACCTACCTGCCCGCACACCGCCGCGGATCGATGGCCGAATTCCTCAACAAGTTGAGCTACAGCCAGCTCGATGTGACCACACCCGAAGGCTATGCTGCGCTGGCCGAGAAGGTCGGCAAGGACAAGCAGGTGGCGATCTTTCTTTCCACCGCGCCCAGCCTGTTCGAACCGACTATCAAGGGACTTGCCGATCACGGTCTTGCCGCCAACAATTCACGCATCTGCCTGGAAAAGCCGCTCGGCACCGATCTGGAAAGCTCGCAGGCGATCAATGATGCGGTGGCCAGTGCTTTTAGCGAAGACCGGATTTTCCGCATCGACCACTACCTTGGCAAGGAAACGGTGCAGAACCTGATCGCACTGCGATTTGCCAATATACTGTTCGAACCGCTGTGGAACGCGCAGCATATCGACCATGTGCAAATCACCGTGGGCGAGACCGTTGGGCTGGAAGGCCGCGCGGATTTCTACGAAAATGCCGGCGCGCTGCGCGACATGGTGCAAAACCATATGCTGCAATTGCTGGCGCTGGTGGCGATGGAGCCGCCCACCAGTTTCGATCCCACTTGCGTTCGCGATGAAAAGGTAAAGGTGCTGCGCGCGCTGCGGACCGTTGCCAACGATGAAAGCGTTACCGGCCAGTACCGCGGCGGTGCCTCGAATGGCGAAATCGTGCCCGGCTATGATGAAGAACTGGGGCGAGAGAGCAATGTCGAGACTTTCGTCGCGCTCAAGTCCCACATCGACAATTGGCGATGGCAGGGCGTGCCCTTCTACCTGCGCACGGGGAAACGCCTTGCCGAGCGCGTGACCGAAATTATCGTGCAATTCCGCGACGTGCCGCACTCGATCTTTCCTGGCGCAAAGCTGTGCCCCAACCGCCTGGTCATTGGCATCCAGCCCGAGGAAAATGTCACGCTATCGATGATGGCAAAAGTGCCGGGTATCGAGCACGAAGGGATGACGCTGCGTCAATTGCCATTGAATATCGCCATGGCCGATGCGTTTACCGGCAAGCACCGCCGAATCGCCTATGAACGGCTGCTGCTCGACCTGATCGACGGCGACCAGACGCTGTTCGTCCGCCGTGACGAGGTGGAAGCGCAGTGGAACTGGATTGATGACATCCGCGCCACCTGGGCAGAGAACGATAAGAAGGTGAGGACCTATGCCGCGGGCAGCTGGGGCCCCAGCGCGGCCATTGCCCTTGCCGAACGCGACGGGGTAAGCTGGCATGAGTAATCTGCACCCGACCATCGACCGCGTGACTGCCCGGATCATCGAAAAGTCGAAGCATAGCCGCAAGGCCTATCTCGACCTGATCCAGCGCGAGATCGACAACCGGCCTGATCGCAAGCAGGTAAGCTGTTCCAACCTCGCTCACGCCTTTGCCGGCGCGCTGGAAGATCAGGAAGCGCTGAAGAACCACCGCGGGCCGAACATCGGTGTGGTGACGGCGTACAATGACATGCTTTCCGCGCATCAGCCCTATGGCCGCTATCCCGAACGCCTGAAGATTTATGCGCGCGAAGTCGGCGCCACAGCCCAAGTTGCAGGAGGCACGCCGGCCATGTGCGACGGGGTAACGCAGGGCGAG
Organism: uncultured Sphingomonadaceae bacterium; assembly: GCA_964422435.1. Taxonomy (GTDB): domain Bacteria; phylum Pseudomonadota; class Alphaproteobacteria; order Sphingomonadales; family Sphingomonadaceae; genus Alteraurantiacibacter. The sequence continues at coordinate 13,584 of CAYRBB010000001.1, forward strand.
AATGGCATGGAGCTCTCGCTCTTCAGTCGCGATGCAATTGCGATGGCGACCGGGGTCGCGCTCAGCCATGCGATGTATGACGGCATGCTGCTGCTCGGCATTTGCGACAAAATCGTGCCCGGCCTGCTGATCGGCGCACTGCGGTTTGGCCATATGCCGGCCATTTTCGTGCCCAGCGGACCGATGCCCAGCGGCATTTCCAACAGCCAGAAGCAGAAGACCCGCCAGCTTTATGCCGAGGGCAAAGCAACCCGGCAGGAACTGCTCGATTCAGAGCTTGGCTCCTACCACTCGCCTGGCACCTGCACCTTTTATGGTACGGCCAATTCCAACCAGATGATGATGGAAATGATGGGGCTGCACATTCCGGGGGCGGCCTTCATCCAGCCGGGAACCAAGCTGCGGCAGGCTTTGGACCGTGAGGCGGTACACCGCGTCGCCGCAATGACGCAGGATGGCAATGATTTCCGCCCGCTTGGCCATTGTGTCGACGAAAAGGCGATCATCAATGCGATGGTCGGCCTGCTCGCCACCGGCGGATCGACCAACCATGCGATCCACATCCCCGCTTTCGCCCGCGCGGCAGGCGTGCAGGTGGACTGGACCGACCTTTCCGAACTCTCGAGCGCGGTGCCGCTGCTGGCGCGAGTCTATCCCAATGGGTCGGGCGATGTGAACCATTTCCACGATGCGGGCGGAATGGGCTTCGTGACGCGCGAACTAGTCGATGCAGGCCTTGCGCATGGCGATGTGATCGGTGTCGGCAGCAAGCGTGGCATGGAGGAATACGGGCAGGAGCCGGGGCTGGACGGCGACAAGCTGGTCTGGCGCGAAGTCGGCCCTTCGGGCGATGAAACAATGCTCAAGGGCGCAAGCGACCCATTCCAGCCCGATGGCGGGATGAAGCTTGTCACCGGCAATCTGGGGCGCGCCTGCTTCAAATCATCCGCCGTTGCGCGCGAGCGCTGGACGGTGGAGGCACCGTGCCGCGTGTTCCAGACGCAGCACGATGTTGTCGCTGCCTTCAAGGCTGGCGAGCTTGACCGCGATGTGGTGGTTGTCGTGCGCTTCCAGGGACCGCGCGCCAATGGCATGCCCGAACTGCACAGCCTGACCCCGCCGCTGGCGGTCCTGCAGGATCGCGGATACCGCGTCGCGCTCGTGACCGATGGTCGTATGAGCGGTGCGAGCGGGAAGGTGCCCGCAGCAATTCACTGCTCGCCAGAAGCCCTGGGCGGCGGACCGCTCAGCCTGTTACGGGATGGCGATATGGTGAAAGTCTGTGTCGAGACAGGAGAGCTTTCCACCGGCGCCGACCTTTCCAGCCGCAACCCCGCGCCTGATCCCTCACCAGACAACGGCACGGGACGCGAGCTGTTCGCGATGTTCCGCCAGTTGGCAGACGAGGCCGAAAAGGGCGGCAGCGCAATGCTCGCGAGCGCAGGCCTATGACCCAGATCGTCTCTGTCGATATCGGCGGCACGCATGCCCGCTTTGCCATCGCCACACGCGGTGACGACGGCGCTGTAACGCTGGATGATCCGATTACCATCCACACCGAAGATCACGCCAGTTTCCAGACTGCCTGGGAAGACTATGCCCGCCGGAAGGGCGGCGATCTGCCGCCGCGCGTTGCCATGGCCATTGCCGGACCGGTGCAGGATGAAGTCATCCGCTTCACCAACAATCCTTGGATCATCCGCCCTGCACTGATCCCCGAAAGGCTGGGCTGCGACGATTTTGTGATCGTCAACGATTTCGAAGCGGTGGCCCATGCCGTGGCGATGGCACCCGAGGAGCAGTTCTTGCACCTCGCCGGGCCTGACCAGCCGCTCGCGCCGACGGGTCGGCTGTCGGTCCTTGGCCCTGGCACCGGGCTTGGCGTTGCCCATCTTTACCGTGAAGATGATGGATCTTATCGCGTGTCCGCTGCCGAAGGAGGCCATATCGATTTCGCCCCGCTGGACCAGGTCGAGGACGCCATCCTGGCTCGCCTTCGCAAGCGACACACGCGAGTGTCGGTAGAACGTGTGGTCTCCGGCCCTGCCATCGTCGATATTCACGCCACCCTTGCAGCACTGGAAGGCCGTGCGATTACCGAGCAGGACGATATCGCCGTCTGGACTGCCGCGATGGAAGGCACGGACAGCCTTGCCGCTGCGGCGATGGATCGCTTCTGCCTTTCGCTGGGATCGGTTGCCGGCGACATTGCGTTGGCCCAGGGCGGGTTTGGCGGTGTTGTTGTCGCGGGCGGGCTTGGCTACCGACTGCGCGAGCACTTGCCACGATCGGGCTTTGCCCAGCGATTTCGCGCCAAAGGTCGCTTTGAAGGATTGATGGCCAAAATCCCGGTCAAACTGATTACCCATCCCCAGCCCGGCCTGTTCGGTGCCGCCGCTGCCTATTTCCAGCATCACGGAGACGCTTAATGAGCGCGCCTGACAATATCGAAAAAATCATGCGGACCGCGCCGGTCATCCCCGTGTTGGTCGTAGAAGATATAGGCCATGCGCGTGAAACAGCGGAGGCGCTGGTTGAAGGCGGTTTGAAGGTACTGGAAGTCACCTTGCGCACGCAGCACGCGCTCGATGCGATCCGCCGAATGAACCTTGTCCCCGGCGCCATTGTTGGCGCGGGCACTGTCACCAATGACCGGCAATTGGAAGACGCGCTTGCAGCGGGTGGCGAGTTCATCGTTTCGCCCGGCCTGACCGAGAAGCTGGGCCATGCTGCAATCAAATCTCGCGTGCCTTTCCTTCCCGGTATCGCCAATTCAGGCGACATCATGCGCGGTATGGATATGGGCCTGCACCACTTCAAGTTCTTCCCGGCGATGGCGAATGGCGGCATACCCGCATTAAAGAGTCTGGCGGGTCCGTTCTACCAGTGCAAATTCTGCCCCACGGGCGGTATTTCTGCGGACAACGCAGCCGAATGGCTCGCCATGCCGCGCGTTCTTTGCGTTGGCGGTAGCTGGGTCGCGCCTGCGGGCGCATCGCCAGAGGAAATCACCAAGCTTGCCAAGGAAGCCAGCGCATTGGCGACATCATGAAGACCGTCTCCGACCTTTCCGACCGCCTGCAGGATCTCCATCACCGCACTGAACAAACGCCGCTTTTCAACCCGGTTTTCCAGCTGGCCCATGATCTTTCGCGGGCGTTGGAGGGCGGCGAGATGTCGCTTGATGATTTCGAAGCGATAGTCGCCGAACTGGAGCTCGTTTCGCTGAACGAACGCGCAACGCGGCTTTCCAAAATGGTCTCCCCGGTCGACAACCAGGCCAATGAAAACGCACTAGCGGAAAGCTTTGACGGTGCCGATTTCGAAGCATTCAAGACGCGCTGGGAACGGCCCAGCCTTCACGCTGTCTTCACTGCGCACCCGACCTTCCTGCTGACGCCCGACCAGTCCGCGGCCGTCGCTGCAGCGGCGTCCGGCACCGGCAAGATCGACACAAGCTGCGCGGGAAGCACCCGCCCGCAAGTCACCCTAGCTTACGAACACGAGCGTGCGATGCGTGCCATCGCCAACGCGCAGGAAGCAGGTAGTGCAATTGTCGCTCAGGCACTCACCCATGCGCGCGCGCAATGGCCGGATCGCTGGGCGGACATTACGCCAATTCCGTTTCGCTTCGCGACATGGGTCGGCTATGACATGGATGGCCGGACGGACATCACCTGGTCCAATTCCATCGGTTTCCGCCTCTCAGAGAAAGCCGAACGCTTGGCGCGCTACGTCGCAAATCTAGAGGGCATCGATCCCGATCATGATCTGCTGGACGAACTGCGCCCTGCCGCCGACTATGCCGCAGAGCGAGCGCAGGATTTCGCCTCCGACCTCACCGATCCCGCTGCGCTTTCGGTTGCCGCCAATCGTCTGACTGCCAGCGATCCGCGCAAGCTGCTGAGCCTGAAACACTACATCGACGCGCTCGAGAGCGAGGCTTCATCATGCGATGACGGCAGCCGCGCAGTTGCCCTAAAAACGCTCGCCGCCGCCATGCGCGCGGACGGGCTCGGCATGGGCTGGATACACTTCCGCGTAAACGCCAAGCAAATGCACAATGCGATCCGGCGTCGGATCGATCCTGACGGTAATCTCGACCTTGCCAGCAAGGGCGCAGTCAGCCATCTGCGCAAGGCAATCGCCGAGGTGAAACCGCGCCGGAGCAATTTCGGCTCGTTGGCAATCGAGGCCAGTTCGGCCATTCGCCAGTTCCTCGCCATGGCACAGATACTCCAGCATATCGATGCTGATGCACCCATCCGTATGCTGATCGCCGAGTGCGAAGAACCCGCCACGGTGCTTTCCGCGCTTTATTTCGCCAAGCTGTTCGGGATCGAGGACAAGGTCGATGTCTCGCCGTTGTTCGAGACCGAGAGCGCGCTGGAGCATGGCGGTCGATTCCTTGACGAGCTACTCGCCGAGGAAGTCTATCAGGACTACGCGAAAAGGCGCGGTCGCATTGCGATCCAGACCGGTTTCTCCGATGCCGGACGCTTCGTCGGGCAAATTCCTGCGAGCCTCGCCATCGAGCGTTTGCAGGGCCGCCTGTCCGAAGCGATGGAAGACAATGGCCTCACCGATGTCGCCGCGCTCATCTTCAACACCCATGGCGAAAGCATGGGCCGCGGCGCGCACCCCAACAATATGGCCGACCGGCTCGATTGGGCGCTCTCCCCCTGGGCCAAGCGCCGCTTTGCCCGCGCAGGTATCACATTGGAGCCTGAGGTGAGCTTCCAGGGCGGCGACGGTTATTTGTGGTTTTCCACGCCCGAACTGGCGCGCGCAACGCTCACCCGCATCGTCTGCCTTCGCCCGAGCGAAACCGATATCGAAGTGCCGACCGACGTTTTCTATCGCCGCACCGATCTGAGCCTCGATTTCTACCGCGCGATCAAGGATCACCAGCGGGAGAACCTCGAAAGCCGGATTTACAGCCGCGCGATCACAGCCTTCGGCCTTGGCCTGCTCAATTCCACCGGCAGCCGCGTATCGCGCCGCCAGAGCGACCTTTCCGCCGACCGCGACATGAGCCTGCGGCAGATCCGTGCGATCCCGCACAACGCCATCCTGCAGCAGCTTGGTTTCCCCGTGAACATCATCTCCGGCATCGGTGAAGCGGCAGAGGGCAATTACGAGGAACTGGGCGAACTGCTTGTCGACAGCCCGCGTGGGCGCGAGCTGATCCGGCTCGTGCGCGCCGCGAATGCACTTGCCAGCGTGAAGACGGTCGCCGCCTATGGCGAGCTGTTCAACTCCGCCTATTGGGCCAGCCGCCCCTATCGCGGGACCGAGCAGCATCTGTCCGAAGCCTGCGAAAGTCTGTCCGAATATCTCGTGAAGGATGACCGCGTTGGCGTATTCCGCCGTCTGGCGAGCCGCCTGCGTGTCGATGCGATGAAGCTGCACCGGCTGCTTGAACATGTGCCCGACGAGGCACCGACCGAAAACCGCGAGGACAAGCGCCGCATGATCGGGGTCGCGCAATCGCTTCGGCTCGCGCTGATGCAGGCAATGTTTATCCGCGCGGTCAGCGTGCCGGTGTTCAGCCGCGCCAACGATGTGAGCCGCGATGACGTGCTGGAAATGGTCTTCACGCTGCGGATTGACGATGCGCTGGCACAGCTGCGCCGCGCCTATCCCACCAGTTTCCCGCGGATCGACCGGTTTGACCTGATCGAAGGCGCCGATTGGCCCGATGGTGCGGACGGGGGATATGAGGCGATTCACCGCGACTTCATCGATCCGATCGAGCGCGCCAATGGCCTGTCACTGCGCCTCTCCACCGCCATTGCCAATATCTTCGGCGCGCACGGTTAGGATTAGGGCCTGCTCTGTCTCGCTAAGGGACGGCGTGCGCGGGAAATTGGGATTTCCGTCTTATCGGCGCTATATTGCGGCGCATGAACACTGGCCTGAAATGGATTGGCGGACTTACGTTGGGCGTGTCGGCGCTGGTTGCCAGCGCGATGGCTGTGGGCGGTTCGCTGGAGGCGCAGGATGCGCCTGACGGCTGGCTCGCGTCCGAAGACCTCCTCGTCGAAGGCGGCGCCGCGACGACCGAAGATCCCGCGGTGCTCACCCAAGCGAACGACCAGTATTATGGCAATGACCCGCTGAGCGAAGCAGAGATCGCCTACCTTAGCCAGGAAGTGGTGCAGGAAACGCCGGATTACGATCCGGACAATCCCTTCGTCATCAAGCGCGTGCTGCCGATCGAAGGCCCGATCCGCTACGGCGAATGGTACTGGGACGATGAAGGCGTGCCCGATGGCCCGCTGGTGATGACAGTTGATCTGCAGGCACGCGTGATCAGCGTGTTCCGCGATGGCTACGAAATCGGCGCGGCTGCCGCGCTGCTCGGCACACCGCAGCACCCGACGCCCACCGGTGTATTTCCGATCCTGACCAAGGAACGGCACAACGTTTCCGAAAAATACAACAACGCACCCATGCCATGGACCCTGCGCCTGACATGGGATGGCATCGCGGTGCACGGCGGATCGACCGTGGAACTCGGCTACGCCAGCCACGGCTGCATCGGCGTACCCGATGAATTTGCCGCGCGCCTGTTCGACATTGCCGAGCTGGGCGATGTGGTGATCATCACCGACGGGGTGATGACGGGCGTCGGCGGATCGCTGGATTACCGGGAAGAGTAAGGGCTAACCCGTTTTACGGGGTGGCTCTGGCCGATAGACCCAGTCGCCGCCTTCTACGGTGACCAGGACACCGGCGACATTGCCCCCTTTACCCTCCCGCAATCGCTCAAGAAGGCGAGCGAGGTCTTTGCCGCGCGGTTCGGCGGCCATGAGACGAAATTGCCACTCCAGAATCGGGTAATGCATTGACGGGTTATTCGGAACGGGATGGCGCAATCCTCCATCCTCCCGCTTCTCATTGTCGCCGAGCCACATATTGACGGCCCAGTCGCATAGCATGTCAGCATCTTCGAGATGGCGGGCGCTTTCAGCAAAGCCCCTTGGATTCAACCAATCAGCGCCTTTGAGCGCATTACGGATACGCACGCGTTCATAGGTCGTGTCGTGATTGCTTGGGTCGAGGGCCGCCGGGATACCGTTTGCCTTTACGACCGTCTCCAACTCGCTGCGCAAGAAGGTTAGGAGAGGCCGAATGATACCCATGCTCCTGGCGGTGGCGGTAAATTCGACGCTAAAGCCGGTCCGTTCAAGGATGCCCGAAAGTCCGGATACTCCGCTGCCCCGGTTAAGGCGCATCAGCATCGTTTCCATCTGGTCGTCAGCATGGTGCGCCGTGGCAATCGTTTTGATTGCGCGCCGCCCAGACCACGCGTGCAATGCGCTATATCGCGCTTCGCGCGCCTTGGCCTGCAGGTTCCCCTCGCCCACAGTCACGCTCAGCACCTCGCACGGTACGCCGCGTTCCTCGCACGCCGCCACAACCAGCGCGCATTCGTCCTTCGCTTCGGGGCGCAGCCCGTGATCTACCGTGGCGACTTCGAAGCCGCCGGGAATGGCTTCCTGGGCGAGGAGGAGCATGGCCATGGAATCCGGGCCGCCGCTTACGGCGAGGCCCAGCTTTCCGCCATCGGGATTCAGCCGGTCGAGCGCTGCCTTGAACCGTGCGACCAGCCCAGGATCGATGGGGCCATCAATTGCAGTCGACGCGGCCACTCAAGCCTTCATACATGCCGGAAAGACGCCCCACGGCGAGAGCGGGATAGCCGTCACCGAATTCCGCCAGTGCAATGCAGGCACGGCGAGTGTCGCCCAGCGCGATCATGCTTTCCGCGAGATAGAGCAGGCTGTCCGGCGCGCGGACGCCCTGATTGTCGTTCTGGTAATTCTCGAAGAAATGCGTTGCCGCTGCGCGCGGCTCACCGGCATCGAGGAATGCGCGGCCAAGCAAATTGCGGCCATAGCTGGTGCGCCAGTGATCGGGATATTGCTCGACAAACATCGACAATTGCTGCTGCGCCTCAGGATAGAAGCCCGCATCCCAAAGGCGGAAGCCATAGACATATTCGTCATCGCCCGCATCGCCCGTTGCGGGCTTGGCGATCGCCTGGACAGCGGCGAGGCGCTCCGGCGAAGGTGCGTTCTGCGCAGGCGGCTCGGGCAGGTCCACTTCCGCAGTATCTTCCGGTATCGGGATTGTGCCCGTCGGCCGGGCTGTCGAAACGGCAGGTGCCGTGCCAGCAACTTCAATGGCCGCCATGCGCTCTTCCAGCGAGGCCAGTGCATTCTCGTTCACTTCGGTCGCGGCCGTAAGCCGGGCCAGTTGCTGCTCTATAGCGTCAAGCCGGGCGAGCACATCGGTCAGCGCGGTGGTCGTCACCTGCGGCGTGTTGACCTGCGGATTGTTGCGCGTCTCCGGCGTAATCTCGGGTTCGAAAAAGCGCCCGTCCCCGCCGGGAAATACGGCACGCTGGAGCGCGCTTAGCTGGCGTTCGATCCGGTCGAGCCGCGCCTCCTGAGCCGAGGCCGGGATCGCCACGAAAATCAGTGCCGCCGAGAGCGAACCCAATGCCAGTTTTGGTGCAGAAACCCACTTCATCACCGCAAAACTCCTCCAAACTTCTTTGTCATGCGTAGAACGCACGCTGCCACACTGCGGCAAGATAGAAGATTAACACGCCTGCGGAAGGCGCGATTGCCCCTTATTCCCCGCAAATAGAGACCGCCTTGGCGATCAGTTCTCGCTAGTATCGGGTTCGCTTGCCGGTACAGAGGTCTGCCGCGCCATCAACGCGCTGGCGGAAACCTCGATGTTTTCCAGCGTTTCGATCTCTGTCGATAGCTTGGGCACGCTCGTGCCGCCGATAGTGATCGCCAACAGATCCGGGCGTCCGGTGATGATCCGCGGACCATTGGCATCGTCCGGGATGGCATAGCTGTCGCCTTCCTGAAGGGTCTGTTCGGTCAGCACGCGGTTCTGTGCATCGTAGAAGCGCACCCAGACTTCACCCTCCGCGCGGAATACCACCTGGCCGGTTGCATCCATGGGGGCTGGCCCGGTTTCGGTGCCGTCTGCGAACGCACCTTCAGCCACAGCTTCACTGCCCGGCGCCGTGTCTTCATCGGCGGTTAGCGCAGGAAGTTGCGCTGCGGGCGAAAACAGGACGCGCGAGGCGAAGAAAATGCCTGCGAGCAAGAGGATAACGGCGAACAGTGAGAACCATACCAGCTTTCCTCCGGGCGCACGTGATGGATCACCCGGTTCGAATGTACTGCCGGACACCATGCGCTCCGCTGGGGATTCGTCGCCCATCTCGGCGCGGACCATTGCCGCTACGTCATCCTGGCTCAGTCCCACCACCTTGGCGATAGTCTTGGCAAAGCCGACCGCATAAGTGCGCCCGGGCAGCGTATGAAATGCGCCTTCTTCAATATGTTCAATATGCCGACGGGAAATACGCGTTTCAGCGGCGACCTGATCTATCGTAAGCCCTTTTCCCTCACGCGCAGCACGCAATTGCGGCCCCACGCCATCATGGCCAGCCGATTCTTCAGTATCGATGATTTCTTCGTCGGACATTGCCGCTCCAGCTCGGGTGCCAGGCTCAGACGATATTGCTTGCGAACCCTTTGTGCGCAGAAACTATGACCTGCCCCGCAGAGTCAAGTGCTGCGTTGCACAATTCGTCTAATCCACTTCGATTTCGCGCGCCTGCGCCCATTTCGTCAGTTCTTCGCGCATATTTGCCGGTGGTGAAGCCAGCCAGCCACGCATCGCATCGCCAATTTCCCTAGTATCGACTTTGCGCACCAGTTCCTTGATCTGGCCGACCGATGCCGGGGTGATCGACAAACGGCGAATACCGAGGCCGATCAGCGCGAGCGCTTCCAGTCGTCGGCCACCCATTTCCCCGCACACGCCAAGGTCCACGGGCTGGCCGACGCAGGTCTGCACGACCCGCGCAAGAAAACGCAGGATCGAGGGGCTGAGCCAGTCATAGCGTTCGGCCAGCATCGGGTTTGCCCGATCCGCAGCGAACAGGAACTGGGTCAGGTCGTTGGTGCCTATCGAAATGAACTTGAGCCTTGGCAATAGCTGATCCAGCGTTTCGGCAAGCGATGGCACTTCCAGCATCACGCCGTAATTGATGCAGGTGGGCAGCTGGTGCTTGCGCTTCTTGAGATAGGCAAGCTGCGCATCGAACACTTCCTTGGCGGCATCGAATTCCCATGGCTCGGATACCATCGGGAACATGACATTAAGTTCGCGCCCGGCGCACGCCTCCAGCAGCGCCCGCGCCTGTACTTTCATCAGGCCTTCGCGTTCAAGCGCGAGCCGCAATGCGCGCCAACCCATAGCCGGATTCTCGTCCTCTTTCGCGTTCTCGCTCTGGATGTAGGGCAAGGATTTGTCGCCGCCGATATCGACGGTGCGGAAGACAACCTTCTTGCCCTTCGCCGCATCGAGGACATCGCGGTAAAGCCGCGCCTGCCTTTCGCGCTGCGGAAGCTGGGCGGAAACAAGGAATTGGAACTCGGTGCGATAGAGGCCGATCCCGTCTGCACCGGTCATGGCCAACATGGCCATATCATCACGCAGGCCAGCGTTCATCATGACTTCGATACGTTCGCCATCGCGGGTGAAAGGCTCGACATCGCGCAGCTTGGCATAGGCGGCCTGCTGTTCCTTCTTGCGCGCGAACCGCGCTTCGAAAGCGCTGAGCACGCCATTGCCGGGGCGCAGCGTAACGGTGGCCTTGTCGCCATCCACCAGCACGGTATCGCCTTCGCGCACGAGGCCACGCAAATTGCGGATGCGGCCGACGACCGGGATGCCCATTGCGCGCGCGACGATCACCACATGCGCCGTCTGCGACCCTTCCTCCAGCACAACGCCTTTCAGGCGCCGCTTATCGTATTCGAGCAGCTCTGCAGGGCCCAGATTCTTTGCAATCAGGATGGAATCGCGCGTCAGACCCTTCTGCGCAGCGGTGCCCAGCTGGCCGGAGACGATACGGATCAGGCGGTTTGCCAGGTCTTCCAAATCATGCATCCGGTCCTGCAGCAGCGGGTCCGAAATCTGGCGCATGCGCATGCGGGTGCGCTGCTGTACACGCTCGATTGCAGCTTCGGCTGTCAGGCCGGAATCGATCGCTTCATTGATGCGGCGGCTCCACCCTTCATCGTAAGCGAACATCTTGTAGGTCTCGAGCACCTGCTCATGTTCGCCGCCCACACCGAATTCGGCCTGGCCGGTCATTGCATCGATCTGTTCACGCATCTTGTCGAATGCGAGGTAGACACGCTGGCGCTCCGCCTCGGTATCCTCCGCCACGGTCTGTTCGATCTGCACGCGCGGCTGGTGGAACACAGCCTCGCCCAGCGCGAGGCCTTTCACCAGCTCAAGGCCGGTTGCTGTTTCCTGTCCGGTCAACTTGGCGGAGCCTGTCTCGAACTGCTCTTCATCGACCAGCCCGGCATTGTGGATCAACTCTGCCAGTACCATCGCGACGGTCTGCAACGCCTCGATCTCCACCTCTTCATATTTGCGCGGTTCGATGTGCTGGACATTGACCACGCCGATGGCGCGCTCCCGCCGCACGATCGGCACACCGGCAAAGGAGTGGAATTTTTCCTCGCCCGTTTCGGGCCGGTACTGGAATTCGGGATGTGTCGCCGCCTCATCGAGGTTCAGCGTTTCGATGTTCTGCGCAATGGTGCCGGTCAGGCCCTCGCCCACGCCAAGCCGCGTAACGTGGACCGCCGCCTGGTTGAGGCCGCGGGTCGCAAACAGCTCCAGCATGCCTTCGCGCAGCAGGTAGATCGAGCACACCTCGCTATCGAGCGACTCGCCAATCGTCTCCACCACCTGATTGAGCTTGGCCTGCGCATGGGTGCGCGATGCCATGATCTCGTGCAGACTGGTCAGGATGGAACGTGCAGAAGAGGCGGCAGACATGGCTACCGCCTATAGCACATCAATGTATTTGCAAATCGTGCTGTGCGCACGACCGTGTTGATAGCCCTGCCTAACGCTTCAATGAAACGCGATCTCTTCCTTGATCTTGAGCTTTTGCTTCTTGAGTGCCTGAATTTTCGCTGTGTCGGGGAACGGCCGGTTCATCTCTTCCTTGAGACGGCGATCCAGCCCTTCGTGCTTGGCATTGAGGGCGGTGACGTGCGAAGAATCCATATGCGCTTCTCCTAGCGATTTAGGCCGCACATGCGGCCAGAGGTTGCCACAATCGCAGCGACTCGCCAGGTGCGACGAGCGCCGCGATTGTCATCAAACCATAATAATTCTAATTCTTCAATTTGCCGGGCGATGAATCGCCCCAGACGCCAGACATTATGGCGTCGCTACGGTGAGAGGACGCATTCTGGTGGTCGAAAGCGCAGCATGACAGAAGACGAAATGCGCAAGCATCTGGCGATCTTGAAGGTTGAACATCGCGATCTCGATATCGCCATAGGCGCTTTGCTCGCCAATGGCGGGCCCGACCAGTTGCAGGTAGCACGGCTCAAGAAGCGCAAGCTGGCGTTGCGCGACCAGATGGCGATTATCGAGGATTACCTGACGCCTGATATCATTGCCTGACCGCGTTCTTGGGCGGTCCAATCCGTGTCTGAACGGGACAGCAGAAAATCCCTGTGAACGTTTACCAAGCCGCCTCTGGATTGGAGGAATATGACAGGCTAGCGACATCCTTACGATGTCCAGTCCGGCGACCATAACCCCAGCGATTGTAGAGTTGCTCTACGACGATGCGTTGAATCTGGCGGAAGAGGCACGCGTGGTTTTCGAACAGGACGATGCCCGACCACCTTTTGACGAGGAAGCGAGTCGGCTGCGCATTGCGTTGTCCTGCGAGGCCCTACGGACCACGACACGGATGATGCATGCCATCGCCTGGTTACTCAATCACCGGGCCTATTTTGCCGGTGAACTGACTGAATTTCAGCTGCGCCGTCATGGTCGCCTTCCCCCGCCGCAGCCGGAAAGCGATCCCGAACATCTGGCAATGATGGACCATTACACGCGCGATCTGATCGAGCGGACCAAGGCGATCTATTCGCGTATTGAGCGGCTCGACACCGCGTGGCGCAATCATTTCGCCATGCAGCCTGCTGCCGTACACCGGCTGCGTGAACGCCTGGGCAGTGCCTTCGCGCTAAATTAGCTCTTCCCATAGTGGGCAGGAGTTAGACTTTCGCCAATGCCGCTTCCCAATCCTGCAAGCGTTGCGAGCGTACGTCTGGGCCCATACGCGGGGTAAAGCTCTGCGCCTTGCCAATCATCGTTTCAGCGGCCTCTTCCAGCGATCCGAACATCCCGCAGCCGACACCCGCCAGCATCGCTGCACCAAGCGCGGTCGTCTCGACAAAATCGGGGCGTACCACTTCGATATCGAGCAGGTCGGCAATGTCCTGCGCCATCCAGCTATTTGCCGACATGCCACCATCGATCTTCAGGCTTCTCCAATCGGCACCATCGGCAGCAAAGGCGGCGGCCAGATCGTAGGTTTGGTGCGCCATCGCTTCCAGCGCAGCGCGGGCTATTTGCGCCCGGCCGGTATCGAAACCGAGCCCTGAGATGATTGCCCGCGCATCGGGCCGCCAATGCGGTGCGCCAAGGCCTGACAGGGCTGGCACGATCACCACGCCGCCATTGTCCTCAACGCTGCGCGCCAGTGTCTCAGTTTCCGCGGCCTCATCGATCAGTCCGAGCGTATCGCGAAGAAATTTGATCAGACTCCCCGCCACAAAGACCGCACCTTCGATAGCATAGTGTCGTTCCCCACCAAGTTGGTAAAGCACGGTGCCGAGCATCCTGTTGTCCGAGCGGGGTAGCGTGGTGCCGGTATTCGCAAGAACAAAGGCTCCAGTACCATATGTCGCCTTGGTTTCTCCAACTGACAGGCAGCCCTGCCCGATGGTGGCTGCTTGCTGGTCACCCGCCATACCGCAGATCGGAATGGCAGCACCGAACAGGTCGGGATGCGTTGAGCCCAGCTGACCAGCGCAATCGACCACGGCGGCAAGCGCCGATTGCGGCACGCCCAGCATGTCGCACAATTCCTGGTCCCAGCTGGCACTATCAAGCGCAAGGAGCAGCGTACGGCTGGCATTGCTGGCATCGCTGATATGCGTATTACCGCCTGTCAGCTTCCACACCAGCCAGCTTTCGACCGTGCCAAGGGCGAGCCTGCCACCTGTCGCCGCCTTTGCCACGTTCTCATCATTATCAAGCAACCAGCGCATCTTGGTACCGGAGAAATAGGGATCGAGCAGCAGGCCTGTCTTATCGTGCACCATCTGCTCATGTCCTGCGTCTTTCAGCGCTGCACAAAAGTCAGCAGTACGGCGATCTTGCCAAACGATAGCCCTTGCGAGCGGCTCGCCCCGCGCCTTGTCCCATGCGACGACAGTCTCGCGCTGGTTGGCAATACCGATGGCAGCGATCCTTTCCGGACCGCCCGCCTGTCCGATCATGGTACGGGCGCAAGCGAGCGTTTTGTCCCAGATTTCAGCTGCATCATGCTCGACCCAACCCCTTTTCGGGTAATGCTGCTCCAGCTCCTCCTGCGCGACGCCCAGCATCTTCCCGTCAGGCGCAAACAGCATGGCGCGGGTACTGGTTGTGCCTTCATCCAGAACGAGTATCGATTGGTCGATCATTGGCATTCCTCTTCCTGGCCGCCATATGCCAAGCATGGCAATACCGAAGCAACCCTGGCCAACGGGCGATCTCGAACAATTGGAACCGCTCGTAGCGCGAGTGCTCGCGCCCAATGCCTCGCCGTTTACCTATACCGGCACTCAGACCTACCTCGTCGGGACTGACGACCTGGCGGTTATCGATCCGGGACCGGATGATACTGAACATCTCGAGGCACTGATCCGCGCGATTGGCGACAGGCCCGTTCGCGCGATCATGTGTACGCATACCCACCGCGATCACTCGCCTGCCGCTGCTCCGCTGGCCGCGGCAATAGGCGCACCCGTCGTCGGCTGCGCACCGCTGCGCTTTGAAGGCGACACAACCGGTGTCGAAGCGGCCTACGATCAGGATTACGAACCCGACCGCGTGCTGCGCGATGGCGAGTCAATGACCGGCATCGGCTGGACGCTCACGGCGCTATTCACGCCCGGCCATATCTCCAATCATTTGTGTTTCGCTCTGGAAGAAACCGGCGCCGTCTTCACTGGCGATCATGTCATGGGCTGGTCCACCAGCGTGATCGTCCCACCCGACGGAGATATGGGGGATTACATGGCCAGCCTGCACAAACTTTATGCGCGTGATGACCGCATCTATTATCCGGCGCATGGGCCAGCGGTTGAGAAGCCACGCCAGCTGGTGCGCGGCACAATCGGCCATCGCAAGGCGCGCGAAGCGCAGATTGTCAAGCTCCTCGCTGAGCGAGCCCAACCCATCGAGGACCTCGTTGCGCGCATGTATTCGGGGATCGACAAACGTCTGTGGCCCGCCGCACAGATGAGCGTGTGGGCGCATTTGATCGATCTGGAACGGCGCGGCATGGTTGCTCGTTCGGGAGAGGTATGGAAAACCGGATAGATACTGACCCGCGGGCGATTGAGGCGGAGGAAATCCGCACGGAAAGCGTGCAGCCCGAAGGCGCGGCACTGCCGCGCGTCCCGCGCAATCCGGCGTTGGTCATCATCGGTGTAATGGCCGCAGCGCTGCTTTGGCTGGCATGGGATAAATGGGGGCCGCAGGACGAAGGCGATATCGTCGCTACCTCCCTGCTCGCCTTCGAGCGGCAAAACTCGCTGACGGTTTTCTCCAGTCGTTTCGACGTGGTGGCGGAAAGCGTGTCGACACCAAGCGTCGGACCGGTCGAGATTGACGCATTGCAATCGCGACAGGCGATGATTGTGCCGGCAATGGTCGAATACCGGCTCGACCTGTCGGAAATGGAACGCGACGATTTCGTGTGGGACGCAACCAGCCAGACGCTGGGTGTGTCGCTGCCGCCAATCCTCGTCTCCACGCCCAATCTCGACGAATCGCAGGCCCGCTATTTCACCGATGGCGTGTGGGTAAGCCGCGATGCCTCTGCCGCACTCAGCCGCAGCAATTCGGAAATCGCCGAACGCCGCGCCATCACCTTCGCCACCAATGCCGAGGTCATGGGCCTTGCCCGCAGCGCAGCGCGGGAAGCAGTGCAGCAAAACCTAGCCATCCCATTGCAAGTCGCAGGCTTTGGCGATGTGCGCGTCACCGTCCGCTTTACGGACGAGTAGCCTCGCCCTCATCCTCCAGAACCGATGCCATGGGTGTGGTACGCGGCAACGCGCGGAAATCCTGCTGGTATTCACTCGCCACAGGCTTGCGGACCAGCGTTCTCCAGATGCCGAACAAGGTTCCCGCAATCGCTATGGTGGCGATGGCGCCGAACAGGCCCGACGGGCCGAACCAGCTCATGGAAGCAGAGCCGATCTGCGGCCCTATCATCGCACCTACGGAATAGACCAGCACCAGCCCGCTACTCGCACCAACGCGTTCGCTTTCTTCGAGGTGATCGTTCGAATGCGCAACGCAAAGTGGATAGAGTGCGAAGGAAAAGCCTCCGAATATGGCCCCGGTCAGGAAGATCACGGCGGGTTGGGCCGAAAGAGCGAGTGCAATGCTCAGTCCTGCGGCAAACGCCATCGCAGCGATGATCACACGACGCCGGTCAAAGCGATCTGACAGCAGGCCGAGCGGATATTGCAGCAGCACACCGCCCGCGATCACGCAGGAGGTAAACAACGCGACTTGCGACAAGGGGAGCCCCACACGCTGCACAAAGACCGCGCCAAGCGCATAGAACGCACCCAGCATCATACCCGTTGCCAGCGTGCCGACAATGCCCAGAGGAGAGGCTTCATACAGCCGCTTCAAAGAGAAGGGCGCAACCTCTTCCATCACCGGCTGGTCGATCTTGGTCAGCACGACGGGCAGGACCGCCAGCGACAGGAGTATGGCCGAGAGTATGAACGGGAGCGCCGGAGCATTGTCCTGCAAATTCAGCAGGAATTGCCCAATCGCCTGCCCGGCATAGAGCGCGATCATATATGCGGCGAGTATACCGCTGCGATTGTCCGGCTTGGCCACACGGTTGAGCCAGCTTTCGAGGCATACAAAGACACCGCTCATCACAAAGCCATCGATAAAGCGCAGCACCGTCCAGACCGCAGGCGCATCCAGCACGGCATAGGTCAGGCTGCTGGCCGAATAGATCGAAACGAAGGCGGCAAAGGCGCGGATATGGCCGATGCGCGCGATCAGCGGGGCGACCTTGAACGCCCCTACCGTCAATCCGCCAAAATAGCAGGTAGCCACGAGCCCGATCAGGAAGTCTCCCGCCCCCGCCTGTTCCAGCCGGATCGCGATAAGCGTGGACAGAAAGCCGCTGCCCGCCATCAGGATGAAAATCGCCAGCAGTAGAGTGCGGACCGAGAGGAGCGAGCTGACCATTTTCGCCCCTTACCTGTGGAGAAGTGGCGGCGCTAGAGCTTGTCGCGCAGAGCCTCACGCAGTTCCCCCAGCCACGGGTCGAACGGCACCCACGCGCCTTGCCCCTTGCGATTGATCGGATTGCGCACCTGTTCGCTGCTGGCGGTCTTCACCGCGCGCTCGGTCTGGTGGAAATTGAGGCATGCCTCTTCGAATTCGAGCCCGCAATAATCGAGCATTCGTTGAATCTGCCCTTCGGGATCATCGAGAACGTCCTCATGCTGTACGCGCAAAACCTTGCCCGGAAGCACTGCATCCCAATGGTCCATCAGCTCGACATAGTCGCTGTAATAACGGCCGACTTCGGTGAGGCCGTAGGTGAACTCCTGTCCCTCCGCGAAGAGCTGCTTGAAGCCGGAAAAACAGCAATCCATTGGTGCACGGCGGGCATCAATGATTTTTGCCTTGGGCAGGATGAGATGGATCAGCCCGATATGCCGGAAATTGTTGGGCATCTTGTCGATAAAGAACGGCGCATCGCCGCGATGGACGCGCGTGTTATCGATATACTTCCGGCCGAATGCCGCAAGTTGTTCGGCGGTCAGGTCGTGAAGGATTTCCGGATAGCGCGATTGTCCGGCCTTGCGGCCGCGCAGGCGGTGCGCGAGCGCGAGGATATCAGGCAATTCCATCGTGCCATCTACCTGGCTGTGGCTGGCGAGGATCTGCTCTAGCAAAGTCGATCCGGCGCGCGGCAGGCCGAGGATGAAGATCGGATCGGGCGCGGCATGGCCAGAGCCATTATGCTTGGCGAACAATACGGGCGTGCAGGTTTCGCGCTGCTTTGCGAGTTCCTCGCTCATCTGGTCGGCGCTGTAGCGCGTTTGCGCACGTTTCAACGCATTGCCCTTTTCATAAAAGCGAAAGCTGGCCTTGTAGTCCTTTGCATCCTCATGCGCCTTGCCCAGCGCGAATGTCATGTGGACGCGGTCCATAAAGGCGAGGTCCGGGCGCGCAACCTGCGACTCCATGGCAGCGATCTCGTCATCGGTGAAGCGATAGGTCTTCAGGTTTGCCAGCGCATACCACGCATCGCCATGATCAGGCTTCGCGGCAAACGCCTGTCGATAGCTTTCCACGGCCTCATCAGTGCGGCCAGTCGTCTTGAGCGCATGGCCACGACTCGTTAGCGTCGCCGGGTCACGCGGCAATTTCTCGAGAATGGTGTCGAACAGTTCGAACGCGCGATCATATTCGCCGGTCTGCATGCACTCGATCGCCAGATGCGACTGGAACAGAGGGTTGTCAGGAGCTGTCTTATGCAGCGCCTCCGCTTCCTCGCGCGCTTTTTCGAATTTCTGCCGTCGCCGCAGCGCATCGATATAATCGAGCCGGATCTGCACATTGTCGGGTTCGAACACCCGCGCGCTTTCGAGCAGAAATTCGGCATCGTCCAGAATGCCCAGCTTGATACCGATCTGCGCGAGCAGGCGCATGCCTTCCGCGCTTTTGGGATTGTTGCGCAGGTAGTGGCGGCAAAATTCCTCCGCCCGCAGCAAACGCCCTTCCGCCAGATGGTTGGTCGCGGCGAACAATTCTTTTGGTAAGGCCGCAATGCGATCCGCTTGCGCCTTTGCCGCTGCTGCTTCCTGGCCAGACTGCAGTTCCGCGAGAGCGCGCCAGCTCGCTTCGAGTGCCGGGTTGAAGCGGGTCGCACGGGCAAACGCGGCGATGGCCTCAGATGCCTGACCTCGCGCGCGCGCCAGGTGACCTGCCTCCTGCCAGGCACGGCCATATTCGGGCATTGCCGCATGCAACTTTGCAAGCGCGGCTTGGGCTTCAGCCGACTGGCCAAGGTAGCGATGTGCTACCGCCACGATATAGAGCGCATCGCCATCATCGGAATCTTTCGCCAGTAGCGACTTCGCCAGCGTCAGCCCGCCGGTGAAGTCGCCCGCTTGCAGCGCCTTCTGCGCAACTGCCAGTTGATCGTCCCTTTCGCTCATCGCCTTGCCCTAACAAACAAAACAGCGGGGGCGAACCCGAAAGCTCGCCCCCGCCGTTTGTGTCTCGCTATGCGGACCGGATCAGTAGTCGAAGCTGACCCGAACTCCGACCGTCAGCGGACGGTTGGTAGTGATCCGCGGACGGTCGTTGACGAAGTTGCCGGAGATTTCCGCACGCTCGTCGAACAGGTTCTCGCCGAAAATTTCAAAGCGCCACTGGTCCATCGCCACACCAGCCGAGAGGTCGACAATCGCGTAGCTGTCGAGTTCAAGCCTGTTGATGTCGATGATATCCGTGAACTTCGACGCCGAATAGGTCAGCTGCGGCATCACGAACGCTTCCAGCCTGCTGCTGAGATCCCACTCGTAGCGTACGCGTACATTGCCCTGGAATTCCGGTGCAAAAGCGAGCGAGTCGCCTACATTCACGTCATCGGTCGGGGTCAGCACTTCGGTGATCTCGGTATCGAGGATCGAGAAGGCACCCGCGACGGTCAGACCCGGCACGGCATAAGGCGCGATCGTGAAGTCTGCTTCCAGACCATAGATCTCCGCATTCGCCGCATTGTCACTGAAGAACAGGTTGGTGATACTCGGATCGAAGATCGTCGTCTGCAGGCGACTGATATCGACATAGAAGGCGCTACCGTTCAAACGGACCTGGCCGTCGACAAGGTCGAGTTTCCAGCCCAGCTCGTAATTCTGCACTTCGTCGGTTTCGAGCTCGAACGGCACGGTGAAGCCCGCGCCATTGGTTGCGCCACCCGGACGGTTGAGGAGACCCGGACGGAAACCTTCCGAATAGGTCGCATAAATCAGTGTATCCGGTGTCGGAGTCAGGTTGACCGTACCTTTGTAGATGAAACCGTCAGCCTTGGCAGTGTCCGGGGCACGAACCGAGTTGAACACCTGCTGCGCCTGCGCGGCACTGAGACCGGCATCCTGAATATCCTGCAATGAATCGTCGAGGTCGAAAGTCTGGCGCAGCGACGCATTGCACGATCCGATGAAGGTGAACTGGCCGTCCCCGTCATACAGGTCATTCAGGTCAGTCCCGAAGGCATCGGCATCCTGCGCCGCGCCGGAATTGCAGAACGAAGCGTTGGCGCTGCCTTCGAAGTCGACTTCGATGTCATAGTAACGAGCGCCGAGAACGACCGTCAGCAAATCCGGGACGACATCGAAACTGGCTTCACCGAAAAAGCCTAGCTGTTCATCGGTACGACGGATATCGTTCCGGAATATCGTGTCGGCCGGGAACGGGCCCGGATCGGTCGTGAAGCCGTCCTGTGGGAAATTCGGTGCGAACGGCCCGAACGGCGCCGCATCGACATTGCCCGGATAGTTGAAGTCGTTGCGCTCCTGCAGTTCCAGATCAGAATAGAAAGCACCGCCCTGGAAGCGGAAGCGCCAGTCTTCAGGCGTACTGAAGCGCAGTTCCTGTGTGAAGACTGTCGTATCGCTGACCGAGCTCACATAAAGGTTCGGTTCCTGGCAAGTGCCGCTCGGCCCGCCGGCACCCGGATAGCTCACACCGCCATCACAGATGTAATAGGGCAGGTACTGGCCCACGAACAGGTAGTCGGTGTAATCGACGCGCTGGTTGGTCTCACGATCGGTGTAGGCACCGGTATAGACGATATCGAGCATCGCGAGGCGGCCTTCGACCGTCCAGCTGGTGTTCGAGAAATCGTCTTCGAGCGTGTCATCTTCGAAGCGCTGGATGTTGAGTTCATCAAGGCCACCGGGCAGGTCCGGATCGGCGAAGAACACACCATCCGATTCCACGCTCTGGCGGCTATGCGCGACAGTGAGCGTCCAGTCGGGAGTAATTTCCCACAACGCAGTGGCGCGGAAACCGGCATATTGCGTGTCGTTGAAGTTCTCTTCCACAAGGCGGCTGTTATCCGCTGCAAGGAAGTTCACATTCGGGTTGTTAACCGGGTTCTCGTTGAACGGCGTGGACGGATCATCTGCCGACTGGAAACCGGCGCGCAGGCTGCTTACCGGAACACCGTTCGAGCGAACCGTGCCCTCAGGACGGAAACGCGCACTTTCGGTCAGATCGCGCGTGCCCTGGACATTGTCGATGTAACCGCCCTGATCATCAAGATAGACGACGCCGCGCAGTGCGATGTTATTCGTCACCGGCACGTTCAGCATGAGCTCGGCGTTATAGCTGGTCTCGCCATCCTTCGTGAAGGAAACGCCGGCCGAAGCTGCGGCATCGAAACCGGCAAGGTCCGGCTTGTTGGTGATCAGGCGCACAACACCGGCCTGCGAACTGGCGCCAAACAGCGTGCCCTGCGGGCCCGAAAGGACCTCGATACGCGACAGGTCGGCCGCGTAGACATCGAGGTTACGGCCCGGCTGCGCCAGCGGCTGCTCATCTAGATATAGAGAAACGTTGGGGGCAAGACCTGCCACGCCAGCCGTCGTCAGGTTGGGTGTGGTAGAGGCGAGGCCGCGAATGTAGATCGTCGACTGGCCCGGGCCACTGCCTCCGGCGGTGACGCTTGTCAGCTGGTCGAGATAATCGTCGAAGGTCGCGATGTTGAGCTGGTCCAGCCCCTCCGCATCGAGCGCCTGCACTGAAACCGGCACGTCCTGAAGATCTTCTTCACGCCTCTGCGCGGTCACGACGATCGTGCCGACGCCGCCCTGACGGGTTTGCGTGCTCTGCTGCGGAGTGTCTTGAGATGCCTGAGGGGCATCCTGTGCGGCTGCGGGCGCCGCAATTGCAATCGCCAATGCGCCGATTGATGCGCCAGTTGATAATTTCAACATGAAGTGATTTCCTGCCTGTTTTTGAGAAACGCGCGCAAAACGGCACCGTAAAGGATGCGAAATTTCCGCGCGTACAATGAATTAAGTTTTGAGATGCAGGACAGATAGCTGAGTCTTGACGGCTAATCCAATGGGCCATGGTCGGTATAAGCGACTCTTCCAGTCGTTGTTGCAATAACGTTACAGTTCAAATGTTAGCCAAGTACTGGAGGACACTTATCCGAATATCACTATTTATTATCATCGCTTATCTTTGTTGTTTATATTATTTAAGGAGAAGGCCCCTAATTAAATAAACAAACTCACAACTACCAATTCGCCTGTTGGCAAGGCAAGAATCTTTCACTTCCGCCTTACTGTTGCGATTACTTGGCCATCTCCCACGCCTCGCAAGCTTCGGCAGTAGTGGGCACGCCGTGGCGTTTGCGGAGAATATCGAAAATCACCGCCTTTGTAATGGCTACCGCCATTAACGCGACCACGACCGAAAACGGCAAAGCGCCAATAATCATGGTAATACGGATCGCATCGATGCCGCCAATGATGAGCATGGAGCCTACCACAAAGGCCAGCGCGGCCCCCCAGAACAGGATATGATTGCGATGCTGGCCCTCGTTTTCTCCAGCCCCGTTGATCGTGTTGACAATCAGGATCGCACTATCCGCGCTGGTCACAAGATAGGTCATCAGCAGGACGACGACGAGCCCGGAAACGATGCTCGCCACAGCCGGGTCGAGCAACACTGCAAGGGTGGCAAACAGCTGGTCCGAGATCGCCGCATTCACGATGCTGCCGTTAGCAGCCCCGCTCAATTCGAGATCGATCGCGGTGCCGCCCGCGAGCGCCATCCAGACAAAGCACATGAGAGACGGCACGAAGAGCACGCCCAGCACATATTCGCGTACCGTCCGACCGCGTGAAATACGGGCGATGAACATGCCGACAAAAGGCGCAAAGGCGATCCACCAGGCCCAATAGAACACCGACCAGTCGAGCTGCCATTGCACCAGCGCCTCGCCAGTTTCGGTCCCGTCCGAGGGGAAGAGGGTGAGCGCCATCTGCGGCAGTGTGCGAAGATAGTCGAATATGGCCACGCCCAACAGCTCGAGACCGAGCAGCCCGGAGCCGACGATCAGGAACAACGCCAGCAGGGCAAAAGAAAGCACCATGTTGAGGTTTGAAAGCCACTTGATTCCTCGGCCCACGCCGGAGAGCGCACTGAGCGTCGACGCACCGACAAGAAGGACCAGCGCCAACACGATCGCGAGCGGGGTAGAAGCCCCGTCCGTATCGAGCAACCAGTCTCCCACGCCGAGGCGCGCAAGACCGGCAATAAACTGCTCTACACCGAGACCCATGGTCACCGCGACACCGAGAATGGTCGCCACAACAGCAACGACATCAACGATATGGCCGAAATTGCCGGACATGGCGCGGCCGAATAGCGGTGCGAGCGCGGATCGCACTGTCAGCGGCAGATTGCGGCGGTAGGCGACATAGCCGATAGCGAGGCCGACCAGTCCGTAGCAAGCCCAGGCTGCCAATCCCCAGTGCAGGAACGTATAAACGTAAGCTGGACGAATGGCTTCCGGCGACAAAGGCGCCACCTGCCCGCGAATGACATCCGGACTGTTAGCCCAATGCGCAAGCGGTTCGCCGGTGGAATAGGTCAGCATGCCGATGCCAATCCCCGCGCCAAACAGCATCGCAAACCAGCTGAACCGACCAAATTCGGGCTGCTCACCCGGATTGCCGATCCGCAACGTGCCTGCCTGCGGGATGATCGCCAGCATGAGGGCCGCCAGCATGATTGCGGCGACGAGATAGACGTACCAGCCGGAGAATGTTGAAATGATCGTCGAATTGGCAGCGGTTAGCGTTTCATTGGCGGAAACGGGGAAAAAGATCGCCCACATGATTATCAAGGAAACGATGATCTTCGACGGAATCGTGACCTGGCGGCTGAAACCGTCATAAAATCCGCCCCTGTCACACGTTTTAATCGGCAACTCGACCAATGGCGGGCTGATCGGTGCCTCGGCAATAGTACTCGGATCGGCCTCTTGCGCCACGCTGTTGTCTCTCCTGCGTCGATAGTCACGGCGGCAACGTCTCGCTCGATGAGGAGGATGGGCGTGCGGCCATGTGGGATTTGTCTGAGAGCATACGCATACCTCCCAGTATTGCAAACGCAGCGTTCGGGCCTAGTTTCCGTGTTGCCGTATTGCGGAACACCCTCGCATCCTGCCCCGTTGTGCCTATAATCATTGCAGCACCAGCAATATGGGATCCGACATGACCGACCAGACTGCCATTCCTGCCGGAGTTGACCTGCACGAAGAGATCGACCGCCTGCGCAAGGAGCGTAATGCGGTGATCCTCGCGCATTATTACCAGAAGCCGGAATTGCAGGACTTGGCCGATTTCGTTGGGGACTCGCTCGAGCTGTCCAAGAAGGCGGCGGAAACCGATGCCGATGTGATTGCCTTCTGCGGCGTGAAGTTCATGGCAGATACGGCGAAAATCCTCTCGCCTGAAAAGATCGTTGTGCTGCCGGATATGGATGCCGGCTGTTCGCTCGAAGACAGCTGTCCGCCAGAAAAGTTCAAGGCTTTCCGCGAGAAGCACCCCGATCATATCGCGCTTACCTACATCAACTGTTCGACGGAGGTGAAGGCGCTGTCGGACGTGATCGTCACCAGCTCAAGCGCCGAAACGATCCTCTCGCAAATTCCCGAAAGCCAGCCAATCATCTTCGGACCGGACCGCCACCTTGGCGGCTATCTCAACCGCAAATTCGATCGCGACATGCTGCTGTGGCCGGGCGTTTGCATCGTGCATGAGGCATTCAGCGAGCGCGAACTGCTTAAGCTAAAGGCACAGCACCCCGACGCTCCGATCGCAGCGCACCCGGAATGCCCGCCGCATATCATCGACCATGCCGACCATGTCGGCTCGACCAGTTCCATCCTGCAATTCGCCAAGACGTTCGAAGGCGACACGCTGATCGTCGCGACCGAGCCGCACATTATCCACCAGATGGAAAAGGCCCTGCCCGAGAAAACCTTCCTCGGCGCGCCGGGCGCGGACGGCAACTGCAACTGCAACATTTGCCCGTACATGGCGCTGAACAATATGGAAAAGCTATACCTCTGCCTGCGCGATCTGGAACCGCGCATCGAGATCAAAGAGCAACTCCGCCTGGACGCCAAGAAGAGCCTCGACAAGATGCTGGAGATGGCCGCGGGGACGATCGGCAAGGGTGATCTGGGGCGGGTTTAAGCGCGGGGTCGCCAGACGGCCCCGACGGTGAAGAGCTTTCCGGGCACAGACTTGGGCTTTGCATCTTTTTCATAGCCCGCGGCACGTAAAACCTTAGCCACCTCATCCCCGACAGATTGCTTGGCAAAGTTAAACTTTCCAGGGTCGGAATCGCGAAGAGGTTCGAGCAGCGGACGAAGCTCGGAAACCAGAGCAGTGACAGCGGGAAAACCTTCGCGAGAAAACGCCTTGAACTCCACGAGTCTGTCTGCGGGATCGGAATGAATAACGGTGCGGATCGCCGCGCCAACGGGGTCAGTCGACAGGAAGTTCTGGTATCGATCGCTCATTTTTGCCTCCTCTAATCAACCTCGGTATATTCAACCTTGTCTTAATATCGGAGGAAAGGCAAGGTTGAATATACCAAGGTTGTAGCACCTTCTTGTGACACAAGCGTTATTCCCGCAACATGACCGCCGAACTCAAATTCTTCTGGGCGCGCCTTAACGCCAATTACTGGTTCTATCCGGCGCTGTTCTGCATTGCCGGGGCGGTGCTGGCCTTTGCCATGATCGCGCTCGACCGGAGCGGCGCGGCCAGCTGGCTGAACAATGTCGAATGGCTTGTCCCCGCGCGCCCGAGCGGCACAACCAATATGCTGACCGTCATGGCGGGATCGATGATCGGCACCGCCGCCACGGTCTTTTCCATCACCATCGCCGCAGTGGCCTATGCCAGCGGCAATTATGGCCCGCGTCTGCTCACGAATTTCATGGAGGACCGCGGCAACCAGCTGAGCCTTGCGACCTTTATCGGCAGCTTCGTTTACGCGCTGATCGTGCTGCGCAGCGTGCGGGCGGAGGACGAGACGGCGGCCAGCGCCACACAGGCAGCCGCTACCGCCCTGCCCGGTTTCACGCCGCAGTTATCCTTGCTGGTCGCCTATATCTTGATGGCGGCCTGCGTTGCCGTGCTGGTGTTTTTCCTTAACCACATCCCCTCCTCCATCCGTATCAACAAGGTACTGGAAGGGATCGGTGCGCGGCTGCTCGATGCCATCCGGGAGACCTATCCGGTGGAAGACGAGCTTGGTGAAGCGCGCCAATCCGAAGGCGGAGATCCGATCACGGCCTGGGACACCGGCTATGTGCAGCTGATCGATTTCGAGGATCTGGAGAAAATTGCCACTGAGTGCGGCGCAACCTTTTCGCTCGCGGTGCGGACGGGAGACTTCGTCCACCGCGATCTGCCGCTGATGCTGGTCAAAGGCTGCGCTGCGAAGGATATCGAAGGCAAGGTGCGCGACTGCTTTACGCTGGGTGCAACCCGCACACCGCAACAGGATCCGCAGTTCCTGATGGACGAGCTGGTGGAGATAGGCCTGCGCGCGCTTTCACCGGGCATCAACGATCCTTTCACCGCCATTACCTCGCTCCACTGGCTGGGCGCGGCGACGGCCGAGGTCGGCAGACGCGATCTGCGCAAAGACGTGTGCAATTCCGATGCAGACGATTGCCCGGTCATTCCCTGTCCGGACGATTTCTCGCACTATGCTGATCGCGGCTTCGGCTCGATCCGCAGCGCTGTGGCGACCAATCCGGCCGCGGCGACAGTCATGCTCGAGGCATTGGAGAATGCCGTGCTCCCGATCCAGCACACAGGGCGGCGCGACGTGCTTCGCCAGCAGGGCAAATTGTTGCTGGAACAGGCGCAGGCAGCACTGACCGGGCCCGATCTGCAAGAAGTCGAGGCGCGTTACCGCGAATTCGAAGCGAAGTTTCCGGAGATCAAGCGCGTACGCGTGGTGTCGTAGCTTTCGCGAGCGCGAGGGCACTTCCCACCAGCGCGATGCCGACAAAATCGAGCGGCACCAGAACTTCATCGAACACAAACCACCCCACCACCGCTGCAACCGCGGGCTGCGTGAGCAGGGCAATGCCGATCACCAGTGGCGGGAAGTGGCGCAAAGCGTAAACCAGCAGCCCCTGCCCAACCAGCTGGCTGGAAAAGGCCAGCACGACCAGCGGTGTCCAGTCGGTCGGCCAGACGGGTTCTCCAAGAACCAGCGCGGTGCCCAGCAGAACCGGCGCACTCGCCAGGCCAGACAGCGTGAGCAGGCTCCAGCTGCCCAGCGCCCTGCGCGCATCCTGCAGGATAAGGAGGTACCCGGCGTAGAGCAGGCCCGCGAGCAGGCAGAAGAGGTCTCCCACCAGATTTGACTGCGAAATTTCCAGCGAGCGCCCGAGCAGGATAGTGGCCCCTGCCACCGCCGCGACAATCGCAGGCCACTCGCGCCCGTTGGGCAGTCGGCGAAGCGCCACGAAGGCCCAGAGCATAAGCACGATGCTGCCTGAATTACCGAACAGCACCGCATTGGCGAGCCGAGTATCGCCAATGCCGATATGCCAGCTGGCAATATCGAACCCGAAGAACACACCCCCGGCAAGCACGGCGAGCACCATTTTGCGGCTCATTCCGGTCATCCGCTGGCCGTTGGTTCTTGCCATTAGCGCAAGGAAAGGAAGCGCAAGTGCAACACGCCAGAAGCCTGCAGACACGGCCCCGCTATCGGCCAGTCGCACCAGCCACGGGCCCAATGCCAGTGCAACGTTGCCGCCGACAAGGGCGACCATCGGCAGCGCGTGGCTGCGAATCGGGTTCTCGGTATTGTCCACGCCTCTGCTCTAGCGCGCCCGAAGTCTTGGCTATAGGGAAAGGCGCAAAGCTAGAGTGGAGAGCGAAATTGCCGATACGCAGCTGGATGTTTGTTCCTGGCGATAGCGAACGCAAGCTGGCGAAAGCGCCATTGCTGGGCGCCGATGTAATTATTGTCGACCTGGAAGATGCGGTTGCCCCGCAGGCGAAGGAGGCGGCCCGCGAAACCACGCGCGAATGGTTGCAGGATCAGCGTTCCGGCCAGACGAATGAAGGCGCGCCGCAACTATGGGTCAGGATAAATCCGCTCGATACGCCACTCTGGCAATATGATGTAGAGGCTGCACTGCCCGGCAGGCCCGATGGCATTATGGTACCCAAGGCTGAAGGGCCGGACCAGCTGCGCCGCCTGATCAGCGTGCTTTACGAGCTCGAACCGCGCAATGGCATCCCGCCGGGAAATACGCAGGTCCTGCCGATTGTCAGCGAAACGCCGCTCGCCGCCAATGCCATTGCCGATTACGGTCGCGCGGACAATGAATTGCCCAGGCTCGCCGGCCTGACATGGGGTGCGGAGGATCTTTCAGCTGCGATAGGCGCCAGCCGAAAACGTGATATAGCTGGCAACTGGACTGATGTGTTTCGCATGGTGCGATCACAAACACTGATCGCAGCACACGCTGCGGGGGTGGCGGCCATCGACACGCTGCATGCCGATTTCCGCGACGAAGATGGTCTCGAGCGAGTAGCCAAGGCCGGTTATCAGGATGGCTTCGCCGGCATGATGGCCATCCATCCCGCGCAGGTTCCAATCATCAATGAGGCCTTTAGCCCAAGCGAGAACGAACTCGCCGAGGCGCGCGCAATTGTCGACCTGTTTGCCAAGAACCCCGGCGTGGGCGCGTTGCAACTCGATGGGAAAATGGTCGATCAGCCGCATCTTGAACAGGCGAAGAAACTTCTCGCCAACGCTGGCTAGATTTATTCGGGAAGCTGGGGTTCAGCTACCGGCTCTGGCTCGGTTGGCGTTTCCACAGCAACACCACCGGTCTCTGCATCATTGGCATCGGCTGCTCGCGGAGCGCCTTCGCCAACTTCACCGGGTTCCGGTGCGGCAAGCGGTGCCTGCGATTGCAATTCGTCAAGCGGCAGCATCGCATCGCTGATGGTGCCTTCAAGCACTTCGTTGCTGGCTTCACGGCTGTCATCACCGGTGGCCTCCCGATCATCGCCGCACGCGGAAAGTGCGAGCATCACCGGAACGGCCAGAAAGGCAAGCGGCTTGATCATGCGTCGTCGGTCTCCTGCTTTTCCAGCGCGGCAAGGAATTTCCAGGCACGCGCCAGAAGGGCTTCATCCCACTCCCCCGCCGTCACCGCAATACCCAGATCGGCCAGGCTTGTGACACCAAAATCGGCGATCCCGCAAGGCACGATGCCGGAGAAATGCGAAAGATCGGGTGAGAGGTTGACCGCGAAACCGTGCATGGTCACCCAGCGCCGCACGCGCACACCAATAGCGCCGATCTTGGCTTCCGCGCCATCCTTGCCTTTGGTCCAGATACCGACACGGTCGCATACCGACCAGGCCTCTACACCGAAATCGCCGAGCGTCGCGATCACCCAGTCTTCCATCGCATGGACGAAATTGCGTATGTCGCGGTTGCGCTTTGCGAGATTGAGCAGAACGTAGGTCACGCGCTGGCCCGGCCCGTGATAGGTGTATCGCCCGCCACGCCCTGTCTCGACGACTTCGAAGCGCGGATTGACCAGTTCGGCGACATCCGCACTCGTTCCGCCGGTATAGACGGGCGGATGCTCGAGCATCCAAACCAGCTCGCTCGCTTCACCCGCACCTATCGCAGAGTTGCGCAGCTCCTGCTCCTCCATCGCCGCGCGATAGGGCGCCTGCCCGGCGGAGCGGCGCCACTCGATATCTTTTGGCAAAGAAGCAAGAATTGTGTCGGTCATGGTAAGCGAAGTGTTGCGTGGCGATGCTTGCCCGGCTTATCAAGCCCGAACTGGTGAATTTGAGGGGTCAGGATGAATATCAAGCTCGATATGGGCCAAGCGTGGAACCAGGCTGTGGCGATGCTTTCGGCCAATAAGAGCGTGGTCGCCGTTGTGGCAGGCGTGTTCTTTTTCCTTCCCAACGTGATTTCTACGCTGATGCTGCCCCAAGCGGCCGAGCTTGAAGCTTTCACCGCCGGGACGCCGCCCGAAGACCTGCAAGCCGTATTGCAAATGATGGGCGAGCTGTATGCCGGCATCTGGTGGATCTTCATTCCTCTCGCCATCGTTCAGGCGATGGGCGTGCTGGGCCTGCTTGCTCTGCTGGCGCACAGGGACAGACCGACTGTGGGCGAAGCTCTCGGCTTTGGGCTGAAAGCGCTCCTCACTTATATCGGTGTGCAATTGCTCAGCGCCATCATCATGGCTGCCGTCTTGATGCTGCCCATCGTGCTGGGGGCATTGATTGCCCCTGCTGTGGCTGCGCTGCTCGGCCTCGCAGGCTTTGTCGCCGTTATCTATGTGTGGGTGAAATTCTCGCTCGCTTCACCCGTGATTGCTGTTGAGAAGCAGATGAATCCAATCACCGTGCTGCAGCGCTCATGGCAGGTGACGAAGGGCAACTCGCTGCGGCTTTTCGCCTTCTACCTGCTACTCGTTCTCGTCCTGCTGGTGATTACCGTCATTTCCGGCATGGTCTTCTCGGTCTTTTCGATCATGGGTGAACAAATGGGCCTGTTTGCCAGCGCTATTGGCGGATCGCTGATCAATATGGTGGTTGTGAGTGTCATGCTCGCTGTGCTGGCCGCCGTGCATCGCCAACTGACCGGCGGCAGTGACGACAATGTTGCGGCGGCCTTCCAGTAGGGCTCAGTTCTGCTCGCCGTCTCCTGACGGTTTGTCTTTGTACCCCCACGCAAGAATGCATGGCGGGATATTGCGCCAGACAAAACCGGTTTCCACGCGCGGGAAGTGGCGCGCGGTCAGGTCGCGAGCTGCACCTTTGAACTGATAGGTTAAAAATGCACCGCCTTCACGGATTACGCGATGCGTGGCCGCAGCGATATTTTCCCCCACGCCGGCAGGCAAGGTAGAAAACGGCAGGCCGGAAAGCACATAATCCGCCCGTTCATGGCCAACGGATTTGACGATAGCCTCCACATCTTCCGCCGAACCGAGAACAGCGTGGAAGCGGCTGTCCCCAAAGGTCTTGCGCAAATAGTCGATGAACAGCGGGTTGGTGTCGATGACCAGCAGTTCCCCCCCGCGCGGCAGGCGGTCGAGAATATGCGGACAAAAGGTGCCCACACCCGGGCCATATTCGACAAACAGCTTGCACCTGCTCCAGTCTAGCGGATCGAGCATCGCATCGATGGTCACGCGGGAAGACGGGATAACGGAGCCCACCATGCGAGGCTCTTCAAGGAAGCCGCGGAAGAAGACGCCAGCCGGACCGAGTGCCCGTTTCAGGCGGGTTTTCAAACCCATGCGCTGAGAACGCGCCACATCATTGCTTTTCATATCGTCCGCTTAACCCCGCATAAATTTCCAGAGGCCTCGCACCCGAAGGCTGGCAATGCAAGGCCATTGGTCGAATTCGCGCCCCGTTTGCAGACTGGATTAAAGGATTTCTTCGACGGTTTCCTTGGGGCGGCAGAGGCGCACGCCCTTGTCCGTTTCGACCAAGGGGCGATTGATCAGGATCGGATCGCTTACCATCGCATCAAGTACAGTGTCGGCATCGGCATCGGGCAAGCCACGCTCTTCGGCATCCGTGCCCATCAGGCGCAATCCCTCTGCCGGTTCCATTCCGGCATCCCTGAACAACTGGGCCAACTTGTCGCGGCGTGGCGGGTGCTTGAGATATTCTACCACCGTCACATCCACGCCCCGCTCTTGCAGGACCGCCAGCGTGTTGCGCGACGTACCGCATTTTGGGTTATGCCAGATGGTTGCTTTCATGGGTGGTACTCCTGAGAATGGGAATAACTGTTGCGCGGCGACCTAGCCTGCAAAGAATTTGGGGCCAAGACCGGATTTGGTATTGCCACTGATAATCATTCTCAATAGAGGCTCCTGCAATTCATTCGCAATAGCGATTGAAACAATCTGATTCGCAGGAGACTTCCGATTCGTTTAACCACCGCCTTGCTCGCCACTGCAGCTCTTTCCATGCCCGCTGCTGCACAGGAAAACAGCGCTATCATACCAGTATCTGACAATCATGAAGAAACAGGATCGGATACTGGCAGCGATGCCCCGCTGACACAGCAGGAGCGCGAAGAGGCAATCATCGTACAGGGCGACGTTCTTTACAGCGACCAGGTCAACGCGCTGCGTACCCCTACCCCCATCCTCGATGTGCCGCAGAGCCTCACGATCATTACCAGCGACGAGATTGAACAGCGCGGGATTACGGCTATCGGACAGTTGGTCGATTACACGCCAGGTGTCGTGAATTCGCAGGGTGAGGGCCACCGCGATGCGATCGTATTCCGCGGCGTACGCTCAACGGCGGACTTCTTTATCGATGGCGTGCGCGATGACGTGCAGTATTATCGCAGTCTGTATAACCTGGAGCAGGTGGAAATCCTGCGCGGCCCCAACGCGCTGCTCTTCGGCCGCGGCGGGGCTGGCGGCATTCTCAACCGCGTGACCAAGAAGGGCGAGTTGGGGGAGACCTTTGCCGGCGGACAGGTTGCAGTAGACACATTCGGCGAGTTCAGCCTGCAGGGCGATGCGAACTTCGCCGTTGCAGACAATGCTGCCTTACGCATCAATGCCTCGTTCGAAGAGCTTGCCAATCATCGCGATTTCTATGACGGCACCCGCATCGGGATCAACCCGACAGTGCGCGCGCAGCTTGGCGATGCAACCGTGCTCGATTTGTCATACGAATTTGCCGACCACGAGCGTTTCATCGACCGCGGCATCGTGACCGGCGCCGATGGCCGCCCGGTCGAAGCGTTCGAGGACGTTGTCTTCGGGGACCCCGAACTCAACTTCACCGAACTGGAAGCACACATCCTGCGCGCAAGCCTGCAACACCAGTTCACCGAAAACCTGAAGGGGAATGTCAGCGCCTTCTACGGCGATTACGACAAGCTCTATTCGAATTTCTACGCCTCGGCCTATAACCCGCTGGCGACGCCCGATCTTGTCACGCTGGATGGGTATGTCGACACAACACAGCGTCAGAACCTAATCCTGTCAGGCAACCTCATCGGCAGTTTTGCCACCGGGTCGCTTGATCACACGGTGATTTTCGGTGGCGAATATATCAACACCTCATCCGACCAGGATCGCTTCAATTCATTCTGGGATACGACTTCAGACGATAACGAGATCTTTGAAATTGCGCGCCCGCTCGCGCTGGTGGACGGCACGGGTATTGGCGTTGCCACCGACCCCAACGGCGTGACCACGACGAATGACTTCACCGTAGATATCAGTGACGATACGCGCGCCACGCTCGATGTGTTCTCGCTCTACGTGCAGGACGAGGTCAAAGTGACCGACTGGCTGCGCTTGATCGTGGGGGCGCGCTATGACAGCTTCGACATCGAGGTGAACAATGTCGTCGCCGGCGAAATCCGCACACGACGCGATGAAGAGCTGTCACCACGCGGAGGCATCATTCTCAAGCCGATGGAGAATATCTCCATCTATGCGAGCTATTCGGAAACCTTCCTGCCGCGTTCGGGCGAGCAGTTCGCCAATATCAACGGCGATGCCAATGCGCTGGCGCCCGATACCTTCACCAATCTCGAAGCGGGCGTGAAGTGGGACTTCATAAGCGGCCTCAGCCTGACGGCTGCTGTGTTCGATATCGAACAGACCTCCCCCCAGCCGAACGATAATGATCCGCAGACGCTTGATGTGATCGATTCCAACATCCAGGGCTTCGAATTGCAGCTACGCGGTGAAGTGGCCGAAGGCTGGTTCATTTCTGCCGGTTACAGCTATCTGGATGGCGCACAAGTCGATGCTTTCGGCAATGAAGGCCTGCGCCCGCGTGAGCTGCCGGAGAACACCTTCTCGGTCTGGAACCAGGTGGAAGTCACCGATCGTTTCGGCTTCGGCGTTGGCCTGACGCATCAGGGCGATACCTTCATTACGAATGGTGAAGTGACCTACACCGGGCTCAATGGCGATACCGTGACAGTCCGCCCAACACTGCCCGCGTACACACGCCTCGATGCGTCTGCATATTTCGACGTATCGGACAATTTACGCCTTCAAGTGAATGTCGAGAACCTGACCGACACGCTGTACTTCCCCACATCGCACAGCACGCATCAAGCCACTGTCGGTGCCCCGATCAATGCACGCTTTGCGATTACCGGACGGTTCTAAACCCCGGAGGCTGGCGACTATTCGCCAGCCTCGCCAGTCCCACTGCCCGCTTCACCCTCGGCGGCGCCCATGGCAGGGACAGCACGCGCAGCGTCTGCAGGGTCAATCCCCGGTGCAGGCGCGGCGCTAATCGTTTCGCGGCGGCGCGTCACCCGTCCAGCCCGCTGCACCGCGTCGATCAGGCGCGGATAGACACCGCAGCGGCACAGATTGGGGATAGCCTCACGAATATCAGCTGCGCTGGGATCGGGATTACGGCGGATCAGCGCGGCGGCGGCCATTGCGATACCGGGTGTGCAGAACCCGCATTGGATCGCCTGTTCCGCGACGAGGGCCTGCTGCACCGGATGCGAGCGATCGCGGCTCAGCCCTTCGATTGTGGTGATGGTGCGGCCTTCTGCCTCGGCGATGGTAACAAGGCAGCTGCGCAAAGCCTCCCCATCCACAAGCACCATGCACGCGCCACAATCGCCCACGCCACAGCCATACTTCGTGCCCGTCAAATTGGCGGCATCTCGCAATGCCCAGAGCAACGGGGTCTCCGGGTCCATTTCGAAACTGACCGGCCTGTCATTAACGGTCATCGCAGGCATGGTCACACAGCCTTTCGCAATCAGGGCCCGCTCCGATAGCGGGTTGCCGCCTATCTTGCGAAGCGCGCGTGGAATGTCGAGTGGTCCGCAAGCCACTTTACCCGATTTGGACCATGGTTGATCAGCGGCGCATTGCTGCTAGTGCCGGAGCGTAGCCATTCTGGTTGCGCGCTTAGGACCCAAATGGCCCAGAATCCCGAATCATCGCCGACCCAAGTTCAGCCGAACTCAAGGGCAAAACTCATCCGTGGTTCGATCGCAGGCCATTTGGTCAGCCAGACAACGCCCGCTATCGTGGGTGTCGCGGCGATCATGTCGGTCGGCGTGATAGATGCCTATTTCGTCGGCCAGCTTGGTGGCCCGGAGCTCGCTGCCATCAGCTTCATCTTTCCTGTAACCACGGCCCTTTCGAGCCTTGGTGTCGGGATGATGGTCGGGATCAATTCGGTCGTCGCCCGCGCACTTGGAGAAGGCGATGATGAGCGGGCCCATGCCCGTGCCAATGTCGGCATCGTGCTGGGCGTGGTTGCCGGTCTGCTGATTGGCATGGCGCTCTATGCGCTGCGTCTGCCGCTTTTCGAACTGATGCAAGCGGACGCCACGATCCTGCCGCTGATCGATGAATACATGGCTCCCTTTGCGCTCGGCTTCCCGCTGATGATCGCCATGATGGGGATGAACGGGGTTTTGCGCGGACAAGGTGCTGCCAAGAGCAACACGCTCGTTCTGCTCATCTATTCGGCCGGCAACTGGGTGCTCGACCCGATCCTGATTACTGGAGCGTTCGGTATCGCGGGCTACGGGGTTGCCGGTGCAGCCTACGCGACGATCGGGGGCTGGCTCATCGCCATCGTCGCCGCGTGGATATTGCTTGGCAAACACGACTTGCCGTTTGATCTCTCTGCAACGCGCAATTGCGACTGGAGGCAACAGCTCCGCGCGATATCACGCGTGGCAGGCCCGGCCGCCTTCACCAATTCGATCAATCCGGCAGGGCTGGCCGTTCTTACATCGCTGCTGGCTACTGAAGGGCAAACCGCCGTTGCCGGCTTTGGCGCAGGCGGACGGTTGCAAGGTTTGGCCGTGGTTCCCTTGCTTGCCCTTTCCGGGTCGATCGGAGCCATCGTCGGCCAGAACTGGGGCGCAAAGCAATTCGATCGGGCCCGCTTGGCGTTACTTCAAGCAGGCGGTTTCTGCATTCTTTACGGCTTGAGTGCCGCCGTGGTCCTCTTCGCAGCGCGAGGATGGTTCGCCCGGCTTTTCAGCGAGGAACCCGCAGTACTAGATGCCACAGTCACCTATTTGGCCATCTCGGTGTGGGGCTATGCCGGTTTCGGTGTTCTGATTGTGGTCAACGGGGCGCTGAACGCCATCGACAAGGCATCGAACGCGCTCACGCTATCACTCACCCGCGTGATGCTGGTGATGATCCCGATCGCATGGCTGGCGCGCGCCACCCTGGGGACAGAAGCGATTTACTACGCCGAACTGGCCGCCAATCTTCTGGGAGGCGTGATTGCGGCTGCACTGGCATGGTGGGTCCTGTGGCAGAACCCGCCCGGGCAAACCGCTTAATCCAGCGGACGGCTCGATCCGAAGAACAACGCCTGGCTGATCGCCGCGCGCACGGTATTCTCTTCAAACGGCTTGGTGATAAGGTAAGTTGGCTCGGGCCGGTCACCCGTCAGCAGACGCTCGGGATAGGCCGTGATGAAGATCACCGGGACGCTGGTAATCTCCAGTATATCATCCACCGCATCGAGCCCGGACGAACCATCGGCGAGCTGGATGTCGGCGAGCACGAGGCCGGGCTTGTTCTCCGCAACCACTTCACCCGCTTGCGTGCGGGTTGCTGCCGTGCCGCAAATATCGTGACCGAGCGAACGAACGAGGTCTTCCAGCTGCATTGAAATGAGCGGCTCGTCTTCGATAATCAGGACGCTTGTGGTCGTTTCGCGTTCGATCTCGCCTATTGCTTCGCGCACCAGGGCTTCGACATCATCTTCGGATACTTCCATAATGGTGGCGGCTTCGGCATTGCTGAAATCTTCCACTGTAGTGAGGAGCAATGCCTGACGGTTCAGGGGAGTAATTCGCTTCAATTGCGACTGAGCGCCAGCCTCATGCATGTTGTCACCAGACTTGCTCTCGGCAACCTCTAGATAGGCACTCGACCAGAGTTTGCTGAAAGCACGGTAGAGCGGCACCCGCCCTTCACGCAGCGTATCCGCCAGCTCTTCATCGGCAATAGCTGCCTCCAGCGTCGCCTGGACAAACGTGTCGCCCGTTGACTGTGATCCGGTGAGTGCCCGCGCATATCGGCGCAGGAATGGAAGGTGTGCGGCGACTTCGGCCCCAATCGACATATGATCCCTTTCCGGTTGAATCCGGCTTGCTATCGGTCTGTGAACGCCCAATTCCTTAGACGGTTCCGCGCACGAAGCAGACCTTCTTCGGTATGGCAACACCGGCAATTCTCCCATCGTTACAAAACACTGCAAAATTTATTTGCGTTTAGCGGGAACGGAAATTTCAGCGGGGCATTTTGCTAGTATCACCGCCGAGACCCCCCTCCCGTCCAAGCGGCTGGTGATACGATCCCGAAAGGCCTCCGTTCAACAGAGCGGAGGCCTTTTTTCTGAATTTCAAAAGCTTACAGCGATTTTTCGAAATGTCAGCTTGAGCGCTTGAGGAGCGCGAAGGGGCTGGTTTTCCCACGCATGCAGAGCGCCTTCACGAGTTCGTCTGGATCATACGGCTTTTCAAACACTGCGCCCATATCGGCGATATCGGCAGGAATGTCTTCTGGGGCGGCAGTTGAGAACACGATGCGCGGCGGCTTGGGGCCGAGTACGTTCACCAGTTCTGCTATGGCCCAGCCATCATCACGGTCGGCGAGGTGGACATCAAGCACAATCGCATTGGGTCTGGGGCCGTCGTGAAGCTCTTTCATGGTGGCCTTCATCGTCTGACAAACAATGACATCCTTGGTCCCGGCACGGATGAAGGCGTCCTGTAGAGACATGGAGAGAATGGCATCATCCTCCACCAGCAGCACGCGCGCCGGGGGCATCATATTTTGCTTTTTCTCATCGGAGCGGCCGAGCAAACAAAATCCTTTCGACTGCTTGAGGCGCATTCGGTTTCAAAACGTCACCAAGTGTTGCGTGGTTCCCGCAAGATCAGCCCGATATCACAATTGCTTGGAATAAATCCGGTACTCGCGATTGACCTTGGATTCGATGGCATCGGCAATCGCGACCATGCCTTGGTTGTCTTCCAGGATCCAACCGACTTCGGCACGCTCGGCACCATGGCTTCGGACCGCATAGCGCCGGATATATTCGATCATCATGAAAGCCAACTGGCTCGCGAGCCGCGTGTTCTGGTATTTCGACACGACCCCCATGAGCGGTACACGAAAACCCGCATCTTTCGGATTGCGGAGCCACCACAGCAACTTCGCCCAATTGAACGGGAACAGATTGCCGTCGAACGCCTTGAGCTTCTGATTGATATCGGGCCATGACAGCATGAACGCAGCCGGCTCTCCATCCACCTCGGCAATCATGTTTGCCCCTTCAAGGATCAGGGGCTTGAGCTTTTTCGCGCCATAAGCCTTCTCGGTCTCTGTAAACGGAACGAAGCCCCAGTTCTTCGACCAGGCATCGTTGAGGATATCAATCGCGATGGCGGCTTCTTCGGCAAAACGCGATTTGTCGACCGTTCGCACGGTGATACGGCTGCTGCGCTCGCCCGACTTGACGATCCGGTTTACGATTTCGGGAAAGCCATCCTGCACCTGCAAGTCGTATGTGAAAAGCCGCTTTGCGGTTTCGTAATTCTGCGCCTCGATCCAGCCCTGATAAGCCGCATTGTGATGCCCCATCAGCAGCATCGGCGGATGATCGTGACCGTGAACCAGCAGGCCCGGTTCTTCCCAGATCGAGAGGCTGATCGGTGCCAGAACGCGCGTCATCCCCTGTTCGCGCAGCCAATCCTCCGCGCGGGCGATCAGCGCGGCCATCACTGCCTCGTCCTCGGCCTCCATCAGCCCCCAATTGCCCGTTCCCGGTCCCATGCCCTGCTCTGGCGGCTGGGCGAGCGCCAACTCGTCATAATGGGCTGAAATCCGTCCCACCACCTGGCCGCCGCGCTGCGCAAGAAACAGCTGCATCTTTGCATGTTCGTGAAACGGGTTTTTGCCAGGCGTCAGCAGCTCGACCATGTCCGCGCGCAGCGGCGGCACCCAGTTGGGGTCATTGGCGTTCAATCGATAAGCGCAATCGATAAATGCGTTGAGGTCGCTCTTGCCCGAAACAGGGGTAATCTCTATCTGCGCTGTCACGAAACCTGCCCTTGCTGTTCATGAATGAGCAGCACTGCTTATCCTAAGGGTATTCTGTCAAGCGCACCGCGTATCGCAAAGGCGGACTATTCGCGCTATGGCGATCAAACAGGACAATTCGAGAGTACTATCGCAATGAGTGCGACGACCATTCCTGAAGACGTAAAATCCGGCCTGAACGCCGGAGAGCGGCGTGTGCACGCTGAAATTCCCGATGACAAAGATATGCTGCGCGCCGCAGCAGAGCTGACCCGCGATATCAATGTTGCCCGGCCGGAAATTTTCTGGCCCGACATGCTGGTGAGCGCGGCTGTCGGCTATTCTGCTCTTGCCGGAGCAATCCTTTTCGAAACGACTTGGATGGCAGTCCTGAGCGGTATCATGGCGGTTTTCGCGCTCTATCGCGCCTTGCTGTTCATCCACGAAATCAGCCATTTGCACCGCGACGCGCTGCCCGGCTTTCGCACCACGTGGAACGCGCTGGTCGGTATTCCGATGCTGACGCCCAGCCTGATGTATGAGGTGGTCCATCGCATCCATCACAAGCGTACGCAGTACGGCACGGTGGAAGATCCCGAATACCTGCCCCTCGCGCTAATGAAGCCATGGAGCCTGCCTTTCTTTGTTGTTGCATCGGCCTTCGCTCCCATCGGTCTGCTGATCCGCTGGGGCATTATCGCACCGCTGGGTCTGATCATTCCGGCCCTGCGCAAATTTGCGTGGGAGCGTATTTCGACGCTCGCGATCAACCCGGCATTCCGTCGTCGCCCTGCTGATGAAAAGGACCGCAGGCGTTTCATGTGGCAAGAGATTTTTGCCAGCGTTTGGGCCGTTTTCCTGATGACCACGCCATTCTGGCTGGGGTGGCGTCCGCTCCTGATTGCGCTGAGTATCGCTTCGGCTGTCGCAATGTTCAACCAGCTGCGTACACTTGTCGCGCACCTATGGGAGAATGAGGGCGAGGCGATGACGGTGACCGCGCAATATCTCGACAGCGTCAACGTGCCGCGGGCGATCGCCGCTGTCTGGGCGCCGGTCGGCCTGCGTTATCACGCGGTGCACCACCTGATCCCTTCCATGCCCTATCACTCGCTGGCAGAGGCGCACCGCCGCTTGAGTGTGCATCTTGGCGATGGCTCTACTTTCAACCAAGCCAGCCATTCCGGCATGTGG
Organism: uncultured Sphingomonadaceae bacterium; assembly: GCA_964422435.1. Lineage (GTDB taxonomy): Bacteria > Pseudomonadota > Alphaproteobacteria > Sphingomonadales > Sphingomonadaceae > Alteraurantiacibacter. The sequence continues at coordinate 54,178 of CAYRBB010000001.1, forward strand.
CCACTAATGGGCCGTATCGCGAGGAGTACGATGGGCAGGCGCAGCTAGCTTCGCGCGCCTATTCCTCAGTTCGGATGAGTACCGTTTCTCCGACAAGGAAGAACAGGAAGAATGGGCCCCATGCGGCAAGCAATGGCGGGTACCCGCCAAAGCTGCCCATCGCCAGGGCGGCATTGTCGACAACGAAATAGGCAAAGCCCAACGCCATCCCGATTACCGCGCGGATGAAAAGATTGCCCGACCGGGCGAGGCCAAAACCCGCCACTGCGCCAAGCAGCGGCATCAATACCGCAGATAGCGGCCCTGATATCTTGTGCCACCATTTGGCCTCGAGTTCGCTTGTGCGACGGCCTGCCGAGCGCAGCGCACCTATGCTTTGCGACAGCTCCGAGAGCGTCTCTGCATCCGGATCGACGCGCCGCAGTTCCACCTGCCCGATCTCGACACCGGCCGCGACCACGGTCTGCGCCAGCTCATTCGTTTCGGCAGTGCTCACGGTAAACACGCTGGCATTGTCCAACTGCCATCCGGGCGCAGCAAAGGTTGCCCGGTCGGCATTGATTTGCCGGGTAATCATGCCCCCGTCGTCCCGTTCGTAAAACGTTACATCGGTCAGCACGGTGTTCTCCGCCCTCCCGGCAGCGGTGGCGGCCATCAGCACGTCGTTTCCATCGTTGAAATACACGTTGGAGCGGACCGCCGGGTCCTCCGGTACGGCAGCATATTCCACCGCTTCCCACGCCTTCAGGGTTGCCGAGGCACGCGTTACAACCCTCTCATTGAACGCGAAGGATACCACTGCGACAATCATACCCATCAGCAAGAGCGGCGCGAGGATCTGGTGCGCAGAGAGGCCTGCCGCCTTCATCGCGATTACTTCCGAATTCTGGTTAAGACCGGCAAGCGTGATGATCGTTGCCAGCAGCACCGAATACGGCAGGAAGCGTGACACGAGTTGCGGTCCGCGCAGCGAGGCGTATTTCCAGATTTCAGGCTCACCATTGCCTTCAATCGCCAGGATATCACCCGTCTTGCCGAGCATATCGAGCATAAGCAGCACAAGCACAAGCATCGCAAGAACCGCTATAATTCGCAGAACGAAAGTCTTGGCAAGGTAGATGGTGAGCCGACGCGACGGGAAGAAATCAAGCAGCACCGCGTGCTTCCTCCAGTTCCGCCTGCTGCATTTCCTGATCGTCCTGCCCGAATTCGCTTTCGGGCACGACGCCTTTCAGGCGGTTGCGGCCAAGAATCCGGCTGACGAAGCGCCCGATCTTGGCGTAAAAAATTTCGAGGAAGCCGATGGCCTGTCCTCCGGGCACAAAGGCAACTTGGTAATACATCCACGCAATCATCGTGAAGAGCACCGCGAATGGTCCCCACAGTGCGAGAAACGGATCGAGCTGCCCGATGGCCGCGACTTCCGATCCATATTGGTTGATCTTGTGATAGGCGACAACAATCACAATGGACAGGAAGATGCCAAGCGCCGAAGTGGAACGTTTGGGTGGGATTGCGAGCGCCACCGCCAGTAGTGGGAGCATGAACATCATCACCACTTCCACCATCCGGTAATTGAATGCTGCCTGGCTCGCCGCGCGTTCGACACTTGTGCTTTCCTGGCTCCAGCCGATGTCGAGCAGTTCGGGAATCACATATTCGCGTTCATCCGCCCCCCGTTCCCGGAATTGCTCGAGCGCCGGCAGGTCGATCGGCAAATCGTGGCGACTGAAACTGAGCACACGAGGCGAGCCATCGACCACTTCGTGCACGATGGTGCCATCGACCAGCCGCAGGACAATCGTGTTGCGATCTTCCCCATTGGCGAGAAAACGCCCTTCCCTCGCAGTGATGGACAGCACCTGACCTTCATCATCAGCGAAGCGCGCAAAGATGCCTTCCAGCTGGCGGCCGTCATCGCGGCTGCCTTCGATCCGGAGTGCCATGCGGTTATCAATCGTGTTGAATTCACCCACCTTGATCGACGCGCCCAGTGCGCCGGAGCGAAGATCGAATTCCATTTCCTCATAAGCGAAGCGCGCCTGCGGCTGGATAAAGCCGACAATCGCAAAATTGACTGCCATCAGAAACACGGTGAGGATATAGGGGACGCGCAACAGCCGTGTGTAGGACAAACCTACGGCGCGCATCACATCGAGCTCACTCGAAATCGCGAGCTTGCGAAACGCGAACAGCACGCCAAGCATCAGCCCCAGCGGGATCGCCAGGCCGGCATATTCGGGAATGACGTTCAGCAACATTTCAAAAACGATGCCGATAGGGCCGCCTTCCGTGCTGACGAATTCGAAAAGGCGTAACATTTTCTCGAGTAGCAGCAGGCTTGCCGCGAGCACGAAAATACCGATCATCGGGACAATCGTGAGCCGGAAGATGTAACGGTCTGTGGCGGTAAAGAAGCGGGACAAGGGAGCCATCTTTGCTGTTCGTCACCGCGCCTTAGCGGCAAATCCTCTCCGGGTCAGCCCCCGACAACAGCTATGTCAGGACGGGCTCACGCCTTTTCAAGCGTGCACTGCAGCGGATGCTGGTTCTCGCGCGCAAAATCCATCACCTGGTTCACCTTGGTTTCGGCAACTTCGTACGGGAAGATCCCACACACGCCGACGCCGCGCTGGTGGACGTGGAGCATCACACGTGTCGCTTCCTCCAGATCCATGCGGAAGAACCGCTTGAGGACCAGTACGACAAATTCCATCGGTGTGTAATCGTCGTTCAGCATCAGTACCTTGTACTGGCTCGGCTTCTTCGGCTTGGCACGGGCCTTGGTCGCGACGCCGGTCTGCCCTTCACCATCATCCACGCGATCATCGCCGCTGTCATCGGCAGCAGTCACGGCCCAGTGCTGGCCAGAAAGATCGGTACGATGCGTCATAGAATGAAGAGCGGATATCGTATCATGCGGGAAACCTGCAAGGGGGGTCGGTTAAGAAGTTTGCGGTTCTGCAAACGAGACAGGCCGGACAGCTTTCGCTGCCCGGCCCGTTCTGGCCGCCAGGGAGGGGGAGAGGCGACCCGGAATGCCTCGTATCGCTTAAGCGACCTTCGAGAGCTTCTCTGCTGCGACGTTCACGCGGCCCGAGATCGGAGCGGCGGCGTCGTTAGCAAGCTTCACAGCTGCATCGGTGTTCTTCGAAGTGGCAGCAACCAGCGCATCGAAGTTACGACGAAGGATCTTTCCCTGCAGCTGGAACAGCTCGGTCGGGCTCTTGATGGCAGCCATATCCTTGAGGTCAGCCGTTGCAGTTTCGTAAACCGTCTTGGCTTCGTCTGCATAAGTCTTGCCCATGGTCTGTACGCCTTCAGCGAAGATCTTGCCGCTTTCGACGACAGCTTCAACGTTGCCCTTGGCGAATTCGGTAGCTTCGGTCATTGCAGCCGTGCTCTTGTCATAAGCAGACTGGGCGCGATCCTGCATTTCCTTGACCGCATCGGTCATGGTTTCGGTCATTACGGTGGTGTAATCGGTGGTCTTGGTAGCCATGATGGTTTCCTTGAGTTCGGTAACGGTTGGTTTGGTCGGCGCTGCGGGCTTCTTTGCGGTCTTCGCAGCGGTCTTTTTCACTGCTGCCTTTTTCGGGGCAGCCTTCTTCACAGTTGCTGTCTTCTTTGCCGGAGCCGGTTTTGCAGCGACTTTCTTTGCTGCCGCCTTCTTGACCGGGGCCTTCTTGACCGAAGCCTTTTTGACAGCCGGCTTCTTGGCAGCAGCTTTCTTTGCAGGAACATCTTCGTTGGCAGGAGCAGCTTCAGCCTTTGCCTCCGGAGTCGGAGCAGCCTGCTTGGTGGTGTTTCCTGCGGCATCAGCCTTCAGCGAGTCGACAAGCTTGCCTTTGCCGGGCTTCACTTCTGACAACGCTGCGGCATAGGCCTTTTCAGCACTGTCAGAACTATCAGGTTTGGACTGAGCCATAATTCCTCGCTTTCGCGGTCAAACCCTTTTTGACCTCTTGTTGCAATGCACAATATAGAGTTGTGCAGGTGCGAAGTCAAGGATTTTTGTGCACTGCACAAAAACCAAATTTCTCATATGATACGGTAATTTAGCTCTTCAGCGCTGCTTTACATATCGGCCTGGCGCATCTTCGATAGCGGGATTGGCCTTGCTTCCTGGTCTGCGCGCGCCGGAGGCTTGCACTTTCTTCGGATCCTGTGATTCGAGCCATGCGAGCCAATCGGGCCACCAACTGCCCGGCGTCTCGGTTGACCCCTCCATGAAGCTTTCGAGGGAATCGAACGAGCCGTCATGGGTCCAGTATTGGTATTTGCCTGCTGCAGGCGGATTGACGACACCGGCAATGTGCCCGCTGCCGGCAAGGACGAAGCGGACTGGGCCGCTGAAATGCTCGGTAATCTTCCAGACACTTTCGGGTGGCGCGATATGGTCTTCCCGGCCCGCCTGTACGTAGCTCGGCACCTTGACCTGCGTCAGATCGATGCTCGTGCCATCGACGCCCAGCGCATCGGGCTCGACCAGCAGATTGTCGCGATAGAGATCGCGCAGATACGCGGCGTGCCACTTCGCCGGGAGATTGGTGACGTCCCCGTTCCAGAACAGCAGGTCGAAGGCCGGGTAGTCTTCGCCCAGCAAATAGTGGTTCACTACGTAGTTCCAGATCAGGTCCGACCCGCGAAGCATGTTGAACGTTGCCGCGAGATAGCGCCCGTCAAGATAGCCCCCCTTGCTCGCCTGCCGGATGAATTCGAGCTTCCCGTCATCGACAAACAGCTTGAGATCGCCTGCGTGGGTGAAATCGACCTGGGCAGTAAAGAACGTCGCGCTCTTGACCTTGTCTGCATCGCCCCTCTTCGCCTGCACCGCCAGCGTTCCGGCAAGCGTCGTGCCCGCCACGCAATAGCCTATCGTGTGGACGCTCTTCACCTTCAGCCGTTCGCGCACCACGTCGATCGCTTCCATCTGGGCGAGGAAGTAATCATCCCAGTCGATGTGTGAGAGACTGTCATCGGCACTTTTCCAACTGACCATAAGGACAGTGATCCCCTGGTCCACCGCCCACTTCACAAAGCTCTTCTTGTCGTTGAGGTCGAGAATATAAAAACGGTTGATCCACGGAGGGAATACCAGCAGCGGAGTTTCCATCACTTCCGGCGTTGTCGGGGCATACTGGATGAGCTGGAACAGCTCGTTCTCGTAAATCACCTTGCCCGCGGTCGCCGCGACATTCTCGCCAAGGATGAATTGACTGGTATCGGTATGGGTGAGCTGGCCTTTTTCAAGATCGGAGGAAAGTCGCTCCAGCCCCTTCATGATATTTTCGCCACCGCTTTCCATCGTGCGCTCCAGCACCACGGGGTTCATCAGCGGGAAATTGGCCGGACTCATCGCATCGAGTACATTCTGCGTCGCAAAGCGCAAATTCTTGCGATCTTCATCCGACAGGCCTTCAGCCGTACAGACCTTCTCGTTCAGTCGCTCGGCGATGAGCAGATAGGTCTGGTGGATGAGAGCGTAGACAGGCTGGTCGCGCCATGCTTTGTCGGCAAATCGGCGGTCGCGTCTTGGCAATTGCCTGTCTTCGCTTTTGTCAGCCTCACCCGAATACTGATTGAGCACGTGCTGCCACAACTCAAAGCCCTCGCTCCAAAGCTGTTGCTGGCCCGCCGGATCGAGCAATGGCATCGTTTCCGACCATTTGCGCATCGCTTCCAACCAGTTCGACGGGCTGGAAAGCATCGGAGCCGGGCGCTGTTCTTCAGGCAGACAGAATTGCAACCATGTCTTCTGGAATTCCATCATGGCGTCGCCCATCGCATCGATGGCAGGCTGATCGGGCACTGGCGTTTCGGAACCGGGCGCCACTGCTTCCATCATCTGCCGCGCTGCCTCGCCCTGAATGCGTAGCATTTCGGTGAAGATGTCGGCGGCATCATTGCCGCTGCCAGAGCCTGTCTCGTTGTTCTTTGCCATTGCCGGATTGCTATACCCGTTTTTGCGGCAAATTCGAGGTGCATGCATACGAATTGGGAACACGACTTTGGAACGCGTTGCGATCCTGCGTGCTATGCTTCATTGAACGCAGCAACGATCCACACTGATTGAAGAAAGAGACGATGGATAACGACTTTTACCGTATCAAGCGCCTGCCGCCTTATGTCATTGCAGAAGTGAATGCGATGCGTGCGGCCGCTCGGGCGGAAGGTCGCGATATCATCGATCTCGGGATGGGCAATCCCGATCAGCCGCCTCCGCAGCACGTGATCGATAAACTTTGCGAGGTGGCGCAAAAGCCCGATGCCCATGGCTATTCGCAGTCCAAGGGCATTCCCGGGCTGCGCAAGGCGCAGGCGAATTACTACGAGCGTCGCTTCGGTGTGGAGCTCGATCCTGATAGCGAGATCATCGTGACGCTCGGATCGAAAGAGGGGCTCGCCAGCCTCGCGACCGCGATCACCGCCCCGGGGGACACAATTCTCGCCCCCAACCCCAGCTATCCGATCCATACTTTCGGATTCATTATTGCCGGTGCCTCAATCCGTTCGGTGCCGACCACGCCCGACGAGGAATACTGGAAAGCACTGGAACAGGCAGTCACTTTCACGGTGCCGCGTCCAACCATCCTGGTAGTAAACTTCCCATCCAATCCTACCGCCGAGGTTGTCGATCTCGATTTCTACGAGCGGCTTGTCGACTGGGCCAAGTTCCACAAGGTTTGGATCCTTTCCGACCTTGCCTATTCGGAGCTTTATTATGACGGCAAGCCGACGCCATCAATCCTGCAAGCGAAGGGAGCGAAAGACGTGGCGATCGAATTCACCAGCCTTTCCAAGACCTTCGGAATGGCCGGTTGGCGCATGGGCTTTGCCGTTGGCAATCGTACACTGATTTCTGCGCTCACGCGGGTGAAGAGTTATATCGATTACGGGGCCTTTACGCCGATCCAGGCCGCCGCCTGTGCGGCGCTCAACGGACCGCAGGATTATGTCGAAAAAACCCGCAAAATGTACCACGCGCGCCGTGATGTAATGGTTGAAGCCTTTGGCCGGGCCGGTTGGGACATTCCAGCCCCACCCGCCAGCATGTTTGCTTGGGCGCCCTTGCCAGCTGCGTTGAAGGATATGGGCAGCCTCGAATTTTCCAAACAGCTCCTAACCCAGGCCGAAGTCGCCGTCGCGCCGGGCGTAGGCTATGGTGAGGATGGCGAAGGCTATGTCCGCATTGCTATGGTCGAAAACGAGCAAAGACTGCGGCAGGCAGCGCGCAATATTAAACGGTACCTTCAGAGCATGGGGATCAACACACCGGACTCCTAAGGCGCGTAATCTCGTACCCGGATCGGGGAAGGCCGCACTCTAGCTTCGTCGATCCGCCAGTTGGGCCGCAAACTTGTCGAACACGGTTTCGTGTAGCGGCTGCTCGAAAGCGATTCCGGCACGGCCGTCTTCGTTCCAGACCAGTTCAGCAGGCTGGGCGCTGAGCCCGGGCAAAGTTACCAGCACGCGGTCTCCGGGGGCAGCGGACCAGCCGCGCGCTTCGACCATGGCCCCACCAATGGAAAGATCGAGTACTTCCAAATCGGCACTCATCCCGCGCCGTGAGCGGCACTTGATACGCAATTCACCCTTTTCTGCTGCCATTGAAACCATGTGTGCGGCCTTTCCGTAACCATGATCGCATGAGGATTAGCATCAATCCGCTTAATTGCGCTTAAACTGGAATCTCTAAGCAGTTGCTGGAATTCACCGTTAAACCGGAGTTTACCATGTGCAGACAAATTTCTCGCAATGTTTGTAATTGGCGTGTTTGGGCATTGCACACGCGCCCAGCCTAGGCTAGTTGGCGCGCCTTCCGGCCCGATGGCGGAGTGGTTACGCAGAGGACTGCAAATCCTTGCACGCCGGTTCGATTCCGGCTCGGGCCTCCACTTCTCTTCCCTTTGCAAGAGAATGTGCCGCTTTAGCTCAGTTGGTAGAGCACATCATTCGTAATGATGGGGTCACGTGTTCGAGTCACGTAAGCGGCACCAGCCCTTCTTCCCAAAACGTCCCAAACCGTTGATTTTCTGCGGGTTTCGAGCGATATTGCTCGAAGTCATTGTCTCGCTTTGTTCCATGAATTGCCCCCAGATCTCACAATTTTGGGGGCAATATTGGGGGCAACGAGACCAGAAAAAGGCGTTGCCCCCAAATGTCCCTGAAAGCCGCACAAATCCCAGCGTTTAAGCCAGGCGATACCCCCTATCGCAAGTTCGATGGCCGAGGCCTCTATCTTGAGGTCCGCCCGAGCGGTTCGAAGCTTTGGTACTTCAAATATCGATACCTCGGCTCCGAGAAACGCTTGTCCCTAGGTGCCTTTCCTGAAGTGCGGCTCGCCGAAGCGCGAGAAAAGTGTGACAAGGCCCGGCGCATGATCAATGCGGGCGAAGATCCCCTGCACAAGCGCAAAATGAAAAAGATCAGGGCAAGGCTATCTGCCGACAACAGCTTTCAATCAGTTGCCGAGGACTTCATCGCCGTCAGATTTGTCGCTAGCGGCAAAGCCGATGCGACTATCGAAAAAGCACGATGGTATCTTTCGCACTTGACGCAAGCGATTGGCCCCAGGCCGATCGACGCGGTCGAACCCGCTGAACTTCTCGCTGTCCTAAAGAAGATCGAGCGGGCCGGGAAACGTGAGACTGCGATCAGGACGCGAGCGTTTGCCAGTAGAGTGTTTCGTCACGGGGTGGCGATGGCTCTATGTAAGAATGACCCCGCTGCCTTGCTCGGTGGTGCTTTGGCGACACCTCAGGTAACCCATCATGCCGCCGTTATCGATCCGAAGAAGCTTGGAGAGGTTCTCGGCGCGATCGATGGTTATACCGGCGGCGTTATCGTCAAGATTGCTATGCAGCTCTTGCCACATGTGTTTCTCCGGCCAGGCGAATTACGCTTTGCAAAATGGCCGGAGGTGAATTTCGAAGAAGCGATTTGGCGGATACCGGAAGAACGGACCAAGCTGAGACGCCCGCACAGTGTTCCGCTCTCGCGCCAATCCATTTCGCTTCTGAAGCGGCTCCGCGAGCACACCGGCTGGATGGAATTTATGTTCCCGGGCGAGCGGTCTCATCTCAAGCCGATGTGCGAGAACGCGATGAACCTTGCCTATCGTCGGATGGGCCTCGGGAAGGACGTGGTCACCGCTCATGGCTTCAGGGCCACAGCTAGCACTTTACTGAACGAAAGTGGCAAATGGCATCCGGATGCCATCGAGCGAGCGCTTGCACACGGACATAGTAACGCCGTCAGAGGAGCCTATGCGCGCGGCCAGCATTGGGACGAACGAGTGGTGATGGCTCAGTGGTGGAGCGATTATCTTGATCAGCTTCGGACAGGGGCTGAAGTGATCCCGATTAGGAAGATAGCCAGCAGTTAGGACGCGCTGAAGTCAACGGGGCTTCGCATCCATTCCTCAATGGCAGATTCCCGCCAGGCACAACAACGCTCGGCAATTTTCACCTGTTTCGGAAATGTACCAGCGTTCATTTTGCGATAAAGGGTCGCCCGCGAAAGGCCCGTGCGGTCAAGAACCGCATCAAGCCTGAGGAGTCTGTCAGAACCGTGAGACATGATTGGAAGTCGCTCCATTTGATTGTCCAAAGTTATGCTTCCTGATCAGAGTCATATTTTCACTTCTCTGGGTCAATCGTAGGCTGGCGTGCCAAAGCGATCCTCTTAAAGAGATCGGATACCACGGCGGTCGACTGAAAATTCTGGCGTAGGCAAAATATTTTTGGAGCCCGAGAACCGAGCTGCTTTGAAGATATTCGTATTCTTTTGAATTCGGCATTACTCGCATTCACCCGTAGGTACCTCGCTGACTATCAGTCGATAGCCCAAATCAAGCTCAGTTCGCGAAAGCAGTTCTCTATTATCCCTTTCCCAAGCTCCGCTCGCCAGGTCAGCCGCCAGCTGTTCAAGACCGCGGTCGATATCGGTCAGCGCCGAAAAGCTTGAAATCGAATTTCGCACCGCGCTGTCCAAATAGGCTTCTGGACGGCGCCAGTAGGCGCACAAAAAGCCATCTGAACAATTGGCTGGGATCGCGACTGGCCGAACCTCGGCTCCGCCCAGGGCGTTCGTTAGAGAACAGATTTTCGGGAATCCGGCTCTTCCTTTCGTTTCGAGTTCGGGCAAATATTTCTCGAGCCAGAAGCCGCGAAACTCGGGATCAAAGGTCATAATTACGATACGATCTCTCGCGACTCTCTGCATTTCACTTATCCCCGCAGAGACACTCTCCCAGTGGTGAAGGGTGAGTATGGCCATGGCCGCATCGAACTGCTTGTCCGCAAATGGCATTTTCTCCGCGTATCCTACGATCGCAGGCGCGGCCCCTTGGCCTCTGTGCAATCATCGTAGTAGACGGTTCGATCGCAACGACATTGCGCGATACGGGTTGGTAGGAGCCGGTCCCTGCACCAACATTCAAGATTGTGCTCGCCTCGCCGAGCGCTTGCAGTATCTTCCGCTCGATGACCGGGTCAGGCATGCGCTTCGCGGCGTACGACCTACCGATCGTATCGTATCGTTCAGGTTTCATATGGACCATTCTCACATCGCTGCCGGTCACCTACAACGTCTCGCGTCGACCATTGGAGCGCAGTGCAAATCATCAAAGCGGCTCTATGGCGCTGCAGCCCAGTGATCCCCAATGCCGTTGGGAGCAACCTAGTCGAAACCGCAACTCGGCGCCATGGCGGAACAAACCAGCCCTTAGATCTAGAAGGACCTATTGGGTCGCCAGGATTCGATCAGGTGGATAATTTCTGCGGCGCTTGTCCGCCGCAATTCATGGAAGCTCGCAATAGCGGATTTCAGTTCACTGCTTCGGTCGGATGCGAGGGCGGCGATCCGTTCAATCTCCTCAGGAGCCTCGGAGAATAGTGTGAGTTCAACCCTGCGAGCTAGAGAAAGACGGTCGTTGAGTGCGGAAACGCTGCTGCACAGAATGGAATTGCCGGACCACTCTGCCAGTTCGTGAAAAACCTCATTCACTCGCGCGGCATATACCGCACGCCTCGGCTTCTGAGGCTTGGGCAATGAGCTAGAAGCAACTGAAGCCGCAGCCGTGTTGACCAGCAACAGATTGAGATCGAGCATATCACGAAAGGCTCTCTCGGTTATCTGCGGAACACGATAGCCTTCGCCTGGCTTGAAGTCGACGAGGCCCTCGCCGACGAGCCTATTGAGGCAGTCCCTGACAGGGGTCATGCTCACTCCGAAATCGTCAGCAAGACGCTGGGCCTCCAGTTTTTCGAGCTGCGCCCAGGTGCCGCTCAATAGTGCGCTTTTGAGCCGCTCGTAAGTCGGTTCAAGAACGTGCGCCGGGCTCATCAGCCGGTGTGCTGCTGCCGCGCAAATTCTTGTACAGCCTGCGCCTGGTCGGGTCTCAATGCATCGGTCGCACTACCCAGTCCAGCACGACCCAGGAGTATTGAGGGGCATTGCCCTTCGTAGTTGCCAAGGTTCGGACGGTGTTGAACGTAGCCGACAAGTTCGGCAAGTGCCGCAGGGAATTTCTTCGCGACCTCTGGCGGGTATGCCAGCGATGGGTTTTCATGCGGTCGGAGCCACCCAAGACTATACCCGATAACAATCGCCCGTCGCGATTTGACGGAGCGGTTCGCTCCAGCGCCATGAATGGTAGAGCCAAGGAAACAGATCGCCGAACCTGGGTTGCACTCCGCAATGACCGGCTCGCCAAGCTCATCGATGCTCTCCATTTCCATGCGATGCGAGCCAGGATAGATACGGGTCGCACCATTCTGCGGTGTGAAGTTGTCCAGTGGCCAGATCACGTTGAGGAGGAACTCGGTTCCGCTCTTTTTGATTGGCCACATATCGTCGTCGCGATGTGGGAACTGCCCAATTTCTCCAGGATGAATTTCAATAAGTTGAGCGACATTCAGTTGAATTCGGTCACAGGCTGGGCCGAGGACTGCCGTGGCCAGACCAAGGATAAGATCATTGAGAATTAGATCGTAGGCGAACGCCGATCGCTTTGGCAGTCCTCCGACCCGCTTGGTGCGATAGCCATAGAACTCGCCAACGCAAAAATCCGTTTTGGACAAAGCTGGGTCGAGCCCAACGCTTAGCCCTTCGATTGTCTTGGACCCCACCAATTCGGGAATGATGCAATAGCCATCGCTGTCCAACTGGCGATGCCATCTTTCGATTTGAGTCTGGTCCATCATGCAGCCACATCCAGCGTCGCGACGGAATAGGAAGCGGCGCAGAAGATACCTTTTGGTGTGAGTGCTGAAGGCGTGTTGCGATCGATTTCGATTTTCATGGCAACTAGCTCCTCGCCTCCGAGCTGACGGCTCGGTCCCAAAGCAGAACAATTCCAGCCAAACCTGCTGATCTGGCGGAACCAGGAAGTCGTTGCGACAGCCGTATAGGAGGAGATCCCATGGCTCAGAGCGTACTCGACCAGTGCGCTGACCAACTGGTTGCGAGCGATGCGCTGCTCGGATCTATTGAGCGTGGGATCGATGCAGAAACGCGTAATCTCGCGGATGTCGCTGCCGATGGGTATCGGTCCTCTGCTCAGCACTGGAAACAAGTCCGCGAGAATATGGGGCTCGTCCGTTCTTAGCAGTCTTGCCGAAGCACGGTGATTTGAAGCCTGGTCCGTTAAGACCAGATAGGTTGCGGTCTCAGTATCAAACTGGTCGATTTCGTATTTGTCAGCGAGAACCGGAACGTCCCAACCGAGCCGATCGACAAAAACCCTTTTGCGAGCCGCGAACATCGCGCGCAGACCCGCGGAAGCGTGCGCATCGCCGAGATTGGGAAATGGAATTCGCATTGTCTCGTCTCGCTCTGGTGAATGAGACGCAGTGAACCATGTCGGCGATTAGACGCCCATACCAAGAAATGGGGACCCTCTGAGGTTCAACAGTTCCAGAAAGATTGTCATCCAGTGAGCTTCATCATGATGGCGTTTAGGCTCATGAATTCTGGCGTAGGCGCCTTCTCCAAGGCTGCAGGGAAAGCGGTCAATTTGGTGGATCGGTTCTACGACCGGATTTGGGCCGTTAGCGGTCAGTCCGCTATTAGTATTGTTATAAGGCGGGCAATCCGTTCAGCCACGGTAGATAGCGCGGTGTCAGTTAGGCCGCAAGCCGCCCCACACACAAATGCAGGTGCGATGCAATTTGTGAGAGACGAGAAGTGCAGGAGCAATTCGACCGCAAGAATCGGGATGTTTGTCAGCGGGGCCAAAGCTAACATCTTTCGTCTCATACACTGGAGATATCGATGCAAGGCTTCGCCTCGCTCTTTCCCGATCTTGATCAGATTCGATCTGTCGAAGATGGCCTGAGCCAGAAACTGCATAGCGTCCGGACGCGTAATACGAGCAGGCGGACAACCCCGGATCAGCTATCTGCTGCATGGCTTGCCGAACTGAGCGAGAAGACCTTCGACCAAAGCGAAGACCTTTCCGTAACGATGGACTGGGTGATCGAGGCGCTCGAGACCGGGATTGTGCAGATGACGCACCCGGGTCATTTGGGCCTATTTAACCCGTCGCCGAATTTTGCCGCCGAATGCGCCGACAGGATTGTCTCCGCATTCAATCCGCAGATCTGTGTCTACTCGCATGCTCCGGCGGCGGTCGAAATCGAGCGGCACACGATTTCCGCAATCGCACGGCGAGCCGGCATGCCAGCAGATACCGAGGGACACTTTACGAGCGGCGGCGCCGAAGCGAACGCCACCGCCGTGCTGTGCGCGCTGGAGGCTAAGTTTCCCGACTACGGAGATGCCGGCATCTGGAGCCTCAATAGCCAGCCGACCATCTACGTTTCCGCCGAAAGCCATCTGGCCTGGCTGAAGATTGCGCACGCAGCTGGCCTTGGCCGCCGGTCGGTGCGCTTGATAGCCACCGATGGCAAAGGTCGAATGGATATTAAGAGCCTCAATGAGGCATTGGAAAGCGATATTCAAGACGGCCTGACGCCGGTCATGATTGCAGCGACCGCAGGCACAACGAATGCCGGGATGATCGATCCCATAACTTCCTGCCGAGCCCTCGCGGATCGATACAAACTTTGGCTCCATGTCGATGCCGCATGGGGCGGAGCCCTGATCGCGAGTTCAAAGCTCAGCGCGAACCTCACCGGGATCGAACGGGCAGATTCGGCCACGATCGATGCCCATAAATGGTTTGCAGCAACGATGGGTGCCGGTATCTTTTTGACTTCCTGCCCCGGCGTGCTCGGACAGGCATTCCGCGTATCAGCGAGCTACATGCCGCAAAGCGATGCGGGCAAGGATTACTACGTCAACTCGATGCAGTGGTCGCGGCGTTTCCTGGGCTTGCGCATGTTTCTTGCGCTTTCATCAGCGGGCTGGGATGGGTTTGCCGAGCATGTCGAGCGATCAATCAGGCTGAGCGATCGTCTCGCAGCCAACCTCGTGGCGAAAAGCTGGTCGCATGCGAACGACTCACCCATGGCCGTCGTCTGCCTGGTCCCACCGGGTGGAAGCAGCGAGGTCGATCGCTACGTCCAGGCCGCACAGAACGATGGACGTTTCTGGGTTTCGAAAGCTCGATTCGAAGGACAAGAAGTCCTGCGGGCCTGTGTGACGAACGGGAGAACTGACGAGCGCACAATCGACAGCCTCAGCGAGTTTCTTGCGACGATTTAGACAAATCATGCCGGACCGAACTTTTTGCGGGTTCAACCTGGCATCATCACTCTGCGATGAGCTCGACCTGACCGAACCTGGTGCAATCGAGCGTCAAACCATATTCGGCCAGCCAATCTGCTTCGGTCGGCAGGAGAAACTGAAGCGCTTCTGGAAACAGTCCATGCAGGGTTGTTGCGTGGACCAGAATATCCCTGCGGTCCGCGAAACAAGCGTCGGAGGCGGCCGCGAGGCGCAGAACGCCCTCTTCGGTCGCTCCTCCCTCGTCTGCAAGCGAGAGGAATAGCGGGGGCCGAGCTTTGTCGCTCATACCGTCATACCGAAGCGAAAGAGCCTGATCGCTCCATTGGAGGCTCGGCGAGAGGGCCGCATAGCCATCGAACAGGTCAGGCCGGTCCACCCAGGTTTCGACCACGAAATGACCTGCGGCGCTCTCCCCGATCAGGAATGCGCGACCATCGGTACGATAATTTTCGTGAACCATCGGCAGAACCCGATCGGCGAGCCAGGCACGGAAGGCGACGCTGTTTCCGGCGGTGGGATAGCGTGCGTTTTCTTCTTCATCCGATGTAGGGGGGAGCAGCTCGCGCTGACGATCGACAGTCTGCACACCGACGAAGATCGCTGGAGCACTGCGCCCCCACAGCTGGTTCCAACGCTCCATGCCAAGCGTAAGGAAGAAATCCTGATCAAGGCCGGCATCGAGTACAACGATAAGCGGATAGGCCGTCTCATCTTCGTTATAGCCTGAAGGCGTGACCACATTGATCAGTCGATCAGCATCCTGCGTATTCACAAGATATGAGGTCCCGATAGTAATCGGTTCCGATTGCGGCGCATCCTGCGCTGCCAGCGGTGCCCACATCAAGAAGGCCAGCGTCATCGCAGCTGTGGCGAGGATATCTCTGTTTGCAGTCATACTACACCATTTCCCGTCTGAGCCTTACAACTTGAAAGAGCTTCGACGTGACTGATCGAATGGCTCAGGCTCGTACCAGCTTGTCGCACTGTCTCTACCAAGACCTTCATTGCGAATGTCTCGCCTCATTGCGCTCACGGCTCATGATCAGGACATCCTTGTCGTTGTTCCAAGCCTTTGCTTTCAACTGATAGCCTACCTTTTCCGCCAGCTTCATCGATCGCGCATGCTCCGGATCGAATATGCAATATGTCTTGGTCGCTTCGAGGGATTGATCTGCCCATTCAAGAATCCGGAGAACCGCCTCGATCGCATAGCCCTTGCCCTGCGCATGTGTCTGGAAGGCCCAGCCGATCTCGGGAACGCCGCCAACGGGAGGGACGAGTTCGCGTTTGAAGTCTGCAAAGCCAACCTCGCCCAGAAAGTCCTCCGAGCCCTTTTCACAGACCGCCCAGTAGCCATAGCCGAGGTAATGCCACAGGCCGGCATAGGTGAGGATACGGCTCCAGCAGTGCGCTTTCGTCGAAGGCTGGCCGGAGATGAGTTTGACGACCTCCGGGTCCGACCACATGGTCGCGCTGGCTTCTATGTCCGAAGGCGTATGGCCCCGAATGATCAGTCGATCCGTTTTGAGGAGGGGTATGGAAAGGGTGGACATTTTCGCTCCAGCTTTAGCCTTTCATCTGGCGATATTCTGCCTCGGGTGACAACAGAAGTGCAATCTCGCCGGGCGAATAAGAGATTGCGGACAAAATGCCGTGAATCTCATCGGCAAAGCGGCGCAGGTCTCGTTCCCCATCGCGATGCAAGGCTTCCGCTACAATCAATGCCCGCTTCGTTGCCGGGGAAGCTGCGGATGTTCGGCTCTGACGGTTGGCCCATCGGCGGGCATGGGCGGCACCTGCATCATCAGCGAAGATGACTTCGCCGGTTTCGGGTGTCTCTGTTTCACCGGAAAACGCAGCAAAGGTCTCTGTGCCATCGGCCTGGCGCACGCACAGATCACCGATAATTCGGTCCAGATCGAAAACCGCCACCGGGATCGCGTAGGCAACCGACATGGCGTTGCAGATATCGACGAGTGGATGAAGCGAGGGCAGCTCGCCGGTCTTGCGCAACCTGCGCAATAAGGCCTCGGAGGCACAGCGATACTGCGTCGGCTTGAGCCCCATGGTCGAATATGCAGCGCGCCATGCGCGGATTTCAGCCATGGCCCCTTCGGTTTCGACGGAAAGCCGCGCGAGCGCCCGCTCGGTCAATCCTGCGACAAAGGCCGACACTTCGACATCGGCCCTTACGCGGGAGACCTCTAGGACCGCCGTCCTGCGATCGGGGAAGGTCTTTTGCATGTGTTCGGAATAGGAAAAGCGCATGTCTCACCTTGGTTTCGCTCAGGCTTCTGCGAGACGGTGCGCCGTGCGTATTGCAGAATATTGCGGGGTCAGGCCTGTCCGGTGCGCAGATAGGTGCCCGGCGTAAGCCCGAGCTGGCGAAAGAAAGTCCTAGTAAGGTGGCTTTGATCGAAGAAACCGCTCGCAATCGCGGCCTCCGCTAGCGTCGTGCCGTCAAGGATCATCGCCTTGGCGCGCTTGACGCGGTGCTGCATCAGATATGCGTGAGGCGTCGAGCCGACTTCTATTGAAAACCGGCGAATGACCTGGAAGCGGTTCATTCCTGCGGCAGTGGAAAAATCGGCGAGCGAAAGGGGATCGGAGTACTGGTCGAAGATCAATTCCAGAACGTTGGTAATCTCTGGCGATATCTTGACCGGAGCCGCCTCGCTTCGCTGCGCGGCCTGGTCCAGCAGAGCATCGAGGGCGAGGATGATCAGCGCTTCGAGATCTTCTTTTTCCGCAATATCCGAAGCTGCCGCATCAACCGCGGCAGCGACCAGCTTCGCCGTCCGACGCGAACGGACGACCGGCAGCGGAAACTCCGAGCCGCCTGGCGAGGCGTCATAAAGCTTCGCAAAGGCGTCTGGGGTAAGAAACAGCATGCGCCAATGGCGGGGCTGGCCTTCGCGGCCGATGCCGTCATGCAATTCCGACGGGTTTACCGTGATCGTATCGCCGGCTTCGGCCTCGATCATGCCGCGTCCGCTCCAGCTGTATTGGCCGCCATGCGCGATATAGCCAAAGCCGAATTCGTCGTGCGAATGGCGCGGAAATGTATGGTCCGATCTCAGCAAGATCGTCTCCACGCCTTCAAGCGCGGTCTGGTGCCGAACAACCTGGTGCATATTGCGTTCGATAGCAAACGCTCGCTCGATAAGTCTATGCGCGGGCGGAAGAATTGGCCCCGACCCCCGTTTTGAACTGACACGCCCCACGCTAGCAGCGGGATCATGGAGACGAGGAACTCATCGGTCTCGTCGCTACAAATATTACATGTGATTGAAGTGGTGAAGCCAGCAGGTGTCGATAAACTTCTCCATTCCTGCGGGAATATGCGCAACCGTCCAATCGGAGCCGGCAAACTCGCTAAGGCTTTCTTCGCTGTCCCAGACAGAAATCATGGCGTAATCATTCGGCGCAGCTGGGGTTGGACCGCCAACTGTAACTTGAACGCACCCCGGATAGTCAGCCACCGAAGCCCGCGCGACTGTCTGGAAAAGCGCCTCGAACTCCTCCCGCAAGGCCGGGTGGATCCGGACAATGTAGAACCTCGTGATCATGTGGTATCCAATCCATAATCGACCTTGCTGCCGTCTATAAGTCGCTGAGCATCACCTGCAGACAGCGCGGACGAAGCCAGAATGACAGAAGTCTCGATCTGCCTTTCGGGTATATTCCAGTAAGAGCGCAAGAGCGGGCGAATGTCTTCTTCCCCGACAAGCCTGAAACCATGCCGCTCATAAAAGCGGATGGCCCAGTGCGCCGCGGCCCAGGTGCCGATCAGGACTGGCCGCTCGGTCGAGGAGGTGAGATGGGAAAGCAGCTGTGAGCCGATGCCGAGACCCTGCCAGTCAGGATAGACATAGGCGTGTCGGATCAGGTCGACATTACGCCGTGACTGCACCCCCATCACACCAACAAGCCGATCTTCGATTTCATAGCCGCTGAAGACCACACCGTCTTCAATCTCGGACTTCAGCTGCTCTTGCGACATGTATGGATCGTGCCAGCGATCGTCGGGTATGACGCCGCGATAAGCCTGCGCTGCAACATTGATGATGGCGAGTATTTGCGCAAAGTGACCGGGTTCGCAGATGCGCATCTGGCCATCTGGTTTCGTCTCGTGCGGCATTCTTCTGATGCTCCGTAAAGGGAAAAATCCGAACCCTGCTATCAGTGCCGTCCCGTTGAGTTATTGGATAATATTGCAGCGCTTGCCCGGAATTCGGCGGGGTAAGCACAAAGTCATTCGGTTAGGCGCACCGAACCCTAGATGAGCTAATCAACGCTGCCGCATGTTTTGCCATAAGGGTCTGCGAGCGGGAAGGGTGCCCTAGGCCGCTCCGCTTTTACCTTGAGGTTCGAGAATCAATCCGGCCAGAAGCCAGCACGCCCTTTTCTCCGCACCCATCGCCTCCCACTCACAGCTTTGAAAAGGATGCGTGTCAGATAACGCCGATCCAAAATCGAAGCTGGCCCTACCGCTTGTGTTTGGGCGCTAAAGGGCTCTTAGAAGGCTGTCGTAAATCGCTAAAAAAAGGCCCAGCTACATCTTCGAATTTGGCCCAATCGATGAGGTGCGATTCTGCTCGTCGCCAGTGTCCATGAGCGGAATTACCTAGCACAATGCAGCGTCTTCGCCGAGCTGCTAATCGTTGCGGCATTGCTCCTAATGGTGCTTAGAGCTCTAATCGGCAGCTATCGGGAAAAGCCCTCGATCACATAAACGTCCAAAATTGGGGCGCTTTGCAGACCGGCAGGAGTTGGGCCGGATGCAGACCGTCAGCTTCTGGGAGTGTGGTGCGACAGATCGGACGTTAGGCAATAGAGTGAGATAACGCATCCTTTCTGACCAAATGGGTTGAACAGTGAGCTACCCTACAGGCCACGCGCAAAGCGCCTGTGTTGCGACGGCCTTCAGCTTCTTGCGGCTGAAACCCGCTTTCGCCTGCACCGCCAAGCCGTGTCCTACTGCGACTAGGAACGCCGCCAGAGCTTCGGGGTCGGCATTCTCCGGCAAATCGCCTTCGGCTTTTGCCCGCTCGAAGCGTGCCCGGATTTGTGCCTCACCCTCTGAACGTGCCGCGATCAACGCCTGCCGGACGGGCTCCGCATCATCCGATCCGGCCAGAACGCCGTTTATCCCGAGGCACCCCTTATGATCCTGATAACGCGTATGGAGATCCACGCCATTCAGCAGAATTCGCTCGGCAACCTCCCGTGCCGTCGGTAGCTGGAGCGCTTCCGGAATGTAGTCGAGATATCGCTCGTAATAGCGATCCAGTGCCTGCTTAAAGAGCGCTTCCTTGTTGCCGAAAGCGGAATAGAGCGCCGGACGCTCGACGCCCGCCGCCGCAGTCAGGTCGGCATAAGATGCACCCTCATATCCCTTGCTCCAAAATACGCCGAGTACAGCGTCCAGCACCTCTTCGACGTCAAATTCGCGGCGGCGTCCCATACTCCTCCTCGGATTTTGATTTTTCCATACCGATTGTTATGTAATCCCTTGACAGGTCCTTGTCCAGTTCCATATCAGACGTTACGATAACAGTCGTTATGATATCAGGCATGGTTCAGTCCGGATTGGGCTGCGCCTGCGCCAAGGACTGAAAGGGACCATCATGTTAAATTCACTCAAGGGTAAAGTGGCCCTTGTCACCGGCGGTTCGCGCGGGCTCGGCGCGGCAACGGCCGAGGCTCTAGCCGATCAAGGGGCGGATGTTGCGATAAGCTTCGTGTCCTCACCAGAAAAAGCAGGTGAGGTGGTCGACAAGCTCAAAGCCAAAGGCGTACGCGCGCTCGCCATCCAGAGTGATCAGGCCGACACGGCGAAGGCGAGGCCCTTGGTCGACGAGGTCGTGGCGCATTTCGGCAAGCTCGATATCCTCGTCAACAACGCGGCCATTGCCGTGCAGGGCAAGTCGATCGACGATCCCGATCTCGATACGGTCGGTCTTGACCGACAATGGCAGGTCAATGTCATGGGTGCGGTGGCGATCACCCGCGCGGCGTCACAGGTGCTGTCGGATAGCGGCAGGATTATCTTCATCGGCTCCGGCCTTGGCAGTCGCGTGCCGTTCCCCGGTGTCGCCGACTATGCGGGCACGAAAGCGGCAATCGCGGGCTACGCGAAGGGTGTCCAGCGCGATCTTGGTCCGCGCAACATCACCGTATCGGTGGTGCAGCCGGGCATCATGCCGACTGACATGGCATCGGCGGTAGCAGACAACTTGCCCGAAGCGATCATGGACCTCCACGCCATACGTCGGATTGCGACTCTCGAGGAGGTGGCGGGGACCGTTTGCTTCCTTGCCGGACCCGACGCGAGCTACATCGCCGGTGGCGTCGTCGACGTATCTGGCGGGTTTCAAATCTGAGTGTCGAGGTTCGACCAAGCCCAATCCTCTCACAGCAAATACGGAGTATGAAAATGACCGGACCTTTCGGACCAAAGGCGACCGCTGACGAGGTTCTCGCCGGTATCGATCTCACAGGAAGCCGATTTCTCATCACCGGCGTATCCTCGGGTATCGGGCTCGAAACCGCCCGATCACTCGTCGCTCGCGGCGCCAGCGTTGTCGGCGCGGTGACCGATGTAGCCAAAGCCGAGGAAGCAGCGATGGCAATCCGCGCGGCCGCATCGGGCGGCCATGGCAGCCTTGAACTGGTCAAACTCGATCTGGCGTCCTTGCAAAGCGTTCGCGCTTGCGCCGACGGGCTGGTGGCCGATGGCCTTGCCTTCGATGTCATCATCGCTAATGCCGGCGTAATGGCGACACCGTACGGCCTGACGGTCGACGGCGTCGAAGCCCAATTCGCGGTCAACTACCTCGGCCATTTCGCGCTGATCAACCGGATCGAGCCATTGCTCGCCGACAACGGCCGGGTCATCGTGCTGTCGTCACAGGCACATCGGGCCGCGGATGTCGATCTCGAAGATCCGAACTTTGAACGGCAACCCTACGACCCCTTCGTGGCCTATGGTCGGTCCAAGACGGCCATCGCGCTGTTCGCTGTCGAGTTCGACCGGCGTCATCGCGAACGCGGCATACGGGCCGCTTCGGTCATGCCCGGGAATGCCCTGACTTCGCTGCCGCGACATTTTTCGGAGGAGGAACTGCAGGGCCTGTTCGAGACCGTGAGCAAAGCCCGCTCCGATGCCGGGCTACCGCCGTCGGAGCTCAAGGATATTCCCCAGGCAGCAGCGACATCGGTCTGGGCCGCGGTTGTCGCCGACAAGGACGCCATAGGCGGGCGCTATCTGGAAGATTGCGCGGTCGCGCCCGTCGACGACACACCTAACCCGTTCGCCGACGGTGTCAGATCCTATGCGCTCGATGCGGACAGCGCGAAGCGGCTCTGGGCGAAGAGCGAAGAGCTCGTTCGCGAAGCGCTGGTTGAGGCCGCCTGACGCGGTTGCAGCCACGACCATCGTTCCACGATCAGACTAACGGAGACCAATCATGCCGAACACCGATCTGCGCGCGTTCTACGATCGCTACATAGCGGCCCTCAATGCCAGAAACTTCGATATCATGGACGAGTTCATCCATGACGAGGTTACTCTCAACGGTCGACCAGCTACCCGCGAGGACATACTTGCGGTTCAACGAGAGGAAGCCGACGCTGTGCCGGACCTCCACTGGACGCTGAAAAACCTTATCATCGACGGCGACCGTCTCGGCGCGCAACTGGTCAACACCGGTACGCCGACAAAGGAATTCGTTGGCGCTGCGCCCACAGGGGCTTCGTTCGAAGTGGTCGAATACGCCGTCTACCAAGTCGTCGAAGGGCGCTTCGCCCATATGGCGGCGATCCACGACGCTGAAGCCGTGAAGCAACAACTAGACGCGTGATCTTTCGGATCATTCGCGGCCCGGTTTGCGGCCCGGCAGCTCTGAAAGACTGACAGGAGTAAATCTTGATGTCTGCTATTCGATATCGCACCCGAAGCGTAGGAGACGTCGACGTCTTCTACCGCGAGGCGGGAGATGCCGCCGCCCCGACGATCCTGCTTTTGCATGGATTTCCGACATCTAGTCACATGTTCGATACGCTCATTCCCGAGCTATCGGACGACTACCATGTCATCGCACCCGACCTGACCGGCTTCGGCCAGACCAGGGCACCGCCACGGGAGACATTCGAATACAGCTTCGATGCTCTGGCCGCCGTGGTCGGCGATTTCGTCGAAGCGATCGGTCTGGAGCGCTACGCCCTTTACATCTTCGACTATGGCGCACCGGTCGGACTGCGCCTCGCGATGAAACATCCCGAACGCGTGACCGCGATCATCTCCCAAAACGGCAATGCATATGTGGAGGGGTTCAGCGACCAGTGGGGACCATGGGAGACCTACTGGCGCGAGCCGACCGAGGAAAACCGGGACGCATGCCGCGCGTCGTTGACCGATGAAGCACTGCGCTTCCAGCACGAGCACGGAGCACCTGTCGGACGTGTCTCGCCGGACGGCTACACACTCGACACGTTCTACATGCACCGACCCGAGTCCTACGAGATCCAGCTCGACTTGATCCTGAGCTATCGGACCAACGTCGCGCTGTATCCGGAATTCCAAGCGTACTTTCGCGAACACCTGCCCCCGGTGCTGGCGGTGTGGGGCAAGAACGACGTATTCTTCATCCCGCCCGGCGCCGAAGCTTATCGACGCGACAATCCCGACGCTGAAATCCACCTTCTCGACGCGGGTCACTTCGCGCTGGATACACACCATCGGGAAATCGCGGACTTGATACGCGACTTCCTCGATCGTCGCGTGAACTAGACGTGTTCCCATGACAACCATTGGCATCATCGGCGCGGGAGAAGTCGGCGGCCACATCGCGCGCGCAGCGATCTCGAACGGCTATCGAATTGTCATCGCAAATTCACGAGGCCCTGAATCATTGAAGGGCCTCATCAATGAGCTTGGGCCTTCTGCCAGCGCAGCGACGGCTGCCGCTGCGGCCGAGGCCGGTGACTTCGTCGTCGTCGCCGTTCCCCTTAAAATGGAAAACGACATGCCTGCAAAAGAGCTAGCAGGGAAGGTCGTGATCGACACAAACAACTACATGGCTTGGCGCGACGGCCACTTCCCAATCGTCGATTCCTACGAGAAGTCGGAACACGAATTGCGTCAGGAGCAGCTTCCCGCGTCCAAGGTGGCGAAAGCCTTCACCCACATTCAGGCGCCACGAATCCTGACGTGGGGCAAACCGACCGGATATCCAGACCGCCTCGCGCTGGCCGCCTCTAGTAATTCCCCCGAGGCGATCCAGATCGTAACACGGCTCTACGATCAGTTCGGCTTCGACACCGTCGACATCAGTCCGCTCAGCGAGTCATGGCGCATCACGCCCGGGCAGCCCGCCTGGAAGCAGGAGCGGCAGACCAAGGCAGAACTCACCGCCAACCTCGCGCGAGCTCAATACGTAACTCGGCCATGAACCAAAAACGCAGGATCACCTCCACCAATCTCCCAACTCTACGACCGATGCTGAAAGGAAGAATCTGTGATGCAACGTGAAGCTATTATTCCATCAAACCGTCATGCCCTTTACGAGAAGCATGGATACTCCGCTGCGATCCGCTCAGGCGACCTGCTATTCGTTTCAGGCCAAGTCGGAAGTCGCGAAGATGGAAGCCCCGAGCCGGATTTCGAGGCGCAAGTCGAACGAGCCTTCTACAACCTCAAAATCGTGCTCGATGCAGCCGGATGCGATGTTCGCGACATTATCGACGTGACTACCTTTCACACCGATCCAGAGAAACAGTTTGATACGATTATGAAGGTCAAGAGCGGCCACTTCGCTGAAGAGCCCTATCCGAATTGGACAGCGGTTGGCGTGACCTGGCTGGCAGGCTTCGACTTCGAGATTAAAGTCATCGCACGGATTCCGGAATGATGACGTTTTTCCCATCCCATAGAAGGAGTGGTGTCATGACGAACACGGTTTTTTCTCTGAGGGGTCGGGACTAAAGGTTCGGTCCGCTCAGCGGATAGAGCCGGTCGCCCGAAGGGCAGATCGAAAACGGATTCGAAGTGAGGTGAGTCTAGCGGCAGGATTTTGGGCCGTTCGTCGCCGCCATTGATGTCCGCTCTCGGGCTTGTCCGCTAGGTCGCCGAATGACCGAGTATGGGGCGCGAAGCAGGCGCCATAGGAATTTCTGCGATATCGTCTTTCGCGGAAGGCTCGCTGTCGGCTGAAGCGGGACGATAGCTGCACAGTTGGTTCTGGGATCGCATGAAGTCACGGCGAGAGACCGGAACTGCGGTGAGTTTTGGGGCTGTCTGGATTGTGGCGCGATCGGGATCTAGACAAGAGGAGGATTGGCATCTCGCCTTTCGATCTCCCAGAAAAAACACGGTTTCACGAGATCTTTCAATCAAATTTGGAACAATACTTATGGATTAGGATAGCGAGCATAAATTTCTTCGGAAACGGCTCCGTTCCCTTTCGCAAAGTGGATTTGAAACAGATCCTTTGTATGCTCGATGAATTCTAAGCACTGATGCAGATCATTAAAATCCTCATCATCATAGACGCAAATGTTCGCATCATTGATCCGAAAATAGCGGATGTCGTATGTGATGGCTTCTCCCGGAGATGCATACACTATCTTATTACCATCCCTGAAGAGCAATGAGCTGGACAAAGACTTCTCGTCCCTCGGAGCAAATCTGCTGAACGGTAAGATGGATCGCAAATCCTGCTTAAGCAGCGGAGTTGCATCCGAGGATTCGACAAATTGCCATCCCTGCTGTGAACTGGACATGTCGTCGGGATCCGATTGCACTGATCGCACGACGTCATCCTCAATCGCACGCCTCGCGTCACTCTCAGCCTCAGAGTCAATGCCTGGACCGCAGCCTGAAAGGGTCAGCGCCCAGAGCGCGACGGAATTTAAGATAACACGCAGGCTTCTGCCGTCCGTCCTAAAGTCCACGCGAACCCCTCCCAATTTCGCCAAGTGCGCTCGTTTTCAGTAAAGCGCCAATATACGCCGCTCGCCATTCAAATCTATAGATGCGAAGACAACAAACTCACCATGATCGCGCGGAAGCTTGGCGGACATCGCCTATCTTACGGGGTGAGCGATCAAGCCATTCCTTCAGCTCTGATAAAGCCAGCCATGCAAAATCCCCGCGCAATCAGACCGTGCGGGCGAACAAAACAAGAGAATGGAGTTGCTGAGGCATATTGGATACCACCGCTAGCCTCTCGTCATTCGGCACCTGTTAGCCGGAAGACGTCCGCAAAGCCGATGACGCCGTCGAAAAGTGCCGACAGAATAAGCGCTTGCTTGCAATGCACTTCATATCGCTCGCGAGCCATCTTGAGATGCTGGGTCACGGTTTCCGTGCTGATACCAAGGATGATGGCAGTTTCCGACGCGGTCTTTCCGCGCGCCACCCAAAGCAGGCATTCGCGCTGCCGATCACTCAGTCTAGGATTGAGTGGTCTGCGCCGCATTTCGCTTAGACCGAGTGCGCAGGTCAGCGCCAAAGCGCCGGTCAATTCCGCAATGGCAAGAGAATGTTGTGGCAAGGATTTTCCGGGGCGCACCACGAAAGAACAACTGCCGCGCGCCATGCCGGGCAAATGGCGCGGCACCGTATAGCCGTCACCTATTCCGCATTCCTGTCCGACCGCCAACATTTGTCGGTCGCCGCGGGTCAAGGGCACAAGGCGATCAATCCAGTCCCACGCAAAGCCGATGAAAGAATGGTCGCACGCGCGGCGAACAGGGTCGCGACCGGACAGTTCGAAGCCAGTGTACACCTTGGCCCATTCGTCGGGATAGTCGTGCAGGAGCATCTCGCCAGCGGACGTTTCAGCCGCTCTGGGTTCCAGCGTCAGCGCGAAATGGTCGAAGCCGAGACGCCGCGATAGCTTCCCAAGAGAACCCTCCAAAGCTGTGCGATTCCCGACTTCATCGAGTTCCGTTGCGAATTCCTCTGCAATTGCTAGCCGCATGACATCGTCGTTCGATCGGCTGACTGCGACCCAACTCGCACCAGCGCAATCGCCAGAGATGGAAGAGCGCGCCGTTTCACTCGCCGTTCTCAACCAGTTGACACCAAGTCCCGCCAGCTACGGAACACTGCGTATTTGTCTCGTGATGCTAACAGAGGAGGTCAAAATTGCGCAATGTAACGGACTGAAATTCTACGCTTGGCGAACTATGCAGCGCCGACGGATACGAAAATCTGTCACTTACTTGAGGGTCTCAATATTCATGCCGAGACCGCCCTTGTAGGAGTTTCCTGTACCCACGCCGCGTCATTGCAATCGCCTCGGCGATGAGGCGTTGAGTCTGGCGACGATGGGAAGAATTCTTCCAATCGAGTGCCGAACCGAATTCCATACCGGGATAGATCGCGGTGGATGCTATCCGGCGGCTCGTAGCATTCACCGGCCCGAGATGTTCGACCGTGTCGAGAATCGAAAGCAAGGTAGAAAGACGATGGCGCTGAAACGAGGTCGGACGCAGGTAAGCCGGAGGCCCGAAGCCTTTCAGTAAAGCGGTGGCGGCATCGAGCCGAGCCACTATGTCCCTGTCGAGATCGCAGGAAATCGCAGGCACGGTATCGGTCTCAGTTGCATCGCTGATGAAGAGACGGTGACGTCCCTTCCGGTCGCTTAGCACAAGATGTCGCCCGCGCTTGCTTCGTCGCTCCGCGACAATGCTGCGTCTACGCAGAATCCTCTCGATAAAGGATCCGCCCTTTAGTTCGACCGATATGCGGACTACGAACGGTGCCTCAGAAGCTCGCCACAGTGCCGGGCAGCGCGCCACACTCTGGTCCACCGGAACAACGAAATTCCAACCCCCATTTAAGTGCAATCGAAGCCCGAGCTTTCATCGACGAGGCCTGAACTGAGGCCTGGAGTTCATCACGGTAGTCGGAATTGCGAATGAGAAATTCCTGCGCAAAATCGGCGAGATCGTGACCCATGAAGCGATTGCGATAGTCGATATGGCCAGTCATTGGATTTCCGCTCCCTTTCGGGCCGAAATGCGTATTGAAGAGCGCGGATGGACGGCAGACCACGATGCTGGGAGGGCCTTCCCCGAATCTAGGTAGGGCTCAAGCCGTACGTCGGAATCCTGAAGCTCGTGCTCTTCATTCGCTGACTTGCCTTATCGAACTCCAGTTGGCAGGATTGCGAAGCGTGGACCGATTGCTGGCGTAGGACCGCGTGGACTTATCCGCCAAGCATCAAACACGCCGGTCCGCATTCGGGACAGGCGGCCGGACCGGGCAAGAACCCACCACGCGGTTCGAACGGCGGCGCAGCACAGGACATCGCACACGCGTCCCAACCGACGGGTGCATTGCGGTTGCGCCAATTCCATGTTTCCATGCCTCTGGTTTCTTACGACGCCCAACTTGATGCGTCGGATACTCGCAATTCATCGCAATCCGCGGATTCCGGCGAGGATGCGACGGACACGCGGCAAATCCTCGATGCCCTCTACCGCACTGAGCGCGATGCGCTGCGTGCTTTCCTGACACGCCGCGCGAAATCCGAGGATGTCGACGATCTGATCCAAGAGGTTTTCGTAAGAGCAGCGATGAGCGCTCAACTGCCGCATTTGTTCAATCCCGGTGGTTTTCTCTGCCGGATTGCCCAGACAGTGCTGATTGATCGCGCGCGTCGCACGAAGGCGAGGATCAGAACGGTGCCGCTTCCAGGATGCGCCGAACCTGCATGCGCGCCCGAACAGCCGGCGCATGTCGAGTTGCAGGAACTTTTGACGGCGCTTGAAAATGCGCTGGCAGCACTGCCGGACAAGACGAAGCGCATTTTTGCGATGAGCCGGACCGAACAGCGAAGTTACCGCGAGATTCACAAGGAGTTGGGAATCTCGCAGGCAACCGTCGAATACCACATGATGAAAGCGCTGGCGCACTTGCGCGCCGCGGTCGAACTCACCCGCTAAACGGCAGTCCAAAAATAATTTCAATTGAAACTAAGGTGATCGACGCACGGTGCGTCACTCCCTGCACCGGCAAGCGCCAAGGCGTCCCGGCCGGTCAGTTATAAGGGAGAGAAAGATGCTATTTCGTTTCCGCGCAGCGCAAGCACTATTTGCCGGCTCCGCGCTTATCGCCATCGCTTCACCGCTTCACGCTCAGGACCGCGATCCGGACTCCGGGGAACCCGATCAAGCCGAGGCGAACCAAGACGAAGACAATATGATCATCGTAACCGGCACGCGAATTCGCGGTGCGAGGGTCATCGGGGAAGTGACCACGCTCGATCGCGAGGCAATCGTGGAAGCGGGGCAGGTCGATCTCGGCGAAGCGATCCGCGTTTTGCCGCAGAATTTCTCTGGCGGCCAGAACCCGGGGGTCGGCTCGGGTGCCGGACTGGTCAATCAGAACGTTAATTCCGCTTCGAGCGCCAATCTTCGCGGGCTTGGCCCCGATGCAACCCTCACGCTGCTCAACGGCCACCGGCTTCCTTACAACGCGGCATTCCAGGCGGTCGACATTTCGGCGATCCCTCTCGCTGCCGTCGACCGCATCGAGGTGGTGCCGGACGGCGCCTCCGCGCTGTACGGTTCGGACGCCGTCGGCGGCGTGGTAAATGTCATCCTCCGCCGCGACTTCGAAGGCGTGACAACGTCTGCGCAGATCGGTGCGAGCACCGATGGCGGCAATTTCCGACAGCAATTCGACATAGTTGGCGGGACGATCTGGGATGGTGGCGGCGCCATGCTCGCTTACGACTTCGCCAATAATTCGGCGATCGAGGCGCGCCAGCGCGACTACGCCTCCTCGCTGATCGATGAGACGACGCTCTATCCAGAGATCCGGCGGCACGCCGTGACCCTGTCTGCGCATCATGATCTTGCCCCCGGGATCGAAGCGAGCGTCGACGCCGTCTATTCGAACAGAAGCTCACAGCGTGTGTCGGGCTCCGAGACCCTACAAACGCGCCGTGCTCCCGAGGTGGAGGGATTTGCGATCGCGCCATCGCTGAGGTTCGATATGGGCGGCGGATGGCAAGCCAGGATCGAGGGCGTCTATGGCAGGGACCGAACGCTTCTCGATGCGACCTTCACACCCGCATCAGGCACTGCGACCACTTCCGATGGGCGGTTCCTCAACGAATTGACCTCCATCGAGGCAGGTCTCGAAGGTCCGCTCTTTGCATTGCCCGGTGGCAGCGCGCGGCTCGCTGTGGGTGGAGGCATACGCAACAACCGCCTCGACTATGCTCTCGATGACGGGCTCTTCGATGCTGCGTTCGACGTCGAGCGCGAAGCGAAGTTTGGCTATGCAGAGCTCTATTTGCCGTTTGTGTCGAGCGCGAACGACATCGCGGGCATCTCGCAGATCACGGTATCGGCGGCGGTGCGCTACGAAGATTATTCAGGTCTCGATGAACTTGCTACCCCACGGATCGGACTGACCTACGCGCCGGTCGACGGATTCACGCTGCGTGGAAGCTGGTCGCGTTCGTTCAAGGCGCCAACGCTCTTCCAGCAATTCACCTTCTACGAGGCCATCCTTCTTCCCGCCGCACCCTTTGGGGCGGGAGGTGCGGGCGAAACACTCCTGTTCACGGCGGGCGGAAATCCCGAAGTCGGACCGGAGCGCGCACAGAGCTGGACAGCGGGTTTCGAGATCCAGCCCGATGCGATCCCGGGCTTTACGCTCTCGGCGACATGGTTCGATGTCGATTACACCGACCGCGTGGTCGGCCCGATTTCTGGCAGCCTTGCTTCGGCGATCGGCAATCCGGGTTTCGCGTCACTCATCGACTTCTCGCCGGACGCCGAGGAGCTAGCTGAATTGATTGCAGGAGCACAGTTCGGGCTCGAGAACTTTTCGGGCACACCTTACGATTCGGCGAACGTCGCCGTCTTGATCGACAACCGCAATCGCAATGTTGCAGCGTGGCAGGTCGAGGGGATCGATGCGCGGGTTGCCTGGTCGGGCAATATCGGAAGTGACAGTTCTCTCGGGTTCGATCTTTCCGCCAGTTGGCTCGACAGCCAGCAACAGGTGACCAGTGACCTGCCCGAGGTCCAGCTTGCAGGCACGCTCTTCAATCCGCCAGAATTCCGCATGCGCGGAACCGCACGCTTTTCGGCAGGTTCCTTCACGGCCAATGCAGCAGTGAACTATATCGGGGAACTGGCCGATCGCCGCTTCGGAGCCGAGCAGAGGCTTTCACCGAGCGCGACTGTCGATCTCGGTCTGCGATATGCGATCATCCCCGGAGAAAGCCGCGAGCCGGGGCTCGAGCTCTCGCTGACGGTCCAGAACCTCTTCAACGACGAACCCGATCCGATAGGTCAGAGGGGGCCGACCGACACGCCGTATGATTCCACCAATTACTCGCCGATCGGGCGGTTTGTCGCGATCGGTCTGCGGAGGCACTGGTGATGATTGCGCATCTTGCCGCTGTATTAGCGCAGTCGATGACGTCTCCCGCGACGCAGCCGCCGAGTGCCGACCCGTGCAATGTGCTCGACCAGGTTGCACCCAATGAGCGGAGGCCGATCACCATCGAAGATCAGGTTACGATCGCCGATATCGGACGTGCGAGTGCTGGACCTGCGCCAAGCGCGTTCGGGATTTCGCCCGATGGGTTGCGCATCGCGGTCATCGTGACGCAGGCCAATCCGGAGGTGAACTCGTATTGCAGGCGCATGCTGGTCATGCCGATGAGCGGAGACGGGCCACCGGTCGAAGTTGCTCGTGGCGGCGAGTTCAACTTCGACGATTATCCCCTGCGCAACTTTGCAGCCATACGGGCGGGTTGGGAAAGACCCAACACACCGCGCTGGTCGCCGGATGGGAACTCGATAGCATTCCTGAGGCGGGTCGACGGATCGACGCAGGTCTGGTTGGGCGATCCCGATGGCCAGTCGCCGGCGGTTCAGGCCACCCAGCTGACCGACGATGTCATCGACTTCGCCTGGTCGCCTGACGGGTCGGCTCTGGTTGTCGAGACAAGACCTGGTCTGCGCAGCGCTCGCGAGGCGATCGAGCACGAAGGCCGCAGCGGATTTCTGTTCGACACACGCTTCATGCCGCAACTTTCGGAACATCCGCTTCCGACCGGTTCGATCGCCTCCGCCTCGCAATACACCCGCGTTGCACTCGGCGATCAGTCGGCCCGGATCGCCACGCCCGACGATGTTGCGCTTCTGAACCCGCGCCGCCCGTCATCGGTACCAACCGAGGCCCGGGCGGTGAGAACGAATGCGGGAGGCGGAACGGCGTGGCTGGAATCCAAACATCCCGGCCGCTTGCTGAGCCCGACGCGGATCGTAGTCGCTTGGCCGGATGGCACTCAAAGCGTGTGCGACAGTGCCGCTTGCGAGGGTGTCCGCGCGATGTGGTGGGCAACGGATGATGGTGAGCTTGTCCTGCAGCAGCAGGCCGGGTGGGCTGGAAGCCAGACGGTATTGTTGCGTTGGGAACCGGACGATCCGGAACCGGAACGTATTCTGGTCACCGACGATGTGCTCATCGGCTGCTCGATCCATGCCACTGAACTTGTATGTGCTCGAGAAGGTTCGGTCCAACCGCGCCGATTGGTCGCCATCGATCTCCGCAGCGCAGAACAACGCATTCTTTTCGATCCCAATCCGCTCTTCCAGGACCTTCAACTCGGTGAGGTACAACGCCTGCGCTTCCGCAACGCCTACGGCGTCGAAAGTTTCGCCGACCTCGTGCTCCCTCCGGACCACCAGCCTGGTGAGCGCCATCCTCTGGTCGTAGTGCAGTACAGGAGTTCGGGGTTCCTGAGGGGCGGGACCGGTGACGAAGTCCCGATTCAACCGCTCGCCGCTCGAGGCTTTGCCGTTCTCAGCTTCGACCGCCCGAATTTCAGACCGGAAGCCTATTCGGCGACCACCGAAGCGGAAATGCGAACGGCAGTCGGCGAGGACTGGGGGGATCGGCGCAACGTGCAGTCCTCACTCGAAATCGCGATCGCGATGGCTGTCGACACCGGGACGATCGATCCCGAACGTATGGGTATCAGCGGCTTCAGCGATGGCAGCGCGACAGTGCAATTCGCACTCGTCAATTCCGACCTGTTCCGCGTCGCCTCGATGGGGTCGTGTTGCGAGGACATGTATTCCTATGCGCTCGCGGCGGGCCCGGCCTTCACCGACTTCCTGCGTGATATGGACTATCGCTATTTCGAGCCAGGAACGGAGGACTTCTGGCGACCAATGTCGCTGATACTGAACGCTGACGATATCGACGCCCCGATTCTCATCCAGTCAAGCGACAGCGAATATGAAGGCGCGCTCGATGTCATCGAGGCGTTCTCGCATCGCGGCAAGGGGATTGAACTCTACGTTTTTCCCGACGAGCCGCATTTCAAGTGGCAGCCGGCGCACCGCCAGGCGATGTATGAGCGCTTTACCGAGTGGTTCGAGTTCTGGCTGATGGCGAAGATCAATTGCGAGCCACGCCGGGCGGAACAGTACTATCGCTGGCGTGACATGCCCGGCGCGCTGGCGGAGGACGCATATGTCTGCGCGGATACTTCAGCGCGCGATCCATGAGCGTGCCCAGTTCTCTGCTTCAAGCAGGTCGAGCAGCCGGTCGATCACGGTGTCGTCGGAGATTTCATCAACTGCGACTGCGTGCTCGACCTTTGCGCGATCGATGACGCCATGCGCCGCCAACGTGCCCTCGATCAGGCGCTCAGCAATTGCGGCACGGTTATTCGCGAAGGCCTCCCTGATGAAGCTGTCGGGTCCCGCTTTCGACGTTCTTGCAAGGACAGACGAGGGCAGATCGGAGGCAAAGGCTGCCCGCGCCAGCGCCCGGTTGCGTCCTCCGCTCGCCCAGATCCAGGTCGGAACCCCGAGGCAGAACTCGACAAGCGGCTGGCTTGCCAGCGGCGAAAAGCGAAGCAGTCCATTGGTCAACCCATGAATTTGATTTTGTGCCCGCATGATCAAAGCGAGATGGTCGCGCTTCCCGGAATTCGCCGGCAGTGCGTTTTCGAGCCATGAAGTGAGCGGCTGCCACCCTCCCGAGAGCGACGCTTCGACCAGAAAGCGTGTATCAGCTGGCCAGTAGGTTCGCGGCTTTGGCCGCGACAATCTGCGCATGGTCGCACGCATCATCGTAGGAATCGAGCATCCGGTGATGCGGCACATATCGAGCAGCGTCGCGATCGCGCCCGGCCCGAGTCCTTCTGCGCGAAGTCGATCGACTACGGGTGCTGATGAATGGAGAAAGCAAAATAGATTGTCTCCTCCGTTTCCATCGCAAACGACCGAGGATCCAAGTGGCTGCATGGCGCCCGTGAGCGCTGCATCGAGAACGTTGAGAAAGGACCGGCGTGCGGGGCGCGGGAGTCCCGCCGAAGCTGACCGGCGGGGGTCAAACTGGGAGGGGTCATACAGCCCCTCTTCGCATTGTACGCCGAAAGCGGCTGCCACGTCTCGGGCGTAGATCCGCTCATCGCCGCTATTGTCCAGAGTGGTGACAGTGATGCAATCGAACGGACTTTGCGTTGCCGCCAGCGCTGCACAAATCAAGGATGAATCAACGCCGCCCGAGGTCGCTACACCGACCTTCCCGAACGTTTCGCTCCAGCATGACATGACCGAGCAGGCCAATGCTCGGAGACGAGTTACGAATTCATCAAAAGAGGACGAAGCTTCTAGCGATGTGAAATCCTCGGCCTTCCAGATAGTTTGGATGCACAGCTCGCCCTGCGTTGGACGCACGAACGATCCTGGCGGAAGTTCCTCGACACCTTGGAGGCAGGTGGAACGCTGACGCAATTCCGGCCGCAAGAGGTGCGCCGCGATCGCAGGGCAAGAGAAACGCAGGGGCTGCCCGATCGCAACAGACAGCAGATCGGGAGAACTGGCCAAGACGACATGCGTTGGCGTTTCGGCCCGATAGATCGGCACATATCCTGAAGGGTCGACCAGCAGGCCCCAGTCCAGCGGCGATGAACCGCCAAGGAGAGCGACATAGCCGCCCCAGAACCGTGAGATGAAGGCTTCCGCACGCTGGGTGGCCGTTTCGAAACCGCCCGACAAATCGTCAACTGAAACACGCTGCCAGGTGCTTTTCGAGAACAGCGCACCAACGACCATGCATTGCCGGGAAACCGTGAGAAAAGGCTCGCTGCTATCGTGCCAGAAGGCTGGTTCGGCCCCGCAAACCTCTGATGGGTCCGGGGCAATAAGAGGGAAAATTGTAGGACTGGCTGCGCGGGGACAGCCCAGCACGAAACGCAGCGGCTTCATACGACGAGGATCGGCTCGAAGCGTCGCACTTCTTCAAGGCTGTCATTCAGCACTTCGGAGCCCTTCTGGGTCCAGCAATGCGCGCCGAAAGGCGGCGTGCGCACGCCGATGACGATCCTGGATCGGTCGCCGCTCGAGGCGAGACAGATCGAGAGAGCGATTGACCGGGGCAGGCAACGATCAGCCGCCGTGCGGATCAGGCGTGCCTGCTCGAAAGCGCTTACCATCGCCTGACCTTCGACGCTTAGCTCGGGCGAAGGCTGCGTGTGTGTTTCGATCAATTCGCTCAGTTCGCATAGAACGGTCATGAGCGAGCGCGATGTAATGCGTTTCTCGATGCGCCGCTGCACCCAAAGCGCCTTGGCAACCAGGGTGAGCCTAAACTCCCTGGCCGGCTTTGCCGACCCAAGCGGCTCACTCCAGTCTGCAGGAAGCGTAAAACGCGGCGGCTGATGCCATCGAGGACCCGAATTGTGGTTGAGTGTTTCGATTAATCCGCGATTTTCTTCTTCCGGGAGCCTGAAGTAGCGATCCCCTGCGATATCGAGAAAAACGAGTTGATTGCCGATCCGGCACCAGGCGGTATCGGGCCGGTCCAGGTCTGGCGGGATCATCGAACCGAAGCCGCGGAGCGCGCGACGAGAGCCGCGCGCCCCGCACTGGCTCAATCATCGGCCATGCCGGTGACGTATTGCAGCCGGCCCTGGCTGCCGTCGGTCTGGAAGATAGCATCGCCCTTGGTTTCGGCCGAAGCCTTGCCCAGGTCGATCACCATGTCATTTGAATGTTCAAGCGTCTTCATCGGATGTCTCCTTTTTGGATTACGACTCGATCAGTCGCAGTCCAAGGATGATCCGGTGTCGAGCGGCTTCCCAACTTATAATACATTTATAAATGGAACAGGCTTCGATGAATAATCGACCGGGTGGTGAAATCACCTGCTGGGAAGTGAACTGGTGCCTTTGGCTCGCGCTTGGACATCCGCACCAGCACCCGGTCTGTTGCAATTGCTACTCCTGAAAATCTGTCCTTGGCAAATTTCGGATGCACGGACTGATCCAGGCCATCTATTCTTTCCTAGAGCTAGGAGAGACTTTTGCCGCGCGCCGAGCGCGGGCGAATTCCCTGTCACTTCCAATGAAGCGGCTGAGCATCGGAGCAACGAGATCTTCCGGCTTCGGAGCACCCTGGGCATTTCCAGCGTTCACTACCACACCATACTCCCGCAAATCCCGGTGGAGCCGGGCCGGTATTTCGACGTTGAGCTTCACGGGTTTTTCGTCCGAAATGTCGGAAAGCTTGATCCGTGTCATGGGTGTTCTCCGAAGACCATATCGCGCGTCACCATCACGTTGACCGGGTATCCGGGGCGAATGGTAAGCGTCGGGCGCACTCCGAGTTCGCGCGACACGATCTGTTCGCCGGTCCGGCTGATACTGTCCTGGGCGCCGCCACGCAGAGCGCGCAATATATCACTATCATCCTGCGACCCGGCTTCGCTTCCAATACCGAGTAGTGTGGACACGAGAGCCGCTTTGAGAACGCCGCCCCAATGATAGTCGACCCGGTCTTCCAGACCGGCATAGCCGGACGGATCGGACGCAGGCTGCCGCTCCATCACCAGTGATCGACCGTCGGGAAAGATGAGGCGGGTCCAGGCTAGGAGAACACGTCGCTGCCCGAAGCCGATATCGGCCTCGTATTCGCCAATCAATCTCGCGCCCTGCGGAATGAGCAGGACGCTCCCGGTGGGACTATCGAACACGTTCTGCGTCACCTGCGCGGTCACGAGTCCGGGCTGGTCGGATCGAATGCCGGTGATGAGCGCTGCAGGAATGACCGATCCCGCTTGCAGGATCGCGCTGGTGGCAGCCGTATCAATGCGCTCTGCTGAGGTGATGCGCCGCTCCGTCGGTCGATCGAGGAAAGTGGCTGCTTGAGTGGCTGCGTTTTGTGGATAGGGAAAGGTCAGCGACCTGTCGCCCGACCTCGCGATGTCATCGCCGGAATCCGTCGGGGCCGCTCCGCTGCCGAAGAACAAGCGGCTGCTTCGCGCGGCTTCGCGTTCCTGCGCGAGACGTTGGCGTTCCGCTTCCTCGGGACTGATGCCCTGGGCTGGTGGTTCCGGTGCCGGCGCTCCGACAGGCGGCAGCGCGGCAATCGCCCCGCGATCCTGCGCCTCGAGAATCGGCTGACCGAGATCGCCGGGCAATGGAGGGCCGAGCGTAGGAACCTCGGAATAATCGCTCGGAGCAGTCGTCACCCGGTCAGCGACCGCAATGCCATCGGTGTTGAACAATTCGTCGTCATTGTCTTCTGAAGGCGGTTGAAGCGCGAAAATCAGCGCGCCGCCAACGAGCGAAAGGCCGATCGCGCTCGCCACGCCGATCGCCTTGCGTGAAAGTCTCACAACTCGCGGGGCGTCCCCCCGAAGCCGGACAATGCTCTCCGCGTCGGACTTGCGGTCTTCGGGCTTCTCTTCGTGGTCCTCTGCGGTCATCTCTCGCTCCGTGCCCGGTTCCGGATCTTGACCCGGACCTGCCTGCGACCGGCTCCCAGTCTAAGCTCGGCTTTGTGAAACAGCCTGTCGACGATGAGATAGCGTCCCGAGACACGGTAGTTGACGAGTTCGGCCTGGCCATCGTCGCCGATGACGAAGAAGGGAGGCATGTCGCCTTGTGCGATGTCCGGCGCGAACTCGATCATCGTCTGGCGTCCGTCGTCGAACACGCGCTGCGGCCGCCAATCGGGTTTGTCTCCAGAAATGCGGTAATCGAAATTGAGGTTCTCGATGTTGAACCCGCTCGCGACCGGCGCGGCGCGCTGCGCCTCCTGCTCGGCGACGCGCAAGGCGATCAATTCGTCTGCCGGATAATGCCAGCTGACCGAAGCCATGTAGGTGCGCGTGCTCGCGTGAAGCTCTATGTGATACGTCCTGCGATCGGTGTTGATGACGAGATTGGTGGCGATATCGGGCCGGGTCGGCTTCACAAAAATATGAACCTGCCGGGTGGGACCGGTGCCACTCAGCGTGTCGCCGATCATCCAGCGCGCGGTATCGCCCGCTGCAACCGGGCCGGGTCCGACCAGCCTCTCTCCTTCCTGCAGCGCGATATCGGTGACTTGCCCCGGCTTGGTGTAGACCTGAAACAGGGCGCCCTCGCGATAGGCGTATCGCTGGATCGCGTTGTCGAAGCCTGCATCGCCGGGTTCGATGCGGGCGGCCTCGTTCGCCGCTCCCACTTGGCTCTCGGGATCTGGGGCAGGATCGGAGCCAGGGGAGCGGCGCGCGGCAGTGGGGGAGGCCTGCCGCGAAGAGGTTTCGGATGCTGATGCCGATTGAACGCTCGCAAGCGCTGCGAGGGCCACGATCATGGCCTGTGATTGCGGCATCGGCGTTGCGCAGACCGGCCCGGAAGCGAGAAGCATGGCCGGAGCTAGAAGACCGAGCGATGTGAAGCGGGAGAGTTTCTGCGAACGGGTCATCAGCCGAGTTCCTTTGACCAATTGATGGATGTGACGAAGATGCCCAGCGGATTGCTGGTGAGCGTGTCGGGATCGCGGGGAGGCTGGACAGCGATGCCGAGAATTGCGGACCAGCGACTGGTCTCTGCAAGCGCGCCATCGCGGTAACGCCGCTCGACCCAGGCGATCCGGAAACTCTTAGGAGACGCCCGGATCACGCTGGTGACATCGACCGCGACCTGCTCGCTGCCGATCCTCGCAAAAGGATCGTTGAGCCGAGCATAGTCGTTGAGCGCGAGCGCGCCGGTGTCGCTTGCGAAATCATAGGCACGCAGCCAGTTCTCTCGCACCACGATCGGATCGTCCGGGATGGCGCGGACATGCTCGACGAAGCGCGCAAGATGGAATGCGATTTGCGGATCGGACGGCGAGTAGCCCGCATCGGCAGGCGCGACGCTGCGCGCTTCGCCGAGTTTGTCGACTTCGACCACCCAGGGTACGATGGTCCCACGGGCGTTTTGCCAAAGCAGTCCGCCCGTCAGGACGGCGGAAACCGCCAGCGCGCCGAAACAGGCATAGCGCCAGCTGCGCGCCTGAACGCGCGCAGAGCCAATGCGATCGTCCCAGACCTGCGCGGCGTGCTGGTAGGGCGTTTCGGGCTGCGGTGTCTTGCCGTATCGGGT
The DNA here is from genome assembly GCA_964422435.1 of uncultured Sphingomonadaceae bacterium. Taxonomy (GTDB): domain Bacteria; phylum Pseudomonadota; class Alphaproteobacteria; order Sphingomonadales; family Sphingomonadaceae; genus Alteraurantiacibacter. The sequence continues at coordinate 93,291 of CAYRBB010000001.1, forward strand.
CGAGGGGCGCTTGAACATGAGCCGTCAGTCCTTTTCTTTGGTATCGATGGATGTCCCGGCGCCGTGTCCGTCGCCGCTGCGCACCGTGTGCGCGGCAAGCGATGCCGAATGCGCGACGCTCTGGCGCTGCTTCATGGAGCGCGCCCAGGCTGGCGGTGAGCCCGCTGCCGGTGCAGGGGAATCCGGACCGCCGGGCGAAGAGATCGATCCGCCCATATTGCCGACTGCCGCTCGGGCGCCGTCGCGAAAATGTCCCTTGGCTTTTTCTGCAGTCTTACGCAGCGGCGACATCGCCGCTCCTCCTGCAGCGCGGCCGACACCGGCCATGCCGCCTGCGACAGCAGCGCCGCCGCTCTTTCCTGCCGACCCTGTGGCGTAGGCCATTGTGGCGCCGCCAGCGGCGCGCGACGAACCACGCGCGACCGTGGAGGCCGCACTCGCAACCGCGCCTCCGGCAAGCTTGGCACCTGCAACGCCGCCGACTGCTGCTCCGCCAGCAAGCAATGCTGTGCCCGCGGCAGCGCCTGCGCCGAGTTGCGGACCACCGGCAACGATGCCGTTGGCGATGCCGGGGCCGAAGATGCCGAGCCCGAGGAGCGTGAGGCTTGCGAGTACGATCGCAAGCGCATCCTCGATCGTCGGCTCGCCGGGGATCGCACTGGTGAACTCGGCGAACAGGGTCGAGCCGATGCCGATGATGACGGCAAGCACCAGCACCTTGATACCAGAGGAGACGACGTTGCCGAGCACCCGCTCGGCGAGAAATGCGGTCTTGCCGAACAGCCCGAAGGGAATGAGTACGAAACCTGCAAGCGTGGTGAGCTTGAATTCGATCAGAGTGACGAAGAGCTGGATCGCCAGGATGAAGAAGGCGATCACCACAACGGCCCAGGCGACAAGCAGAATGATGATCTGCAGGAAGTTCTCGAAGAAGCTCACATAGCCGAGCAGGTCTTCCATCGCTTCGAGCAAAGGCCAGGCCGCTTCGATCCCGACCTGCGCAACCCGGCCCGGCTGCAGCAGATCGCTCGCTCCGAGCCCCGAACCGCTGGCCTTGAGGCCCAGCCCGGCGAAGCTGTTGAAGACGATGTTGGCGAGCGCGCTCCAGTTTCCGATGATGTAGGCGAATATGCCGATGAAAAGCGTCTTCTTGACGAGGCGCGCGATGATGTCGTCGTTCTCGCCCCAGCTCCAGAACAGCGCAGCCAAAGTGACGTCGATCACGATCAGCGTCGTCGCGATAAAGGCGACTTCGCCCGACAGCAGGCCGAAGCCGCTATCGATGTACTGCGAGAATATCGCGAGGAAGCGATCGACGACGCCCGTGCCACCCATCTCAGTTCTCCACCTCGACATGGGGCGACGGCGCAGGCGCCAGCTCGGAAAAGGCTTCCGAGTGCTCGACGCCGAAGAAACGGCGGCGCTTCTCCGCCCATGCCGCGTGGCATTCGGGCGACGAGAGGGCTTCTTCGCCCATCCGGGTGCAGGCGCGAAGCTGCGCTTTCAAACGATCACCGTCTCCGACCGGCGCGGCAGACGCGACCGCCTCTGGTGTCTCAGGCTCTTCGCGCAGTTGCACGAGTGTCATGGCGATCGCGATGCCCACGAACACCGCGGCACCGATCCGCGCGAGGAGCTTGCCGTCCATTGCGGTCAGTCCTTGCCGCCGGGAATGTAGCGCGGCCGCACGGCAAGAAAGCGCCGAAGCTGCTCGCGCGCCTGTTGCTTGGCCGCAGCGTGTTCGGCTGCATCGAGAGCTTGCGCCCGTCCGTTCGCTGCCAGAGTGGCGGTCAGGTCGGCGAGCTGGCGCGCCTGCAGCGCGAGCAACTGGTTGCCCGCCTGGGCCGCCTGCAGCGCTCCGACGGACGCCTGGCTTGCATCGAGCAGGTCTCTGATCGCGGCGCGCGCGCCATCGATATTCTCGACCGCCCCCGCCTGGACTTTGAGCGCGTCCTCGAAGCCGGCGACGCTGTTGGCCCAGCGCGCTTCTGCGCTCTCGATCATCGCCTGCTGCGAGGCGCCCAGGGGAATGTCACGATATTGTGCAGCGAAGGTCTGCTCGATCGTGCGCACATCATAGGCGATCCGCTGGGCCTGTTTGAGCAATTGCTGGGTTTCGCGAATCTGGTCCTGCAGCGGCTGCACGATGGTAAGCGGCAGGCGCTGCAGGTTGCGCGCTTCATTGACGAGCGAATCCGCCTGGTTCTGGAGCATGCGGATCTGGTTGTTGATCTGCTCGAGCGTGCGCGCAGCCGTGAGCACGTTCTGGGCATAGTTCGACGGGTCGTAGACGACGCCTCCGAACTGGGCATGCGCCGGCGTCGCCATCAGGGTTGTCGCTCCAGCCAGCGCGAGCGCGGTCGCCGCGGCTGCACTGCGCAGCACATTACGAGGGGTCATTGTTCGTCTCCTTTTCGACGGGGTTGGGAATGAGGTTGGGCGGGAGGCCGTCCAGCAGGTCCGCCGCCCATCCGAGGCCGCGATGGCGCAGCCAGGCAGGTGCAAAGCCGTCGCGTCCTGCGGTTTCGAGGATTTCGGTAATGGCGCGCTGATCGCTTTTCGAAGACGCAGCCGTAAAGGCGAGCGCAACTTCGCCAAGTCCGAGCTCAAACAGCCGATTGCCGCGCGCGGACTGGCAATAGTAATCGCGCTTGGGGGTCGCCCGGCTGAGGATTTCGATCTGGCGGTCGTTCAGCCCGAACCGGCGATAGATGCTCAGAATCTGCGGTTCGAGCGCGCGCTCGTTGGGAAGGAAGATGCGGGTCGGGCAGCTCTCAATGATGGCGGGCGCGATTGCCGAGCCTTCGATATCCGCAAGGCTCTGAGTGGCGAATATGACGCTCGCATTCTTCTTGCGCAGCGTCTTGAGCCATTCGCGCAATTGCGCGGCAAAGGCCGGACTGTCGAGCACAAGCCAGCCTTCGTCGATGATGATCAGGGTCGGCGACCCGTCTAGCCGTCCTTCGATGCGATGGAAGAGATAGGAAAGCACCGCCGGTGCCGCCGCCGAGCCAGTCAGGCCCTCGGTTTCGAACGCCTGGAAGGAGGCGGCGCCGAGCCGCTCTTCTTCCGCATCGAGCAATCGTCCGAAGGGTCCGCCCAGACAATAGGGTGCCAATGCCTGCTTGAGTACCTGCGCTTGGAGCAGCACACTCAATCCGGTCAGCGTTCGCTCGGCCACCGGCGCGCTCGCCAAGGAGGTCAAAGCCGACCAGAGATGATCCTTGGTCACCGGGTCGATCTCGACGCCTTCGGAGACGAGGATGGTTTGCAGCCATTGCGCGGCCCAGGCGATTTCAGCCGGTTCGTCGATCCGGGCAAGCGGCTGCAGCAGGACGGCTTCCTCGCTCTTATCAGAGAGGCTCGAACCCAGGTCCTGCCAGTCACCGCCGCACGCAAGCGCGGCGTTGCGGATCGATCCGCCGAAATCGAAGGCGAAAATCCGCGAACCGGTGTAGCGCCGGAATTGCAACGCCATGAAGGCGAGCAGGACCGATTTGCCTGCGCCGGTCGGCCCGACGACGAGGCTGTGCCCGACATCGCCGACATGAAGCGAAAAACGGAAGGGTGTCGAACCCTCGGTTCGTGCATAGAACAGTGGCGGCGCTGCGAAATGCGTATCACGCTCGGGACCGGCCCAGATGGCCGAGAACGGCAGCATATGGGCGAGGTTGAGCGTGGAAATCGGAGGCTGGCGGACATTGGCATAGAGATGTGCGGGAAGCGAGCCGAGCCAAGCCTCGATCGCGTTCATCCCTTCGGCGACGCAGGTGAAATCACGACCCTGGATCACCTTCTCGACGAGCCGCAACTTTTCCGCTGCGACGGCGGCGTCCGTGTCCCAGACCGTGACGCTGGCCGTCACAAGGGCCATGCCGACATGGTCCGCGCCGAGTTCCTGGAGCGCGGTATCGGCATCTTCGGCCTTGTTCGCAGCATCGCTGTCGACCAGAGCCGAGGCTTCGTTGGTCATTACTTCCTTGAGGATCGCCGCGACCGATTTGCGCTTGGCGAACCATTGCCGCCTGATCCTCGAAAGCAGCTTCGTCGCATCGCTCTTGTCCAGCATGATCGCACGGGTGGACCAGCGATAGGCAAAGCCAAGAGCGTTGAGTTCGTCGAGCAGCCCCGGAAATGTGGCGCTCGGGAAGCCGACCACGCTAAGCGTGCGCAGATGCGCCTCGCCGAGCCGCGGTTCCAGGCCGCCGGTAAGAGGCTCATCGGCAAGCAATGCGTCGAGATGCATGGGCGTTTCAGGAACGCGGACCGCTTGCACCCGCGTCGAAATGCAGCTGTGAAGATAGGTCAGCGTCTCGCCGTCATCGAGCCACGCGGTCTCGGGAAAGACGCCTTCGAGAAGGCGTAGCAGGCGATCGGTGCGATCGATAAAGCCGTCGAGCAATTCGCGTGCATCGACACCCTTCGAATCCCGGCCTTCGTAGAGCCAGCTTTCGGCGCGCGCCGCATCTTCGGCAGGCGGCATCCAGACGAGGGTAAGGTAATAGCCGCTCTCGAAATGCGCTCCCTCCTCGGCAAACTGCGCCGCGCGCTCGCGCTCGATGAGCGCGGACGCCGGATCGTCGAAGTCGGATTGCGGGTAATCCTTCGCCGGACGGCGGACGGCCTCCACGAACACCGCCCAACCTGAGCCGAGCCGCCGCAAGGCGCTGTTCAGCCGCGCAGTGGTCGCCACCAGTTCGGAAGGCGTTGCGCTGTCGAGATCCGGCCCGCGAAAACGGGCGGTGCGCTGGAAGCTTCCATCCTTGTTGAGGACGATGCCGGGCGCGACCAGCGCAGCCCAGGGCAGGAAGTCCGCAAGCCGGTCGGCCGTGTTCCTGTATTCACGCAGGCTCAGCATTGCTCAGACCGAAAAATGGGAGGGGAAGCGAAGGTGCCGCCGCGCGACATCGACGAATTGCGGATCGTGCCGCGCGGCCCAGACTGCAACGGCGTGTCCGAGAACAAAAACCGCAATTCCGGCGATCCAGAGCTGCAGCCCCAGCCCGACTGCCCCAGCAAGGGTCGCATTGGCGATGGCCAGGCCGCGCGGCGCGCCGCCCAGCAGGATATGTTCGGTGAGCGCGCGATGCACCGGCACGGCAAACCCAGCAGGAAAGGTATCGGCGTGCCCGTCCATCAGACCAGCGCTCCGCCGCCGAAGGAGAAGAAGGACAGGAAGAAGGACGAGGCGGCAAAAGCGATCGACAGTCCGAAGACGATCTGGATCAGCCGGCGGAACCCACCCGACGTATCGCCGAAGGCGAGAGCGAGGCCGGTGGCAATGATGATGATCACCGCGACGATCTTGGCGACCGGCCCCTGGATGGATTCGAGGATCGCCTGAAGCGGCGCTTCCCACGGCATTGACGAGCCGGCGGCCTGCGCAGGCGTCGCCACGATCACCGCAGCAAAACAGGTAATGGCAAGGGCGGACAGGCGCGAGCGCGCCCGTGACAGTCTGAGAGTCACGACAATTCTCCGTCAGGTGATAAAAGGGGAGCGAGACAATATTCGCCTGAAGCATCGAGCCCGCGCAGTTCGGCCAGCTCCGCAAGCCGCCGTCCGGTGCCGTCGCGAACGAGCACCGCAACGACATCGATCGTTTCGCCGATGAGCGCGCGCGGGACGGTGACGACGCTTTCCTGGATGAGTTGTTCAAGCCGACGCAGCGTGCCGAGCGCAGTCCCGGCATGGATCGTACCGATCCCGCCCGGATGGCCGGTGCCCCAGGCCTTGAGCAGATCGAGCGCTTCGGCTCCGCGCACCTCGCCGATCGGAATGCGATCCGGACGAAGCCGTAAGGCAGAGCGAACAAGCTCCGACAAGGTGGCGACCCCGTCCTTTGTCCGCAGCGATACGAGGTTTGGCGCTGCACATTGCAACTCGCGGGTGTCTTCGATCAGCACCACGCGGTCGGTCGACGTCGCGACCTCGGCGAGCAGCGCGTTGGTAAGCGTGGTCTTGCCCGTGGACGTCCCCCCAGCGACCAGAATATTCTTGCGGGCCGATACTGCTGCAGCGAGCGCCTCCGCCTGCCAGCCCTGCATAATGCCGGACGCGACATATTCCGCCAGCGTGAAAACGGCGACCGCGGGCTTGCGGATGGCGAAGCTCGGAGCGGCGACCACGGGCGGCAGGAGGCCTTCGAAGCGCTCGCCGCCCTCGGGAAGCTCGGCCGAGACGCGCGGAGCACCGCTATGCACCTCGGCCCCGACATGATGCGCGACGAGCCGGATAATGCGCTCGCCATCGGCGGCATTCATCCGGCACTCGGTCGCGCAGAGACCCTCACCCAGACGATCGACCCAGAGCCGTCCGTCGGGATTGAGCATGACTTCGATGACCGGAGGTTCATCAAGCCATCCGGCAATCTCGTCACCAAGCGCCGTGCGCAGCATACGCGCGCCGCGCGACGATGCTTCTGACCGGATCGGGATAATGCTCATGGACTGCCTCAAACTGCAGCAACCGACCGTCGGTTGCGCTTGCGAGGCAGATCAAAAGGACATCACTTTGCCGGGAGGCAATGCATTCTTTGAATCCGGAAACGCTAGCGTGTAATCGGAAACGAATGACGGGATGCACGAGCTGGGCGAAGGGGCTTTGTTCGCTAAAAAAATGGGACAGACTTCGAGTCTGGGAAGTCGAAGGTATGGGGCACTGGTGACAAAAGGCACGCGACGCCAATCGGGACAACGTTCGCATCACGGAGGCGAACCCTGCCCAATTCTCGAAGAGGGGAGGGAAATTGGCAAAATCTGAGCTAACAGGAAATGACCTCCTCGCCGCATCATTCGGAAGGGCCGTCACTCATCAACGCGAGCTTGCGAAGCTCTCGATTGCCGAGCTTGCGCGGAAGGCAAATATGCAAAGGGCCTATGTCTGGAGGGTGGAGCAAGGGACAACCTTGCCGAACCTGCGCAATGCCGCGCGACTGGCGGTCGCATTGAGCATCCCACTCTCCGCACTTGTCGCGGACCTCGATACGTCAGACCTTATCGATTCAGATCATCGCTAGGTCGCCGAACGGCCTATTCGGACGGCAAAATGTATACTTTAGAGTATACAAATGCACGTTTGCGTGGTAGGTTGCTGCGCATGGACAATTGCTATCAATTCTCCGCGATCAGAGGGACGCAGGCGCATAGGGCCTTCTATGTAGCGATGCTCCCCTATGGCAGCGTGGCAAGAGTTCTCGGGGTGCTGGCCACGAAGAATCCGAAGCGAGGTCGCCCCGTCAACAAGGCCAGGATTCCGGCCTTGGCGGCCTACCTGCAGTCGGCATCGGATGGCCACTGTGTCCCGCCAATCCATGTCATGGTGGATGGGCTCATGCGCTTCGAGACAGCCGATTTCTCTCGTTCGGTGGGCCAGCTGTTTCTGGAGGTAAGCGCTACTCTCGAGGTGATCGATGGCGGGCATCGGATCGTTGCGATCAACGAGGCTCTCGCAGATCGCCCGGGCCTTGCGCGCGAGACCTTGCCTGTTTGCTTTTATGCAGCCGCCGGAGAAGCCGCTGCGCAGGAGATGTTCGAGACCATCAACGGAAAGGCCATACGACCGGCGCGAAGCAAATAGGAGCTGGAGGTCCGATATCGTGGCACACGTGGCTGAACAATACGCGCCTCCCAAGTTTGCTGTTGGTGGGTGATAGTCGTCCAAGACCAGATGACGTGGCTTCGCCTCTTCGATAGAGTGGCGAAAACCCGGAAATTACGTTGCAAAACTCATGCTCCAGCAAATAATCGACGATATCCAATCTATCTACCAGTCCGATAACCGGCCTTGGGTCGTGGGGTATTCAGGCGGCAAGGACTCGACCACGGCTCTCCAGCTGATCTGGACTGCGATCGCCGGCCTGCCTGCCGCGAAGCGCAAGAAGACGGTTTACGTCATTAGCTCGGATACGCTGGTCGAGACGCCGGTCGTCTCCAACTACATCGATAAAACCCTTGAGCGGATTGATCGAACCGCCACGGAAGAAAATCTCCCGTTCAAGACACAGAAGGTTGTTCCGGAAACCGACAAGAGCTTCTGGGTCAACCTGATCGGGCGGGGGTATCCTGCCCCTTCACGGCGGTTCCGCTGGTGTACCGAAAGACTGAAAATCGATCCGGCAAACGAGTTCATCAAGAGCCGGGTTGCTGAGTTCGGTGAAGTTATCATGGTGCTGGGCGTTCGCGAGCAGGAGTCTGCGACGCGCGCGCAGGTCATGGCCATGCACCGGATCGAAGGCTCGAAGCTTTCGCGCCACTCCTCTCTGCTGAACGCGTTTGTCTATGCTCCAATCGCGTCCTTTTCGACCGACGATGTCTGGAGCTACCTGCTCCAGAACCCTTCGCCATGGGGCAACGACAATCGCGATCTGGTTGCCATGTATCGCAATGCAGCCGCGGGCGAGTGTCCGCTCGTGATCGATACGTCGACACCCTCCTGCGGCAATTCGCGCTTCGGATGCTGGGTGTGCACCGTCGTGGAGCGTGACCGGGCAATGGAAGCGATGATCGATTCCGGAGAGGAGTGGCTGACGCCGCTGCTCGAGTTCCGCGACTTGCTTTCCGAAACGCAGGATCCTGCGCGCAAGGAAGAGTTCCGCGATTTCAGACGGCGCGGTGGCCAAATCAACTTCATCGCCGGTACGGACCGCATTATGCGTGGTCCCTACACGATGGAGTTCTGCCGCGAGTTGCTGCGCAAGCTTCTCGAAACACAAAAGGAAGTCGCGCGCGATGCCCCGATCGGCGAAGCGCCCACACTGATCCTGGAGTCCGAACTCCATGAGATCCGTCGTCTGTGGCGAACAGAGCGCGGCGACTGGGCCGATAGCGTGCCGCGGATTGTTCGAGAAACTCTCGGCAAGGATCTCGACTGGGTCGAGGAAGATGCTGTTTCGTTCTCGGGCGACGACGGTGAACTGCTTGCAGAGATTTGCGGGGAGCACGACGTCCCGACCGATCTTGTGCTTCGCCTGCTTGATGTGGAGCGCGCATCGCATGGCCTGAAGAGGCGACACGCGGTCCACACCCGGATCGAAGAGGTCTTCAATCTTGAGTGGCGCGACCTCGATGTCCTTATAAGCGAGCGCCGGGAAGAACTTCAGGAGGCTGAAGAGCATTCGAATGATACTGAAGGCGAGTTGCTCGAAGAAGACCGGGAGCCTGACGCGTGATTTTGCGGGAAATCTGTCTTGAGAACTTCGGCCTGTATGCGGGCAAGCATACGGTCAATCTCGCGCCGCAGCGCGGCCAGCCGGTTGTCCTTTTCGGCGGCAAGAATGGGGCAGGCAAGACCACATTGCTCGAAGCGGTGCGCCTTGCCCTTTATGGCAAAAGAGCACTCGGAATCCGGGTTGGCCAGTCGGAGTATGAGCAGCACCTCATGCAACGGACCCATGCCGACAAGGACGGTCGGCGCAGCGGACTGGCTTCGGTTGCACTGAAATTCGACTACGCCGAGGCAGGACGTATCCAGCACTACCTTGTCGCCAGGAGCTGGGCGGTCAAAGGCGAGAAAGTGATCGAAAGCCTTCGTCTTGAGAAGGACGGCGAAGTGCTGAGTGAGGTTCCGACCGAAGAGTGGCATGTCTTTCTCCAGGAGTTGATCCCTCCGGGCGTCTCGCAGCTGTTTTTCTTCGATGGCGAGAAGATCGCCGACCTCGCCCATGACAATCCCGATGAAACGCTCGCAGAGGCGATCAAAGGGTTACTGGGCTTCGAGCTGGTCGGCAGGTTGCGGACCGATATCGGGCTGTTCCAAGCGCGCCGTGCGCAAGGCGGAAAGAATGAGCCGGCCAAGCGGCTCGAGGCAGCCGTGCGCGACCTTGCTTCTATGGACCGTAAGATCGCCGAGGCCGCAGACGACGCCGCCGAGGCCGACACGCGGTTTCGGTCAGCAGTAGCCGAAGCCGACACCATGCGCCGCCGGTTTACCAGCGAGGGCGGAGACGCCGCGCGCAATCGTGCCGACCTCGAAGGCAAGCGCGCGGAAATCTCAGAACAGATCAAGGCGCGCGAGAACGATATTCGCGAGATGATGGGCGGGCTTTTGCCAATCGCCATGGCACCCAAACTTGCCGCCCGCTTTGCAAGCAGTCTCGACGCAGCATCGCTGATTGAAGGCGCGCGCTTCGCAGCCTCGGTCAGCGAGAAGGCGCTCACCTGGCGCGCGACGGGCGATCCCGAAAGAAAGGCAAAGTGGACGGACAAGCACTGGACTGACCTCGACCGGTTCCTGAACGACCAGTCTTCGAATTCGCAGAGCACCGGTCGGAGCGGACTCGATATCGACTCTTCGGATCGCCAGCGCTTTGCCGAGGATCTCATGGCGGCGAGCAATGAACTGCCGCACAGGGTGTCTCTCGCTGTGTCGGAGCTCGACCGGTTGGCTGAGCGCGCTGAGAAGGTCGATCGCGAACTCAAGCGCGCCAGCGGAAAAGCGGCGGGCCTGCTGCTCGATGACCTACTCGAAGCCGAGCGCGGCGTGGCCGTTGCCGAAGCTCGGTTTCGCGCAAAGAAGGAAGAGTTGCGCGCGCTCGAGGGACGCAAGGTTGCGCTTGACCGCGAGAAGCGGCGTGCTCTCGACGCGCAGAATGAAGCTGTCGCCACCGAAGAACGGATCGCGCTTGCTGGAAGGGTTGGAAGGGCGCTCAAGGCTTATGAGGAGCGGCTGCTCGACCTCAAGATCTCGCAGCTGCGCAGCGCATTCGTCGATCGCTTCAATTATCTCGTTCGCAAGGAAGGGTTCGTGGCCGATGTCGAAATCGACCCGGAAACTTTCGCCGCGACCCTGATCAACGCGGCAGGATCAAGAGTTCCCAAGTCGAGCCTGTCCGCAGGCGAGAAACAAATCTACGCAATTGCCATGCTGTGGGCCCTTGCGCGGACCAGCGGGCGTTCACTGCCGATGATCATCGACACGCCGCTTGCCCGTCTCGACGGAGACCACCGAACAGCTTTGGTCGAACGCTACTTTGCCAAGGCCAGCCATCAGGTGATCGTGCTCTCGACCGATACAGAAATCGACACCAAACTTCGCGAGAAGCTCGCGCCGAGCGTCAGCCATTCCTACCATCTGGCCTACGATAACGAGGCCAAGGCAACGACAATCGAGGCCGGTTACTTCGGCGACATCGAGGACGAGACAGAGCATGCAGTACAGCAAGCTTAGGATTTCGGCAGAAGCGCAAAGCCGGCTGCGCTCGCTGCGGCAGCGAACAGGAGTGACCCCGAACCTCCTTTGCCGAGCGGCCCTGTTCCTATCGCTTGAGGAAGGCGGCGTGACATCGCTCGCTCCTGACGAAGAGGGCCAGGAATTCAACGCCTATACCCTGACCGGAGACCGGACGGGGTTGATCGGGGCGATGATCCGCTTCGTTGAAATGGAGGAGGGCCACGAAGATCCCTCCGATGCCGAGCTCACCAAACTCCTGGCCGCGCATATCCATCGGGGCGTCGGTACGCTGGCGGTTCGGGTCAAATCCGCCGCTGATCTGGGGCGGCTCGCCATTGCATCATGAGCGCTGAACTGCCCGCCCCGATTTATCTGGATCATAACGCAACCACTCCCGTCGACCCGGCCGTGCTGGAAGCGATGCTGCCCTTTTTCCAGTCGGAGTTCGGCAACCCGTCCAGCTCCCACCACCGGCACGGAAACCGGGCGCAAGATGCGGTCAGCAAGGCGCGCAGCAAGATCGCCAAAGCGCTCGGAGCCCGTGAAAACGAAATCGTCTTCACGTCCGGGTGCACCGAAGCGAACAACATCGGCTTGCTCGGAGCGGCGCGTGCGCGTCCCGAGAAAACGCATCTGATTACTTCGGCGATCGAACATCCCGCTGTGCTCGAACCGCTGCGCAGTCTGGTCGCAGAAGGCTTCGAACTGACCGAGGTCCGGCCCGACGAAACGGGCAGGATTTCGCCAGAGAGCATAGAGCGCGAGATCCGGCCTGAAACCGGCCTGGTTTCGATCATGGGAGCAAATAACGAGGTCGGGACATCGCAGCCGATCAGCGAGATCGGGGCGATCTGCGAAGCGCGCGATGTGATTTTTCACTCCGACCTTGCGCAAGTCATGGCGCACCGGACTGTCGATGTGGCAAAAGAGCACATCCACCTCGCCAGCATCTCAGGGCACAAGGCCTATGGCCCCAAGGGGATCGGCGCACTTTACGTGCGGAGCAGGTCACCGCGTATTCGAGTGCAACCGCTTGTTCTTGGCGGAGGGCAGGAAAAAGGCCTGCGGCCGGGAACACTCAATGTGCCCCTGATCGTCGGCCTAGGCGTCGCCATCGAACGAGCCGGGCGCATGGCACAGAAAGAAGAAGCCCGCCTCACTGACCTATGCGAAAATTTCTTCGCGCAAGTGTCGCAGGCGATCGACGGCGTCACACGAAACGGTCATCCGACAGAACGAATCGCGGGCATCGTTTCGCTCTCGATCGACGGGGTCGAACCCTTCGCTTTGATGCAACGGTTGAACAGCGTGGCGAGCTTTTCGGCCTCCAGCGCCTGCTCCACCAACACGGTCGAGACCAGCCATGTGTTGCTTGCGATGTTCGGGGACTCACCCCGTGCGCGGACAGCGTTCCGCGTATCACCCGGTCGATACACGACGGAAGCAGAGATGAACGTCTTCGCCAATGCACTGATCGAGGCAGTGCCCAACCTGCGCCGTTTTGCTGCCTAGCAAGTTCCGAACTTACTCGTCGGTCGCGGCCTCTCCAATCAACTGGACATAATCCCGCAGGAATTCCTCTCCAGAGTAGGGTTTCGTCTCCCGTCGTTCGGAGAGATAATCATAGCCACCGCTGGCGTAAGCGTTCATGCGCCTCATACCTTCGTCAGTCAGGCTGTTCGGACTCTGGGGATCAACCAGCCGTTTGAATAGCGCACGAACGGCAGTGCGTTCCGACACGTCTATTCCTCCTTTCTTGAGCTCGGCAATCACCAGCAGGCCAATCAGGAAACGGCTAGCAGGCTTGTATTCCTCGACGAAAGCCTCGACCATTTCGGATGACGCTCCGCCTTCGGTACTGCGCCCACTTGCGAAGCCAGCCATAAGGCAGAGGTAGTATTGGTCAAAATCGACTCTGAAATGCTCGAAATCGTTGATCTGAGAGAACCACGCGCGGGCATCATTACGCATACGGAAGCGAGCCATCAGGCGTCCTCCTCTTCTGTCACATCGAACGCCATGAAGTAGTCGCGATCCCGAACCAGATAGCAATTGTCCGTTTCGATCACGCCGGTAGAAGGGAGCGTGGCCGCCAACCGCTCGGTGCCTTCGGTCTTTCGGAACATTGTGAGAAACAGGCACTCTTCGCTTGCGTTCTCAAGTGCCCTCACGAACCCAGCACGTTCGGTATTGATGGTGAAGCCGACAAACTGAGTGCACAGCTCTGGAATCAGAGTACCAATGTTTCGGCGGACACCTTCATCGATTGGGTTGGCAGGGCTATCGACGACAAGTGGGAAATCGTTGTTTCCGCGGCTCAGCGCGCTCATCAGGAAAGTGTATCCGACGGAGAGCTTTTGGCCGACGCTGGCTCCGGCCTGGTTGGCAAGGTGCAGAGACTTGTCGATCCTGGATATGCGCAGCGGATCGTTAGCAAGCACAACTTCAAGACGATTGTTCGATTCCTCGATAAGATCGCCGCGAATCTGCTCGCGGGCCAACTCGGCTGCGCGGGCCAGAATGGCGTTGAGAAGGTCGGTTTGCTCCTTGAGCGCGACGGTCTCCGTTATCTTCGCAATTTTCTCGCCGACTTCATTCAGTTTCTTGTCGACCAGTTTGATCGACATGATTGGCCCACCGGTTTCTTCCTCGCTGGGGGCATTGATCTCCTGAAGAAGCTCCTTGAACTTATCGAAGTCTGCGGCCTTCGTCTCGAGCGTCGCTTCCCAAGCTTTGAGTTGCTCATCTCCAGCATCAATAAGCTTCTTGGCTAGAGCACGCAGGACTTGGTCCGCTCCGCGCTGTTCTCGTCGCGCAGTCGCCAGATCGGCCAATGCGCTTTGCAACTGATCGTTTGCCGAGGCTTCGCCCGACGCCGACACGAACATATCGATGTCCTTCTTTAGCGCATTGATCGTGCCAGATTCCTCGTAGTCGAGATAACCTTTCGAGCGTTTCGTGATTTCGTTCTTTGCGACCTCGTTCATGGGCCTGCCGCAGATACAATCCGGTTCTTCAACAAGGTCAGAAAAGAACTGTGCCGAAGTGTTCTCGGGCAGTTTCAGGTGGTCGAGGTTTTCCTTCAGGTCCACCAGAGCAACAGAAAAACTCGGGTGGAGAGCAAGCGGTTTGCGAACAAGTGCCATGACTTCTGCCGATGCCCGGCTGACGTCGGAGTTTGCTGATTGCAGAGCCAGTTGAGCATCGGCGTGCTGAGTTTGCGTGGCCTCCACACTGCTCAGACGGTCTGCAATTTTTTTCTTGAGGTCCGCAATCGCAATGGAGTCTTCATCGATCTTCTTTTGCGCGCGATCACGTGCCTTTTCGAGGTCGGCCTTCCTCTTCCGAAGTGCATCACGCTGGGCATGAAATTTTGCCAACCCCGTTGCTGTTTTTGGACCGCCTTGGCTCGTCCGACGTTGCCATTGATCTTCGGCGACCTCTGCAACCTGATCGAGCAGATAGAGTTGGCAGAGGGCATCAATCGCCTGATCGGCATAACCTGCGTTTTGCGCCAAGAGACGATCGGCAAACTCACCGTCGAAAATGAACAGACTGAGGAACTCCGGGGTTAGGAACTTCAACATCGACGGTGGCGGTTTCCACCTGCCGACGACACCGCCGCTGCCCGGTGTTGTGGTCCGGTATGACGCGCCGCCATCTTCGAAATCTAGGATAAGTTCGATCGTCAGCGGCCTTCCATCCACCAGCAGCGTAACCCGAAACTGTCCGGAATCATTCTCTGCGCCCGGGCGCCGGTATTCGCGAACCCTGTCCGGATCCCATTCCGTGGCTGAACCAGTCAGGGTGGCTCGCAACATCTCCAGGGTAGTGGTCTTGCCTGTTCCATTGGGCATTTGGACGAGCGCGACTTCCGCGGGTTCGCCGGAATCGGAAAGCAGCGAAATCTCTACATCGGGACAACGCAAGCCGCTGCTTGCCCACCCGGCAAGATTAATCTGCATCGTCTGTGCCTCCGACTTCTAGCTCCGCGAGTACATTCTCGTAGAACTGCCGGTTCAGATCCTCACTGGCTTCGCCGTCACTGAGAGACTTCAGCCATGCTGTGAGACGATCGGCAACGGGCTTTGGCTGACCGGCTTCGTCTACGGCTTTCTGCAGTGCTTCGATCAGCGCAGAATCAAGCGCCATGGTGATCTCCTTTTCGTACGGTCGATAGCTCAGACAGCCATGCGCATCGATCCTGATCGGCGTTCGGGACCGGGTCCGCAGGGCCGGCTGGTCGTACAAAATCGACCACTAGTGCCCGCTTCTCTGGTTGCGACGGGTCTACTCGCAGGCATCGCCCGATGCGCTGAATAGTTTCGAGTTTTGCGCGGGCTGAGGCGAACAGCACGACTGTGTTGAGCGACCGAATGTCGATCCCTTGCGAAATTCGATGGCAAGTTATGAGGCAGTCAATCCCGCCTCGTGCAAACTCGACTAGGTGCTCGCGATCATCCTCGGCATAGTAGGTGCGATAGAGGTGTGTATGATGATGCAGCAATTCCAGAATTGGCTCGCCGTAGGCCTTCGTTTCAACAAATAGGATGCAACGTTCCAAAACCGCCGGATTGCTCCTGAGGTAGTCTTCAAAGACGGCAGGCTTCATCTCGGCTGTCTTGTAGACTTTCGCGATCTCGGTCCACAATTCCTCTTTGCTCATTGGATTGCCGTCACGCTGGCGCGCAGCTTTCTTGGCGTAAACCGCCTGCAGTCGATCGCGATCTCCCGACGTGAGATCGTATTCCAATGGCAGATAATCGAACTCGCTCAAAACGCCCCGCGAAATCGCTGCCTCAATCGGGAAGCGGAAAAGAGTCGGTCCGATTTCTGCCTTGATAAAATCATTGCCAGTCTCGTCATACGCCCGGTCGGGAGTTGCACTGAGCCCGAGTCTGAAAGGGAATACTTGATGTCGACGATGAAGTGCCTCGACGAGACTTGGGATGCCTAGACCATGAACCTCATCGTGAATGATCAGCATCCGCTGCTTGGCGCTATCCGGCAGACGATCGATAAGCTTGCGCAACTGGCGACGAGAAATCACGATCAAGGATTGCTTGGGATCCAGCGCAAATTCGCCAAGTTCATGGTGCCTCTCGAAATGCCGATAGATTAGCCATCGAGGCCCGCCTTCGAAGTTCCATTGCTCAAGCTCCGCTGACCATTGGTCCAGGAGATCGGTTCCATCCATCGTGACGATCGCTGCGTCGATCGCCGACGAACCAATGAGTGAAGCGAGGATCTTGAGTGACGTCCGGGTCTTGCCGGTTCCCGTCGCCATTTCCAGGATGCCGGAACGCTTCTCGAGAAAGGCATTGACTGCTTCCTCCTGATGCCTCCATCGCGGGTCCGGAGCTTCAGCCTCCGCGGTAGTCGCTTGGCGATCGACAGGCCGCGATGGTGCTTTGGAGCGAAGCTTCTGAAGGACGCTACTGGATGGCTCAAGAACGCTCAGACCTTCGGCCATATTGTCCCAAGCTTCGTCGAACTGCTCGCATTTCGTCCGAACGCGATCCTGTTCTCCGAGAATCCAAGATCGATAGACGTCGATTGATTCGTAGTTGCGACGGTGTCCACCCATCGACTCATTCGCAGAGCCGGTAAATGCTGCCTGGCTGCCGCCGGGGAAGTCGAACACACCGATTTTCTCATGGAAGATTCCAGCCTGCTCGACATGGTCCGGGAATGCGAATTTGATCTGCAAGCGTTTGTTGGCGACCAGCCAGGCAAAAACGCGGGCGCGCAGCGCCTGGTCGCTCGGATCATCCAGAAGGGCGACGATTTCCTCAAGGATCCGATCGACAATAATCGCGCGAAACTCATCAACCTGTTCAGGAGAGGAGAGGCGCCGCAAGGTATCGGAATCAGCTAAAGAGAGTTCCGGAGAAGCAATAATCTGGACACTGAGTTCACCTTCAATCGCCACACGCGGCAAGGCGTCGGTCCAGCTCAGTAGCGCGGAAGTCGAAAAGTAGCCGGCCGCCCGCCGATAGGACGACGCAACCCTGAGGCACGGACGAAAGAAATCTGCCGCCAAATCGTCTTGGCCACTTCGGTAGTGCGCCTTCAGTGCGACAGGTCCCGTGCTATCCGAAGTCAATTGAGAAGTGCTTTCCAACGGGAATCGTTCATTGCTCGTCTTCTAGCAACCACTGAAGAGTTGCTTCGCGGCGATCAGCCTCTCGAACCCGCTTGTGTTCCTGCAGGAGAGCATCCACTGAGTCGTCGTCTGGCTCCGGCTCGCGTTTGCCGAACGAGCCGACCATCGAAATGACCTCCGTCGCATTGACCCATCGGCGTGTCCGTGCAGATGCTTGAACTCTCGCAACGAAATCCTCCCCTAAGTCGCTTTCCCATTGAAGCGAGCCATCTTTTGCAAGTCGTTCGGCCAGAAGGTTGCCGATCGTTTCTGCTGTTTCTGTCACACGATGTGGCATTTGCCAGCGGTAGCCTTCCGCCTCGGGTTCTTCGAGGACGCCAAGTTGTACTAGCAAGGCGACAAGGCCTGCCCCTCCGTGTGAATCGATCTTCCTTCCGGTCAAGCGATTAGCGGCCATCCAATTCAGTGAACCAGAGAACTTGGCATAGATACATGCTGCAAGAACCCGATCGAGGTCGGGACGGTCATAAGCACTGGCATGTCGCAAAGCGGTGCCAAGACGAAAAGTGCCCTGCCGTCTCTTGGTTTCACGCCATTGCTCTTTTTCACTTTCTGCAATCGGCCAAAATTCGATCTCAGAAATCGCAAGCAGAGAGCTGAAGATCTCTCCGCCACCAGAATGTCGAGCCCAGCGACAGAGTTCATACTCGGACCTTTCGCTCCAGAATGGGAAAACATCCCTGCTTTCACCGGAGTAGCGCGCCAAGGCATAGAGCCGGGCCTGATTGGTGTTGAACAACTGGCGAAGGTGCGAAGCGGTCAGTACATCTTTGTCAGGAACCTGTTCAGGCAAAGCGTAGACGCCGGGCAGCGCACGGACAAAGAGTTCTCGCCGGGTCAGCAGGACCGGCCCGATGCTGTTTATCGACCGGCCCTCTGGCAAGATATCGTCGGCATCGTCGAGCAGATCGCCGAGCTTGGTGGGGCCGCGCCGCCGCAGCGTGATTTGCAGAGCATGCGCGATCGTGCCGGGCTCTTCTGTCGGCGGGACCATCGCCTTGGTCTGGCTCTGGGCGGTGTCGGCTGATGAACCCGAGGCACCGAGGGCGTGCCAGCGTCCCTCTTCAATTTCGATAAAAAGATGCGGCGCTGCGGTCATGACGATTTCGGCATCACGCACGCTGCATTGATCGTCAGGAAATCGCGAATGATAGTCGAGCAGAAAACTCTCAACCTGATCCGGCTGTCCAATTTCGCAAAGTATCGAATGCAAGCCCGCAAGGCGGGCAAGCCTCGCTCCGACCCGCGCGGGCATCACGTATCCGAGATACACCGGCTGGCCCAAGATGAGCTCGCAAGCTGCAGCTACTGTTTCTGAACACTCACAACCTTCGAATGCGCCTGCAGCGCGCGGAAGCGGTGCCTTGTTGATCGCACTTTCGAGGTGAGCAGCGGCCTCCTCAATTGCATCGGAATTCTCCGGAGTTTTGCGCCACCCCAATGGGAACTTGCGAGCTGTCCGGTCCAGCCACTTCGAGAGGGTCGTGTTTGTGATATCGAGCGCCAGCGAAACATATGGACTGACCAGGCGGCGACGTTCATGAAGCTCATCGATCAGAAGCGTGGACTTGCCTTCAGACAGTACATGCCATTGCAGGCTTGCCTCGGCATCGAGAAGCTCGACTATCGGTACACGGCGAATGCGCTTGCTCATGCGCCTCAGAGATTTGCCTTCGATCTGGCGAATGCGTTCCCTTGTCACACCGTAGAATGTGCCAATTTCTTCAAGCGTTTCGGGGCTATCTTGGCCGATCCCGTTTCGCCGACGCACGATGTCGCGAGCTCTTTCGTCCAGTTCGGCAAGAAGCCAGTCGAGGCGCTCCGCAAGACTCGAATGATCGGGAGGCAGGTCCGGTGCCTTACTCGCCGCGGTTGCTTCGTCAGCCAGGTTTGCCGATCTTGTCGAGCTGATCCCGCCCAGCAGAAGAATGGACGTGGCCTTTTCGAGCTCCTCACCTGAGAGCCCGGATTCTCGGAGCTTAAGGCCCACGTGCCTGGCGCACATGTTGTGAAACTCTGAAACCGAGGTTCGCCCGCAGTTCTGGGATCGAAGCAAGCGAGCGGCAATCTTGTCCTTTTCAGACAAGGCTTCAGTCAACGGAACATCGGCAAACTCTGGACGCTTCAGTACGTTCGCGAGGCGCGTCGACAGAATTTCTGATTTGGCGATATCCCCAAGCGTGTCACCGGCGATCAAAGGCAGCAGATCTGATCGTCTGAATTCCTCGTCGCCGATTAGATTCTCCTGATTGCTCTTGGTATGTGCATTCCAACCAGAACACTCGGCAACTATGAGTTCCTCGAGCTCCCGCGCCGACTTTCGACCGAAGTTTCGAACATGGCCCATCATGATCCCGGAAGCCTCAGTTCCAGCGTCGAGATATTCTCCGACCGTCTCCAAAGGGAGTTTGTTAAGCGCCGCAGCTTGAGCGATCGAATTTGCTAGCCTCACCGAGACGTCATTCTCTGCAACAATGTCGGCAATGCGGCAGTCTCTGAGCTCCAATGCCTCGTTCTCATCTCCAATGGCGATCGACGACTGGGAGCTCGAACTGCTCGTCGCACTTTGCGGAGTTAGGAATGGCTCGAAAGCGCCTTGCATAATTCAGGCAGCGTCTCTTTCTGCAGGCTTCGTGTCCAGATACTCCCTGTATTTCTGAACAAGATAGTAAATTCGAGCGGGCCTACCCTTTCCGCGTCCGGCCGGGTGGTTTTCCTGAATTTCGGCCGGAAAGGTCGCGAGCATGGAAATGAGCAGGAGGTCAGCCGAACCGGGATTCAAAGCCAACTCGGGGCTGCCCGTCTTGTCCAGAAACTGGTTAAACTCCGAAATCCTCGCAGTCGCGATAGCCGGATCTAGCGCCTCATCCCCGAGTGCCTGTTTGATACCATCAACAGACGTGAGGCCGAGTAAGTTGGCTTCATCGAATGCCTGACCAGCATTCACAGAGAGATCGGCTTCCGGGAAATGGGTGCGAAGTCGCGCAACAAAATCGTGAACGTCGTTGAAATCACCAGTCTGGGCGGTCATGCGAGCATAGTTGGCTGCCAGCAACTGAGTAATGGCAGCATCACCAGACCGCGTTAGATGTCCAAGGGTTTCCAGAAGTCCGCGCTCGGCGTCTCCTGGACCGCCACCCTCCGGCTTATATCCGATGTCATGTTCGATCTCGTTCCAGACGTGCGCCATCATCGAGCAGATCTGAACTTCGCAGCTTGCGCCACGCAGGTTGCCGTAGTCACCCACCAGTTCCTCATCGCGCAGGTAAACCTGGCAATGCGTTGCCCTGTAAAACTGGCATGAAGCCGGGTCGAGCTTGTCCTTCAGATCGATATCGATCAGGCCATTGTCCGGCCCGGTGAACAGCTCCTTGATTGCGTCGGCAACGCGCGGCTCATCTTCTGGCCTATACGTCGCCACCCGCACCCCTGCGAAGTCACCGATCTTCTCGAAGACTTCATCGACAGATTCGAAATTCTTGTCAGGCCGTTTGGCAAACCTGCGCAACTTGCCCTCGAAGCTTCTCACCGTCTTTGTGCGCGATGTAATCTGCGCACGGATTGCGTTGCCTTCGACGATGCTGGCGCGGCAAATATCGGCAACCCGCGCTGCCAGCTTGATGTAGCGGTCGCGTTCGCGGTCATAGCGCGCAACGGCACTTCGAATTACTGCTTCAGAGATCGGCATCAACTTAGTCCCCTAAGGTTCATATTGCCCGTATGGGCTTAAGAAGTCGACAATCAATAAGCTCAGAGAATCTAACGAGTTTGTTGTATCTTGCGAGACTTTGCCAGCTTCAAAGTCATCCCAACTGTGCGCAGTTATACACTCTTGCTTTACACGCTAATTGTGCGACTGGCATGTGATAGCCTATGGCAGCAATCGATCCGGTAAAGGCAGCGAAACGATACAAGGCCGAGCTTTGCCAGTTCTACCTTGACCTTGCGAGCTGGAAGAAGTTTCAAACGGCCTTTCCGCTTAGCTGGCAAAAGCTGAAGTTCGATGCCTCTTCGAAATTGCAGGTGCCAAACGAGCGAGGCATCTACGTATTTGTTGTCGAGGCCGACAGCCTTGGCCTGCCCCCACATGGCTACATTTGTTATGTGGGAATAGCCGGCAAGCAAGAGGGCGGTACACTTAGAAAACGATATGCAAACTACCTCAGAGAGGCCAAAGATGCTGGCGGTCGTCCGGCGGTCGTCTTCATGTTGAACAACTTCAAAGACGACTTGTTTTTTCACTTTGTACCGATCCCGGATGCAGCGATTGACCTCGAGGTTATCGAGTCCTCCTTCATCAATTCCGTTGCGCCCCCGGTTAACAAGGGCGGCTTTCACGGAGAACTATCAATGGGAAAAAGGGCGGCTTTCTAA
The DNA here is from genome assembly GCA_964422435.1 of uncultured Sphingomonadaceae bacterium. GTDB lineage: Bacteria > Pseudomonadota > Alphaproteobacteria > Sphingomonadales > Sphingomonadaceae > Alteraurantiacibacter. The sequence goes on from CAYRBB010000001.1 coordinate 115,000, forward strand.
TGTCAAAACTAGATCCAATCGCGTTCCCAGCACTTCGTGGAAAGTTTGGCGACTGGATCTATTACGCGTGCCTCTTTTCGGTCAGCGATATCGTTGCGCGGGTGAACTTTGCCGAAGAGGTACATCACAGCGAAGAACTTTCTCGCCTTATCCAAAGGCGACTCAAAGGGCCGCGGGCGAAACAAATCTCGCAATATCTTCAGAATAACAATGAGCGCTTCTTCAACTCACTGGTACTTGCCACCTATCGTGGGTCACCCGATTGGTACGATGTCCGCAATCTTCGCAGCGCGCAGAACCAGGACGTTTTGGAAAGCCTCTCCGAGCCAGCTGCACATTCCCTCGGAGTCCTCCTTTTGAACGGAAAGGAGCGCATCTTCGCGTTGGATGGTCAGCACCGACTAGCCGGAATGCGGAAAGCAATCGAAGCCAACAAAGCGCTTGGCGAGGAACTCTTGCCCATAGTGCTTGTGGCGCATGGCACATCGAAAAAGGCGGAGAGGCGAACCCGCCGCCTATTCACCACACTCAATAAGATGGCGGTGCCGGTCAACAAACTCGACATTATTTCGCTCGACGAGGATGATGTCATGGCGATCGCGACACGGCGCTTGGTCGAAGATGATGATCGCTTCCACAGTCCAAAGATTGCAATCATCTCGAGCGAGTCCATGCCTCCGACAAACAAGGAGGCGCTACTGACCATCGCGGGCCTGTACGACCAACTCAAACTCATTTTCGTTTACAAGGCTCGCGTGGAGAAAGGTTGGGCATTGAGTGACCTGAGATTCAATCGGCCGAGTGATGAGGTCCTGGATGAGTTTGAGCAGTTCGCGACCGATTACTTTTCTGCTCTTGCGGATACATTCGGACCCATAAAGCGGTATTTTGATAGCACGAAACCAAGTGAGGTCGTCGGTCAGTTTCGCTTTGGAAAGCGCAATGCACTCTTCTTCACGATCGGCCTCGAGATATTCACTCGCGCAGCACTTGCCTTGGCGAAGCGCGACGACATTTCCGTCATCGAAGCGGTGGGCAAACTTAAGAATTTTCCCGTCGATCTAACGAAAGCGCCATATCGAGGCGTAATTTGGGATCCAATCCGAAAAGTAGTGGTAGTGAGCCGGAAATCCCTCGCTCGCCTACTTGTGTTTCACATGCTCGGCTTGCCGATCAGCGCGAGGCAGAAGCGGAATCTGCTAGGAGACTACCGCGAGGCCCTTGGTCATGTACGGACGGAAAACTCAATCAATTTGCCCGAGGCGCTTTCGTGACCGGAAAGCCCAGCCCTGTTGAAGGTGGCGCGAATGATGGGACCACTCAAAATGAAGCCATGCAGGTCGCCATCTACACACAGAACTCAGAGAATTTTCGCTCCCTCAACTCGTTGATGTGGCAGATCCCTCTGATCGGGATGACACTTACTGGGGGCCTGTGGTTTGGCGTCGCATCGGTTTCAGAAGATCCGGTGTTTCGTAGCGTTCTGCTCGGCCTCGCCTGCGTCGGTAACGCCGCGCTCGCAGTGATCCTTCATCGATTACGCTTCGTAATGCAGAAATATCTCGAATGGCTGCAAAGCAATGCTAGCCCGGGTTTCGTCGATGCGACGGGGCAAAATCTGTTCACCAAGAACAAGGTGGTTCGCACCACCTTTCAAACCGTGTTGCTCCTTGCCGCTTTGATCAGCCTACTGCTATTGATTTCTGAGATGAGCACTCAAGATCAGTCAGCGTCTCAGGCCACGGTCGAGTGGTATGACGAACATGCTGAAGAGCTTGCAGACCGCTACGAAGGCATTGACCCAGTTGTTGCACATCCACATTTGTTCAATTTGCTCGCATCGAACCCCAACCAATCCGTTCTCGATGTTGGCGCGGGCACAGGACGAGATGCCGCTGCGATCTCTGGACTTGGCCATAGCGTTGTAGCCATCGATCCGTCTGCGAAGATGCTGAGTTTGGCACAAGAGCTTCATCATGGAAGCAATGTGCAATGGCGCCGTTCTGCGCTGCCGGAGCTCGATGGAGTTGACGGCGAATTTGATCTCATTGTGTTGAGCGCGGTCTGGATGCACATCCCGCCCTGGGAACGTGAAGAAGCTTTGTCTTCGCTACTCCGTCATCTGAAAGAGGGCGGAGTGATCTATATGACCCTGCGGGAGGGTCCGGCCAATGGGGCAAGGGCGATTTACCCAGTGAGCAGCAAGAGCCTCAGAGATTTGGCGCAAAGCAGGGGCCTCGAGGTAGAAGTCTTGTCCGATGAGGCCGATCTCTTGGGACGCTCAGATGTGAAATGGGTGTCAGTCCAAATCACTCGGGCACCTGCCAGCTGACGGGCGGAACTGGACTGGATTTAGCGTCGTTTTCGGAACTGCCAGGCCGTTCCCGGTTCAGCCCTACATCACCACCGCTGATCAGTCCTTTCAATCGCAAGCTCTCCTTGCCAAGGGACACATAGCCGCCGTGCTGGATTAGCGGTGCCTTCCGTCCATCCGGACCAGTCTTCGCTGGCCAAGATCACAGGCATTCGGCTGTGACATTCCGCAGCCGCTCCAACGCTGTCCGTCATCACCATAGTATAGACCAAGCCCCATTCATCGCTGTTTCGCCAAAGGCCGGCCGCAGCAAACAACTCAGCGTCCGGTCTGCTTAGCCAAGTGCGCGTCTTGCCGCCGCTGGGGCCTTCTGCTTCGGCCCAGGCTGTAAGCGGTATGAGGCAACGCCGTTCCTCGAAACTGTATCGCCACATGTAGCTATCGAGCTTATCGGTGCGCGCATTGTTGACCGGTTTCGGCTTGAGCGGCTTGCCGGTCCGCTTGCTCTTCAGCACAAGTGGAAAGCCCCATGTCATTTGACTGAGTTTTCCGTCAGCAATCACTGCACCCGGATAGCCCGGGAAGACCTCCGATCCCAGATTGGCGTTTTCGAGTTCGTTGGCGACCTTGAACCAGCGTGCCACTTCATCGTGGGCTTTGGTCATCCTGTATAGATTGCACATTAGCGGGAGCTGCCGTGTGGGAACAGTAGAGTCAAATCGCAATCGAATATCAGTTTCCGATTGGAAATTTGTTCCGGTTGTGTTCTTTTGAGTGAATGACGATGATTCGGCCTGATGACAAGGAACTGGCTCAGGCGATCAGCATCGCCCTGACGACTGCAAAGACATATGCGATACGCGACGTGTTCTCATCCTCGCGTGCGCTCAACCGGGGGATCGCGGTCGATACGCTGACTGCGCGGGTGATGGCTGCCCTTCGGCCATACGAAATCCAGCGCGAGGCGAGAAACGAGGAGCGAGGCGACATAACAATGCCGCTGTTTCCCGAGCTCAGCCAGAAATAGTGGGGATCGAATCCGGCGCGAAGAAGAAGTGTGGTCCTAGCCGCTAGAACCCGCGTTCTTCTCAAGCTGCGCAAGCCGCTCCGAGCACACCTCATGCACCACTTGCCCGAGTTCCTCGACTTGCTCGCCGAGCCATTCGAGCTCTTCCTTGGTGATGCGGTAGTGCTTTGAATAGCGCGCTTTCACATAAGCTTCTTTGAGCTTCTCGAAGCGGGCGCGATCCTTTCGTGTGTCGCGTGGCCAGACATAAGTCAGGCGTGCGTCGATGCGCTCGGCTTGGGTCCGCAGAAAGCCGAGATTGTGCACGTGAGGAGTGTAGAAGGTACAGACCAGTAGCACGCAGTGATAAAGCCTCTCCGTCGCTTGGTGCATGTTAAAAGCTGCTTCGCGCAAGCCTCCATCGTCGGAGAGAAACTCCGCCGCCTTCTTGAAACGGCTAGCGCTCGGATACCACTCGTCGAAGTATTCCTGAGCCATCGTCAATGCTTGCTCTGGTGTCTTGGGCTTGGGCGTGTGCAGTTCGGTGTCGTCGGACTCATAAAGCGCGATGCCGTCCTGCTTTACATCCATGAAGAAGTAGCGCCCATGCGCCAGCCCGTCGTTCACTTCCTGCAGTGTATGTACGATGAAGTTCACAGGAGTCTTGAGCGCCTTCGTGACCCCGTATTCGCGCATCAGCCGATCATCGAGCTTTGACCAATATTTGACCCTGTCGACCAACCGCTTGTCGTTGACGATGATCAGCAGGTCATAGTCTGATTGATAGCCTTTCGCGGTATGCGGCTCGTCGACCCACGTTCCGCGCGCATAGCTGCCGTACAGAATGACCTTGAGGATGCGTCCGGCCTTCTTCCACTCGTGCTTGGCAAGCGCGAAGGCGTCGTCGAATTCCTCGAAGATCAGCTGCACCACGCGTTCCAGCTCGCGCTGCTTTTGCGGTGGCAGATGATCGAGGTCGGTCTTCATCGGTTGAGCCTAGCAAGCGATACAATGCCTTGCACCTGTTTCTGGTCCGTTCTGCACCTTCTATTTCGGAAGATCGTCGAACCTCAGCAGTCCTTCCGAAAGTCGCCGCCCGGTTTCCAGACGCCGCGCAAGCGCCTCCACGAAATAATCGAAGCGCTTCTCCGCATCGGCGCGCTCCGCCGCATTCGCCTCATTGATCGGCGCGGGCGTGATGGCGAGCCATCGCCTCAAATAGAGCGCGAACGCCTCGTTGCCGACGTCCACATGATAGTCGAGCTTGTCGAGCTGCCGGGATATGCGATCGAGGCGCCTGGCGAACGCGGCCTCCAGTCGCTCCGAACCGTCTGGAGAAAGGAATGATGCGACCGCCGCTTCGACGATCGACGCCTGCGACACGCGCTTTCTGCCTGCATAGTCGGCAAGCTGCCGCGAGAGCTGGGGCGGCAGGCGAAATGTGTGCTTGATGCGGTTGCCCTTGCTCACAACTCGATCCCGTCATTCGGGTCGAGAACCGCGCGGCGGGCATTCGCGCGCATGGTCTCGGCGATATTGCGATTTCGGCTTGCCTGTTCGTCGTCTCCCCGGTCTTCGAAAGCGAATTCGTTGGGCACGGTGGGCGGAGCTTGCTCAACGTCTTCGTGTTGCGGCAGGTCCGGCTCCTGCCGGATGCCACCCTCGTTCGCGCCTTCTTCCTCGTCTCCGTGTGTATTGGCCAGCACAGTACGTGACGGTTTCGCTGCACAGCCTTCCCAATCTCCAAGAGTTACCGCCTCCTTGGAGGGCTCGAGCGTGGGAGGCGAACTGATGCGGTTCTTGAGGCGCAGATCGGTGAAGTAGCGTGCTTTCTTTGCCCGGATCGGAATGGCACCGGCGAGCATCACGATCTCGTCGGTATCAGGAAACTGCATGATCTCGCCTTGGGTGAGCAGGGCGCGCGCGGTTTCCGATCGCGAGACCATCAAATGACCGAGCCAGGGCGACAGACGATGTCCGGCATAGTTCTTCATAGCCCGCATCTCGGTCGCCGTGCCCAGCGATTCCGAGACGCGCTTGGCCGTGCGCTCGTCATTGGTCGCAAAACAGACGCGCACATGACAATTGTCGAGGATCGCGTTGTTTTGGCCATAGGCCTTCTCGATCTGGTTGAGGGACTGCGCGATCAGGAAGGACTTGATCCCGTATCCGGCCATGAAGGCGAGTGCGCTTTCGAAGAAATCGAGCCGTCCCAGCGCCGGAAACTCATCGAGCATGAGCAGCAAACGCTGCCGTTCGCTTCCTTCGGCCAGATCTTCGGTCAGGCGGCGGCCGAGCTGGTTGAGGATCAGCCGGATGAGTGGCTTGGTCCGGCTGATGTCTGAGGGAGGGACGACGAGGTAGAGCGTCACAGGGCGCTTTGCATCGACCAGATCGGCAATGCGCCAGTCGCATCGCTGGGTCACGCGGGCGAGCACCGGGTCGCGATAGAGGCCGAGAAAGGACATCGCGGTCGAGAGCACGCCCGAGCGCTCGTTCTCGGATTTGTTGAGCAATTCTCGGGCCGCGCTGGCGACAACCGGGTGCACCCCGTCTTCGCCCAGATGCGGCGTGTGCATCATCGCGGTTAGCGTCGCTTCGATCGAACGGCGCGGGTCGGAAAGAAAGCTCGCAACTCCGGCAAGGGTCTTGTCCGCTTCGGCGTAGAGCACATGCAGGATCGCCCCGACGAGCAGAGCATGGCTGGTCTTTTCCCAGTGGTTGCGTCGTTCGAGTGAGCCTTCGGGGTCGACGAGAACGTCGGCGATATTCTGGACGTCGCGCACTTCGTTGACGCCGCGCCTGACTTCCATAAGCGGATTGTAAGCCGCCGATGCTTCGTTGGTCGGATCGAACAGGAGCACCCGGCTAAAGCGCGCGCGAAAACCTGCGGTGAGTTCCCAATTCTCACCCTTGATGTCGTGGACGATCGCCGAGTGCGGCCATGTCAGAAGGGTCGGAACGACCAGTCCCACGCCCTTGCCGCTGCGGGTGGGTGCAAAACAGAGCACATGTTCGGGGCCGTCATGGCGCAGGTAACGCCGACTGTGTTGGCCGATGACGACGCCCTTGCCGGCGAGCAAGCCGGCCCTGGCGATTTCGCTCCGGCTCGCCCAGCGCGCCGAGCCGTAGGTCGCGCTGTTCCTGATCTCTCGGGCACGCCAGACCGACATGCCGATCGCGACGACGACGGAGACCAGGCCGCCCGATGCTGCGATCATGCCTCCCGTCTCGAAAATGCGCGGTGCATAGGCCTCGTAGCTGAACCACCACCAGAATATCGCGTAAGGCGGATAGACCGGGATGCCGTAGAAGGTGAACCAGGCCGGCCCGAGTCCCGCCTGATAACCGAGCGCTTCTGCCGTCCACTGCGTAGCGGCCCAGACGCCTGCAAGCGTGAGGCCGAAAACCACACAAATCTGGCCCCAGAGTATGCGGGTGGCGGACAAAGTGCTTCCTTTCGAAAAGAAGCAGGACGGTTGGGACCGGTGATTTCAAGACCAGAATGCGTGAAGGCGCAGTTTGGCGAAGAGTAAGAAAGGTTCGCGCTATAGTGCTTCCCACGCATATTGCGGCTCGCCCGACCAGGTGAGCCGGTGCATTGCTCCTTGCACGACCGATTGCACGACATTGGGCCAGAGAGCGGCGATACACGTGCCGCCTGTGTGCCGGACCGAAGGGTAGATTATGCCGTTGTGCCCTTCGGCGCGCGCCTGAGCGGCAAGCGCGTTGCCGATAGGATAGCCAGCGGCCTTATCGGGATCGAGCGACGGATGATCGGGCAGCCCGCGCAAATCGATGAAGACACCGGACATGCTTGCGATCATTTCGCCATATTCGACCACCGCATCGAAATCTCCGGCGTCGGCGAGCGCCCGCGTCAGGTGATAACCGACTTCGGCGATACAGGTTTCGACATCGAGCGCTGCATACCAGGCACCGCGATTGGCGGGATTGAAGCGATTGGGTTCGCGCGGCTTGGCATAGGCAAAACTGGCATTGATGAATTTGGCGTGTGGCACGCCGTGCACCAGCTCGTCCGCCGCCAGGCCGCTGGTCCCCCGCTCCTCGGCAATCAGCCGCGAACTGGTCGCGCCTTCGATCTCTGCCAGCAATGCGAGTTCATCCGCATCGTCCGCGAGCGGGGTCATCACCGCCTCGCGCAGCCGCGCGCTGGAGACGAGCCGAACGGTCCGCTCGAAGGCTTCGCGGATTGTCGGTGGTTGATTGTGGGCCTCAGAGCCCGCCACGAAGCGCGTCGATATACTGCCGGGTCTCGAGCATGCGCGGAATGCCGCCTTGGATCATTGCCTGAACCGGCGAGCGGTGATCGAACACAGGGGCCCTGTTGTCGAGCTTGGGCCAGCGGTCGGCCATATCGTTGACGAACAAAAGATGCAGACCTTTGAACAAACCGATCAGGGCTGAAGCGCGCGTCAGCTGGTCCTGGCCAAGCGTGCCTTCCCAGCTTCCGGCTTTCATCCGGTCCCAGGTGCTTTCGGATACGCCGAGCAGTGCAGCGCCTTCGGCATTGCTCACTCCCCAAGCATCGGCGAGGCGCAGCACAGCCTTTACCGCAGCGCCCGTCAGGCGGCCGCGATCATCGTCGCTCGCAAAGGTCTGAAGCTCGCCGGGTGCTTCACTATGCTGAAAAGCTGCTGTAGCCATGTCGCATCTCCTGACGCGTTTATAGGCATCATGTGAGGCGATTGTCAAGATCTGGCTTATCACGCCGAAGCGTTAAATTGCTGGTCCACGAGCGCGCGCAAAGCTCCAGTCGACACCGCCGCGCGCATTGACCCGCCCAGCAACCTCCTTGCCCAGATGTCTTTCGATATCCTGCCGCCAGGGTACGAGCTGGAAGCCCATCTCGTTCTCGATCACAGCAAAGCGTCCGGATGCAAGTGTAAGGCGTTTACGGTAGATTCCAGCAACGGGGTCGCCTTCATTCGGCATGGGCGCAGCTGCACCGTGGTGTTTAGCGAGAGCCTCGGTCGCCGTTTGCAGTTCCCCTGCCCGGAGCCTGCCGAGCAGGTTCTTCGCGAAAGTGACCTTGCCGCCCTCGCGCTCCGCGAGCCCCTCATCCACCAGCCAGTCACGGCGTTCGTCGAGCGCTTGCCGAACCTCGGCACCAAAGCCGCCAGCGAGCTTGGCCGCTCGCGGCGACAGTAGTTGCCGGTCGAGCCAGGTCGCACCACGCGCCGTTCTTTGTCGGTCGATTGGCAGGTCGGAGCGCACCAACAAATTCGTCTGGCGCTTGCCTCGCCGATCGGTCCAGTCGTTCGCCTCGACCACCGCGCCGGGGCCCGCATCGCCGGTGCGCTCAATATCGGGAAAGCGCAGATGATGCGTGCGCCCGTCGACACCTTCGACAATCGCATAGGCTTCACCGGTGAGTTCGTCGTGAAGCCCCCGCTCGACCAGGCGGCCAAGCACAGGCTTATCCTGATCTCGACCGTGCACCGCGAACGACCCTGCAACCTGGCGCCCTCCCATCGCCCGATGCATCGTCTTGATGATGTCGCCACGCTCACCCATCGCGCGCAAAGTCGCTGCCGCGTCGCCCGACAAGGTCCAGATCGCAGGCCCGTGGCGATGCGCGAGTCCCATACGCTCTAGGTGCTGCGCACGGCCGATCAGAAGTGCCGCACCCTTGCGCCTGCCCGACGCAGTCTCGGGTCTCAAGTCTACCGCGCCATGCTCGCGTTGTTGGCGCAGCAAGCGGCGATCGAGACTTGTCAGCCGTTCCGCATCCACTTCGCGCCGCAAGGCGTTCTCGATATCGCGCTCGCTGCGCCGACCGAGTTCGATCGTGACCAGTTCCTCGGCGCGAGCGCGCATCCCTTCGCTGATATAGGCCCGGTCGATGACGAGGTCCTTGCCATCACCGGCAACGCCGCGGACGAGGACATGGACATGCGGATTCTCGGTGTTCCAGTGATCGACGGCAATCCAATCGAGTTGGGTGTCGAGATCGGACGCCATGTCCTTCATCAAATCGCGTGTGAACGCCCGCAAGTCCGCCATCTCGTTCGCATCTTCAGGTGAGATGATGAAGCGGAAGTGATGCCGGTCGTCCTCGCATCGCGCCGCAAATCTCTCGCGGTCGATATCGTCGGTCTGCGCCCCGAACGCTTTGCCATCGCTTCCATCGTAATCGACGCCGTCGCGCTCGAGATAGGCGAGGTGGCGGGCGAGCGGAGCCGAGCGAAAACTTGTCCCGCGATGCCGAATGACCCGCGCCTTGACGACGACCCGGCGTTGATAGGCATTTCTGCGTCGCTGCAAAGCCGCGCGTCTACCGCGCGCGAGGTGCCCGCTCCCGGCACCGGTGCGATTGCGGCGAAGCGGTGAACAGCCCGACCGTCGCGAGATCTGGAGTATCCGTCCAACCAGGCTTCCAGCCTTGCGATATGTGCGCGCGTCGTCGCGGCCCGATCGCCCCGGACGGATATCGAATTCATCGTCAGCCAAAGCCTGAAATCCGCACCGACGGCGCTTCCCGCATTGAATTGATTGCACAATTTCCTTGTGCCGACGGTATGGCGATCCCGAAGGCGGCGCATATTCTCTCGCAAAACCAACCACCTGCAGCCCGACCGACGGCGCTGCTTTTATCTCGCCATCTTATTTGGCTGTCTGGTTTTCGTAGTATTCGCCATCGTCGTTTCCTTACTTTAGCACTAATGGACCAACTATTCGACGCTGCTGTGCGCAGGTCTGCGAAGTAGGCATTGAGGTCTGATACGCCGCGCAATCTTCCGTGCTCATCGAAGCCGGTATCGCAACGAGGCGATACTTGGGCGCTCGCGGCACATGTCGCTATCGGAATTACGGGGCATCGTCACAGGCAATCAAGCGTGGTCCGCTGAGCGCGGCCACAGGCGAGATATCGTGCTTCCCGTTGTCCTGGTCTGTATCATTCCTTCTGCCGCTCGCGCGGACCTCCGTATGTCGTCGAGCCGTCAGTCGGCTGCATCCTGAGCGGTCATGGTCATGACCGCGCGTAGCTCAGCCGCTGCATCTTGGCGGCGTAGGCGGTGTCGATCTCGTGCGCTTCGACGTCGGGATCGCCGACATAGAACGTGCCGTCGCGCCACATGGCGTGCATCACGATGGCGAGCTTGCGGGCGACCGCGACACGCGCCTTGGCGTGGCACTTGGTCTTCGCGAGCTTCAGTCCCCACGTCTTGATCGTGTCGCGCCCCTTGAACCGGGTGAGCATCGCGGATGCCGCTTCGTAGAGCGCGCGGCGCACATCGGGATCACCCGCCTTGCTGATCCGGCCCTTCACATCGATCGACGAGCCCGACTGCCAGCGGCGCGAGGTGAGCCCGAAATAGGCCGCGACATTGCGCGAGCGGCGGAACCGTGTGGGATCGTCGATCGCGCTCTTGAAGCTCAGCGCGGTCACTGGTCCGACGCCCGGGATCGCCATGAACCGGCGGCACAGCTCGTCGCGCATGGCGAGCTGGGTGACCAGCTTGTGCAGGATCAGGTACTCCTCCCACAGCGCAGCGCGGGCTCTGAGCATGCAGTCCATCAGCCCTGCGGTCATCGCATCGTCTGCAACCGCCTCGCGTACCGCTTTCTCCATCGCGCCCCTGCTGACCTTGCCGAGCCGGATACCGAACACCTTCAGCGAGTGCCTGATGGCGTTCTCGATATCGAGGAACTTGCGCTTCAAGTTGCGCCGCTGGACCAGCAGCAGGCGTATCCGGTAGCACTCCTCGGTCTTGATATGCGCCTGCCGGAACCACCCGGTGCGCATGATATGGGCGATGCCGAGCGCATCTGCAGCATCGGTCTTGTTGCGCTGGGCCGACAGTGCGGCGCGCACATGGCGGGTCTCCAGACAGACGGCGGGCAAGCCCAGCTCGATCAATCCGGCATGCAGCCACGGCGATACCGATCCCGCCTCATGGCCGACCCGGCGCAGGCGTCCCGCAAAGCGCTCCAGCGCTTCGGCGATCAGCTCCGGCTCGGTCGGGACCTCGGTCTCCAGCACCACCTTCCCGTCATCGCCCACCACACAGATCGCGGTCTCCTCGATCGATACATCGAGCCCTGCAAAGCACTCCATCATCCGACTCCTACGCTTCCGTTTAACCGGAGCGAGGGAAGCGCCTGATGCAGCCGCCGTGCAAGCCTTGGCCGCTGCCAAGTCCTCGCCAAATACAGCGGCAATCCTCCTTTCCCTATTCTCTGCCCAACGTACCTCCATCGATACACTACGCCGCTGCGCGACCTGCTGCGCGGGATTGCGCTGCGCGACATCACTGCCCTGAAACCGTCGATACGGGTACGAAAAGATCGTGCGCCGTCTCTCGAACGGGAATTTGGGGCACCACGGGTCCGGAGGCGGTTTCCGTGTCCGGGGCATCCGGAATCGTGCGATCGGGAACGCTGCCATCACTCGATAGAGTTTGTGCCGAATCCGCGACAAAGATGCGGTCACGATGCAGGAGCGGCGCCAGCTTCGCGACATAGCGACGGGTTTCCAGCGGCAGGTTGCGCCGTCCGGCGAGCCAAGCCTCGTATCGTCCCGGACCTGCGTTGTAGGCGGCCAGGAAGCCTTGGATTCCGTAAAGATCGTACATCTCGCGCAGGTAGGACGTGCCCGCGAGAATGTTGTCGCGCGGATCGAAGGGATCGCTCCCAAGCGCGTAGCGGTCGCGCTGGCGCGCCCAGGTGCCGGGCATCAACTGCATCAAACCCATTGCGCCCGCAGACGAGACGGCGCGCGTGCGCCCTGCGCTTTCTATGCGGATCACCGCATAGATCCAGTGCTCGGGAATGCCGAAGCGTTGCGAGGCTTCGCGCACCTGTGCTGAGACCTCGATGCGCTGGGCTTGCGCCCGGTCAGCTGACTGCTGCGCAGCGGCTTTGCCCGGATTGCACAATGCGAGGCCAAGCAGAAGCGCGGACAAGGCTGCGGACAATGCATTCGGTTTCCACATCGTCCTAGTCCTTCGTGTCCCGGCGTGGCGGACGCGACCACATCAGGACATGCTCCCCGGCATTGCCTTTGAAGAGATTGGCGCGCAGCGGTTTGGGCAAGGCGGGGTCGTCGATCATGACGGCGACGAAGTCCCCGGCCTTCTCGCCGACGCGTTTCCAACCGGCCCCGACTTCGAATGCACCGTCACCTTCGCCCGCCATGACGCGGTAGTCCGGGGCGTTCTCGGCCTCGCTCGGTTCTGCCGGAACGAGCGCAAGTGCGCAGTCGATCGAGATGGTCGAGAGCCTGCCCTCGAAGCCTTCGCGGGTGGGTGCGAATGTGCCGATTTTGATCATTGGTCGTCTCCTTCTGTGCGGGTTGGGGGCTGGGATGGGGAAGCCTCGGCGAACCAGACATGCTCGCCATTGCCGCTTTCGTCGGTCCAGACGGGCACGGCGCGACCGATGACGTGCCGCCGTTCGATCGGCCCGAAATAGCGCCCGTCGAAGCTGCCGGGCGCGCTTCGGTTCATCACGAAGACCTGGCGCGCGGTGAGCGTGTGGCAGCCCTCCCAATGCGGCAGTGGGCGACCGGCGCTGTCGAATGATCGCGCGTTTCCAGCCTCGACGCCGTCGATGGTGATTGTCGTGCCGACACGGCAAACCGTGTCTCCCGGCAAGGCTGCGAGTTCCTTGAGCAGCGGTACGCCTGCCGGAAGGTAGCCGCGCCGCACCAAGTAATCGCGCAAAAGGGGCGGAGGGTCGATCGCGACACGTTCGCCAGCTCGAAGTGGAGCGGAGGCCCCGATCCTGTACAATCCGGTCGGAACACTGGCCGTCGCGTTCCAGACGAACAGCCGCGAGGCCGGGAGAACCGCGCTCAGCACAGTCGCTGCGCCAACGCATCCGGCGAGAAGAACGGTCCGGCGCTTCATGGGCGAAGCCCCCGCTGGCCAAGCCAGACACGGTGACGCGCCAATGTATAGGAACGTGGCTGCGATCCGGCGCAAATCCGGTTGTGCATATGGCGCCAGTGATCGGGGGCGACCACGCAGGGATCGACGCTAGCCGTGTCGATGCGATCGATTAGGTTGAGAACATGCCGAACCTTCGGCCAGCCGCGAACCGAGAGCAGCAGTTCACCGCCCGGATCGACCTGCGGGAGCCTCGTAAAGGCTTCGGTCCTGCCGACCGCGCGCACAATGTCGAGCGTCGAGCGGCGCGTCCCGAAATCGTTCGAAGCCCAGCGCACCAGCGCGAAGACCTGTCCCGGTGCATAGCTTTCGATGCGCTTGCGGCGATCGACAATCCGTTCGCTCACGGGCTTGCCGAAACGTAGCCAATCTTCATGGCGGCCTTCACGCCAGACCAGCGTCACGTGTGTCAGGGGAGGCTCGCTGTCGGACGAAAGCGCGGCATCCGGCGGTGGGGCTGCGCCGCCTGTGCACAGGCTTTGCGGCGTTAGCAGGAATCCATTGGGTTCCTTGTTAGCAGTGTTAAGGGGCGCGCGAGCCCAGCTTTTCTGCGGGATTGGGCGCGATTTCGGTTCCCTATCGTCCGAACAAACGGTTCCCGATCGTCCGTGCCGCAAGGTTCCCGATAGTCCGAGCATCACGCGCACTTGCCCACAGGGGCCAGGCGCAGGCGCCGCCGGGCTGCTGCGAAAGGATCGACCGGCTGCGCGACGAAGCCGAGCCGCTCGCGGCCCAACTGGCGATCGAGCGTCAATGTATAGCCGGGCAGGGGTTGCCTACTGACGATGGCGCGCATCTCGAAGGCGAAGCGCTTGAGCGGCGAGAGGGCGCCCGACTTGCGGTGCAAATGGGCAAGTTCGAAGCTCCATCCGTTCTCCTGCTTCCCACCGTGCTTGCGCGCGATGCGGTAGAGCCAGCGCTCAAGACCGCCGGTCAGCGCGAAATATTCGGGGTCGATGGTCAGGACGAGAGCGCGGTCGAGTACGCCCTCGTAGAACCAGTCCGGCACGATCATCTCGATGCCGAGCGCGCGCCCGTTGCTGTCCAAGCGTTCGCGCCATTCATTGATCCAGGAGAAGCGGTGGCGGCGACGCGCGCCAGCCTGGCGGATCGAGGTCGCGACGCTGGTCGATTGCAGCCGGTCGAGCGCCGCTTTGAGCCTTTCGTAGCTCGCCTTGCCGGTGCCCCGTCTGGTGAACGTCAGTATTTCATGCGGTGTCGCGGCGATCAGCCGCGATGTCGCGCGTCCGGCGTCGCGCGCCTCGACGATCTGGCTGGCAACCCAGATCAGCACGTCGGCATCCCAGATCGTCGCCATGCCGTGTTCGGCGGTTGCCTCGACCAGGATCGAGACCTCGCCCATCCGGAAGTCGATCGGTTTAACCCGCTTGGATTTGGCGAGGCTGAAGAAGGGCCAGGACATCAGGTCCTGCGCATCGCGCGCGGCGATGTCGCCGCCCGCACCGACGAACAAATCGAGCTGCTGTGCAGCGTGGTCGAAGGTCGCTCCGCGCGCCATGGATCGGGATCTCAGCGCCGGACCGGGCCGGTATAGCCGTCGATCCGCTTAGCGGGATGGACCACGCCCTTGCCGGGATCGCTGGTCGAGCGGCGAACACCCTGCTCGGCCCAGGCGTCGAGGTCTTCGAGGCGGTAGACGATCCGCCCGCCGAGCTTGCGATAGACCGGTCCGGTTCCGTAGCAACGATGCTTTTCTAGCGTTCGCGGCGAAAGCCCGAGATGCACAGCGGCATCGGGCGTGCGCAGATAGCGCGGTCGGATCGGGTCGGGTACGGCGTCCATCGGAAATCTCCGCAAGCTCTGGATGGTGACGGCGCGGTGCCGCCTGTTGCGGAGACTGATGGAGAGAGATCGGCTACGAGGGGGAGCGACAATCTTTGGCGCTACGAATTGTCGCCCCTTGCCCAGATTAAATGGGAAAAGCCCCGCCCGGCGTTGCCGGACGGGGCTGGTTATCGGCGACTATTCGCCGTTCGCCTTGCGGCTGCGGGTCCAGATCAGGCTGAAGTTCTCGCCGTCATCGTCCGCGAACAGGTTCGCGTAGATCGGAGCGACGAAGCTGGGATCGTCGAGCTTGACCGAGAGGTAATCTCGACCTTCCTGGCTTTGCTTGCTCCAGGCGGCACCGATTTCGGCGCGACCGACGAAGACCCGGTGCGAGGGTGCATTCTCGCTTGCCGGTTCGGTTTCGGTGACGATGCGCACGTTCTTCTGCTGCACGCTCATCGTGACGATCTCGCCCTTGTATCCGGTGGATGTCTTGGTGAAGTTTCCGATATTGGCCATGATGAAGTTCCTTTCGCTGTTTCGAGCCTGCGCCCATCGCAGCCTCGATGGCCATGCAAGGGCGGGGGTGCGGGGACGGTGCATCCCGCTAGGGACCGCATCGCAGCGGAGGACGGCGTGGGGCGGGCTATTTTGCTTCGCGATGCAAAGGGCGCTTCAGCGCCCGGCGGAAAAAAGCCCGCCCCGCGCCGTTGCACCCAAGGCCCCGCAAGGGCGCAGCCCGTCCGCCGCCAGACAGGCCATTGACGAGGCGGCAGGCGGACGCGGGCAAGATTGCGACAGGAGGCTGACGGCATCCCCAGTCGGACATGCAAAGGCACTGGCTTCTGCGGCTGGGAAAGGCTTGCTGGCTGCTGCAGAAAGGCGAATCCAACCACCCAAGATCAGGCTTGCCGCCGCGGCGCAAGCCGGTTTCGTGCGCGCTGGCACGAGGCGCTCGACGAAGTGCGAGAAGGATGGCGGGACGCAGCCCGAAGCGATGCGCCAATGCTTCTCTTGTTGCCCGACTTGCGAATGGGCGATTTTACAAGACCCTGGGCCGATCTGAATTGCTGATGCGGAAGTTCGAGTACTCGCTTGGTCGCGACCCTCGCTATGGGGGGCATCACAGTGGAAGTGGCGGAACGACGAGCTACGCCGATCCGCCACTGCGCGCGAAGGTTGCAATCCCTATTTGGCACCGGTGCGAAGCAGGGACGACAGGCGGAACTTGTCGAGCGCGGTAATGCCGAGCAGAGCGACGCCGATCCACAGGGCCACTTCGGAAATGATCGCGGCTACCGTGACGATCAGGGTCTTTTGGGCCATGGACGGATCGAACAGCCGCAAGGCGATGACGACGCCGACCCAAGTGAGAATGACAGTTCCGACAAGCGTGCCAGCGAGGAGTTTCTTTTTCGTATTGAGCATGGGTTTTCCTTTCAGTTGGTTTGGCGAAGAGTATCGGGCGAATGCAGTTCGCCATTGTTGAGCACGCTGCGTACGTCGGCGAGCCGTGCGACATCGGGGCGGGGGTCGGCGGCGATGAACAGCACATCCGCCTCCATGCCGGGCCGGATCGCTCCGATCCGGTGTTCGAGGCCGAGCGAACGAGCCGCATCGATGGTCGCCATCCGCAGCACGGCATCGGCGGGAATGCCTGCCTGCTGGTGCAGGACCATTTCACGCGACATGGCGAGGCCGGGCGCGACGAAGGGGTTTGCGAAATCGGTACCGATTGTCATCGGGACGCCGCCTTCGTGCATCATCCGCACAAGGCGTAGCACCTTCGGCCAGACTGCGCGTGCTCGCTCGTGGTCTTCGGCTTCCCAGCCCATGTCGAAGCGAAACCCGCTTTGCCAGTTGGCCACCATTGCCGGATGAGCGTGTTCTGCCCGGAACGACAACAGCGCCTCGTCATCGCCGTGAAAAGCCGGCTCGAATGCGACCAATGTCGCATCGAAAGAGACGTTGTGCCGCGCTAGCGCCGCAATCATGTCGGCAATTTCGGGCGCGTCCAGATCGGCCAGCTCATACCATTCGAAAAACTGGAAAGTGCCGGGACGGCGGCTATCGACGTAAGGCTCGCGGCGATCCTCCGGTAGCAGGTCCGGGCTGGTAGGCATCGCGTGAACCAGGGAGTCGATGCCAAGCTCTGCTGCTGTCGTCCAGCTGACATCGGCCAAGTGGCCGATCGTCTGCACATCGTGCGCCTCCGCAGCCATAATGCCCTCGCGAAGGTCGCTCTCATCAAGGCCCGTATAGAGTTTGACGTAATGCGCACCTGTAGCGGCCTGGTCGGCGACCATGTCAGCGACATCTCTTTCCGGAGTGACCCGAGTGGCGAGACCCTCGAAGGCTATCGGACTGCGATCGATGACTTCGGCCGCCCAGACCATTTCCGGCCCGAGACGTTCACCCGATGCGACCTGCTGGGCATAAAGCGCGTTTTCTACTGCCGATCCCCCGGGATTGCGGACGGTGGTCACACCGTAGGACAGCATCGTTCGCGCTCCATGGCTCACTATGTCGTCGTCGGTGATGGCGCGCATTATGGGCGCACCGTCTTCATCCGCAGCGACTTCGGTCGGTCCGAGAGTAAGGTGGGCATGCGTGTCGATCAGGCCCGGAAGGGCCCAGAGACCGGTAAAGTCGTGAAGGGTCGCGCCTCCGGTGTCGGCGGGCACGCCCTCTCCCGTCGCAGCGATCAGTCCATCTTCGACGAGGATATAGCTGTCCGGAGTTGCGGTGCCGGTTTCAGGGTCGAGAATGGTGACCCCGTGATAAAGGTCCTGCGCCTGGGCAGGTATGGCTGCGGTGGCGAGCAGTAGGGTTGCAAATGTCCGTAAGCGCATGAAGAGTTCCTTTGTTGGTGTCGCCCTTCCAGTCTGCGCCTCTCTCCATTTTCTTACGGAATCCGCCAAAGAAAGATTTTGTAATAAAGCCTCGCCGAGGTGGGACTTAACGCGCGCATGGTAGAACTGGAGCAGATCATAGCCGCCTATGGCTCGGGGCTCAGCCGCGTGGCAGGATCGTATGAAGCCGATCCTGCGCTGCAGGAGGATTTGCTGCAGGATATCCTGATCGCGGTCCACAGCGCATTGCCTTCGCTCGAGAATGAAGAAAGCCTCGCGCCTTTCGTCTACCGGATCGCTCACAACCGCTGCGTCTCGCATGTTGTGCGGCAATCCTCGCGGCGCAAACGCGATATCGTTTCTGAAGAGACCGACGCCCCTGCGACGCCCGAACAAGTGCTGCTCGCCGACGAGCGATCGCGGATGGTCGCGAACGCGGTGCGGCGGCTTCCCCTGCCTTACCGCCAGGTCATGACGCTCGTGCTCGAAGAACTGACCTACGCCGAAATTGCCGAGGCTCTGGACCTGACCGTCACCAATGTCGGCGTGCGCGTGAACCGGGCCAAGGCTCAATTGAAGGAACTGCTCGATGCCCCATGATGACATCCTTGCCGAGATTGGAGCCGACTGGAAGCGCCAGACGGTCGATCATGAGCGCCTGCGGATGCGGGTTGCGAGCCGCCAGCGGCGCACGCGGCTGCATCTCGGTGTGAAGATTGCAGGCACGATCTTTGCATTGTTCGCGGGTGGTTGGTTCGTATTTCTTGGTATGACGGAGGGGTCTCTGGCCTTCGGCTTTGCAGGGGTGATTCTCCTCGCTGCTCTCCCACTGATGGTCTTGGAAGTTCGGGCAACCAGGCAGTTGACGCAGATCGGCGCTGCCAATTCGCCTGAGGGAGCGCTGCGCGCGGCACACGATCAGGCGGCAGCGTCCCTACGCCTCCTCTGGGCCCCGCGAGCGGTCGCAATTGTCCTGGGTTTGAGTGCCGCCGGGTTGGTGGCGCTTTATGTCGTGGGTAGCGTCAGCCTCGCCGAGACAGCTTTGGCAGGGTCGGTCTGGCTCGTTACCGCCGTGATTGTATGGATTTGGCAGGCGCGCCGCGCCCGCCGCCTCAGGACGGAGATTTCGATAAGCCAAGTGTTGCTGGCGGAGATGGTTGAGGCGCAATGATGCGGCACATGTGCTCGCCTCCGATCATCCAGCGTGCGCACCGCGAAGCCGCGATCATCGGCACCCCGCCGCGCGCGGAATAGGGGAAAGGTGTAAACGCCATCCAGCGCGGGACCCAGCGCTTTCTAACCGGACACTCATTCGCGCCGGTCACGTGATCGGCGACAAGGATTTCAATGTCGGTCCCGTCTCGGTCACATTGACGACAAATCGGTCAGATGCTCTTACTCAGAAATGAAGAATATATTGCTGATAAACGGTCACCAGCCGTATTCGTCGTCCCCTGGAGAGTTGAATGCGGCCTTTGTTGCGCGAGCAAAAGAATATTTTGGCGAGTTAGGATGGATGGTTCGCTGCGTCGCAACTTCGCAATCTTGGGACATTGATGAGGAAGTTGAGAACCAATTGTGGGCAGACCTAATCTTCCTGCAGTTTCCGCTTAACTCGATGGGGCCACCGTGGTCACTGAAGCGCTATCTGGACGAGGTTTACACAGCAGGGATGGATGGCCGTTTGGCCAAGGGCGATGGACGCAGTCGATCAGACACTAGTTGCCAATACGGATCCGGTGGCAGCATGGGAAAGCGCAAATATGCACTTTCGCTGACTTTGAATGCTCCGAGGTCGGCTTTTTCCAATCCTGAACAGACACTGTTTTCCGGATTGTCTCTCGACGAACTGCTCGCGCCGTTACATATCAATTTTGCCTTCTTTGATATGGCTCCCGCGGCTACGTTCGCAGCATATGATGTAAATAAGAATCCCGACATCCAAAACGATTTCAAACGCTTCGATAAGGCTTTGAAAGAACTATCCGACAGTCTCAAAGAATAGTAGTCACCCTAGAGCGAATGTTCGATCAGCACCCGAACCCGGATGGTTGGCGGGCAACGGGCATTCCCGCTGCCCGTCCCAAGTCTCGTGAAAGTCAAGCGGCTATCGTTTCGTCCTCTTCCTGCACGTCAGCAGTGTCGTCCGCGCCATCGACTTCCCGCGTCGCTTTCTCTCTCTCTCTCTCTCTCTCTCTCTCTCTCTCTCTCTCTTCAACCTCGATCATCCATTTCGTCCGGCGCGAGGCTGCAACCATCGGCACACCGCCGCGCTCGGTATAGGCGGAGGGCGGGAACGCCATCCAACGCGGGATCCAGCGCTTTTTCAAAGGGCGCTTGTTCGCGTCGGTCAGGCGATCGGAGATTAGCCCCTTGAGCATCGGGGCGGTCTCGGTCGCGTTGGCGCCCGCGACAGCTTCGCTCCGAACTCGCCAAGCAAACCGACCAGAACCTCCTTGTTACGTAGAGACGCGAAAAGCCCTTCATCGGCCTGCCAGTTGTCGACCTTGTCGACGGCAGGACCCTCGTCGAAATGTTCGATAGAGATTGCACACCCGCGCGATTGCCCACAACGTTGAGCTGGATCGGGCAGGCCCAATCCAACTGTGTCATAGAGAGCGTCAATTTGCGCACGATAGATTGCTCAACTTCGCATCGCTGCGCCGGTCCTCAAGTCCAATCCTGTCGCTATAAGTGTGTCCGCAATCGCCCCTTAGCGGACATTCGGCGTTGGCGCGAAAACCCTCTCTTTTTGAAAAGCGATACGATGACGCGATCAACGCTTTAACTCCATCTGCATAATCATGATTTACCCGTACCAACGATGTTGGTGACGTTGGGGAAAATCGTGAAATGCACTGAAGAACGTAATGCCGATGACGTGGTCGTTGCCCTGCTCATCGGCACGGCATTCTTGGTGCTCGCAATTCTATTTTACCCAAATGCGAATGATACCTACTATTACACGCGGGCCTATAAGTCGGTGGGGATCGCGGTGTGCGGGATTGCCTTTGTTGGCATCGCCGCTTCAACTTTCCTGAAGAGCCGCAAGCGGTCGCGCGTGGCCTCTCGCAAGAGTCTCCGAGCAAGTGCGTCCAGGCCTCCGCACAATGGCTTCATGGGCGCGCCGCAACCGGCCGCAACGGCCTCGACCTCCGAACGGACTCCAGAAATGACAGGCGCTCGCATATCATACGTTGAGAGAGAGTCAGTAACCCAAACGGGCCGCTCTAATCTAGGCTTCGAAATCGTAGCTCGAACAACACTCTTTTCCAAAAAGCTTGGTGCGATGTTCATATTAGGCGGCAGGGTTCTCGAGGGCGGCGGCTGTCACCCGTTGAAGTGTTTCTTCCACCCAGCTTGGCTCGGAATGGAGCGTTGTCCAAGCTTATCATCGCGCGAATACGGGGCGCATCTGTCGATCTACCTCGGCGATTTTAAACCGCTCGTTCGGTCCGAAGACAGCATCACCTACTTGCTGCGACCGATGACCGATCCTCCGCGTCACTTGCCGCAAGTAGGTGAAGAGGGAACGATACAATTCCCCAATGGGCTAAGATATTCTGTTGCTGACCTTCTGTCTGACGTCGTGCCGCTTCTGATGGCGCTTGATCATTGGGACGAATGGGTGCCGAAATCGCAGCGCCTGGTCTTCGCCATCCCGTCTTTTGAAGACGCTCCCCGCGTGTAAATATCAGCTCGCGGAGAGGCTGACTTCGACCGGGACGCCAGCACCGTAGTTTTTCCAGAACGGGTGCGACGGGATGGCACACAGCGCATCGTCCAGATAATCTTGCGGCAGCCTCAGGCGGCGAGCTTTTTGCGCCCATATGTCCCTCCGATCGCGGTCGGCGGAAATCAGATAGTTCCCTTTCCGCCGCGCAAAAATCGTGATCAGAGTCTCTCGGGCGCTCGACGAAATTATCGCATCAGGCGCTCGCCCCGCGTTGTGGGCGGCCCAAATTTTCCTGAGGTCTTCGGGCAAGCTCTCGCTGTAATTTTCGCGCGAGATGGCGGGTTCGAAATCAATGTTGAAAGAAACCGGATCGTCCAGACGTCCGTGATTAGCCGCGATCACGATCTTGTGGTCGAAATCGATCAATGCGCGCAGTTTGGTTTCAAACACGATCTGCCCTGCTACGTTTCAGCACCGCTGGGTCGGACTTGCGTAGGTTTCTCATGTAAGCCGGTCAAGAAACGGCGACGGAGCGGCATTAGCAACCCTGACGGCTTCTTTAGGATTGCTTGACGAGCAGGTCCGCATCCCACCCCGAACCCGAGCCAGGGGGGCAGCGGGCATCTCCGCTGTCCGTCCCTAGCCTCGTGGAGGTCACGCGGCCATCGCTTCGTCCTCTTCCTGCGCGTCAGCAGTGTCGTCCCTGCCATCGACTTCCCGCATCGCTTCCTCGCGCTCGTCAACTTCGACCATCCATTTCGCTCGGCGCGAGGCCGCAACCGTCGAAACCCCGCCGCGCTCCGTATAGGCGGAGGGCGGGAACGCCATCCAGCGCGGGACCCAGCGCTCTTTCACGGGACGCTCGTTCGCGCCGGTCAGGTGATCGGAGATCAAGCTCTTTAGGGTCGGGCCGGTCTCGGTCGCATTGGCGCTCGCGACCGCTTCGCTGCCGACCTCGCCGAGCAGGGCGACCAACACCTCCTTGTCGCGCAGCAGCGCGAAGAAGCTCTCATCCGCCTGCCAGTGATCGGCCATGTCGACGGCAAGACGCTCGCCCAGATATTCGACCGCTTCGCTGCCGAGGCTGAGCGTCTCGGCCATGACCAGCGCCAGCACCTGCATGACGCGGCCATCGTCGAGCAGCATAAGACGATGCAGCATCGGCACGAGGTCGGAACCGTAGCGGTCCTGGCACACCGTCTCGCGCGCCGGGTCTAATTCCAGCAATGCCAGCACCGCGCGCCGCCGCTCGGCAAGCGCGGCCACGTCGGGACTGGCCGCGATGCTCTCCGCCGTCTTGGCGTTGCGGCTCGACGTGTCGGCGGGCTTGACGCTCCAGAGCGGCGAACCGGCAATGGCATGCGCGACCATGACTCGCAGCGCCACCGACGGCTCGGCTGCAAGCCGAGCGCCCACCGCCGCATGGCGATGGAGGTCGATATAGCTGGCGAGCGTCGAAGTCAGTTCGGGACGCGCGGGCTTGTCGTCCTCACCGCGCGCGCGGCGTTCCGCCGCCTGCGCCTCGCGCCGCGAGACGAAGCCTTCGTGGAACACCACTTCGCCCTGCGCGCGCAGCTGGATATAGACCCGCCCGCCTTTCGATTTCGATCTGCTCTCATATTCCCACATAGCAAAGTGCTCGATGGGCGGGACGATCACGACATCGCTCCAGCCTGCTTCGAGATAGGCGGCCTTGCGCGCTTCGACCGCTTCCATCTGCGCCTTCCAGAACGCATCGCTGTCGGCGAAATAGCCGTCCTCGCCGAACAGGTCGGCGACGATCTGGCTGGAATAGCTTTCGAGGTCGAAGAGCGCGACCGAGGTCGCAATCGAAGTTCCGCCGAACAGCCACGCTTTCAACTGGCTGCCGCGCGGCGCATAGGCTTGCGGCTCCTCGAACAAAGCGAGCCACGCCTTTTGCTGCGCCTTGCTGGCAAGGGTAAGGTGGCGAATGGTCACGGCATCGATGTCCCCGGCGCGATAGGCCTCGCGGATGCGCGGCAGGAGATTGCCGAGCGCAAGGATGCGCTTCACCTGCAGTTCGGTGAGCGCGAAGGTCGCGGCGATCTCCTCGACATCGCGCCCTTCCTTGACGAGGCGGGTGAAGCTCTCCCATTGCGTGACTTCGTCGGGTTCCTCGCGCAGCAGGTTCTCGATCATCGAGATTTCGAGTGCTTCGGCATCGTCGCCCGCGCCGAGCACGATGCAGGGCAGCTCGCGCGTTTCGTCCCCGTCCTCCTTCGCCGCTTCGACGCTGGCATAATAGCGCCGCTTTCCGGCGAGGATTTCGAAGTGATCTTCCTTGCCATTCGGCCTGACGAATAGCGGCGAAAGCACGCCGCGCGCCTTGATCGATGGCAGGATGTCCGCGACATCGGGCTTCCTGCGCCCGCGCCGCATATTGATGGTGGCGACCGACAGGCGGTCCAGCGCAATGTGTTCGATCTGCATTGTTTCTCTCCTGATGAAGTCTTCGAAAAGGGGTGGCCCCGCCTCCCGTTCGGGGGCTTGGGACGCGGAAAGCGGGGCCGGTAACCCCGCCGCGCATTGGCGCGCTGCGGGGGCGTCCGCCGTGGGGGCTACGGCGGTGCGCTCGGGTCCTCGCGCGCAAGCGACTGCGCCGCGCTGGCAAGGTGATCGCACTGTTCGGTGATGTGGCCACGCATGCGCGCGGCTTCGGCGTAGACCGACAGCGGATGCGCCGCCTCGAAATAGAGATCGCGCTCGATGCGAAGGCCTAGCGGAAGCCGCACACGCTCGATTTCGGAAAGGCTGGCATAACCCGGTTCGGGCGAACCGAAGCCGAGGTCGCACAGGCCGAACAGCCGGTCACCATCCTCATCGAGTTCGGTGAACAGCCAGCATGCCGCGCCGGTCGGCGCGAACAGCTTGACCACCGGCCAATGGTCGCCCTCGGTCGCCGCATTGGCGCGAAGCGTTTTGCGGATGCTGGATGTGAGCAGTTTCATCGCGGGAATCTCCGTCAGAACATTTCGATTTGCTTGCGGGCGTTCTCGTCGAACAGCCCATGGTCGGCGGGCCGCTGCCGCGCCCGCGGCTGCATCGGCGCAGCCGCGAGCAGTTGGAGCCGGTCGCCGAGCGTGACCGGCGCAACGCCGGGAACGAGCGTCTGCCGCCCTGCCTCGGTGCTTTCATCCTCGAACCCGTGCGCCTCGGTCAGGGTTGGTTTCTCCCTGTTCATGCCGCTTCCGCCTCGGCTGTCGCGGCATATTGAAGGAGGTAGTCCGCCGCCTTGCTGGCCTTGCTCGCCGCCTGGACAATCGCGCGATTGTCGGCGCGCAGCACGTCAAGCCAGCTACCGAGATAATCGGCGTGGCGAACGCTCGGTTCGATCCCGAGCGCCGCGCACAGGAAGGCCGAGGCGAGTTCGGCGACGAGTTCCTCGCGGGCATAGACCGCCGACCCGAAACGGCCCGTCTGGTCGCGGTCCAGCCGCGCCGCGTGCCCCGTCCAGTGGCCGAGTTCGTGCAGCGCGGTGCGATAGTAATCGATCTGCTGCGGGAAGGCGGGCTGCGGCGGGACCACGATGAGATCGCCCGATGGCGAGTAGAAAGCGTGCTCCCCGCCGATCCGGAAATCCGCGCCCGTGCGGGCGATGAGGTCCTCGGCAGCGGCGTGCAATTCACGCGGTGGTAACGGCGCTGGTTCCGCGACCAGCCCCTCGGGAAGCCCGTCGCATTGCGCGGCGTTGAAAACGGTGAAGCGCTTGAGGAACGGGATCGCCTTTGCGTCCTCGGTTTCGCCGCCCTGTTCGCGCGCCGCCTTGGGAACGAAGCGGTCGGCAAAAAACACGGTCCGCCCGCGCTCGCCCTTGCGCACGCAACCGCCTGCTGCGAGCGCCTGTTTGAAGGTTAGCCAGTGCTGCGAGGGATAACCGCACTCGATCACCGCGCCCCACAGGACAAGGATATTGATCCCCGAATAGGCGCGCCCGCTGACCGCATTGCGGGGCAGGCCGAGCGAGGCCGCTGCCTTGCTCCAAGGCTGGACCCAGGGGACCACGCCCGCTTCCAGCTGCGTCACTATGGTCGCTGTGACTTCATCATAGAGCGACCCGCGCGCGGCACTTCGCGCCGCCCTGCATCGCTTGCCGCTCTTACTGCCCTTTGAATTCTCACGCGCCATCGCCCGCCTCCCGAACTGCCCAACTCCCGCACACCGGCCCCGGAGGGGCGGGGTGGGCGGTGACAGCGACCAGAGAGGCGCGGTGCGGACAGCCGCACCCGCATGACGCAAGTCCGATGCCGTTCGGAATTTCGTCGGAGGGCTGCAATGCAATGGAAGACCCGGTCCCGTCAGGGCCGGGTTGCGGCTGGCCGAAGCGCGCCTAGACGGGAGCGCCGCCTACCCCGCCACTCCGAGGCCGACACAAACAACGCCGGCGCGCCGTTTTGTCTCCTTGAAGCGATAGATTGGGCGAATGACCTGGCGCGCCGTCCACAGCCAACCTGCTCATGCTACATGCATGGCGAGCGCCCAGCGAGCTGCCTCAGAAAAGGGTGCGCACCCCGATGGAGGCGCCAATTGTATCAATGACGGGATCGGCCGCCCCGGCGGGGCCTGTCGACCGGAAGGCCGATCCTGCCATCGTCGAAGCCGCAATCGGAGTGCGCGCGGGGCCCAAAACAAAGACTGCCGCGCCCTCAGGAGCGCATCGCGAGATGCGCGGGACAGAGCGCGTCATCAGCCCCGCTCCACTTCACGGGGCGTTGCGGGGTGTCCCCGCAGAAGGGGTAGCCGGAGACAGCATGGCGGCTCCGGCTCAGGGGAAGCCTTTCCCCGCACTCCAATCTTGCTGGTCAGCTCGAGACGGGCAAAACCGCCTCAAGCTTGTCGAACGCCTGCTTCCAGCCGCCTTCGCCACCAGAGCCTGCAGGGACGCCAGCATGGGTCATCGTCATTCGCGTCCGGCCATCGATCTCCGCCAGTTCGACGGTTACTTCGGTCACTTCGGGTGTTCCCTCGGGCATGCCCATGCTTGATGGGGCGATGACGTTGCCTTCGGCGTCGCACATGCTCTCGGTGTAGGCCAGCCGGGTCGGGCGATCGACGACCGTAAACGTGCCGGTGAACCACATCGCCATCTGCCGCTCGGGCGTCCGCATCTCCATGCAGACCTTGCGGATGCCGCCCACGACCAGATCGATCTCGACAACCGACACGCTCATGCCGTTGGGCCCGTACCATTGCCTGAACTTTTCGGGATCGGTCCACATCGCCCAGACGACATCGATCGGAGCATCGAATTCGCGGGTGATCTGCACGTAACTCTGGTCCTGCGTCATTGGGGGCCTTCCTGTTTTCTGATTGCCTCTTCCAGCGCATCGAACCTCATGTTCCAGATGGGACGGTATTGCTCGGCCCATACAGCGACGCGCTTGATCGTGTCCGGGTTGAGCTCGCAGCGGCGGAACTGCGCATCTTTTGACCGCGTGATGAGCTCGGCCCGCTCCAGCACGCGGATGTGCTTGGAAACCGCCGGCAAGCTCATGTCGAATGGCTCTGCGAGGGCGTTCACCGTTGCCGGCCCCTCGGTAAGGCGAGCGAGAATAGCGCGCCGCGTCGCGCTGGAGAGCGCCGAGAAGACAGCATCGAGATTGCCGGGTTCGATCATGGGTTCCTGACTAAACCATCTGGTTAATTAATCAAGTGGTTTAGCAGATCCGTGTTCTGGGCGGTTCAGTCGACGGTATACGGCGCAAATGTCGCGAGGACCCCGAGTTCGGAGGACGGCTGGCTTCCTGTTCTCACGGAACTGCGCCTACGTCGCTGGCCAAACGCGCCGCGTTTTTCTAACCACGCATTCATGGTCCCCGACATGCCGCACGAGCTCGAGACGGTATACCGCGGCTTCCCCAAGGAAGCGCAGCGCGTCCTGTTGTCGATCCGCAAGGACATCTTTTCGCTCGCGCAAGAGGAATGCGTCGGACCCCTGACCGAGACACTGCGCTGGGGCGAACCCTCCTATCTGACCGAAGCGACGCGGGCCGGCAGCACCATCCGGCTGGGCTGGAAGGCGCGCGATCGGCAAGCCGTATTCGTATTCTTCATCTGCACGACGAGCCTGGTCGACGAGATGCGCGAGTGCGTTGGCGACAGGCTGCAATTTGAAGGCAAACGTGCAATCAGACTTCCTTTGAATGCACCAGTCGATCGGGACGCCGTACGCTTTTGCCTGCGCATGGCGTTGACCTATAAGCGGGATCGCTCGGCGTGACCGAACAGGGCGGAAATGCACCCGATAGGATGCATCGTCCCGCTTGCCGGCCGAGGATGCGAGACCTTGTGCACTGAACCTTCACGCTCCTCGAAGCGGCGCTGGCATCAGTCGGATCTCGCTGAGGCGATCTTCCAGGAGCCTTGCGATGCGACCGGGATGCTGAGGCGGCAATTCGCCGACTTTGAATGTCAGGGCGTCCTCGGCAGGAACAGCGCGCAAGACCTTCTTCTCATCAGCGAGTGAATAGGTGGTCCAGTTCTCACCATCGAGCGACTGCCGAAATTCGATCTCGTAAAGATCTTGAGGATAATAACCGGCATCCGAATGGATCACCTTCCAGGACCTTTTGCGGTTCCGGAAGTGAGTCGAGTCGAGCAGGATCCCGATCGGAGCGGCCAACCGACCCGAAGGGCAGATCGACTCGTCGAATTCCGCACCGGCTCTCCAACAGCGAAAGAACTCGGCGAGAGTTGCGCCGTCATGTGCGTTCATAACCCGTCCGAAGGCGTATCCACTTGAAAGCGGGATGCAAAACACATCGCCCGCGGAGATGCCTTTGGCGCTCCGCTGAAACCAGTCATATCCGTCGTCTGCCAGCCGTTTCATACGAGATCCCGTGTAACCCGAATCGTCGCTCGGCGTCGATCAGACCGATGCGACATATGCTGGATCCCAAACCCATCGGCAAAGGCTCGATCGACCCGCCACATTCAACCGGGGATCGCAAAGGTCGTGCTGGTCGGTTGATAAGAGGGAAGATCAACAAACTCTGGATCGAAGACCAGCCCGGCATTGTGCAATTGATCGAAAGCCTGTTTCCGCTCTTTGGCACATTCGATCCGCCACAGGACCTGTTGCTCGCCGCGGTGGGTCGTTTCGCCGACCACCTCGTCGAGAGCCGGTCGAACGTTCTCGAACAAGGCGGCAGGCATCAGCATCACAGGATGCACGCTTCTCAACAATGCGCCCCGCGCCACCATGGCGAATTGTCCGGGTTGCTCGGTGACGCATTTCAGCACTCGTATGAAGCGGTTGTATTCGGGAGTAGGCTCGAAACTTCCTCGCGGGATAACCGGCCCGTAATCGAAGTCGAGATTGATGCGTTGCGATACCGCGCCGTCGCCGACCGGCCAGTCCGTGCCGACCGCGTCCAACCATGCAGGGAGGATGGTGTCGTCAGGTGCGGTCGTACACAGGACAAGCTGTGGCGCTACATCGGATTGGACGCGGCGCAACATGATCGACGCCAGCGGTATCCGATTTTCAGCACCCTTCACCCGTGCAAAGGCAAGGAGTGACAAGGCTTCGCACGCTTCCCGGTCCATCAGGAACTTGGCGATCGCGTCACGGGAAAATCTCGGTTTCTGCTCGCGTAACTGGTCATCGAGCAGTGCGGTCGCATTGATCCTGAACGGCATGACTGCCGCGAGACGGGCGAAAAGATCGGCTATCTCATCCGGAGACGGCACGCCTTCACGATACCAGGAGAAGGAAAAGGAGGTTTCCGTCAAAACACTTTGCGCCAATTGCCAGTCCGGCGTGTGCGAACGACACCTGTAGTCGTTTGGGGAGGGAAATGGGAAGCCATCGAGGCGAATGACGAAGTCACCCCTCTTCGTGCCGGATCAGTCAGTCTTGCGCTCATCGGGTAACCGCGTCGCGATCAGCGCGGCAACAATTGCGACCGCTCCGATGCCGGCATAGATCGGCTGCAGCGAGCCGAGGAGCGCTGGAACATAACCACCAATGACATTGCCCAGCGCGGTTCCCACACCGAGGCAGATATTGGCTATTGCAAAGACCGACGTTGTCCGACCCGCAGCGACGGTCTTTGTGATATAGGCGGGGATGAGGCCGTAGACGGCAAAGAACGACAGGCCGAACTGGATCGCAGCAACATAGAGCAGTCCGACCCCGTTATGAAAGGCGACCAGCAGCGCCGATGATGCCAGCAATGCATAGCTCAGACCGAGCGCGCGGGCGATGCCGATGCGGTCGGCCAGCAGTCCGACAGCGAAGCCGCTGAAGAGTCCAAGGAAGCCGATGATCGACCACAGCCGGCCGACCAGCACAATCGACAGCCCGCCTTCCTCGCCGAGGAACGTCGAAAGATAGTTCTGCCACGGCCCGCACGCGATCCCGCTGGCGGCGAGCAGACCCCAGGCGAGACAGTTCGGGAGAGTGATCAGTGGTGCATCGGACAGTGCAGCCTCGTCCTTGGCGGCGCCCGTCCTGACAAAGGCTGCCGGTGCCAGCGCCTTCAGCGCGACGAGACCGGCAAGCGCGACGACGATCGAGGACAGGCCGAGCACCAGCCAGGCCGACCGCCATCCGTCCGCAAGCACGAGAGCCGGAGTGACCCATCCGGCAGCAAACTGCCCGTAGGCCGTGCCGCTCGAGACAAGGCCGTTCACCCGCGCGCGATGCTCCTCCGGAACCGTGCGCGCGATGACGCCGACGGTGGGAATGACCATCATCGCCGCGCAGGCTCCGAGCGAGCCGATCAGCACAGTCATGGCAAGCGCGGTAGTAACAGCCGATACCGCCGAGAGGAGTGCGCCGGCCGCCATGACGGCCAGCACAATTACCCGTGCTTCGCCGAAGCGATCGGTCAGGCGCGGGCAGAGAAACGCGGCGACGAGGAAGGTGACCTGCGCCGCCGCTGTGACGGTTCCGATCGTCTGCGTCCCGAAACCCAGCGACTGGCGCATTTCGTAGGCGAGGAGCGAGAAGAGATAGAGGCCGAGCCCGAAGACGACAGCCATATAGGCGGTGAACACGACGGCAACCGCGATGCTCGCGCTTCGCGACGAAGTTGCGGACTGTGCGGTTGCCAATGTCATCCCGATCTCGCATACTATATTGAAACAATTCTATATAGATATTAATCAATATAGAGAGTCAAGCGAGCGAGCAAACCATGGCCAAGCCGGAAACCGACGAGCCCATCGACGTGTCGGTGCAGATCAAGGCGCTTTCCAATCCCTGTAGGTTGACCATCCTCGAATGGCTGAAGGACCCCGAGGCCCATTTCCCGAAACAGCGCGATGCCGACCTTGTCGAAGACGGAGTGTGCGTCGGCTTCCTTACCGAGAAAGTGGGTCTCTCGCAGCCGACAGTGACATCGCACATGCAAAAGCTCGCGCAGGCCGGTTTCGTCACATCGAAGAAGATCAAAAACTGGGTCTACTACCGGCGCGATGAAGCCCGGATCGACGCTTTCTATGCCGAACTCGGCACGAGGCTGTCAGGAGACTAGCGATTCAAGACCACGGCGCGCGGACGCGATAGCAGACGCACGCGAACTTGCTCCGAGATCAATGTTTGGGTTGCTCCCTCAAAATCGCACCCGCAAGCACAAGCCCGAGTTTTGAAAATAGGCGCCCGAAAACAGGCTGCGCGCCATTTTGCACCCGTTAGACAGACCTCATGCTATTCGACTTGCCCGAAACCGAAGAACTCTATCGTGCACTGATTGCGCGCGACGAACGCTTTGATGGACAGGCTTTCGTCTGCGTCGCCTCGACCGGAGTGTTCTGCAGACTGACCTGCCCCGCGCGAAAGCCGAAGGCCGAGAACTGTACCTTCTATGGATCGATCGGCGAATGCATAGACGCCGGCTATCGCGCTTGCAAGCGCTGCCACCCGATGCGCGCCGCGGCGAGCGCCGATCCGACCGTGATCGATCTTCTCGATCAGCTCGATAAGCGACCTGGCTTTCGCTGGAACGAAGACGAGCTCGTTCGCCTCGGCCACGATCCCTCGACCGTAAGGCGCAGCTTCAAACGGCAATTCGGCATGACCTTTCTGGAAATGGCGCGCCAGCGACGCATTCGCGAGGGGTTCGAGAGCCTGTCGTCGGGCGAGAAAGTCATCGCCGCGCAGATCGATGCGAGCTTCGAGTCGCCCACCGCGTTCCGCACAGCCTTCGCCCGCCTTATCGGGTGTGCGCCATCGGATCTCAAGACCGGCGGTCGGTTGCAAGCGACCTGGATACCGACACCGCTTGGCGACATGATCGCGGTCAGCAGCGCCAATCATATCCACTTGCTCGAATTCGTCGACCGCAAGGCGCTCCCGACCGAGCTCAAGCGACTGGGCGCATCAACCAACGAGCGCATCGGCCTCGGCAAGTTGCCTCCGTCCGAGCAGGTCGCACAGGAACTCGCCGAATATTTTGCCGGACGATCGGGCCAGTTCACAACGCCGCTTGCGCTTTCGGGCAGTGACTTCACCCGTTCGGTCTGGGACGAACTACGCCAAATCCCGCCAGGAGAGACCCGCAGCTATGGCGATATCGCAAGAACACTGGGGCGACCGAGCGCGGTCCGGGCCGTAGCCCGCGCCAACGGCGCCAATCAGATCGCACTGCTCATTCCCTGCCACCGCGTAATTGGAGCCGATGGCTCACTCACCGGGTATGGCGGCGGGCTGTGGCGCAAGCAGCGACTTATCGAAATCGAACAGCAGCTACGTGCTGCCAGAACGGAGCAACAGACATGACCAAACAGAACGACAAGGCGACAGCATTCCGGGATTTGCATATCGCGGGAACGCCGCTTGTCCTTTATAATATCTGGGACGTGGGAAGCGCCAAGGCCGTTGAACACGCCGGAGCCGCCGCGATTGCAACGGGAAGCTGGTCGGCTGCAGCGGCTCAAGGTCATGAGGACGGCGAGGAGATGCCGCTCGACGATGCGCTGCGCCTCGCGCGACAGGTCGTGTCCGGCACCGAGCTCCCGGTCACGTTCGACTTCGAAGGCGCCTACGCGCTCTCCCCCGAAGATGTAGGTGCCAATACCCGCAAGCTGATTGAGACCGGAGTTGTCGGACTCAACTTCGAAGATCAGGTGGTGGGGAAGCCAGGCTTGCACACCATTGCCGATCAGGCGGAGCGCATCCGCGCGATCCGGTCCGCAGCGGATGAGGCCGGTGTGCCGATCTTCATCAACGCCCGGACAGATTTGTTTCTCAAAGCAGAGACGGGCACCGATCATGCCAGCCTGGTCGAGCAAGCGATCGAGCGCGAGGCCGCCTATCGCGAAGCAGGGGCGGACGGATATTTCGTGCCGGGTCTCACCCAGCCCGAACTGATCCGGAGCATTTGCGAGCGGGCCGGTCTGCCTATCAACGTGATGGCGGGCGATGGCTTCGACGACATCGCCGCGATCGCTGACCTCGGCGTCTCGCGTGTAAGCTTCGGCCCGTTTCCATACATCGCGCTGATGACGACGCTGAAGGAGCGCGCCGCCAGGGCGATGTCGACGCGTTAGAGGGCCACTATCCGAACGCGCGGCGCACGCTGTCTACTGGGCAGCAGTGGCTTCGATCTCGAACATGAGCGGAGCGACCGCGAGCCTGGTGACGCCGATCAGGGTCATGGGCGGGGCCACCTCGGCGGGACCGAAGCGCGATCCCATGAGATCGAAGTTCTTGAGTGCCTCGTCGACATCGGTCGCATAAACGACCAGCTTGACGACATTGGCGAGGCCCATGCCAGCCCTGTCGAGAACTTCTTCGAGATTGTCGAGCGCAAGCGCAATCTGGCTGCGCATGTCGCCCGCGTGCTGCGGATTGCCCTCAGCATCGACCGATGTCTGCCCGGCGCAGAGAAGCACGCGCTTGTAGTCCTCGATCACTTCGCCTTGGTTGTAGCCGAGATTGAGCGACCAGGTTGTCGGATTGATTGGTGTACGTTTCATGGTTCAATATTCCTCTATACCGGTGATTTTCGCGTCAGGTCAGGCGGGTGAGCAAACTCGAGGTGTCCAATCGCCCGCCTCCCGCCCGCTGGACATCGCTGTAAAACTGGTCGACCAGCGCGCCGAGTGGTGCGGTCGAGCCGACCCGGGCGACCTCGTTAAGGGCTATGCCCAGATCCTTGCGCATGAGATCGACGGCAAAGCCGAATGAGAATTCGCCAGCGACCATCGTCTGCCAGCGATTGCGCATCTGCCACGACCCCGCAGCGCCTTCGGCGATGGCCTCCATGACTGCCGGCATGTCGAGCCCGGCACGTTGTCCCAGCGCCATACCTTCGGCGAGACCCTGGATCACACCTGCGATACAAAGCTGGTTGACCATCTTCGCTGTCTGGCCCGCACCGACATCGCCGATGCGCACTACCTTGCGCGCGAATGCATCGAGAATCGGCGCTGCGCGCGCAAATTGCGCAGCACTACCCCCCACCATCGCAGTGAGTTGGCCGGCCTCCGCACCCGCTTGCCCTCCGGAAACCGGAGCATCGAGAAACCCGCAGTTCCTTTCGGCCAGGGTTGCAGCGAGTTCCCTGGCAATATGGGCTGAGGTAGTGGTGCAGTCGATGTGGCAGGTGTCTGCGGCAATGGTCCGGTATGCACCGTGCGGTCCTGCCGTAACCTCGCGCAGGTCGTCGTCATTGCCCACACAGGTAAAGACGAGTTCGGCACCATGCGCCGCATCGGCAGGAGAGTCAGCTACCTTGCCTCCGTGATCGCGGGTCCAGTTTTTGGCTTTCGCAGGGCTGCGATTAAAGACGCTGACGTCATGGCCAGCTTTGGCCAGATGACCTGCCATCGGGTAACCCATCACGCCCAAGCCGATCCACGCGATCCGCATTACGCAGCCTCCGGTGAAATGCGCATTGCAATTGTCGGCCAGACATCACGCAGGAACACACTAAGATCGCTAGCCTCTGGCCTGGCAGCGGTCGTAAACAGCAAGGTGCTGACAAAGCCGCGATGGTAGGTCGCATGGTTGGCGAGATGGAGCAGGATGTCCTCGCGCGACATGGTGCCTGCGCCTCCATCGACGAAGTGGAACGAGACCTGTTTGGTGAGCTCGGCGTCGCTCATCGATTGGGCGAGCCAGACGAAATGGCGATTGGAACGCCGCAAACGGC
The DNA here is from genome assembly GCA_964422435.1 of uncultured Sphingomonadaceae bacterium. Lineage (GTDB taxonomy): Bacteria > Pseudomonadota > Alphaproteobacteria > Sphingomonadales > Sphingomonadaceae > Alteraurantiacibacter. The sequence continues at coordinate 149,671 of CAYRBB010000001.1, forward strand.
TGGCGATCTGTGTAAAGGGCAGGACAGAATGTCGCTTGCGCGCGGTATGAAGATGGGAGCGCGCCTCCAGATGCGCGCGAAAGATCTCGGTGACGACAAGAATGTGATCGAAGGTTCCGGCAATCGAACCGAACAATGTCTCGCGCGGGCGTTCGAGCTCGCTATCCGGCAGCTGCTCGGCGGCCCGCAGCATAATATCGTCCGCCCACTGTGTGTAGCAAGCCATGCGATAGCTGATCGAAGAGTGGGTCATGCAATTGTCCTTGACTTGGCCGGACGTGCAGCAGCACATTGCTCCGATCAATCGAAACATTGATCTCGGAGCAATATTCGCATGAAGCCCTACGTCCAGATTGCGGATCGCATTGCGATGCGGATTGCCAATGGCGAGTTGCCACTCGGCGCGCGCCTGCCGCCGCAGCGCATATTCGCCTATGACGAGGGCATCGCCGTTTCGACCGCCAGCCGGGTGTATGACGAACTCAGGCGACGGGGGCTCGTCACCGGCGAGGTCGGTAGGGGGACCTTCGTTTCGAGCCGGTTCACACCGCTCGACCCTGCCATGCAGGAACCATCGCGGGCCGGGATCGATCTCGAAATCGTGTTTCGTCTGAGCGCGGCATCGCGAGATGCGCTGGCCAGATCGACCGCCAAATTTTTCAAGTCGGGTCTCAGCCATCAAGCCGTCTCCCCGGCTTCGGCGCGTGCCGACACGGACACCGCGCAAGCGATTGCCAAGCATGCCGGGCAGGATGCGACCACGTTTGCCGAGGCGCCGCTGCTTCTGACCGGCAACGGCAAGCAGGCCATCGCAGCGGCGCTTTCGGCTATCGCAGGACAAGGCGGGCGCGTCGGAGTGGAGGCCCTGACCTATCCGTTCGTGATTTCGGTGGCGCGGACGCTTGGTATCGAGTTGGTGCCGCTCGCGCTGGACGACGAGGGCATCGAGCCCGCGGCGCTCGACCGGGCTGCAGAACAGGGGCTGAGTGGCGTTTACTTGCAACCGGTGCTGCAAAGCCCGCTTGTGCTTACGATGTCGGAGGCCCGCAAACGCGCCATCGCGGTCCTGCTCGAGCGCCATGACGTGATCGCAATCGAAGACCGGATATACAGCTTTCTTAAACCTAGCCCCCCACTCGCCGAGCTTGCCCCGGCGCATGTCATTCAAGTCGATAGTCTCTCGAAGCGCCTGATGCCTGGACTGTCACTGGGAATGATCGTCGCACCCGATCACCTCTCCGAGGCGGTCGAGACTGCGATCAGATCGGGCGGATGGATGGCGCCGAGCCTGTCGGTCGCGCTGGCGCGGCACTGGATCGAGGACGGCGTGGTGCGTTCGATCGAAGCCGACAAGCGAAGCGAGGTGCGCGAGATGTACGCTATCGCAGAAAAGGCGTTCGAAGGCCTCTCGTTCAACGGTGCTCCCGAAGCGCTTCACCTCTGGCTCGAATTGCCCAAGGGGTGGCGCGCCGAAGCGTTTTGCAGCGCCTGCGCTGAAGTCGGTATCGCTGTCGCGCCCGGAAGTGCCTTTGCGGTGGGCAAAAGCATCGCTCCTGCAGGCGTGCGGATAGCCTGTTCCGCCAGCGACATGGCGACCTGGGAATACGCTCTTGGCGCGGTCGCAAATTTGGCAAGGCAGAAGCTCTGAAACCTCGAAACCCGGTTGAATCCGTGAGCTACTCCACCGTCGGCTGCGCATATGGGGCAAAGGGGGAGTTCGGATTATCCCTGATGGCGTCGGGCATTGCGATGATCCGCACGACCAGCTCGCGCTCGCCGAACTCAAGCTGCACATCGTGGGCGGGAAGGTGCCAGATGCGCGCTTCGGGCCGGTCCGCCTGTCTTGGCGTCAGCCAATCGCCCCCTGCGCCGATGCGGCCGGCAAGGTCGGAAGGACGACCAAATCGTTGGGCGACCCCCAAAATCACCGCCTCGGGGTTTTCGGTCTCGATTGTAGCCGAGCACTCGCCTGGGAATTCGGGTGACCTCACGAGGCTGAGAGTCACATCGCTGCCTAGTCGCTGCCAGACGCTGGTTTCGAAGTCGCCTTCGTCAAGCGCAGCGGCAACCGACGGCTCTAGTTTCCGTTTGGCGCCTTCGTGATCGATCCAACGCGCTTCGGGCTGCCATCCATTTGCAAACAAGCCGGTCTCGGCAATCGCATACGGATCCTCGGGTGGTGCCGTACAACTGTCGATGATCCGATAGACTGCCAGTGCCGCGTCCGCCCCTGATAGCGGCTGCCGTGCCTGCTCGAAGCCGCAGGACATCAGAGCCAGCGCCGCCAAAGCCAATGGCACGGTGCGCGCGCAGATCCCGTTGCTTGTGCCAAAGCGCATATGCAGGAGTGGCTATTTCTTGCGCTTGAACAGGTAGACAAGAAACACAACGACCCCGACACCCATGATTGCGCCGCCAATCCCGCTGGTGCGCTCCTGGAGTTCGGTATTGTCTGCTTGTCCTTCGATCAGGAGCGGCAGGCCGAAGATGGCGAGCCCGATGACCAGAAGCATGATGGCAAAGGCCAATATCGGCCATGTGGGAGTAGTTTTTCCGTCCATCGTTGGACCCCTGTCCTTTCTCTGCTCTGACGAGACATTCTAGACGGCATTGCTTGTGCCGCCTGATTGAGCAGGAAAGGTGCTCCGGGCAATACAAACATTGCCCTCGGTGCAATCGAAGATCGATTGTCCAATTCCATCATGGCAAGCCGGCAGTATCGCCGCTGTGCCATACAATCTGACCTGCCCGTTCGCCTGCTCGATCGAGCAACGCGAAACGCAGCCCGGGGTGACCTTCGCTGACCGAGAGGTCCGTAAAGGGCGCAAGCAGTCTGCTCACGGGCGCCGGGTTCGGCGTCAGAATGGTGCAGTCGGCAATGCCGCTAAAGCGAGGCATTTGGCGGTCGCCGACGAGTTCGTCTCGGCGTTCGGTAGGGCGAACCCCACCGGGCGTGCGGAACAGGAATGGCATATTCGGGTCGAGGCTTTGCTCGGCGACCGGAATTGATAGTCCCGAAGGCAAAAAGGGTGCCGCATAGGAAACGGTCGGTCCCGCAGTATCACCGAGGTCGCCGCGCCATGCGACACCGATAGGTGAGCCTTCTCCGCGTCCTCTTGCTCCAAGCGTAATGATTTCACTCTCTGCACTGATCGGAGATCCATCGAGCCAGAGCAGTTCGAGAAAGATATCCTCGAAGCAAGCGCAAACATTGGTCGTTCCCTGCCCCGGATGCGCCCTCGAATAATTCACTCGCAGACCCGCGGCTTCCATCATCTCGCGAGCTTGCTTCTCGTCGCGAACGAAAAAGAAGATGTGGTCGAGTTCCATAGGCCAATGCTGTCTTCAGACGAGGTGCTGTTCTTTTGTGCGCAGGAGCGCGTGTGTCTGCAAATCAAGAATTGCTCCGAGCGCAATGTTGCCCTTCCAAATTGCGCCCGAATATTTTGTAAGCTCAAGGGCATGAAAGAACAGGAACGAATTGTCGTCGAGATTGGACAGATCCTAATGCGCCACGCGAAGCAGAGCGGCGCCGATTGGGACTACTGCGGCTACATGTTTGAAACCCGCGATGGAGTGAATTGCACAGGCCAGGTCTTCATGTTCTCGGAGAAAGAACTGCAAGAATTCAACCTATCTCAGGATAGGAAGCCAATGATGGAGGCCTTCAAGCGGTTTCGGGAAGTCACGCGTGTCGAGGGTGCCGACTACTGGATTAAATGCCTCGCGGTCCTGCGAAGCGATGGCGATCTCAAGATGCTGTTCGAATTCGAAAATTGGGATCGCTGGAAGATATCGCCCGCCAACATTGAGCGCACTTACGAGATTCTGATTGGCGATGCCTATCCTGAGGCTGTGCAATAAACAGCACGGTGATTGCTGGTATCGCTTTTGATGAATGCAGGGTGGAGCGCGTTGACGCTCCTGTAGGACAACGATGAGCGAACGACTGATCAGCGAATTTAGAGAGAGCCTGGACCCGAATGCCAGGCTTGCGGTCCCGTCCGATCCTGCACCGAAGCATTGGCATGGATATCTGGAAAGCGATGCATCGCAGGCGCAAGCAGAATTCAGGCGCGAGTTGGCATCAATCGCGCCCTACCTCCCGGAAACCGCTGCGGTTTTGGAAACCAGCATCATCGATGGCTGCCTGGTGTTTTCCTCAACCTATGGACTGTGCCGGCTCATCTCGCTTCAGCTCGATGAGACAGCTCTTGTGGCATGGTCCCGCGCGCCCACTCTCTGGGCAGAAGCGAAACGCGTGAGGGCTTGGGCACCGCTCGATGCTGCGGCGCCCGAGCAATATTCCTGGATCATGCGAAATGTCATGGATGGCCTTACCGATCTGTATGGTTTCGGTGGACCGCTCAATTCAGGTATGGTCACGACTGTGGAAAGCCAGATCCACACCTTTGGTGAAGCCGAATGGTTCGACGAGATCGCTTCACGGCATGATCCGGCCGATCTCGTTTTGACATTCTCATCCGGCGGAGGCGCATATCTCGCTTACGATGTCAGTGGTCGGCTTGGGTCGGGGGCTGAAGCGCGCGCCCTCCTTCTGGATGTCAAAACTAAGGAGCGCCCAGCAGAGGTGCCCTTTCTAAGCTATCTCGATGCCTGGACGGCGATTGGTCTGGCTGGATAGCGGCGTAATGGGTGGTCCACTAAACTAACGAAATTTCTGTCGATACTTCAGGATGGACTAAAATGCGTCATCGGTCAGAAACTTGGCTGGCTTGCCTCACGCTGGTGGCAACGTCTGTCCACTTCATTCTTGAAACTTGGTACCATGTAGTTTGGGGCCAACCGCTTCAGGCGTTGATCGTCGATTATATAAGCGTCGCACTGATGGTCTTCGCAGGGGTTACGAGCCTGCACATAAGGCCCCGAAGCGCCGCGGGACTTCTGGCAGCGGCTTGGACATACAATCTCGGTTTTGGATGGCGCAGTGTATTCGGACGCCTAGAGATCCTAGAAAGCGGTGGCTTAGCTCCGAATGGCGAAGCCACTTTCGTTCTCCCGCTCGTCGCAGGTTCGCTGGTCTTAGTGCTAATCGTAATGATTTGGGCGCTAGCACTGGCTTTCAGACAAGCCGTATCGACATCGTAAGCCCAAGGCAGCTGCGGCGCGCTCTTCGCCAAGGATGGGAATCTCTGGGCAAACAGGGCGATGAGTTATCTCGCGATAAGGGATGAGTTGTGAAGGTGTCGGTCTTTGTTGGCCGGCTCCAGCCCGAACTCTGAAAGCAACTATATCAGCGCTCAAGATCGCGTCGAATTGATCGAGAAATTGGATGGCTTGGAAACGGTGAATCTCGTCCACCCAAGCGTTCTTCAAGTTGCTCAAATGCCCTCGATGATTCGCTGTTTTCGAAAAAAATTTTGGGTAAACGCATTTTTAGAGGGACTCAAACACGTGACCAATCAAAGGCTTACGTCGATTTCGGGGGCAATATTGGGGGCATTTTAGCGCCCCAGACAAACATTTAGTAATATTATCAGACAGATATATCGTGTGTCAGTTTCCCGTAAGCGCACCACCCAGTCCTTCAGTTTCCTAGTGGCGCCAGTCTCCGCGATAACTTCGCAAGGTACTGCGGACATTACGGTAGGTTAGCGGGACGTGTAGCTGGTGGACCGCGAGCTGAGACCAATCTGGAGCGTGGCATTGGCCCCGAACAGGCCCAGTGTCTCAAGCGGCCAGAACCTTGCCACCAGTTGGAGATGCTGTTTGGGTAGGGTTGTTCTGAGGAGAACCCGAGAAAGGTGCGCTGACCTGCCCAGTCGAGCGATAATGCCGATGCCCGCAGTAAGCGGCGCCCTGTCAGCGGCGCTGTCATACTAACGCTAACTCGTCTCCATTTGGCAAAGCGTGCCCTGCCCACACGGTCGATCAGGCCATGAGGTTTCGCCACTCAGGCCGCGGTAGTACCCGTTGCCGGTATCGTCGCGCCGCGCAATCAGCGTGGCATAGTCGACATTGTCGCTGCCATTATTGCCCACCTCGCCCATCGCCTGCCCGCCGAAGCGATAGAAGTGCTCGCGGATATAGCCATAGCTCCCAGGCTCTGCACTTCCCGATCCGCCCGCGCTGCGATCGGTGAAGACCCGTGCTGTGTGGCTGGCGGAACGAGTTCTTGTCCGGCGGCGAGCGGGGCTGGGTCAGTGGGTTAGTTGATAAAGTACATCCTTATAGTGTTACACAGACAGGGGTGTTTTGCGAAACTTCATAAGTTGCGCAAACCCGCAGAGTTCTGGGGAAAATGAGCGCACCCGGCTGTTGGATTTGTCACCTTTCGCCAAAGGCTGATGAAGCGCCCCTTCGCCCGGCTCAGGACATGCCTTGCGGCGTTGCTCTTTGTCTGAGGTTGGGGATTTGAGGCGCGGTTGGGGCATGGCCGGGAGCGGAGCATGCGGGCGCGGGTGTAGGAAAGGGGTTATCGAAAGATTGGATAGGCCGCTTTGTGAATTGAGTATACTGAGCCTCGGAATTCCTCTGGAATTCTAATTGCGCAATAACAGCACATTCTTAGCGCCGCATTTTGGGCATTCCATAATTCTCTCAAATTTGTCTGACCCGGCGATCGGGATATCTGTGACTGCTAGAATTGCGTCTTGATTCACCGGACAAAGCACCTCGCAACCAGCGTCGCTTGCGAGCCTTTTTCCAGCCTCAATCCACTTTCCTGCTACATTCGTAACTGTCATCGTAATAGCTCCCATGCCCTAGCGGCAAAATCGAATGCCGCCTGAGTTTCTTGTGTGGCCAGCGCGCCGGACACCCCACCAGCAGAATCACTGAACGTGAGCCTGTGGAGCTCATGCAATACAGTCTGATTACGCTCATGTACCGAAACAAACGCCTCTCTGCCCATCACAAATCCGTTTTCACCGAACATTGTCATGCCAGACGCTGGAAGACCAGGTTCATATAATATTTGGCGCCCTCCAATATTGACCATCAAAGACTCACCTGCAGCATGCGCCGCCTCTAGCTGAGACATCTGAGGCGAAGTCACGATAACTCGCGCTTCATCAATTACGCCACGCTCAGCTGCAGAGAAACCCCTCGTTGCGGCTTCAGCAGCCTCATCGGCCCCGCGAACTAATACCCGTCCTCCGATCTTAACCGTCGCTCCAAACACCGCACCGAGTAACGGGCCGGATGCGGATAAGTAGTTCTGGTGCTGTCAGACTAACCGCAACTCGTCTCCGATTGGCGCGGCAAGGGCAAGGTCGCGCTGAGATCAGGCTGCAAGAAGCTGCCACTCAGCCAGTGCGGCTAAGCGAGCGGCTTTGTAAGTTTGTCTATCGATGAGGTGACGGTCTTGGTTGAAGTGGTTGTGGATGTTGGCGTGAACGCAGGCGAACTTCTGTAACGCCTTCATCTGCCGGAACCTGAGCATTGCTCGTTCTCTTCGTCGGAATGGAAGATGGCTGTTCTCCGCTCGGTTGTTCAGCCAGCTCCCCACTTCTCTTCGTTCCAGGTTGCCGAGCTCGCGCATCACTGCTGGGTAAGATTGGAGACCATCCGTGACGATCGCTTCGACCCTCCCGTGTCGCTTCAGCGTCTTCTTGAAGAAGCGCAGAGCGGCTGACTTGTCCCTGTTCTTCGTAACAAAGCTCTCGAGCACTTCGCCTTCGTGATCAACTGCGCGCCACAGATAGTGGGTCTCTCCGTTGATCTTCACAAAGACTTCATCGACGTGCCAGCGCCAGTTGCGAAACCCACGCATTCGGCTGATCCGTTGTCGCTTGATGTCAGCCGCAAACATTGGGCCAAACCTGTTCCACCAGAACCGAACTGTCTCGTGGCAAATATCAATGCCGCGTTCGGCCAGAAGATCTTCTACATTCCGCAAGCTCAGCAGGAACCGGACATACATCATCACCACAGGGCGAATGACCTCGGGCGATGAGTTGAAGCGTTTGAATGGACTGGGCGGTTTGGCTCTCGAATTGCAGCTCATCCGAGCCAGCCAGCGGGGCGAGCGTCAGAAGACCACTTTAGTCTGACAGCACCGCGGCAAGGTTGGGGCATGACCGCGAGGGGAGCATGGCGGCGGAGGTGTAGGAAAGGGGTTGCGACTGATCGGGTCGGTCGCTTTGTTAGTTAAGTGTACTGTCCCCCGAATTTTACCGGAATTTTAGAAGGTCTATCAATGCGCGCGAACAGACCGGTAAAAGGACCATCTGGCCAGACGAGCCGCCAGACCTCACCGCTTCCAACGTGCCTGAACCATTTCTCAGTGAAGGTGGTCGCATCCAAATACGGAGCGGTCACTTCGACTTCGACTGCCTCACCGTTCGCAACCTGACCTTCCATCCACGCTACAAAGCGATCAAACTCCGAGCGACTCTGAAAGTCCTCGATCTCCTCCCAAGGGCATACTGTCATCGCACGATCCATGATTCATCTACGCGGGGCACAAATACCTGATTACCGCCGCCTACCAAACCGCGCTGTGGAGCGGCAGCCCCTTCATAGATTGTAACGCCGCGCGGAACATCGATTCTGACCACTCCCGTCGCATTGTTGCCCCATGCAGGATCGATCGCACTGTCGATCACCGACTGCAACGGTCCGCTAGGCCGTGTTCTTGTCCAGTGAGGGCCAATCTCGCCAGCCTTGCCGCCATAGACGCGATATAGCGAGGTAGTTTCAGACGTGATTACCTCGGTGTAAGAACCACTTCTGAATGTGCTAGCAACCTTGGAGCCGAGCGGACCAGGACCGGTTATCCCGTTGTAGAGAATACCTTCTGCGGTCCTGATACCCCCCACACTCTCTGCGGCAACATCAGCCGCCTCATCGGCTCCGCGAACTAATACCCGTCCTCCGATCTTAACCGTCGCTCCAAACACCGCACCGAGTAACGGGCCGGATGCGGATACGTAATTCTCGACCGTGTGTTCGTCATTCACGGTGATGCGGTAAATGCCTCTACCGACAATCTTCGCCTTAACCTGCTGTGGCGTCAGGCGGAGCTCGATAAAGAAGAATACGACAGTCTCGTGGTTCCCTGAAGCTCGCAATCCTGTTCCCTGCTCACCTGATCGAACTTCCCTGCTTTGGAAGTAGGAATTCCCTGCTCCGCGAGTAGGGAATTTGGCATAGAAAGTGGCGGAATTCTGCGGATTGCGGCACATCAAGTTGGCTGCAAAACGCCCGAAATTTCAAATTTCCCTGGAGATTCCCTGCAGAACACGGAAACGAGGCAAGAGAACGGTTCGCGACGGACTACGTCCCGCACCATGCCTTAACAAAATCGGCGAATTTCTGGGCCGCTAAGACGTTCGCACTTGCGAGGGGTTCATATTGGCTGCCTGTCAACGCAGCATCGTTTAACATGGGATTGTGAGGCCGGCGGCTCACCGGGCGAATTGTTTCCCAGACTTTTCGTCCATAGTTCGGCACTTTGCGGTTGCAACGAGGGAAAGATTTAACCCGGCTTTAACCATCTTGGCGGTACTCACTACGAGAATTTTCAGGTGGAGTGCCATGCCGACCGTACTTGTAGCTGATGACGAGAAGCTTCTTCGCGAACTCCTCCAATTCCGGCTTACTCAACGTGATTTCGATGCCGTCCTCGCAAGCGATGGGCGGGAAGCACTGCAACGGCTTGAAGATAGCGAACCCGACGCTGTGGTTCTCGACATGATGATGCCGGTGCATGACGGCCTTGAAGTACTGCGCCGAATGCGTGCGTCGGAAAGACACGCGAAGACCCCGGTTATCATGTTGACCGCGCGTCGTGGCGAAAAGGATATCGTCGGTGCGCTTGAGCTTGGCGCGAATGATTACCTCGTAAAACCCTTCATGCCCGAGGAGCTGCTGGCACGCCTTTCGCGGCTGCTGAAAGCAGCTTGACGATGCTGCGAGCATTGAAGCTTGCCGCAGTGATCTGCCTGCTCGATCCATCCACAGGATTGGCGCAGGATGCGACCGCTTACGAACGCGGCGTTGAAGCGCGTTTATCTGGTGATGCAGCGGGTGCTGTTCCCTTGCTGGAACAATGGCTGGCAGAGAACCCCGATGACGTCGATGCGCGCGTGCAACTGGGCTATGCCTATCTGGCGCTCGGGCGGCTCGAAGATGCAGAGCGCCAGTTTCGCACAGTGGTCGCCCGCACGCCTGAATATACCGATGCCTCGCAAGGGTTAGCCGAGATTCAACGCCGCAGGGCGCGCGGCGATAAGCGTCAGGGTTTTGTCCTTTTCGAAGGCGCCGTCTCTACGCTGGCCGGTGGACTGCAGGATTGGCGCGAGACAGGTGTGGTCCTGTCCGTACCGGTGGCACAACGCGACACATTTGATGTCCGTGGCGTGTGGTACGAGCGCTTTGGCTTCGACGACGTCGAGATTGGCGCGCTCTACACCCACCGAGCAGGCGATAACACATGGCTTCGCATGGGCGCGAGCGGCACGCCATCGGCCGATTTCCGACCCGAAATCGGCCTGACCGCGGGCGTCGATCATCGTTTGTCCGAAGGCCCATCGGCGACCGTGATCGGGTTCGACGCCGCGTGGCGCAGCTTTCCAGCGCAGGATGTGTTCAACATCTCACCCGCGATCACCCGATATCTGGGCGGCACCGGGGATTTCTCGCTGACAGCACGAGCCAACGCACTTGTCGCAGAGGACGATTCCCTGCGGATTGGCGGATCGTTCCGAGGTGACTTTGCGCCGGGCGACCGTTCTCGCGCTTTTTTGGGCATTGCCGCCGGGCCCGACACCGATGTCGGCTTGGTAATTGACACATATTCGATCTTTGGCGGCGGCGAAGTCCCGCTAGGGGACACTGTTTCGATCACCGGCAGCTTTGCCCGTGAATGGCGCGATGGGCCGGCCGACCGCACTGAATTTCGCATCGGGTTGAAAGTCCGGCTGTGAACTCGCTGACGTTCCTCTGGGAGCTTTCTCTGGCGCTTTGCATGCTGGCGGCAATCGCACTGGGCGTCCTTGTCATTGCCCGCGTGCTGGTAGAGCGATCAGGAAACCGCCGCGAAGCTATACGCGCAGAACTTCTTCCCGCTCTTCTGGCTGGAGAGGGGGATGCGAACGCGCTTCTTGGGATACGCCTGGAAATTGCCGCCAATCTGACGTGCGAGCTGGCCGAGCTGACGCGCGGCTCGGACCGGGAAGCCTTGCTTGCGCGCGCCGCGAGCATGGGCGTTCCCCATCTTCTCATCCGACGGCTGAAGTCGCATTCAGCACAAACACGGCTGACGGCGGTGGAAGCCCTGGCATTGTTCGACCAGCACGTGGCCGAAACAATCGCCGCGCTCGATGACATCAATCCGGATGTCCGCCTTGCGGCAGCGCTCGCGCTGGCTCATCGCGATGATGCCCCGCCGATTCGCGTGCTGGTCGACAAGCTGAAAATGGGGTCGGAAGAGCACTCGCTGCTGCTGGTTGCGCTGATGAGCGACCTTGCCGAACGCAATCCCGGCGAAGTGGCTGCGCTCTTGCTCGATCAGGATGTTCCTGTGGAAGCAAAATTCGTCGCGACCGAAGCCTTGGCAGCAACCGGCGGAGAGTATGCCCCACTTCTCGCAAGCATGGCAACAGAAGCTGCGGCCGAACCCGAACTACAGCCGCGTATCTTTCGAGCGCTCGGTCGCAACGGCCATCCGATAGGGATCGAAGCGATCATCACGGGGCTACACAGCGATGAATGGATTGTGCGGACTGCGGCGGCGGAGGCGGCCGGCAAACTTCGCGCAAGCGCCACCGCAGATAGGCTTGGAGAGCTGCTGGCCGACGAGAACTGGTGGGTGCGCTATCGCGCCGGAGAAGCCCTGCTGCGGCTTGGTCCGCGCGGCATCAATGCACTGCGCCAAGCAAGCTCTGAAGAGAACGAATTCGCACGCAGTACGGCCTCGGCCATTCTGGCGGAAGGACGAGTGGCATGAACGAATTTTCTTTCAACGATCCGGCAGCGTGGATGGTAGCGAGCGCAGAGACCATTGCGGTGGTAGTTATCCTGACCGGCGTTCTCCAAACGCTCTTCTATTTTATGCAACTTGTCTATGCGGCAGCCGCCCTGGCATCCCGTCCGCCGGTCCCACGCAGTGCAACACTGTGGCGGCGCTATTCGGAGCAGGCACCATCGATCTCCGTGTTGGCGCCAGCTTTCAACGAAGAGGTGAATATCGTCGAGAGCACCCGGAGCCTCATGGCCCTGCAATATCCTGACTTTGAAGTGGTCGTCATAAATGATGGCTCGAAGGATGGAACATTGCAGCGCCTGATCGACGAATTTGGGCTATCGTCTGTCCAGCGGTTCGTTGACACCTCTGTACAGCACGCGCCGATCCGCGGATTCTACGCGTCGCCCAATTACCCGCGCCTGCTGGTTGTGGACAAAGAGAATGGCGGCAAGTCCGATGCCCTGAATGCAGGCATCAATTGTTGTCGTACCGCGCTTTTCTGCGCCATCGATGCGGACTCCATTCTTGAACCAGACGCGCTTCTGCGCGTGGTTCGCCCATTCATCGATGATCCCCACCTTACGATTGCCGCAGGCGGTACCATCCGCATCGCAAATGGCTGCAAAGTGGACTCGGGGCGGATCAGCGAAATCCACCTGCCACGAAATTTTCTCGCGCTGGTTCAGATCGTCGAATATTTGCGAGCTTTCCTCATGGCTCGGCTGGGCCTTGGCAAGATGCAGGCACTGACGGTGATTTCTGGTGCCTTCGGCATTTTCCGCAGACGTCACGTGGTCGAGGTCGGCGGCTATAGCCATGGAACGGTTGGCGAGGATATGGAACTTGTCATCAAGCTTCACCGACTGATGCGCGACCGCGGGCGGAAGTATCGCATCGATTTCATTGCTGAACCGGTCTGCTGGACGGAATGCCCGGATAGCCTGCAAGTCCTTTCGCGCCAACGCGCGCGCTGGCAGCGCGGCTCGCTTGAATGCTTTGTCAAGCACAAGGACATGCTCTTCAATCCCAAATATGGTCGAATTGGCTTTGTCGGTTTCGGGCAAATCCTTTTGGTGGACGTGCTTGGCCCGTTGGTCGAGGTGATCGGCTACATCCTCGTCCCACTCTTGTGGGCACTCGGGCTTCTGGCATTGCCTTGGCTTTTGGCCTTTCTTTCGGTCACCTTCACCCTTGGTATCTTCCTTTCCATGGCGACTCTGGTGATCGAGGAAATCCAGCTGCGGCGCTTCCCCAAGATCCGCGAGCTCTTGCTTCTTGCCTCGGTCGCCGTGCTGGAGAATTTCGGTTATCGGCAGCTCTCGAATTTCTGGAGATTGCAAGGCTGGTGGCAGTTCCTGCGCAAGCAGCAGAGCTGGGGTACAATGACACGCAAGGGCTTCGCGACCAGCTAGCCAACCGCCCCCAACTCTGCGAGGAGGGCGTCGAGCAACTGCGCCGGAGCGTGTACATCATCGCCGTTCTCCGCTGCCATTTCGAGTGCCAGCGCCGCCTCGCCAATGGCAGGAAAACCGAACATTGCCGCAATACCCGCAAGCTTATGCGAACGGTCTCTCAATGCCTCGCGATTTCCGCTTTGCAGAGCCTCAGAGATTGTGGCGCGTTCTTCAGTCGCCCGGCTGGCAAAGCGGTCCGCTAACTCAGCCATCTTGGCCTCAATCGGGTTCAAGACAGCAGCGCCTTGACCTGGGCTGAAAGCGTGATCGGGTCGAAGGGTTTGGCGATCACCCCCAGCGCATCAAGCGTAGAGAAGTTCTGCAGTTCGCTGCGCTGCGCACGTGCCGTGACAAAGATAACCGGCACTTGGGTCAGGGCCTGTTGCTCTCTCATGTGCTGAAGCAGGCTGGGGCCGTCCATTCCAGGCATCATGACATCAAGCAGTGCCGTGTCTGGCCGCCAGTTACCCATTATTTCGAGTGCCTCACGCCCGGATGCGGCAGTCCGCACCTCGAACTCCGGATCCAGACCAAGCGCCAGCTCTGCGATTTCGCGGATATCGGGCTCGTCATCGACATAGAGAACTTTCATCACGCGGCCTTTCTGCGCTTTTCGAGAAGGCGCATGGTTACGTCGACGAGATCAGTCATGGACGACCGGCTTTTAATAAGAATACGGTCAACTTCGCCCGCATCGCGCGCCTCATCTATAGCAGTAAACACCACGATCGGCATTCTACCGGCCGTCGCGCGAAGTTCCCCTATGAGATCAAGTCCATTTTCGTATGCCAGGGCGATATCAAGTATCGCGCCGTCAATCTTGCCCGAGGCAAGCCGCGCTCGCGCCTCGGAGAGAGTATGCGCAGACAGGATGTTCGCCTGACCGTCAAATGCGCTGGCAACCACGTCCAGCGTGTCGTGATCATCGTCCAGATGCAGTAAGCGGGGCAAGCCCTTGGCTTCGGCGTATCGACCCAATTCGGAGTCTGTCTCGAGCTGTGGCATTTCCAGATGGAATACCGTTCCACCGCCCTCACGGTCATCATAGCCGATCTCACCGCCATGGCGGCGAGCGATTTCACGCGCGATGGCAAGGCCGAGGCCGGTGCCGCCCTTGGCGCGGCTATCGGAAGCGTCCGCCATGGCGAACTTGCCGAAGATTCGACCACGGAACTCTTCCGGGATGCCGCCCCCTCGATCCCTGACTTCAATCCGCACGCTGTCGTCTTCATGGGTCGAGAAGACCTCGACTTCGCTGCCTTTGGGCGCATGTTTGATGGCATTGGATAGCAGATTGGTCAGCAATTGCTCCAGCTTGTCGCGATCACCCGTCACGTATTGAGGCCACGGCGGAAGTATGGTCTTTACCTGTACTTGATGCTTATCGGCATACCCGCGCATGGCATCAACAGTCCGCAGCACCAGCGGCGCCACTTGCATACGCCGTAAGTCGAATTCCATTTTACCCGCTTCAATCTTTTCAATGTCGAGAATGTCATTGATGAGGCGCACCAGCCGTTCACAATTGGCGTGAGCGATTTCCACAAGGCGCTTGGCCTTGTCGTTAAGCGGCCCTACGGCACCAGCGCCAAGCAACCCGAGTGAGCCGCCGATAGACGTGAGCGGTGTCCGCAATTCATGGCTGACAGTAGAGACGAATTCGCTCTTCATCTGCTCGGCCCGTTTGCGACCGGAAATGTCGCGGATGGCCGCCACGTACAGCCTTTCCCTGCCGCCAGAGACCCGGCTGATAGCCACTTCGGTTTCAAATGTCGTGCCGTCGGCGCGTTGGCCGGTAAATTCCTGCCGACGCCCCGCGCCATGCGTGCCTGCCGCTCCGACCGTTGCCAGCCAGGCCCGGCTTTCATCAAGGGAATAGTCATCCTTCATCAGAAACATGTTGTGCTTGCCAAGCAATTCTTCCGGCGAATAGCCGAACATGCGGCTGATACTGGGGTTCATACTCAGGATATTGCCGTCCCCATCGAGCTGCAGCATGCCGTCGACCGCTCCGTTGAACATGGCTCTTGACCGTTCATCCTGCCGCCTCGCTTCTGTGAGCGCTTCGCTGCGTTGCCGAAGCGAGCGATTTACCACAAGTGTGACAGCCATAAGCAGCAGGGCGAGACAGATCAGTATGAGTGTGATCGTTCGTTCGAGAACATTGCGCGATACTTCACTTGCCGCCACGAGCCGCGCAAGGCGCACATCTTCCGAGGCGACCAGCGCAACGATCTGCGACCGTATATTGTCCATCAGTCGTTTGCCGTGTCCGCCCACGATCCGGGAGCGGGCTGCCGCAACATTCCCTTCCCGAACTGAATTCACGTTCTGCAAGGCATTCGCAAGCTTGGCATCGCTGAGTTCACGTAACACTGGGAGGCGCGCCAGCACCTCTGGGTCGGCGCTTTGTTCAAGTGAAATAAACAGCCGCTCGCGTCTCGCCGCCGCAATCTCATAGCTTTCGAGAAATCTCTCGTCCTGGGTAATGACGAATCCGCGAACCGCCGTTTCAGCATCGGTATGCATGGCTAGCAGCTCTGTAAGCTGATCGCGCGTTGCAACTGTTCGCGCAGTGGTATCTCGGATCAGACGCGCATCGCGAAATTCGGCCTGAACCGCGGCGTAGACACTGAACAGCATCACCGGCACCAGCCCCACCGCCAGTATCGTTAGCGCGCGCCTCAAGCCCCCATTTTCCAACCAGACCGTGATCATACCAAAATCCTGCAATTTTCGAACGGACATTATGGTCAAGAAAGGGTAAAAAATTCGTGTGAAAGATGACCGAAATGGTATCGCCGGTCCACAGCGCAGCCTTCTGACGACTGCAATCCGACTGCAGCCTTTGGGCCCATCTGGTCCGCGCTCTTACGCGCCCATTTCGACCGCATTACCGGCTAGTCGCTCCACTTCGGCTGCGCTGTGGCTGACGAGCAGGATCGGGATGGCAATCTCGTCCCTGATCTGCTCGATCAACTGCGACAGGGTTTCCGCTCGTTCTGCATCGAGCGAAGTCAGGGGCTCATCCAGCAGCAGAAATCGTGGTGCGCTGAGGAGGGCCCGGCCGATGGCCACGCGCCGCGTTTCACCTCCTGAGAGCGTAGCCGGCCAGCGGGGCAGCAAATCACCTATGCCGAGAAGATCGACGACTTCATCGCGCGTGATCCACCCCGCCTCCGCTCTCGCCAGTTTTTGACCATAGGCCAAGTTGGCGTCGACGCGCTTGTGCGGGAACAGTCGGGCATCCTGGAAGACATAGCCTGCACGGCGCAGCTCGGGCGGCAAATTAACACCGGTTCGATCATCGAACAGCGTTTCGCCCGCGATGGAAATATGGCCGGTAGCGGGCTTTCTGAGGCCGGCAATGGCGTTCAGCACGCTTGTCTTGCCCACTCCGGAAGGCCCGACCAAAGCCGTCAGCCGCGTATCAGACCGGATGGCGGCGGCGATGGAGCGCTTTCCCACTTGCATACCTATCGTCACCTCAAAGTACATGTGCACGGTTCCCTTGCGAGCGGCGCACCAGCCATTCGCTTGCCAGCAAGGCTCCTAGCGACAGGATGATCGAGATGATCGCGAGCCGCGTAACCGAATCTTCCGATCCAGGCAGTTGCAGCTCCGAATAGATCGCCAGCGGAAGCGTGCGGGTCTCACCAGCGATGTTTGCGGCAAAGGTGATCGTCGCACCAAACTCACCAAGCGACCGGGCAAATCCGAGCATTGCCCCAACAGCAATCCCGGGCAGGCTGAGCGGCAGCGTTATCGTGCGGAAGGCATGCCAGCGCGTAGCCCCCAAAGTGCGCGCCGCGCCAACCAGTCGCCTGTCGACCGCATCGATGGAAAGTCGCATCGCCCGTACCATCAGCGGCAACGCCATCACCGCTGCTGCTAGCGCCGCTCCCGCCCAACTGAATACCAGCGTAATTCCGAAAATCTCATAAAGCCAACGGCCGACGGGCCCGTTGCGTCCGAAGACAATGAGCAATAGCCAGCCAGTTACGACAGGAGGCAGGACGAGCGGCAGATGAACTGCGGCATCGAGCAGCACGCGGCCCGGGAATCGACGACGCGCCAGCAGCCATGCCAGCGCATATGCAACCGGCAACGTAATCAGCACGGCCACCACGCTCACTCTGAGCGAAAGCAGGACAATTTCCCATTCCGCCGTCGACAAACTCACAGGGCATTCTCGACCTGAGAGAAGCCGTGCTCGGCAAAAATCATGTGAGCCGATTCGCTATGGAGGAAGTCCAGGAACCTCTTCGCGTCTGCGTGCCTTGCTTCGGTGGTCACCGCACCGGGATAAGAGATCTCCGGCGCATAGCGAACGTCGAATTGCCTGGCATTGTACACAAGGTCGGACGCTTGCGCATCTGTCGCATAAACAATGCCAAGCCGCGCCTCACCGGTCTCGACGAGTGCCAATGCATTGCGCACATTATCTGTCGGCACGACACGGTCTTCCACGCTTTCCCACAAGCCCATCCGCAAAAGCGCAGATTTCGCATAGCGTCCGGCAGGAACCGACTCGGGATCAGCTATTGCCAATCGCCCGTCGCCCAGTTCCGCCAACCGCCGGGAAATTGTCTGATTCTGACCGTTCGGTTCGGACCCGACAAGGGCCAAGGCGTTGCCGAGAACGACCGTTCGCGTGTCCGGCCGGATCAGACCGCGAGTATCAAGCCAATTCATCCATTGGTGATCCGCGGAAATGACAATGTCTGCAGGTGCGCCCTGTTCCACCTGACGCGCCAGGGCGGGCGTCCCTGCGAAGGAAAGGATAGGGCGCAAATTTCCCTGCGCTTCCCATTCATCGGCGATGTCGACCATCGCCTCTTGAGTGCTTGACGGGGCGAGCACGACCGGGCCGGGTTCCTTTGCTGCAGAGCAAGAGGACAGAAGCAAACCAAAAGCCGCCGCCAACGAGGACAAGATGGAAAATGTTCGCACTGCTGTTGCTGTAAAGAGCGCTGAATTACCCGTCCAGCAATTGCGAAGAGATCGGCTATCTCACCAAGGGCGGTAGGGCCTTTCCCGCTCGAATAGCAAACTCGCTCGGTCGCCGTAGCGGGATCATAAGCACGCAGCGTACACCTTCCGGGTCAAAATCGAGCTGCACCGGATGGCGTAATTCGTGCGCTACAATCCGCTCGATCAAATCGGTGCCGAAACCGCGGCTCCGTTTGGGTGAAACCTCTGGGCCACCGCGTTCCACCCATTCAAGGCGCACAAGATCATCGGTTGCCTTGACCCAATCCACCTTAACTGTACCACCGCTCTTGCTCAGCGCGCCGTATTTGCTCGCATTGGTTGCCAGTTCATGGACGGCGAGACCTAGCGACAAGGCATCATTCGGCGCCAGTTCTACTTCCGGCCCGGTCAACCGGACGACATGATCGCCGGTGTGCGCGTACGGGAGCAGTTCGGCATCGACGACAGCCTTGATGGGCGTTGCGCCCCAATCAGATTGCGTAAGAAGATCGTGCGTTGCCGAAAGCGCGCGGACCCGCCCGTCGAGAGAGTTTGCAAACTCATCCACGCTGTCTGCACGTCGGCGCGTAAGCGCGATGATAGAAAGGACATTGGCGAGCGTGTTCTTCACCCGGTGATTGAGTTCGCGGGTCAGCGAATTGCGGATCGATGCCTGCTCTTCAAACCACGCAAGAGAAGACTCATCTTCCTGTGCCTGTTGTGTCAGAATCCGGAGGAGAAGCAGCAGGAGAGTGGCGACCAGCAAACCGAAGATCAACGTGACCATGGACAGCCCCGACAGGCCCGGATTGCTGCGTTCGCTTACGATGAGCATGTAGGGGTTTTCTGCAATGACCACAGTTTGGCGAACACTGCGCAGGTTGGCAATCTCGCCGTCGAATGTACTGGCGAGCCGCGACCCTTCGCCATCTCCCGGGTCGCTGGCGTAAAGCCGCACGCCAAAGATTCCGGCATCTTCAAGTTCCAAGGCGCTTTGAAGGAAATCCTGTGCGTTGAAAGGGCTGTACACGAAGCCCTTCAACTGGCGTCCGCCCGCACCGGCTTCGAACACCGGCATGTAAATGAGAAAGCCCGGAGCTTGTCCACTTCCTTCTTGTTGCAATACGATGTTGTCACTGGCGATCGGGCGTGCACTTTGCTCGGCTTCTTGCATAGCAGCCCGGCGCACCGGTTCGGAATACATATCGAAGCCCAAGGCGCGACGGTTACGCTCAGTATCGGGTTGCAGGAACGTGACCGGAACGGCGAATGGCTGGGATCCTTCTAGCGGCGGGTAGAGCTGATAAGTGCCCGGCCCTTGCTCTAGCAGGGAAGCGTTGAAGGCCTCGATTTCGGATGGATACACGACCCTTGCCCAGCCAATGCCTTCCGCACCGCGATAATCAGCATCGAGCCGCAATTCCGAAACGAAGCGCCGGAAATCATCGGCGGGCACTTCTTCCATGGTGGAAAGCAGCGCTGCGCCCGCACGAAGATACGCGCTGCTGGCGTTGGCGCGCCGCTCCAATGCCGAAGCGATCGCCGTTGCGCGGGCGTTAAGTTGGGCGGAGTCACGCTCTGATTCGCCGCGTTCGATCGCAAAAACGCTCAAGATCGTAATGGCCGCGACAAGCACGAAAATGCCGATGGGTAACGCCCGCGGATAGCTAAGCAGCCACCGCGTGGTCCGACTTCGCAGTTCCGTCGATTGTTGCACTTCGTTTCCCCGTCGCCATGCGCTGTAAAGGCCTGACTGCCAATAAACGCATTATGCGGGGAACCGGAGGCGAAGCATTTCGTTCCAAACGCACGCAACATAGCCCAAAATTTGCGAAGGCCCGCAAAGGGGTAGGATGTCTGTATCCCTGCAGCCGGGCCTTTGAACTGGATCGATCAAATGGAATGCAATCACTGATGGCATCGTCTCAAGACCACAAGAAGCTTGCCTCGTCTTCGAAAAAAGAGAAAGTCTCCAAGCAAGATGAGCCGGAATGGACCTCTGGCTTGAAAAAGCTCTATAACAGCGTGCTGGACGAGCCACTGCCGGACAGCTTCAATGACCTTCTCTCCAAGCTGGATGAGAACGAAGACCGATGAGCGAAACCAAGGCCAAGAAGGAGCTGCCCAAGCGCAGCGCCGAAGACAAGCGCGCATTCAAACGCGAGCTGACCGAAGTTGTGCCGCATTTGCGTGCCTTTGCACGCGGTTTGTGCGGTCGCCCGGATATGGCGGACGATCTCGTCCAGGAAGCCCTGCTCAAGGCATGGGCCGCGCAGGAACGGTTCGAACCCGGCACTTCCATGCGCGCATGGACCTTTGTGATCCTGCGTAATGCCTATCTTACCGATATGCGCCGGAACCGCTTTCGCGGCGAATATGATGAAGGGGTAGCAGAACGCATCCTCACAGCACCCGCCGGCCAGGAAGAACCGATCCACCTGTCCGACCTTCACCGTGCACTGCTTACGCTGCCGCCGGAGCGGCGCGAAGCCTTGCTGCTGGTCGGCGCGGGTGGCTTTTCCTACGAAGAGGCAGCCAATATTTGCGGCTGCGCGGTCGGCACTATCAAGAGCCGTGTGGGCCGCGCGCGCGCCGCCCTTTCCAGCATGATTCAGGATGGCGACATTCCTGATCGTTCGCTAGAAGATCCTGCAGCCCATCGCGCCATTCTCGAGGAATTGGACGAGGTGGCTGCCGGTCGCGGAGAAACCGCACCGATCAAATGATGCGGCGGGCATTGCGTTCGCGTGAAAAGGGATTTTGCAGGCGGGCATGAGTTCGGACAGGGAACTGCCGGAAGATGACAGCATCGGGACGGCACGCCGTCGCACGATGACGTTTGCTGCCCAGGAACTGCGACTGATTTCCGCTCTGGTCGTGCTGTTGGCGATCGGGCTGTTCTTCGCCCTGCCTTTCGTGCTCTCCATCGGTGCGGTCGTTTTCCTGCCGCTTGTCGCTGCACTCATCCTCACGATCATCCTGTCTCCGCTGGCGGATAAGCTTGCCGGTTGGGGCCTTCCCAATGTTCTGTCGTCATTACTGGCCCTGCTGGTCTTCTTCGCCATACTCGCGCTGGCGCTGACAGCGGTTTTCACCCCGGCGATTTCGTTGTTTGACGAAGTCCCGGCCATGGTGACGCAAGTTGGGAAGCACTTCAGCGAGCTGCAGATGACATTTGCATGGGTTGCGCAGCTGAACAGGGAGCTCGCGGCACTATCCGGTGATCAACAGATCGAGGTCGTCTTGGCCGGCCCCACAGTGCTCGAACAACTCGCACTGGCAACGCCGACCGTGCTGCTCGAGGTATTGCTCACTTTCCTGCTCGCCTTCTTCATGATTGAAGCGCGCGTCCGGATGCGGCGGCGCTTGCTGCTGGAGCGCCAGCAA
This sequence comes from uncultured Sphingomonadaceae bacterium, assembly GCA_964422435.1. Lineage (GTDB taxonomy): Bacteria > Pseudomonadota > Alphaproteobacteria > Sphingomonadales > Sphingomonadaceae > Alteraurantiacibacter. The sequence continues at coordinate 171,418 of CAYRBB010000001.1, forward strand.
GTGGGCGCTAGCCTCAAGGCTGCGCGAGCGATGCGCGAAGTGCAGGATCGCGTCGCGGCATATATCCTCACGGTCGGACTTATCAATGTCGGTGTAGGTATCGTAGTCGCGCTGGGTGCCTGGGCGATGGGTATGGAGGCCCCCGTAATGTGGGGAGGGTTGGCAGCCCTGCTCAACTTCATTCCCTACATTGGCCCGCTGATGATGGTGGTGCTGCTTGGCCTTTTCGGGCTTGGATCTGCAGAGTCGGTCTTTGTCGGCCTCATTCCCGCTGCTGTCTACTTGGCGCTGCACACCATAGAGTCCAACATCGTCACCCCAAGCGTGCTGGGCGCGCGTTTCACAATGAACCCTGTCGCAATCCTGCTGGCGCTGGCCTATTTCGGCTGGATCTGGGGTGTGGCAGGTGCACTGCTTTCCGTGCCGATCCTGCTGACATTGACCGCATTGATCGACCATTTGGGCAGACCGAACTTCATCGGATTCATCTTCGGCGAGCCACTATTTTCCAGCAACGTCCTCGATATGCAGGCCGACGACTGAAAAGGACCCGCTCCGTTGCGGAGCGAGCCCTTTACTCATTCCAGTCTTCCCTCGATCAGGCAGGGTAGGCCCAAGCCGAACCGCGTGCGAGATTGTCTGCAGCGAAGTCCCAGTTAAGGTGATTGTCGACCACTGCATCGAGATAGCTCGGGCGAGCATTCTGATGATCGAGGTAGTAGGCATGCTCCCACAGATCGATCACCAGCAGCGGGTTGTAGTCACTATCGACCAGCGTATCCGCATCATGCGTATCTACGACTTCGAGCTTACCGCCCTTCTCTGCGAGCCAAACCCAGCCGCTGGCGAAGTGGCCTGCGCCCTTTGCCTTGAGCTGGCTCTTCAGCTCGTCAAGCGAACCGAAACTCGCATCGATCTTGTCGGCAAGGTCGCCACTCGGGCCCGAAGTGCTTGGCGCGAGCGAATGCCAGAAGAAGCCGTGGTTCCATACCTGGGCGGAATTGTTGAACAATCCTTGGTTGCTGCTGCGCGATGCAGCGATGATTTCGGCAAGCGAAGCATCGGCGTGCGGCGTACCTTCAATCGCGTCATTGGTCTTGGTCACATAGGCATTGTGGTGCTTGCCGTGGTGATAGCTGAATGTCTCGGCGCTGATCGCCGGGGCAATCGCTTCACTATCGAATGGGAGCGGCATGAGTGTGAAAGCCATTGGGGTTCCGTCCTTCCTGTATTCGGATTGCATGTCTGCCCTATCAATGCGTGAGGCGAGCGCAAGTTGCATGATCAGGCGATTTTCCTGCCTCCCCAATTGGGCACCCGCTTTGGGCGTGACAAGATGGCCGCAAGTAGGCATGCAGTCCCGCCAGACACGACAAACGCAATCGAAGGGCAAGCATGGGACGCACCTATTTCGGCACGGACGGCATTCGCGGCCGCGCCAATAGCAAGAAACTCAACGCTGCGATCGCCATGAAGGTCGGACAGGCCGCAGGGCGCCACTTCCTGCGCGGCGATCACAAACACCGTGTGGTGATCGGCAAGGATACCCGCCTGTCTGGCTACATGATGGAAAACGCGCTGGTCGCAGGCTTCACCAGCGTGGGTATGGATGTGATCATGACCGGGCCGCTGCCCACCCCGGCCGTTGCATTGCTGACCCGCGAAATGCGGGCAGACCTTGGCGTGATGATCTCTGCCAGCCACAATGCCTTTGCCGATAACGGGATCAAGCTTTTCGGGCCCGACGGGTTCAAGCTTTCGGACGCGGACGAGGAAGCGATCGAAGCCGCGATGAAGGAGGACCAGGTGCTCGCCGAAGGCGAAGCGATCGGGCGTGCACGCAGGATCGAGGACGCGCGCGGGCGCTACATCCACGCAGTTAAGCGCGCGATGGCGGAGGACCTGCGATTGGACGGGCTCAAGATCGTGGTCGATTGCGCGCATGGCGCAGCCTATAACGTGACCCCAACCGCAATATGGGAACTGGGCGCGGAGGTGATCGCAATGGGCGTCCTGCCCAACGGCACCAATATCAATGCTGGCGTCGGCTCGACTTCGCTCGATGCAATCAAGACGCGGGTGGTAGAGGAAGGTGCCGATATTGGCATTGCGTTGGATGGCGATGCAGACCGCCTGATTGTGATCGACGAGAAGGGCCGCGACGTCGATGGCGACCAGATTATGGGTCTGATCGGTAGCCGCTGGGCCGCGCGCGGCAGGTTGCGTGGCGGCGGTATTGTAGCCACCGTCATGTCTAATCTCGGGCTTGAACGCTTTCTTGAAGGCGAAGGGCTCAAGCTGGTTCGTGCCGCAGTGGGTGACCGCTACGTCCTCGAAGAGATGAAGCGCGGCGGCTACAATGTCGGGGGCGAGCAATCGGGGCACATGATCCTGCTCGATCACGCGACCACCGGAGATGGCACTATTGCCGCGATGCAGGTACTCGCCGCCATGGTGCGCACCGGCAAGCCCGCGAGCGAGCTGCTGCACCTGTTCGATCCGGTACCGCAATTGCTCAAGAACGTGGAGTATGACGGCGGCGACCCGCTGGAGGCAGCCAGCGTCAAGCAGGCGATTGCCGATGGCGAGAACGACCTTGGTAGCAGCGGTCGTATCGTGATCCGCAAGTCCGGCACCGAACCGTTGATCCGCGTGATGGCGGAAGGCGATGACAGGGCGCAGGTTACCCGTGTAGTGGACGATATTTGCGATGCTGTGAAGGCGTCTTGATGCTCGCTGCCGTTCTTCCCGAGCCTGTCCAGGGACAGGCAGACAGAGCCAAGCGTGCTCCGACAAGCTCGGCACGAACGGGGTGCGAGGGTGCTTGAGATGCGCCCCGATTGCGAACGTTGCGGTGCGGACACGTCAGCCGAGCTGCCCGGCGCCTTCATCTGCAGCTTCGAATGCACCTTCTGCGCCGTGTGTGCCGCGGAGCTTGACGACACCTGCCCCAATTGCGGAGGCGAACTGGTGGACCGCCCTACCCGGCGCGGAGACGCGCTCGCCAAGCACCCGGCAAGCACCGGGCGCAAGTTCAAGGGCTGACCCAGCGTGGCCGACCGCCCTCCCCGTGTGCTCGCCATTGCCGGATCGGACAGTTCCGGCGGCGCAGGTATTCAGGCCGATATCAAGACCATCACCATGCTGGGCGGCTATGCGATGACGGCGATCACCGCGCTCACCGCACAGAACACGCGCGGGGTACGTGCGGTGGAGCCGTGCGATCCCGATTTCGTCGCCGCGCAGATGGATGCCTGCATGGAGGATATCGGCGTCGATGCGGTGAAGATCGGCATGCTCGGCAGTGCGGATATTGCCGAAGTCGTGGCGGATAGACTGGAAGACCTGCCCTGCCCCATCGTTTTCGATCCGGTCATGGTGGCGACCAGCGGCAGCGTGCTTGCCGATCAGGCCACCATCGAAGTGTTCGAATGGCTGATGGAGCTGTCGACGCTCACCACCCCCAACGTGCCCGAGCTCGAAGCACTGGGCGGCGCAGAGCGCATGGGCGAACGCGAAGTCGCCTATCTCGCCAAGGGCGGCGATGCCGACGGGCCGATGGTCGAAGACCGCCTCGTGCGCCCCGGCATGGAAGACGTGGTGTGGAGCGAAGCGCGCATCGTCACGAAGCATACGCACGGCACCGGCTGCACGCTGTCCAGCGCGATTGCGACATACCTTGCCAAGGGCCTGCCGCTGGAGGACGCGGTGGCCGAAGCGCAGCAGTTCGTGCGGCAAGCGCTGATGCACGCCCCCGGCTTCGGGCAGGGCAACGGCCCCCTGGGGCACCAGGCGGTGCGCTGACGATGATGGAGCCGGTCATCAGGGTCGATGGTCGCGACGCCGATTGCTGCGCTGGGAAGGTCGTGATCGATTGGCCCAAGGCCCTTTGGAATGGCGGCATGCTGGGCGGAACAATCCTCGCGTTCTTCTTCGCGACGATCAGCTCGGTCCTGCTGTTCATTGGGCTCACCTATGCCACGCTATTGGTCGGGCACAGCGTCGGGATGCACCGGATGATGATCCATCGATCGTTCAAGGCGCATAGGTGGTTGAAGCGACTGCTCATCTATATTGGAACGCTTGTCGGCGTGTCCGGTCCGAGCGGCATTATCAGCATCCATGACACGCGTGACTGGGCCCAACGACAGCCGCAGTGCCATGATTTCTTCAACCACAACCGCTCGCTGCTGCGCGACCTGACGTGGAATCTCTTTTTTCGGTTTGAATTTGAGCGTGCGCCCAAAATGACCATTGAACCCGGGCTGGCGAATGACCCCTTTATCAGTTGGCTCGACAAAACATGGAGGCTCCAGCAGATCCCGCTCGCGCTGCTGTTATTCTGGGTCGGCGGATGGCCGCTCGTCCTTTGGGGCATCTGCGCGCGTGTATTCATGAGCACCGCCGGCCATTGGACCATAACCTACTTCTGCCACAACCCGGGACCGGGGCGCTGGCATGTCACCGGTGCCGGAGTGCAGGCATCGAACCTCCCCGGCCTCGGTCTGCTGACATATGGCGAATGCTGGCACAACAATCACCATGCCTTCCCGGAATCGGCTCGTATCGGACTGGAAAAGGGTCAGGCCGATCCGGCGTGGTGGTTGATCGTCGCCTGCCGCAAGGCGGGCTGGGTCTATGATGTTAAATTGCCAAGAGATGGCGCAGAGCGCGACGATCTGCAGGAAGCGCCTCCCTACACCTCCAAATCATAGAACTCCGCAATCGCAGCCCAGCCCTCTTCGGCCGTCTCGCACCACGTAATCAGCTCGAGATCCTTCTTGGAGATCGTCCCTTCCTCGGCAATCGCCTCGAAATCGACGACACGGGTCCAGAAGTCCTTCCCGAACAGCAGGATCGGCAGCGGCTTCATCTTGCCGGTCTGCACCAGCGTCAGCAGTTCGAAGAATTCGTCGAAGGTGCCGAAGCCTCCGGGGAATACCGCCACCGCGCGGGCGCGCAGCAGGAAGTGCATCTTGCGCAGCGCGAAATAGTGGAAGTTGAGCGACAGGTAGGGCGTCACGTACGGATTGGGCGCCTGTTCATGCGGCAGAATGATGTTGAGGCCGATGCTTTCCGCACCGGCATCGCTCGCCCCGCGATTGGCGGCTTCCATGATCGACGGGCCACCGCCCGAGCATACCACGAACTGGCGCTTGCCATCCTCGATGATCGCCATTTCGCTGACTTTCTTGGCGAAATTGTACGCCTCGGCGTAATATTTCGCCTTGGCCGCGAGGTTGCGGACGATCAGCGCTTCTTCTTCGGGCAGGTTCTCGGCCTGCTTCAGCGCGTCCTCCACCGCTTCGGGCGGCGGGATGCGGGCAGAGCCGTACATCACCAGCGTCGAGCCCACACCGGCCTCGTCCAGCAGCATTTCGGGCTTCAGCAACTCCAGCTGGAAGCGCACCGGGCGCAGTTCTTCGCGCAGCAGGAAATCGGTATCGCGGAAAGCGAGCTTGTATGCCGGATGGCGCGTTTGCGGTGTGTCATTGGGCGCGGAATCGGCGAAATCGGCTTCGCTATCCGCGTGGTAGAAGCGATAGTCGCTCAAATCGCAGTGGGGGCGCTTGTCGTCTGCGCTCACAAAACTCTCCTTTGCATCAGGCGCGTTGCACTAGGCCAGTGACCGAGTGTTGAAAAGCCATGCGATGATTATCTTGAGGGGAAAGGCCTGTTTCACCAGTCATGCGGTCCCGGAGTGGCCGAGCACACAGCCGCAGCCATTCCTCATTACTCCACACGATCGAACTGGATACCGCTCGTCCGGGGGCCATCCGCGACAAAGCCGGTAACCCGACCGGAGGCATCGCGCGCGAAAGCCACTCCCGTTATCGGATAGCTTCCGAGAAAACGGCCATCCGCACTGTGGCGCAACCGAACCGGGTTATCCAGTCGGCGATGCGACAGAACGAGCTCATCACCTTCCGCTGTCACCTCGTACAAAGCCCCCAACTCGTCGCTATAATATCGGCCGACGAAATCGGCGGCCATAACATCTTGCGGCTCAGTAGGGATGCGGAAAGCCGGAAGCTCGCGAGAGCCCTGATAAATGGTCGCTCTCTCTACGCTGCCATCGCCAGAAAACTCGAACGCAATCTCCAGCGATCCCGATGTATTCGCGAAGCGTGATGGGCCGATAGGATTGATCTGGGTTGGTCGAGACGTGAGTACCTGCAGGACGTAATTTGCCGCCTCATCCCGCCTGACTGCAAAGAAATATCCTGGCGAGCCGTAAAGTTCATAGCGTCCTGCGAAAGTGTTAAATGTCGAGTCGTCGAAGGTCGCTGCATCGTAAACCGGCTGCGCCCCTACTGTCGGTTCTTCAGGTGGGTCGTTCGCGACCAATCCGAATTCTTCGTCGAAGAACAAATCGGCAATAGTGCGCGTGGATGCCGGCACGGTGGGTGAATTCGTCAGGACGACAACCCCGGCATCGATGTCAGGGAAATAGGTGAAATCCGCCCGGTGGGCGCTATCGGCTCCGCTGTGCTCGATTGTATCGACATTGCGGTGCTCTCGCAAAAACAAGCCAAGCCCATATCCGGTATCTTCTCCAGAGGCGAGCGTGGCCTCAGCGGTCATCTGACGGCGAACCGCGTCTTCACTCGCTGAAGCATAAGCTGCCATCCACCGCAACAGATCGCTGCTGGTCGTGTACACAAAGCCATCTCCCATGGCGCCGCCAAGGTCCGGCGCCTCGCGCCATTCTCCGCGATCCGCAACGTACCCCACGGCGCGGTTCGGAACGAGAGCGTAGGGGTTGGAGCGCACCATGGTCGCATTCATTCCGGCTGGCCGGAAGACCTCTTCGCGCATCCAGTCCTCAAACGGCGTTCCAGTAACGCGTTCAACAATCAGCGCGAGCAGCCCGTAGGCAGTGTTGTTATAGGTGAATTCAGTGCCTGGCTGGAACTGTAGCGCAGATTGGCGGACCACTACGTCGATAACGTCCTGCCGTTCGATGCGATCAGCCGAGATATCGAAACCCGCCATCGCAAGCACATCCAGATACTCGCGATAGCCGCTGGTATGTGTCAGCAGGTTTCGCAACACAACTGGGTGTTCGAATTCGGGCAGCTCGGGCAAATATTCCCGGACATCGTCATCGAGCGATAGCATACCCCGGCTAGCCAGCAGGGTAATTGCGTAAGCGGTGAACTGCTTGGAGGTAGAGGCGATATTGGTGCGGGTATCCGAGGTAAAGGGTACCCCGTGGCTGAGATCCGCCATGCCATAGGCGCGTTCGAAAATAACCTCGCCATTCTGGATAACACCGACAACTGCGCCCGGGGAATCCGCGCTGTCGAGTGCAACAAACAGCTGGTCGACCTTGCCCTCAGGCATTGTCGCCACAGGCTCCACGCGCAGCAAGCGCATTGCATAGCGCCCTTCTTCGCTCCCATAAGGCGCTACGCTAATTTCATATGTGCCCGCCGCAGCAGTGTTGAAGCGGAACGGCTCGGGCCCGCGCGCCGGACCATCGAAAGAGCCAACCCTGCCCCCATCCGGACCGGTCACAGTGACCACCACATCGACGCCGATCTGGTCGACATTCCCGAAGACAAATTGGCCCTCTGCAAGATCAAGCGCGTAAACATGTGGCTCGTCTGCGCCCAGCGATCGTTCGATAGGCTCGCCGATTTCCAATATCTCTTGCGAGTAAGCCGGCGTGGACAAGACCAAAGCGGAAGCGGACGCCAAGAAGAATGGCGGCAAGACGGGAGCATTCATGAAGATACCTCGACACTATATGGAAATGCCACCCGTTCCGCAGGGGGACAAAGGGTGCGAACATTGAATATGCCACTGCCACTCCGGCACGATGGTTCAAAGCAACCGCTATACTTACCTAGCAGCTTTCAATGATGTAGCCGTAGCAACCGCGGACCCCGGCATTTCTATACGTCCCGCCGTTTAGCTGTTGGAAATACTGGATATTGTCAAGCCAAAAGGACCTGTGCCGGAGGCACGGCCGCAGCAGGCTGGAGGGGAAAGCTGGATGCCCCGTGAGGATTCGAACCTCAATTGACGGAGTCAGAGTCCGTAGTCT
>CAYRBB010000002.1:0-126937 GCA_964422435.1 uncultured Sphingomonadaceae bacterium
TCAGTGGTAGAGCAGACGATTGAAAATCGTCGTGTCGGTGGTTCGACTCCGCCCCCGGGCACCAGCTCTTCTTCAGACCTGTTTCTCTTCCACCCAGTCGCGTTCAATCGTCCGGCTCGCCAATAGCATCAGTATGCCTGCAAGCAGGTAAAGCGGCAGCACCGTAAGGATCGATATCCGCAACGACTCGTCGCCATACACCGGTGCGTAGGCATCCGAAATCGCCCCCAGCGCATAGATCCCCCCACCAAGGCCAATCAGATTATTGATAAGCAGGAAAAGCGCAGACGCGGTCGCACGGGCGCGCGGTTCGACCAGATGCTGGATCGCAGTCAACACTGGTCCCAGCCAGACATAGGCGAGCCCCTGCGGTACCAAGAACAGCAAGAATGCGAGGACCAGATTGTCCGTCAGGACGCCTGCCATATAAATCGGGCAGCCGACGATGAAGGCAATGGCCGGAAGGCGCGGATACCAAGCCTTGTTGCCCCCGAGCCTGTCCGCCAGTGCACCGCCGGCCAGCATCCCCGATACGCCGCCAATCAACAGGACGCCGCCGATAAACAGCGATGTCTCCCACAGGCCGATATCGAACGTGCGCAGGATGTAGCTCGGCTTCCAAAAGCCAATGCCATAGCCAAGCATGGAGCTGAACGCGGCGCCAAAGGCCATCAGCCAGAACGACGGCTTCCGCGACAGAATACGTGCAACTTCTGCAACCGATCGGCCACCCGCCGATGCGGTATCGACGTTATCCTCGCGCGGGACATCTTTCACTACCGACTTGAACAGAGGCGCGATCAGGATGCCGATTCCCCCCATGACAAAGAACGCCACACGCCAGTCGACCGTGGATGCGATCCAGCCGCCACCCAATACGCCGATCGCACTGCCGATCGGAATACCTAGCGAATAGATCGATAATGCTGTCGCACGGCGACGCGGCGGAAAATAGTCACCGATAATGGCATAACTCGGGGCCACACCCCCAGCTTCGCCCACGCCCACTCCCACACGCGCAAGGAAGATTTGCCAGAAATTCTGCGCGAGGCCGCACAAGGCGGTGAAAGCGCTCCAGAATACCAGTGCGATGGCAATCACCCAGCTGCGGCTCGTCCGGTCGGCAACGGACGATAGCGGCACGGCCAGCGTCGAATAGAGCACCGCGAAGGCCAGACCTCCCAGCAACCCCATTTCGCTATCCGAAAGGCCAAGATCGGCCTGGATAGGCGCCGCCAGGATCGACAGCATCATGCGGTCGAGGAAATTGAAAATATAGACAAGCAAGAGCATCGCCAGCACAAGATTGGCATTCGCAGGAAGCACGCGTTTGGGCGCATCGCCTTTTGCTGCGGTGGTTTGCGTCATGATGCAGTTTCCTCGTCGAGAGTTTTGCTGGGGACCGGGTCGCAAAACCCGGCCCCCATTCGCCCGAAACCAGCCGACCCGAGAGATGGAGTGGGAACAGACAGTCTGGGGCGAGTTCGTATCACTTGAAAGGCGGCTCCGCAGCCCATCCGATATCTGGCAGACCGGAAGGAACAGTATCAGGGTAGTCGGCGGCGCGCTTTTCCTTAAAGGCAGCGATACCCTCGCGAACATCAGCGGAGCGGCCGCGCGAGGCAAATACCCGGCTGTCCACGCAGTGCATATCCATCGGGTGCGCCATCGTCTGCCCCTGCCACAATAACTGCCGGGCAAGCGCGACGGAAACCGGCGCAGAGGCCGATGTCATTTCCACCGCTTTTTCCTTTGCTGCATCGAGCAGTGCATCAGGAGCATGGAGAGACTGGACAAGGCCTGCCTCAAACGCCTCATGCGCGCCGAACACGCGGCCCGAGAATGTCCAGTCCAGCGCCTTCGCCATGCCGACAATGCGCGGCAGGAACCAGCCCGAACACGCTTCAGGGGTTACGCCGCGGCGGGAGAACACAAAGCCGTAACGGGAATCATCGGCTGCCAAGCGCCAGTCCATCGGCAGCTGCATTGTCGCGCCTATGCCGACTGCCGCGCCGTTGGAGGCCGCCAGTACCGGTTTAAGGCTGCGGAATATGCGCAAGGTCACCATGCCTCCGCCATCACGATCGGCACCACCGATATCCTCGCCGCGCTGCCGCTTGTCATAATCGAACGTGTCACCGCCGCTGCCCAGGTCGGCGCCGGCGCAGAATGCACGGCCAGATCCAGTAAGGATGACGGCCCGAACGCCATCATCGGCATCGGTCAGGTCAAACAGCGCCAACAAGTCCGCGATCATGGCCGAATTGAATGTATTCATCCGGTCCGGCCGGTTGAATGTCGCCACTGCCAGACCATTGTCGATGGCAAGGTCGAGGGTCTGAAAGTCAGCCATTAAAGTCTTCTCCATACAGTGCGTAGCCATCGGCTGCGTAATCGTCATAGCTGGCCTTTAGCGAGGCGAGATTGAGCAGCATCGTTGCCGCTGGTTCACCGCTCGATCCGCGATAGATACGATATTCGGTCCACAGACTTTCGGTCTTGCGGCTTCCTGTCCTTGCAATCACCTCGCGCTCGATTTCATAGGCTTCACCTATAAACAGTGGACCATCGTGCAGGCGGATTTCCTGATCGGCAAAAAGCCCAACGCTCGGGCGGCGCACCGCGAAGGGTTCCACATCCGCGTTTGCATTGGCGAGCACCGAGATCATTTCGAACGGCAGTTCCGTGTCGAAACGCCCGTTCGGCTCCGTAATGACCGCAAGCTTTTCTGCGAGACTGAATGGGTAGAGATTTCCCATACGGGTGTCGCGCCCGATGGTAACGGGCATGCGCGAGGTTCTCGTGCCTACCGGGACATCTGCCGCCAGCACAGGCTGCGCCAGGGGCTCTAGTCCCTCCAGCCGCACCCGAAGCGCGCTTCGTGGCGGGTTTCTCCCGACCGACATTGATCCTGTGAGCACTTCGATGCCATCCTTCTTCTCCATGCGGATGGTCGCGAAATGAGGCTCGTCGTCCGACAGCACGGCTATCGCTTGCACCGCCTCTCCTTCAAAAACCGGTGCGCGATAGTGTGCGGAGATATATCCCGTGTATCGCCAGTCTTCGCCCCACAATTCCTCGGCCAAGGGCTCGAACTGCGAAAAATGTGTTGGCCCTTCGATTGTCCCGCCGGAAAAACCGAGCTTCCGCGCCGTCTCGTCATCGTGGATCGAGCTGGAACCCGATACAGATTGCTTATCCAGCATCTGGCGCGGTCGGCGCCACGGACCTGTAAGTGTGTCGCCCTCACGAACGATATTGGTATCGAAACCACTCACCCCAGCAGCCCTGGAAGGCGATGGCCGCTGATTTCGTTCGCCTCCCGCATCATGCGGCCTACCAGTTCTTGCACCGTGGGCACATCGTGAATCAGCCCCTGCGCCATGCCTGCCCAGTAAAGCCCGTTCTCGAGGTCTCCCTCCTCCATCACGTTCTTGCCGCGCGCTCCAGCTACAAGGTGTGCGACATCCTGAAACTCGGCCTTGGGTTTGGAAAGGATGTCGACGACCTCGTCCGACACACTGTTTTTGCCGACCCTTGCAGTATTGTGAAGGTTGCGAAAGATAAGGTTGGTATCGCGCTCCGAACTGGCGACGATCTTCTGCTTTACGTTCTGGTGGATCGCGCATTCTTGGGTCGCGAGGAAGCGCGTACCCATGTTGACGCCCTCTGCCCCTAATGCGAGCGCCGCCACCAGCCCGCGTCCGTCGGCAATGCCGCCGCTGGCAATGACGGGAATGTCCAGCGCGTCCGCCGCTGCAGGGATCAGGATCAGCCCGCCGATATCGTCCTCTCCCGGGTGGCCCGCGCATTCGAAACCGTCAATCGAGATGACATCCACACCCATGCGCTGCGCGGAAAGCGCATGGCGCACGGCGGTGCATTTATGGATCACTTTGATCCCGTTGGCCTTGAAATCATCGACATGTTCCTGCGGCTTGTGGCCTGCCGTCTCGACTATCGTAATACCGGCCTCAATGATGGCCTGCCGGTATTCAGCATAGGGCGGCGGTTTCATCGTTGGAAGGATGGTCAGGTTCACGCCAAAAGGTTTGTCGGTCCGTTCCCGCGTGGCGGCGATTTCTTTTGTCAGTTCCTCCGGCGTCGGCTGGGTCAGCGCAGTGAGTACGCCAAGCGCTCCGGCCTCTGCCACCGCTGCGACGAGTGGCGCACGGCCAATCCACTGCATCCCGCCCATCATGATTGGGTGTTCGATACCGAACATTTCGGTGAACCGGTTACGCATGCTCTCTCCTTCACGCGATTCGTGGACTGCATCATTCAACACGCGAGGCGCTCTGGCAACGGCGAATTACGACTTCTGAAAACTGGGAATGGACAGGCAACCTTGAAACAACGGGGTTAGCCGAACGGAAAGTATGCTCAGTCCATCGTGACGACGACTTTGCCCACTGCCTTGCGTTCTGCCAGTCGGCGAATGGCCTTTCCGCCCTCCGCCAATGGGTAGGTGCAGTCTATGCGCGGGGAGATCGTACCGTCCTGCCACCATTGCAGGAGCTGTTTCACATGCGCGGCATTCGCTTGCGGATCGCGCATCACGAAGCCGCCCCAGAAAACGCCGCGCACATCGCAGCTTTTCAGCAAAGTCAGGTTGAGCGGCAATTTCGGGATGCCCGCCGGAAAGCCAACGACGAGGTAGCGCCCTTCCCATGCAATGCTCCGAAGCGCCGGCTCGCAATAATCGCCGCCGACGGGGTCGTAGATCACGTCCGCCCCATCCGGCCCAACTGCTTCCTTGAAAGCAGCCGCGAGGGCCTTGCTCGCGTCCTTGTCGAAAGGTGCGCGACCATAGATCATCGTGGCATCCGCGCCCGCCACGCGCGCGGCTTCCGCTTTGTCTTTACTGGAAACTGCGGCAACGACCCGGGCGCCCAGCGCCTTCCCGACCTCGACGGCGGCCAGGCCGACTCCCCCTGCCGCGCCCAGTACCAGCAGCCTCTGTCCTTTGCGAAGCTGGCCGCGATCCTTCAATGCGTGAATCGTGGTGGCATAGGTCATCAGCAACGCTGACCCTTCGACAGGGTCGGCACCCGCTGGCAGTCGAAAGGCGCGGTTCACATCCACCACGATGTGTTCGGCAAGGCCACCAAAACCAATGACGGCAATCAGCCGGTCGCCTACATTCCAGCCGTCGACGCCCTCTCCTACCGCAGCGACTTCGCCTGCAATCTCGGCTCCTGGCGCAAATGGGCGCGGAGGGCGCATCTGGTAAAGATCCTCGATGATCAGCACGTCTGGATAGTTGATCGCACAGGCCAGAACGCGAATTCCAAGCTGGCCCGCGCCTGGAACCGGAACCTTGGCTTCGGTCAGTTCCAGCGTATCGGGGCCGCCAGGTGCGGTCGAGAGCAAGGCTTTCATCGTAATTCTCCGTTCGGTTCAGATTGGCTCGACAAGCAATTGCACGAGCCGCTCGCGCATTTCTTCGTCTACACCAATGGAGTCGAAATAGGCGTCCAGCGTGCCAAAACTGCTGGCGATCCCATCAAAGGCTGCTTCGAGGAAATCGGGGCTGGCGGACCGCATGACCGCGATCGCTTCTGGCGGGAACGCCTCGCGCATTGCGCCCTGCGCTTTTTCGCCGCCATCACGCCCGGTGAAGAGCGAGCGCGCCATATCGTCCTCGCTCGCAACAATGCGATCGGTCAGCGTGTAATCGTCGAGGACGCTTTGGCGTGGCACCCCAAGCGCGGAAAGGATCAGAGCGCACGCCATGCCTGTACGGTCTTTTCCGGCCGAGCAATGTATCACGCAAGGCACGGCACCACGTGCGATTTCGTTTATCAGACCGCCAAAGGCATGACCGAGCGTGCGTGGCAATTCAAAGTAGAAATCGTGCATCAACTGCCGCGCACCGTCGGCATTCTGCGGATATTCCAAGGCCATGTCGACCAACCGGCGCTTGTGACCTGGCGGCCAGCTATGGAAGGCGAGATGCCCCGCTTGCCAGGCCGTGGGATCTGCTTCGCGCTCGCGGGGTGAGCGCAAGTCGAATATCGTCGCGATCCCCGTTCTTTCGAGCACGGTGACATCGCCATTGCTGAGCATTGAGAGGCGGTTGGAACGGAACAGCTTGCCGGTTCTTATTCGGCCTCCATCACTGGTCGGGTACCCGCCGAAATCGCGGAAGTTTCCCGCGCCTTCCAACATCACTATACGCGCCCGGTCGGCTTCGGAAAGCATCATGCGTCGAAGAGGATCTTGTCGGGATCGGCAAACATTCCCTGCGTGAGGCAGGAAGCGTAAATGCGAATAGCCGAGGCGCGTTCCATTCCCTTTGCCCAGTTGCGCAGATCATATGCCGAGTTGAGCATGGCTGCGATCGTCTGACTCGCAATATTGGGATCAACCAGTCGGATCGAGCCCTCCTGCGCACCTTCGATCAGCGTGTTACCATAGCGCAATGCCGCACGGTCCGAACGCGCAACCACTTCGGCGCGCACATCGGCAGGGAGGGCCTGCAAAGCAGAAGTGCGCGTTAGCGGAAAATCGCCTTCAAACTGGAGTCCGGTCAAATAGGCGATCATGGCTTCAAGGTGATCCCACTGGGTCTCTCCCGCTTCCACTGCAGCGCGCTGCACGGCGGAAATGCGCCGAAAACTCCGGCGGAAGCATTCCAGCACGAGGTCGTCCTTGCCCCCAAGGTGATGGTAGAAACTGCCCTTCGTCACATCCAGCTCTTCCACGATCCGTATGACCGAAGCGCCACGATAGCCGCTCTCGTTAATCAACCGCGTTGCAACGCCAAGGAAGTTGGGAGCACCGCGCGCTTCATCGTCCAGCGGCTCGCCATCGGCATCTGGCGGCAGTGAAAGAGGAGCCCATTCGTCGCCGCCCACCGCAAGTCCGTGCTCGAACAACAGCGACAATTGTTCGTGGACGCGGGAAAACTCGTCGATGGGATAGCGGCTCAACCAGACTGGCAACCAGTATATCGTCTCCAGCAGCAAATGCGCACGCGCCGTCATCAGCGGCTTGGCGCTTTCCGGAAAGGGCTCCCAAAGCGCGCGCGTCGCACGAAACAAGTCGACATACTGTTCTAGCAGCGGCAAGCGAATCGCATCGTCGAGTGTCCGCACTTCGGAAAGTGTAGCGATCGGTATACCCTCGCCGCGGATCACATCGGCGCGCAAATCGAAATGCTTCTTCAGCAAGCCGCGCACCCGCGCTTCCGGAGTCGGCTCGTGCGCCGCTTGCTCCACGAAGTCGCGCAGCCGGTCCATTGTCCTTTCGAACACCGCTGCGGCCAAAACGTCTTTGCGCGGGAAGTAATAGGTAACGCTCGTTGTGCTCAGTTCGACAGCCTGCGACACCGCCTGCAGAGTTGTCGCCTTCACCCCGCGCTCGTTGATCAGGCCCGTTGCGGCATCGAGCAACGAGTCCCGCTTGCGCTCATACCGTGCGCGAGACTCTCCCTTCGTTGCATCATCGCTGGAAGGCATCGGCTGTTCGTTCATTCGCCCCTCATGCCGCAAAGAATGGCTCTCGCCAAGTCAAACCAGCGAGCATTTCCGGTTGAACTGCCGGGAGATTCGAACGTATGGTATCGCAATGACCGCTGGAGAACCTGCATGATAACCGACACCGATGGGGGGCCCTATGCAGACCTGAACGGCAACCACCTCCGGACCTGGCTGTCCCAAAACATGGACGTTGCCGTACCTTCATTGACCGTCAGCAAATTCTCGGGTGGGCAGTCCAATCCGACCTATCGGATCGACATTGGCGGCAGGCAGTATGTCCTTCGGCGCAAGCCCTTTGGCAAGATCCTGCCGTCGGCCCACGCGGTAGAGCGCGAGTTTCGCTTGATCACTGCGCTGCATCCGCTCGGACTGCCGGTCGCAAAACCATTCGCCCTGTGCGAGGACGAGGAGGTGATCGGCGCGCCGTTCTACATTATGGATATGGTGGAAGGGAGGGTGTTCTGGGACGGGGCATTGCCCGAGGTTTCGACAGCGGAACGTGGGCAGATTTATCGGGCGATGGTGGATGCGCTGGCGCAGCTACATGAAGTCGATCCGGGGGCGGCGGGCCTTGGCGATTACGGCGCACCGGGCAATTATTTCGAGCGACAGGTTGGCCGCTGGACCAAGCAGTATCGCGCTGCGCAGACCGAGGAGCTGCCAGCTGTCGAACGGCTGATCGAATTTCTCCCCGGCACCGTGCCGGAACAGGAACGGACCAGCATCATCCACGGCGATTATCGCATCGACAATATGATCTATGCCCCCGATGGGCCACAGGTGCGCGCCATTCTCGACTGGGAACTGTCCACGCTGGGCGATCCGCTGGCCGATTTCACCTATCTCGCCATGAACTGGGCACTGCCGCGCACCGGGCGCAATGCACAAATTGGCGGGCTCGATCTGGAGGATCTCGGCATCCCCTCGCTGGAGGAGGTGACGCAGCAATATTGTGAGGCGACCGGCCGCGGTAGCGTGCCGGACATGAACTGGTATTTCGCCTACAACCTCTTCCGTCTTGTCGGCATTCTGCAGGGCATCAAGAAGCGCATTATCGACGGCAACGCTTCAAGCAAGGATGCGCAGAAAAAGGCTGCGATGGTGGAGCCGCTGGCTGCCGCTGCGCTGAATTTCGCCAAGCAGGCCGGAGCCTGAAAATTTACGAATTCCCAAGGAGTTACAGATGTCCCTTTTCGATTGCACTGGCAAGATTGCCGTCATTACAGGATCCTCTCGCGGGATCGGCCGCGCCATTGCCGAGGAACTGGCACAACACGGCGCAAAGGTCGTCATTTCCAGCCGCAAGCAGGACGCTTGCGAGGAGGTTGCCGAAGCAATCAACGCGAAGCACGGTGAAGGCACTGCGCTGGCCATCGCCGCCAGCATTTCGGAGAAAGAGGCGCTCGAAAACCTCGTCGCCCAAACCCGCGAAAAGCTTGGGCCGATCGACATCCTGGTGTGCAATGCGGCAAGCAATCCGCATTACGGTTCGATAGACGGAATTACCGACGAACAGTTCCGCAAGATCCTCGACAACAACGTCCTTTCCAATCATTGGCTGGTTCAACTCGCCCTGCCCGACATGCGGGCGAGCGGCGGCGGGGCAATCATCGTCGTTTCGAGCATCGGCGGACTGCGTGGTTCGGCGACGATTGGAGCCTACAACATATCGAAAGCCGCAGATTTCCAACTGGTGCGCAATTATGCGGTCGAAGTCGGAAAGGACAACATTCGCATCAACGCCATAGCTCCAGGCGTGGTCAAGACAGACTTTGCCCGCGCCCTGTGGGAAGACCAGAAAATGCACGATCGCACCGCTGCGCTGACGCCAATGAAACGGCTTGGCGAACCCCGCGATATCGCCGGAGCGGCAGTCTATCTCGCCAGCGATGCCGGTGCTTGGATGACCGGCCAAATGATGATTATCGATGGTGGGGTGACCATCGGTGTGGGCCAATGAGGCAGTTGGAGGGAAAAGTCGCCTGTATAACCGGCGCGGCCAGCGGGATCGGGCGCGCGAGTGCTTTGCTCTTCGCAGCTGAGGGCGCAAATGTGGTTGCCTTTGATCGCTCCCCCGAGGTTTCGGCGACGGTTGAAGCCATCAATGACGGCGGCGGACGGGCCATCGGCATGACCGGCGATGCAGCAAGCGAGGACGACATCGCCGCCCTGGTCGCCCAGGCACAGAAAGCGTTCGGCGCGCTGCATGTCTTCTTTGCCAATGCGGGTATCACCGGCACCGCACGCGGGGGCTATTTCGATAGCGACGCGGCGAATTGGGCAGAGGTCTTGCGGGTCAATCTGATCGGCCCTTTCTGCGCAGTGAAACATGCAGCGCCCGCTATTGAAGCGAGCGGGGGCGGCGCCATCGTCTGCACCGCTTCGGTGGCCGGATTGCGCTCGGGCGCGGGCCCGGCGCCTTACTCCGCTTCCAAGGCGGGCGTCATCAATCTGGTGCAGACCGCCGCGCAGCAGCTGGCCGGAACCGGGGTGCGGATCAACGGCATCTGTCCGGGCCTGATCGAGACCGGTATGACCGCGCCACTGTACGAGAATGCCCGCACCAAAGGGGTGGAAGACCAAATCGGATTATTGAACCCTTTGGGCAGGGGTGGTGAACCGGAAGAGATCGCCAGGGTAGCGTTGTTCCTCGCTAGTGACGCCGCCAGCTACCTCCATGGCCAGTCCATTCCGGTCGATGGCGGACTGTCGACGACGCACCCTGTCACCCGGCCACCCGGACTGCCGAGCCGCTGACACGGCACGCACCAACCCGCTTGTCTGAAAACACGGTATGCAATAGAGCGATTCCGACACGGAGTCGCTCGCGCCTATTCGGCTGCGCGCTCCGAACCGTTTTGAATGGGAGCCAGCATGTCCAAAGTCACCACCAGCCGCGATGGCGAAGTTCTTGTCGTCTCGCTCGACAATCCGCCGGTCAACGCCTTCAGCACCGAGGTGCGCAAGGCCATGTCGGCGGCGGTCGAGGAAGCCGCGAACGATGACGGCGTGAGGGCCGTGGTCATCCGCGCCGAGGGACGCATGTTCTCGGGTGGCGCAGACATCACCGAATTCGGCAAACCGCCGGTGCACCCTACCCTTCCCGAGCTGATCGACAGCATCGAGAACCTCGCCAAACCGGTGGTAATCGCGCTCAACGGCACCGCGCTGGGCGGCGGGTGCGAGATCGCGCTCGGTTGCAATTACCGCATCGCCGTGCCTGCCGCCAAGATCGGGCTGCCTGAAGTCAAGATCGGGATCCTGCCGGGCGCGGGCGGTACGCAGCGCCTTCCGCGCGTCGTAGGTGTCGAGGAAGCGCTGCCGATCATCGTCACCGGTAATCCGATCCCGGCCAGCAAGGCCGAAGCCATCGGGCTGGTCGACAAGATCGTCGCACCAGAAAATCTGAGCAAGGAAGCCGTAGCTCTCGCGCGCGACGTGGCGACTCGCGACAGCCATCCCGTGTCCAGCCAGCGCACCGACAAGATCAATGCGCACGACTCCAGTGTGTTCGACGACTTTCGCGAAAAGCATGGCCGCCGCCTGAAAGGCCTCGACGCCCCGCAGAAATGCATCGAGGCAGTCAAGCTCGCAACCGAGCTGACCTATGACGAAGGCATCGCCAAGGAGCGTGAATTCTTCATGGAACTCGTCATGGGTGACCAGTCCAAAGCGCTGCGCCATGTGTTCTTTGCCGAGCGACAGGCGGGCAAGATCGACGGCCTGCCGAAGGACGTCCAGCCACTGCCCATTCGCAAGGTCGGGATCATAGGCGCCGGGACAATGGGTGGCGGCATCGCCATGAATTTCCTCTCCGCCGGATACGACGTGACGATTGTGGAGCGCGAACAGGAGGCACTCGATCGCGGCGTCGGCATCATCCGCAAGAATTACGACGCCACTGCGCGCAAGGGCCGGATGACGCCAGAGCAGGTCGAGAACGCCATGGGCCACCTGACCACCTCGCTCGATTACCAGGACTTCGCCGATTGCGACCTCGTGATCGAGGCGGTCTTCGAGCTGATGGAGATCAAGAAGGACGTGTTCGGCAAGCTGGACACAATTTGCAAGCCGGGCGCGATCATGGCTTCGAACACCAGCTATCTCGACGTGAACGAGATCGCCGCTTGCACTTCGCGCCCCGAGCAGGTGCTCGGCCTGCATTTCTTCTCGCCCGCCAACATCATGCGACTCCTGGAAGTGGTGCGTGGCGACAAGACGAGTCCGCAAGTAATGGCGACTGCAATGGATCTGGCCAAGAAAATCGGCAAGGTCGCGGTGGTTTCAGGCGTGTGCCACGGGTTTATCGGCAACCGTATGCTCGCCGCCCGGCAGGATCAGGCAAACGCGCTTCTGATGGAAGGCGCACTGCCCGATCAGATAGACCAGGTCTTGCTCGATTTCGGTTTTCCGATGGGCCCGTTCCAGATGGCCGACCTTGCCGGGCTCGATATCGGATGGGATCCGGAGAAAACTTCGAGCAAGGATGTGCGCGAAGTGCTCTGCGAACGTGGCCGTCGTGGACAGAAAACCGGCAAGGGTTTCTACGATTACGATGAAAACCGCCAGCGCTCGCCCTCGGGTGTGGTCAATGCGGTCATCGCCGACTTCGCCGCCAAGTCCGGGAAGGAACAGCGGGACATTTCGGACGACGAAATTCGCGAACGCCTGCTCTACCCGATGGTCAATGAAGGCGCGCTGATCCTTGAGGAAGGCATCGCCCAGCGTGCGAGCGATGTGGATACCGTCTGGGTCAACGGCTACGGCTGGCCGCCTTACACCGGCGGGCCAATGTTCTGGGCTGACACCATCGGGTTGGAGAAGGTCCTGGCCGGACTGGAGCGCCACTCGGAACGAATGCCCGACGTGAAAATAAGTCAGCTGTTGCGCGACAAGGCCAGCAAGGGCGAACGGTTAAATGGCTGACGATCTCGACACCTTCCGCAGTGAAACGCGCGCGTGGCTCGAAGCCAGTTGCCCACCCCAAATGCGCGAGCCGATGCGCAGCGAGAAGGACATCTGCTGGGGCGGGCGCAAGTTCCGATTCGCGAGCGATGCGCAAAAGCAGTGGCTCGATAATATGGCCGAGCGCGGCTGGACCGTGCCCGACTGGCCGAAGGAATATGGCGGCGGCGGTCTATCGCCTGCCGAAACCAAAGTGGTAAAGCAGGAAATGACGGCACTCGGCTGCCGCACACCCCTGCAGAGCTTCGGTATCTCGATGCTCGGCCCGGCACTACTCAAATACGGGACTGAGGAGCAGAGGGCAGAACACCTGCCGAAGATCGCGCGCGGGCATATCCGTTGGTGTCAGGGCTATAGCGAGCCCAATGCCGGTTCTGATCTCGCCAGCCTCGCCACCAGCGCTGAGGACAAGGGCGATCACTTCCTAGTCAACGGTCAGAAGGTTTGGACCAGCTACGCCAACGAGGCCGACTGGATCTTCTGCCTCGTCCGTACCGACACGTCGCAAAAGCAGGGCGGCATCTCCTTCCTGCTCTTCGACATGGAATCCGAAGGCGTTTCCACCAAGCCAATCCAGCTGATTAGCGGCTCCTCGCCCTTCTGCGAGACCTTCTTCGACGATGTGAAAGTGCCGAAGGACCAGGTGGTCGGCGAAATCAACAAGGGCTGGACCGTCGCAAAATACCTGCTTGGCCACGAACGCGAAATGATCTCAGGGATGGGTGGTCGCGCGCAAGGCCCATCGCTTTCGGACTATGCGCTGACCAAGATCGGGCGCGATGCGCAAGAGAGGCTAGACGATCCGGTGCTGCGCGCGCGGATCGCCCTGTTCGAAGTCCGCAGTCATGCCTTCGCGGCGATGAGCGAGCGCTTCATCGATCGGCTCAAGGCAGGCAAGATCCATCCCGCCCAGCCATCGATGATGAAATATTACGGGACGGAGTTGAACAAGGATCGCCACGAACTGCTGATGGCGGCGGGTGGCAGCGATGCGCTCGAATGGGACAGCGAAGGTTCGAGTGGCGGCAAGGCTGCGCGGGCTTGGTTGCGCACCAAGGCCAATTCGATCGAGGGCGGGACGAGCGAGATCCAGCTCAACATCGTCGCCAAGCACATACTCGAATTGCCGGAGGCCTGACATGCCGCTGTTTCTCGACGATGATCAGGAAGTTCTGGCTGACACCGTGCGGCCGTTCATAGCCGAGCAGGCACCTGTTTCACACCTGCGCGCGCTGCGCGATGCCGACGATCCGGCGGGCTTTTCGCGCGACCTGTGGCGCCGATTCGGCGAGATGGGCTTTACTGGCGTACTGGTTGATGAGGCGGATGGCGGGCTCGGCATGGGACATGTCGAGGCGGGCATCATACTCGAGGAAATCGGGCGAAATCTCACGCCTTCGCCATTTATCGGCACGGCGGTGGGCGCAGTCGAAGCACTACGCTCTGCCAATGCGGCGCTCAAGGAAGCTTGGCTGCCAGGCATTGTCTCAGGCGAGACCGTCGCGGCTTTGGCACTGGACGAGGCGGCGCGGCATCGCCCTCAGATTGTCGCGCTGCAGGCCGAGCGGCATGGGAACGGCTTCCGGCTCTCAGGCGCGAAGCAATTCGTGCCGTTTGGGCATGAGGCCGATCTACTGGTAGTCTCGGCGCGCACTGCTGGTGATGTGTCGGACGATGATGGGATTACGCTTTTTGTGCTCTCGCGCTCGCAGCCTGGTGTTACCGTCAATGCCGATCGTCTAGCGGACAGCAGTTTCGCCGCGCGGGTCGAACTAGACGGCGTGGAGCTGGACGGCAGCGCGGTTATCGGGAATGTCGACGGCGGGCGCTCGGTGCTGAGCCGCGTCCTTGCGGCGGTCCGCGCGGGCGCTTCGTCGGAGATGGTCGGCGTCGCAGAAGGCGCGAACGCGATGACGCTCGACTATATCAAGCAACGCAAGCAGTTCGGAAGAATCATCGGCAGCTACCAGGCACTGCAGCACCGCGCGGCACATCTCTATTCCGAAATGGAAGTCGCCCGCGCGGCGACGTTGAAGGCACAGCAATCGCTCGATGCCGGCAGCGAGGATGCGGACCGCGATGCCTCGGTGGCGAAGGCGATGGCGGGATTGGCGAGCGGGCTGGCGGTGCGCGAGGCTGTGCAAATGCATGGCGGCATTGGCATGACCGACGAATACGATGTCGGCTTCTTCATGAAGCGCCAGCGCGTGCTTGCGGAATTGTATGGTGATGCCGATTTCCATGCGGATTTGATCGCCCGCATGGAAGGCTATTAAAGCAAGCCATGCCGGACCCTTTCACGGATTTCGGCTCTCAGCTCCGTCGCCATGCTGCAGAGATACCGGGCGCGCCCGCCGTCATGGATGCTGAGAATTCGCTGAGTTGGGCTGAATTTGGCGCTTTGATCGATAGGATCGGCGCGACACTGCAGCGCGACGGCGTGACGAAAGGTGAAGCTGTTGCGATCCTTGGACGCAACAGCATACCCTATGCAGCAACATTTTGCGCTGCCGTCGCCATCGGTGCCGTCGCGGCGCCGCTCACGTCATCCGCGAGCCCTGCGGCACTCGGATCGATGATCACGGATTGCGGTGCGCGCGTTCTGTTTGCCGACGATTTCGCGATTGCCGAGCTGGACGGTGCGTTGCCCGATGGCGTGAAGCTTGCCGCATTTGGTAAGTTGGATGAGTGGCTCGCACCAGTGGGCAGCAAGCCCAGCCTCGCGAACATCACGCCGCAAGACGCCTTCAACATCATCTATTCATCCGGAACCACCGGCACGCCCAAGGGCATCTTGCAGGACCACGCCATGCGCGCCGCGCATCTCGAACGTGCTGCGGCTTTTGGCTATGATCGCACCGCGACGACGCTTATTTCCACGCCGCTCTATTCGAACACGACACTTGTCGCGTTCCTGCCCGCATTGGCAGGCGGCGGGCGGGTGGTGTTGATGCCAAAGTTCGATGCGGCCGAGTTCTGCCGCCTCGCCGATAGCGAACGGGCCACTCATGCCGCTTTGGTGCCGGTGCAATATGACCGGCTGATGGCGTATCCCGGCTTCGACGATCACGACCTGTCCGCCTTCCGCTTGAAGACGAGCACCTCCGCGCCCTTCCCAGCCGAGCGCAAGGCCGAAGTGCTCGCCCGCTGGTCCGGCAAGCTGGTCGAAATCTACGGCATGACCGAAGGCGGCGGCACGTGCCTGCTCTTCGCAGATGACTTTCCTGACAAACTGCACACGGTCGGGCGACCGGCGGAAGGCCACGACATCCGCCTGATCGGTGCCAACGGTGAAGAAGTGTTGCCGGGCGAGATCGGCGAGGTGGTCGGCAATTCGGGCGGGATGATGCGCGGCTATCACAACCGGCCAGAGGCCACGCGCAATGCCGAGTGGCACGATAACGAAGGCCGCCGCTTCATCCGCCATGGCGACCTCGGGCGGTTCGATGCGGAGGGTTTCCTCGAACTGGTGGGCCGCGCGAAGGATGTGATCATTTCAGGCGGGTTCAACATCTATCCGTCCGATCTCGAAGCCGAACTGCTCGCCGAGCCGGAAGTCGCCGAAGCCTCGGTCGTCGGGGTGCCGTCGGAAAAATGGGGCGAAACGCCGATCGCTTTCGTCGTTCTCAGCGCGACGACCGACACTGAGGCCCTGCTCTCCCGCGTGAACGGCCGCTTGGGCAAAACCCAGCGGCTTACCGATATCGTGGTAGTCGAGGAACTGCCGCGCAGCAGTATCGGCAAGGTACTCAAGCGCGTCCTCGCCAATAGCTACCGACGTCAGGCGGCGCGCATCAGCTCAATATAGCGCTGCAGATGTTCGTCCTCATCGCCGAGGATGTGGCCGAGCATGACCATCCGCTTGGCATAGTGCGAGAGCGGCAACTCCCAGGTCATGCCGATACCGCCGTGAATCTGGATCGCCTCTTCCGCCGCTAGCGATCCGACGCGCGCGCAAGTAAATTTGCCCGCCGCGCAATACTGGTCCCGCTCCGGTTTGTCGAAAAACGCCGCTGCGTTGATCGCCGCCGATCGCGCCTGTTCGATCTCCAACGCCAGCGTCGCCATGCGGTGCTGCAGCGCCTGGAACTTGCCGATCGGCACGCCGAACTGCTTGCGAGTGCGCATGTATTCGAGCGTCTGGTCCTTGAGCTGGTCCATTACGGACATGCTTTCCCACGTCAGGCCAACGATGCCCGCCGCCTTCGCCTCGGCAATCGCATCGCCGTCGACGCCGGACAGTTCTTTCGCCGAAGTGCCCGCCAGACGCAATTCGCCACCCGATCCGCCATCGACCAGTTTGTAGTCGACTATTTCGACACCGTCCGCGCCGACTTCCACAAGGTAGGCGCGATCGCCCGCCGTCACCACGACAAAGTCCGCCACGCCGAGATATTCGACAACGCCTTTTGCGCCATCGAGTGTGCAGTCATCACCCGAGCCGGAAGCGGTGACATCGCCGGTTTTACCGGTTTCGGCATCGTAAGCGGGCTCGTGCGCAAAAGTGATGAGCTTCTCGCCCGATATCACGCTTTCCAGCACGTCCGTCTGGCCCGCTGCGGCGAGCAAGCGCCCTGCCATGAGCGTGCCAAGGAACGGGCCGGTAGCAATCGCGCGGCCCACTTCACCGAACACGGTACCGATATCGAAAGCGCCGCCGCCGAAGCCGCCCGCATCCTCGCTGAACAGCGCGCCCAGCACGCCAAGCTCGGCCACGGTTCCCCACATGGCGCGGTCGAACCCGTGCTCTGTCTCGATTACTTTGAGCCGCTTCTCCCAGTCGAATTCATTCTTGAAAAAGCGCGACATGGTGTCGGCCAGCATCTGCCGGTCTTCGCCGATTGCAAAATCCATAGCGGTTACAGCTCCAGAATGGCCTTGGTTATGATCTCGCGCTGCACCTCGTTGGAGCCGCCGAAGATCGAAAGCTTGCGATTGTTGAAATAGTCGGAAGACACCGGCCCGGTCCATTCGGGGCCTATGGGCGGCCCGTTGTAACCCTCGTCGAGGCTCTCGCTGATGAATGGCTGCGCATAGCGGCCCGCCGCGCGGCGCATCAGCCCGCCGATTTCCTGCCGGATTTCTGTGCCGCGGATCTTGAGCATGGAGCTTTCCGCGACCGGGGCCCCGCCTTTGCCCGCCGCATCGAGCACGCGAAGATTGGTCGTCTTCATATTCTCAAGGTCGATTTCCAGCCTGGCCAGACGCTGTGCAAAAAGCGGGTCTTCGATCAGCAGCTGGCCGTTTTTCTTCGTTGTGCGAGCAATGTCTTTCAACTCGTCGAGTGCGGCCATGCTCGCACCAATCCCGGCGATATTCGTCCGCTCGTAAGTCAGCAGATACTTCGCATAGGTCCAGCCCTTGTTTTCCTCGCCAACGAGGTTCTCGACCGGCACCTTTACATCGGTGAAGAAAACCTCGTTCACTTCTTCGTCGCCATCGAGCAGCTTGATGGGGCGCACTTCGATTCCGGGAGATTTCATGTCGATCAGCAGGAAGGAAATACCTTCCTGCTTCTTGCCCGTGTTGTCGGTGCGCACGAGGCAGAAAATCCAGTCCGCATACTGGCCCAGCGTCGTCCATGTCTTCTGCCCATTGACGATGTAATGATCGCCCTCGCGCACTGCGCTGGTCTTCAGGCTGGCAAGGTCCGACCCCGCGCCCGGCTCGGAATAGCCCTGGCACCACCAGTCAGTGCCATCGAGGATGCGCGGCAAATAGTGCTGGCATTGCTCTTCACTGCCATATTTGATCAGCACCGGGGCTAGCATGGAAAGGCCGAAGGGAATCACGCGCGGGGCGTGGGCCTTGGCGCATTCAGTCTCGAAAATGAACTTCTGCATTACCGTCCAATCGGTGCCGCCATACCTCTCCGGCCAATGCGGGGCGAGCCAACCCTTATCATTGAGGATGGCGTGCCATTGCTCCATATCGGCCTTGGTCAGTCGCTTGCCGGTGCGCACCTTGTCGGAAAGACGTTTGGGAAGCTTCTCGTCCAGGAAAGCGCGAACTTCCTCGCGGAAGGCTTCTTCTTCTGGCGTGTATTCGAGGTTCATCGTATTTCTCCACTCAGGAGGGGATTTCGAACAGGCCGGCGGCTCCCATGCCGCCCGCCACGCACATCGAGACGACCGCATATCGCTCGCCGCGGCGGCGCGCTTCGAGCAGGGCCGTGCCGACCAGCCGCGATCCGGTCATGCCGAACGGGTGACCAATGGCAATCGCGCCGCCATTGACGTTCAGTTTTTCGGGATCGATGCCCAGCTTGTGCCGGCAATAGAGCGCCTGGCTGGCGAAAGCTTCGTTGATTTCCCAAAGCCCGATATCGCCAACCGAGAGGCCAGCTCGATCAAGCAGTTTGGGGACGGCAAAGACTGGGCCGATGCCCATCTCGTCGGGCGCGCAGCCCGCCGCCTGGAAGCCGCGGAAAATGCCGAGCACGTCACGCCCCTCGGCCTCGGCCGTTTCGCGATCCATCAGCACCTGCGCGGCTGCACCGTCGGAAAGCTGGCTGGCATTGCCTGCAGTGATGTGCTGGCCTTGCGTGACCTTCGCGCCGTCCTTGAAAACCGGATTGAGGTCCGCGAGCGTATCGTATGTCGTGCCCGGGCGGATGCCTTCGTCGGCTTCCAGCGTCACCATTTCGCGGCCCGATTCGCTGCCATCCTTGGCACGGATGACCTTTTCGGTTTCGAGAGGCACGATTTCTTCGGCCAGCCGCCCGGCTTCGGTCGCGGCGGCGGCGCGTTGCTGACTTTCGGCGGCAAAACGATCCTGCGCTTCGCGCGAGACATCATAGCGGTCGGCGACGATTTCCGCCGTCTCGATCATCGCCATATAGGCGTCCGGCTCATGCTTGAGCACGTCGCGCGAGCGCCATGAGGGATCGACAATCCCTGGTACCATGGTCAGCGAAATGGATTCGCCGCCACCCGCCACCAGCACATCAGCATCGCCCGCCATGATACTGCGCGCAGCAAGGGCAACGGTAGTCAGGCCGGAGGCGCATTTGCGATCCAGTGTGAATGCGGAGACGCCCCGCGGCAATTTGCTACCGAAGACGCTCATACGGCCAATGTTGTAGAATTGCGGGCCGTACTGGTTGCCGGTGCCCCAATAGAGGTCCTGCACACGTTCGGGGTCGATCCCGGCGCGATCGAGCGCAGCATCGATCACATGCGCGTTCAGCCTGTCGGGCATGGTGGCATTGAACGCACCGCGATAAGCCTTGCCAACCGGGGTGCGCGCGGTGGAGACAATGGCTGCTTCGCGAGTCAATTGCCTGCTCCTGTCCCTGACGGCGCAGCACCGCCAGCTTCGCCGGGCTTGACCTTCAGGTCGGTATACTTGGCGAATTCGTTGCGGGCGATGGCACGGTTGTGCACTTCGTCCGGCCCATCGGCAAAGCGCAGGGTGCGGATGCTGGCCCAGGTCGCGGCGAGCTCGTGATCCGAACTCACGCCGCCGCCGCCATGCGCCTGGATGGCATCGTCGAGGATGCTGAGCGCCATGTTGGGCGCCTGAACCTTGATCATCGCGATTTCGTTCTTCGCGGCCTTGTTGCCTGCGCGGTCCATCATGTCGGCGGCCTTGAGGCACAGGAGGCGGCTCATCTCGATATCGATGCGGGCGCGCGCCACCCGCTCTTCCCACACACTCTGCTGGTAGATGAATTTGCCGAAAGCAACGCGGCTGGTGAGGCGGCGGCACATGGCCTCCAGCGCTTCTTCCGCCACGCCGATCGTGCGCATGCAGTGATGGATGCGCCCCGGGCCGAGGCGGCCCTGCGCAATTTCGAAGCCGCGGCCTTCGCCGAGCAAAATGGCATCGGCGGGCAGGCGTACATTGTCGAGGCTGATTTCGGCGTGGCCGTGCGGCGCATGGTCATAACCATAAACACTCAACATCCGCTCAATCGTCACGCCTTCGGTATCCATTGGCAGCAGGATCATTGACTGGCTGCCATGGCGAGAGCCTTCAGGATCGGACTTGCCCATGAGGATGGCGACCTTGCAACGCGGGTCACCTGCCCCACTGCTCCACCATTTGCGACCGTTGACCACCCACTCATTGCCGTCCTTGATGATGCTGGCTTGGATGTTCGTTGCGTCCGAAGAAGCAACTTCGGGTTCGGTCATCAGGAATGCGCTGCGGATTTCGCCATTCATCAGCGGGGCGAGCCAGCGGTCTTTCTGCTCGCGCGTGCCGTAGCGATAAAGAACTTCCATGTTTCCGGTGTCCGGGGCGGAACAATTGAACACCTCGCTAGCCCAATGAACGCGGCCCATTTCCTCGGCGCACAGAGCATACTCGAGATTCGAAAGTTGTTCCCCATCGAATTCGAAGCTGTCATCAACATGCTCCTGCCCCGAATGTGGCGGCATGAAGAGATTCCACAATCCGGATCCGCGGGCGACTGGCTTCAGTTCCTCGATAACGAGGTTGGGTTGCCAGCGGTTGCCGGCCTCGTCTGCAGCCTTTGCCGCCGCCTTGTAATCGCCTTCACGCGGGCGGATCTTTTCGTCGATGAAGCTCTTGACGCGGTCGCGCATAGCACGCTGTCGATCACTCAGGTCGAAATCCACTTTGCTGCCTACTCCTCTATCCGGCACCGCCTGTTCGAACGAGTCTCCGAATGCACGCATTAGCGCCACTTGTCTACATACGCATTTTTCAAGAAATGAGAATTGGCGCTTGGCAAAAGGTGCATTTTTCGCGACCTTGCGAGTCGCACAATCAGCCAGTCGGAGAATATTCGTGAAAGCAGCTGTCCTGCGTGAAGTCGGCACGCCCTTGCAGATCGAAGACGTGGCCATCTCCAAACCCGGTCCGCGCGAAGTCCTGATCCGCGCCGCTGCGACCGGGGTGTGCCATTCGGACCTGCATTTCATGGAAGGCCACTACCCTACGCCAATGCCGACCGTGCTGGGGCATGAATGCGCCGGCGTGGTGGAACAGGTCGGCAGCGAAGTGCGCACTGTGAAGCCCGGTGACCATGTCGTCACATGCATTTCCGCCTTCTGCGGGCACTGCGAATTCTGCGTTGGCGGGCATCTTTCGCTCTGCAACGAACCAGATGTAAACCGTTCGAAGGACGATGCCCCGCGCCTGGGCAGCGCGAAGGCACCAATGACGCAGTTCCTCAACCTGTCCGCCTTTGCCGAGCGGTTGCTGGTGCACGAGAACGCCTGCGTGAAAATCCGCGCGGACATGCCGCTCGATCGCGCCGCCTTGCTTGGATGTGCGACTATCACTGCTTACGGATCGGTCGTGCGAACAGCCGGAGTGCGGCCGGGACAAAGCGTCGCGGTCATAGGCTGCGGCGGGGTTGGCCTCGCGACGATCAATACCGCGCAGATTGCGGGCGCGGGCCGGATCATTGCCATCGATATGGTCGCCGGGAAAGAGCAATTGGCGTGCGATTTCGGCGCTACCGACTTCATCGACGCGTCCGAAGGCGACGTCTGGAAAAAAGTGCTCGGCCTGACGAATGGCGGGGTGGATCACGCGTTCGAGGCAATTGGCCGTGCCGACACTGCATCTGACGCTTTCCGCATGCTCCGTCGCCAAGGCATCGCAACGGTGATCGGGATGATCCCGGTCGGGCAGAAGGTGCAGATTAACGGGTACGAGCTCTTGCAGGAAAAGCAGCTGCGCGGATCGATGATGGGATCGAACCAGTTCCCCGTCGATATTCCGCGCCTCGTGGAGTTCTACATGGCCGGGAAGCTGAAGCTGGACGAGCTCATCTCGCGACGTATTTCACTGAGCCAGGTCAACGAAGCGTTTGAGGAGATGAAGACCGGTCAGATCGCGCGCTCGGTGATTACCTTCGACTAGTCAAACAGGCCTAGGAGTTCCGTCTTGAGAATTTTGCCGTTGGCGTTTCTTGGCAATGTCTCTTCGATAAAAACAACTCGAACAGGCACTTTGAAATGGGCCAGCCGCTTGCCAACCCACTGCTTGAGTTCCGCTTCACTTACGCTCTCGCCTCCCGCCAAATGGACTACGGCTGCAGGTTCCTCGCCCAGCTGTTTGTGCGGCAGGCCGACTACTGCGGCATCCGTCACGGCAGGATGTTCGTAAAGGACGTTCTCGACTTCACTAGAGTAGATGTTCTCGCCGCCACGGATCACCATGTCCTTCGCCCGGTCGACGATGTAGCAGAAGCCTTCTTCGTCCAGCCTGGCGAGGTCGCCAGTGCGAACCCAGCCGTCGATGAAGGTTTCCGCAGTGGCTTCGGGCCTGTTCCAGTATCCCTTCGCTACCATCGGGCCGCGCGCGTAAAGTTCGCCGATCTCGCCTACCGGCAGTTCTTCCGCCCCGTCGGGCGACATAATCTTGAGGTCCGCGACTGCAACAGGGGGACCGCAGCTATCCGGCCGGTTGAGATAATCCTCCGCCATATGTCCGGTCACTGTCGCCATCGTTTCTGTCATGCCCCAGCCATTGCTCGGCAAGGCACCAAAGGTCTTATAAATCCGGCGCACCAGATCCGGCGCAGCAGGCGCACCGCCATAGCCAACCAGCTCAAGGCTTGAGAGGTCGTAGTTTCCGCGCGCCGGATGCTCGATCAGCTGCCAGGCGATGGTCGGGACACCGCCGGTCAGATTCACTTTTTCCCTTTCGATCAGCGCAAATGCCCGCTCCGGATCCCAATGATGCATGAAGACCATCTGGTGACCACTCACGACATAACCAACCATCGCGGCAGAACATGCAGTCACGTGAAACAGCGGAATTACCAGCAAGATCGATTTTGGCACGGGCTTAGGCGGCATCTCGCCACGGCGCAGGGGCGCAAAGGCAAGGTTGTATTTGCTCGAAAGCACATTGGTACAAATACTGCGATGTGAACCGAGAGCGCCTTTCGGATTTCCAGTAGTGCCGCTGGTGTAGAAAATCGTCGCACTGTCTTCGGGTGCGATATCGGCATCCGGCAATTCCCGGGTTGGCAAAGCGGCCCATGCCCCGCTCTTACCGATTATATCCTCAAGACGCTCGACCCCGTCGATTGTATCATTCGCTCGCGAAACAACACACGCCTGCAGCTTGGGGAGATCGTTGCGCACGGTGGCGATTCGTTCCCAGCGTTCGCCGTCACAAATCACCGCTCTGCTACCCGAATCCGAAAGGGCGAACCCAAGCTCGTCCGCCGTCCACCATGCATTGAGCGGAACGCAAACTGCTCCCAGAGATGTGATAGCAAAGAAGGCGACAGGCCATTCGGGCAGGTTGCGCATGGCAAGCGCTACACGGTCGCCTTTTTTGACTCCTTGCCCGGCAAGATAGTGTGCAAGTGTAGCAATGGCGCGAAACCACGCATCGTATGCCACGCGCTCATCCTCGTAGACGATGCAAGTTGCGTCACCATGCGCGCGCCCGATCTCGGCGATCGCGCGCAGGGTCGGTGGCGCGTTCTTCCAGACACGCGTAGGTCGCCCGTCGATCGCGACAGTTTCCATCTCGAAAGGCTGGCCAGGCGCAGTCAGCAAGCCGCGTACCTTGTCACGACTCATCGCCGGCCAACCTTCGGGTCGCGTCCAACCTATAGCGCTGGCAATATTTTCTAAAGCTTCACTCATCCCGCCACCTCGAACAGCCCGGCGGCGCCCATACCGCCGCCAACGCACATCGTGACGACGACATGCTTCACACCGCGTCGGCGGCCTTCGAGAAGAGCATGGCCAACGCATCGCGCGCCTGTCATGCCGAATGGATGGCCGATGCTGATCGAGCCGCCATTCACGTTCAGCCGCTCATCAGGAATGCCAAGCTGATCCTGACAGTAAAGTACCTGCACGGCGAATGCTTCATTCAATTCCCATAGCCCGACGTCCTCTATCGACAGTCCAAAGCGGTCGAGTAACCTGGGCACGGCAAAAACCGGTCCGATTCCCATTTCATCCGGCTTGGTACCCGCAACTGCCATCCCGATGTAGCGGCCGAGCGGTTCTAACCCGCGGTCACGCGCCACATTTGCTTCCATCAACATGCTGGCCGAGGATCCATCGGCCAGCTGGCTTGCATTCCCTGCCGTTATCGTATGTCCATCACCCATTACAGGTTGCAGACCCGCCAGTCCCTCCAGTGTTGTCTGCGGGCGATTGCATTCGTCCTTGTCGATAGTGACTTGTTCCTGCGAGACTTCACCCGTCTCCCTGTCCTTAACATTCATCGTGGCAGTGACGGATATGATCTCATCATCGAACACCCCTTCTTCCTGTGCCGCGGCGGTGCGCAGCTGTGACTTGAGCGAATACGCGTCCTGCCGTTCGCGCGAGATGCCATAGCGTTTGGCCACAACTTCCGCTGTCTGTATCATCGGCATGTAAATGTCTGGATGTGCTGCCAGGAGTTCCTCGTCCTTTGGCCAATCCATGCCGTTGCCACTCAGCGCGGAGATGGATTCGATCCCGCCGGCGATGCAAACATCCATGCGGTCGAACACGATCTGCTTGGCAGCAGTAGCAATAGCCATGAGACCGGAGGCACATTGCCTGTCAATCGTCATGCCCGGCACCTCCACGGGCAGACCGGCTGCGAGCAACGCCTGCCGGGCGATATTGAAACCCTGTTCCCCGCGCTGACTTGCGACCCCCAACACGAGGTCGTCCAAGTCGCTGCCATCGACGCCTGCGCGTTCTACTACGGCCTCGATCGACCTCGCAGCCAACTGCACCGGATGAAGCGCATTGAACGCTCCGCGAATGGACTTTGCCAAGGGCGTGCGGGCGGTGGCCACGATTACTGCATCGCGCATGAACTCAATCCTTTCCATCTGCGTTTTCTGAACATGCTGCATAGGCGGGGGTGCGGGGCAAGAGCAAGCACCATTCGAGCTATTCTGAAGAGCCGGTATGATAAGATTGCCATTCCTAGGAATAGCGGTAGGTATAGAGCGGAACGAAGGGTATGTCTTGACAGGGGAACGAGAAAAATGCTGCAGATCCACGATCCATCTGTTCTGGGATTCGACAAAGAGCGGCTCGCACGGATCGGCTCATTCCTCGATGAAAACTATGTCAGTTCAGGCAAGCTGCCCAACGTGCAGGTGCTCGTCGCTCGCGATGGAAACCCGGTATATTATCACAAGTCTGGCACGCTGACCGCAGAGGGGAAACCACTCCCTGACAATGCCATTTTTCGCATCGCATCGATGACCAAGCCGGTCACCTCGATCGCTTTCTTGCAGCTTGTCGAACAATGCAAAGTATCACTTGACGCCCCGGTATCCTGCATCATTCCGGAATTTGCCGAGCTGCGCGTCTATGCCGGTGGCGGTGGCGGTGCGCCATTCGCGCCGGGCACCCAGGCCCGCCCAATGCGCTTCGTGGACTTGATGACGCATATGTCCGGTCTCACTTACGGCCTGCAGAACCGCACGAATGTCGACGCCGCCTATCGCGATGCGCAGTTGGATTTGCCGCGCAACTTGTCTTCGGACGATTACATCGCACGGCTTGCGCAGATGCCATTACAACACCAGCCGGGCGAACGCTGGAATTATTCGGTCGCGACAGATGTTCTTGGCGTGGCAGTAGAGCGCATTTCGGGCCAAAATCTGGGCGACTATTTCCGTCAACACATCCTCGACCCGCTCGGAATGGACGATACTGCATACGATCTGGCGGACGATGACAGAGACCGTTTTGCGGACAGTTATGCCTATGTGCCCGGCTCGAAACCGATGCGGATCGAACAAGGCTCGCAAAGCCAGCACTTTACACCGGCTGCATTTCATAGCGGTGGCGGCGGCCTAGTCGGCACGATGGCCGATTACCACCGCTTCTGCGCCATGCTGCTCAATCGCGGAAGTCTCGACGGCTCGCGAATCCTCGCTCCCAAGACCCTCGACCTTATGACCATGAATCACCTTCCGGACGGCGGCGATCTAACCAAAATGAGCGACGCGCTCTTCTCCGAAGCCACCAACGCCGGGACAGGATTCGGGTTAGGCTTTGCAGTCGTCACCGAACCAGCCCGCACTCTGATGCCAGCCAGCCGAGGGGAGTTCTACTGGGGCGGCGCTTATTCGACCGCATTTTTCGTCGATCCTTTGGAAGGGATTACGATGGTCTTTATGACCCAGCTTTATCCATCCACAGTTTACCCGCTGCGCCGGCAACTCAAGACACTCATTTATTCAGCGCTGGAAGAAAGCCGTACTTGAAGCGGTACTGGTGCACAGAAGCCACGCGCCAAGTCAGCGTCATACCCAATATTCAAATCGCTTGCGTAATGGCATTTAAGGCCGCATCATACGCTGCACAGAGGAGAGTGACGCCGTACCGAGCATTGCAAGGCCCGAAGAGGTCGCAAGCCGGATACCGGAAAACCGGACCGCGTATTGGCATACTCTCTACAGAAACACGTTTCATTCGGGAGAGAGAAATGAAATCGGTATTTGGTCAGACTATCGCTTACGGCGCACTCGCCACCGCACTTGCCCTCGTTCCGGGCGCTGCTCTTGCGCAGCAAGCCCCTACCGAACAGGATGATCTGGCGGAAGGCGGAGATGTCAACGAACCGCAAGAACCGGCCAGCCCGGCAACGGAAGACGAGCCCTTTGTGATCTTGGTAACCGCACAGGGTCGTACACAGTCATTGGCCGATGTGCCGATTGCCGTTTCTGCCATTTCCGGAGATCTGCTGGAACAGGCGGGCACGACCGATATCCGCGAACTCAACCAGATTGCGCCCTCGCTTCTCGTCTCGTCGACTGGTAACGAAGCCAACGGCTCTGCCCGTATTCGCGGCATCGGCACGGTGGGCGACAATGCAGGTCTCGAAAGTTCGGTTGCGGTGTTTGTCGATGGCGTCTACCGCTCACGTTCCGGCAACGCACTTTCTGAGCTCGGCCCGATCGATCGCGTTGAAATCCTGCGCGGCCCACAGGGCACACTGGGCGGTCGGAACTCCTCCGCTGGCCTGATCAATATCTACACCGCACCTCCGGAATTCGATTTGAGCGCGTATGGCGCTTTCACCTACGGTAATTACGATGCGATGCGGATCGAAGCCGGTCTCAATGTCCCGCTTGGTGACACGGTCGCCGCCCGCGTGGACGGTGTCTATTTCAAACGTGACGGCTTCTACAACGATGTGACCAATGACACGGATGTAAACAATCGCGACCGTTACCTCATCCGCGCGCAGGCGCTTTTCGAGCCGACATCGGATATTAGTTTCCGCCTGGTCGGCGACTATTCGTTCAAGGACGAAGCATGCTGCGCAGCAACATTCGTGCAGCCAGAGTTCGCTCCTTTGGCTCGTGTCAGCCCGGGCCTCGACCAGTTTGCTGAACCGCAGCCGGGATCGCCGGCATTAACCAGCACACAGAACCCGATCATCGGCATCCTGCTTGGCCTTGGCCAGGATCCGCGTGCGCTGAGCCAAAATACGTTCAATTACGATATCTATCCGACAGCGGGTCGCTCCTATCAGGGCGAGACCGAAGATTACGGGATCTCGGGCGAACTAAACTGGACCTTTGGCGAAGTTACATTGACGTCAATTACCGGTTACCGCGAATATTCGAACTTCCAAGGCTCGGACACAGATTACACCACGGCCGACCTGATCTATCGTGCACCGGACGAATTCGGAGGTGCTCGTGCTTTCGAGACCTTCACCCAGGAAATCCGCTTGAACGGCACACTGTTTGAAGGTGCGTTAGACTGGCTGGTTGGCGGTTATTACGCCAGCGAAAGCCTGGAGGCGCGCGACAACCTGCGTTTCGGCAACGACTACGGTACGTTTGCGAATTGCCGCATTGCACTGGCAATCAACCCGGCGCTCGCCAACCCATCTGCCGACAATTGCTTCGGCCCGGCAATCGCTTTCCTCGATGGCACGGTGGGCGCACCTGCGTTCGGTCCGGCAACGCCACTGATCATCGCAGGTATCAACAATCTCGCCCAGGTGCGCGACGTTGGCGGGCTTGGCGATGTGTATAACCAGGAGAGCGATAACTTCGCGCTGTTCACGCACAACATCTTTCACATTACCGATCGCCTCGATCTGACCGTTGGCCTTCGCTACACGAATGAAACGAAAGACTTCTCTGCCACCTTCCGAAATGACAACGTTTTCTGCCCGGCCAACCGTCAGCTGCTTTCACCGCTGCTGCAAGTGCAAGCGCTTGCAGGACTTGCAGGCGGCTTACTGGCGTTGTCCTGCCAGGGCAATTCCACGGCGGAACTCGACGGTGTAGCGCTCGACGACAGTAGGGACGAGGACGAGTTCACCGGTACGGCGGTACTTTCATACCAACCGAACCCTGACACACTGATATATGCCAGCTATTCGCGCGGCTACAAAGCGGGCGGCTTCAACCTTGATCGCTCCGGACTCGGCAACCCTGTTACTTTCAATGTCAACGCACTGGATCCGGCCTCGCTCCAATTTGAAGAAGAGACGGTCGACGCATTCGAGATCGGTTTCAAGTATTCGACCCGCCCCTTCTCGATCAGCGGTGCAGCATTCCGGCAGGAGTTTACCAACTTCCAGCTCAATACCTTTAACGGTTCGGTCTTCCTTGTGCAGAACGTTAATTCCTGTTCGGCCGACCTTGGCGGTGCGGATTCGGACGCAAGCGCGGCGACAGGTGCTTGCTCGCCGGACGATGTCCAGCCAGGCGTTATCTCGCAGGGTTTCGAACTGGAGAGCACAATCTCCCCTGCCCGAAACTTCACCGCGACGGTTGGGTTCACCTATGCAGACACCTCGTACGAGGACAATCTGATCGGTAACGATACCGGTGCTCCCCTCGACCCTGCATTGCGCTTGCTGCCAGGCGACAATCTGTCGAACGCTCCCGAACTCACCTTCACGAGCACTCTGAGCTGGACGCCAGAGCTGACCAGCAGCGGCCTGCGAGCCCTGTTCTTTGCCAATACACGGCTGACAAGTGGTTATAACACCGGTTCGGACCTGCTCTACGGCAAGGAGCAGAATGGTTATGCCATTGTGAACGGTCGTATCGGCCTGCTTGGCCCTGACGATGCATGGTCAGTGGAGTTCTGGGGCAACAACGTCTTCGATCAGGGCTACACTCAGGTAGCTTTCAACACACCGTTCGTGGCTCCGCAGCAGACCTATTCGGCCTTCCTGGCCGAGCCGCGGACTTACGGTATTACGGTACGCGCAGGTTTCTAACGCGATACACCACAAGAGCAGAGGGCCGGGATCGTCTCCCGGCCCTTCTTTTTTCGATTGGCTTTTTTTGGAGATCAACGATCGGCTTTTCTGAGATACTGACGTTGCAACGCGAGGACGCAGATTACTGGACCGGCAAACCCGGTCCAGGTGTCGGCAACAGAATGTTTGGCGGACATGCCCTCGCCCAAGCCTTGATGGCAGCTTCTCTCGCCGAGACGGGCAAGCGCGTAGCGCATTCGCTGCATGCGCACTTCCTTAAATTGGGGGAGGCTAATGCCGAAACCGCATATCGGGTGTTGTCACTGACCGAGGGGCGCAGCTTTGCTACTCGCCGGGTTGATGCCTTTCAGGGTGACACGCATGTCCTGACCATGACGGTGTCCTTCCACATCGAAGAAAGCGGCTTCGCCCATGCCGATAATGCGCCCGATGTCCCCAACGTCCCTATCGCACGTGCGGCGCTGGAGGATTGGAAAGCGAAGCAGGAGAACTTCGATCAATTGCCGATCCTTGGCCGCCTTTGGGAACGACCGGTGGAGACGATCCCCACCGATCCTGATGCCCTGTTCGGCGACACACCGCGTGAACCCCGCTCCGCAAGCTGGATGCGCGCGCGCAATACGGAGCAGGTCGATGCGGCAAGGGCGCGTGCCCAGCTCGCCTACGCATCGGACATGCTTTTCCTTCGCAATGCGCTGCTTCCACACGGCGTGCGGCCAGGCGCGCACAAGATGCAGATCGCCAGCCTCGATCATGCAATCTGGTTCCACCAGACACCCGACTTTGCCGATTGGCACCTCTATGCGGGGGAAAGCCCATGGGCAGGCGGTGCGCGTGGTTACAGCCGCGGTCAATTCTTCTCTCAAGAAGGCGCTATGGTGGCCAGCGTAGCCCAGGAAAACCTTATGCGCGTGCGCCAAGACAGATAGAGTCCATTCGCGCAAGAAACACTCTCACTCTATTCTGTAGTAGGTGAGCACACTCAAAAAAGAGGTCGGAAATTGTAATTCAGCGACATTCCTCAACAGTGCATAATTAGCGATTGATCGCGTTTCGCCCGGTGAGTAAAAAGTGCGCTCCAAAATTCTTTGGACGGGAATCTATCACATTATGAATATCAAGATTGCTACCGCGATTGCGATCGCGTCGGTCAGCCTCTCCGGCTGTGCCACCGTTCTCAACGGCACAAACCAGCCGATCGAATTTGAATCAGAACCGGCCGGTGCCACGATCACCACGCTGGCAGGTCAGACCTGTACCACACCTTGTGCATTCGAAATGCGTCGTGGTGACGACAATATGGTGACCTTCACTGCAGACGGCTACGAACCGGTGACCATTTACATGCAGAGCCGCACTGGTGGCAGCGTGGCCGGCAACCTGCTGGCTGGCGGCATCATCGGCGGTGTTGTGGACGCCAGCAACGGCGCTTCAAACAATCTCTATCCAGATCCGGTCTTCATCCGTATGGCTGCAGCCGGCTCGGATGAGCCAGCCCTGCTGCTCGACAAGGATGGCGAAGTGATCTCCACCGTATCCGAATATAATGCCGAAGTGGCTGATGACGTTCGCGAAGGCCTCGTGGACCAGGGGCTCTACGCCAGCGTGGACGATGTTCCGCCTGCTGACTAATCGATAGAGCGTTGACAAACAGAATAGGCGCTGCGGGAAACTGCGGCGCCTCTCTTTTTCCAAATGACCGAATTCTATATTTTCTTGTCCGAACGCGCATTCACATGCTGCCAGGCAGCGCTGATGACGACGGAACCTTCCCCCACAGCGCTCGCCACACGCTTGACCGAGCCGGAGCGGACATCGCCCACCGCGAAAATTCCGGGCGTCGAGGTCTCGAACAGGCTGCCTCCACCATTCACCTCGCCAGTCAGGACAAAGCCGCGATTATCGAGCTGGACATGCCCGCTAAGCCAGTCGGTATTCGGCGCGGCTCCTATCATTATAAACAAAGCCGCGCAGGCTAGCTCTTGATCACCGTCAGGTTTGGAGAGCGTCACTCCCTTCAACCGCCCTTCACCTTCCAGACAGGTGACTTCAGTGTTGTAATGGATCGTGATGGACGGATCATGTTCCAGACGGCTGGTGAGATAGCTGCTCATCGAGCTGGCAAGACTATCTCCCCGGACAATGACGTGGACATGGCTGGCCGTGCGGCTGAGATACATGGCGGCTTGTCCTGCTGAATTGCCACCACCGACAACCACCGCATCGCTGTTACGGCAAAAACGCGCCTCCATGTCCGTTGCAGCGTAATAAATGCCCGCCCCTTCGAGCTCGCGAAGGCCTTCCAAAGGCAGCCGACGGTATTGCACGCCTGTGGCCACCACGACAGCGCGCGCGCACACTTCCGTCCCCTCATCCAGTGTTGCACAGAAAAGCCCGTCCTCGTGCTTCTCGAGAGCTTCAACCCTGCGCGGCATCGCGAAGCGCGAACCAAATTTCATCGCCTGGATTTCGCCGCGATAAACAAGGTCCGCCCCCGAGATACCGGTGGGAAAGCCCATGTAGTTCTCAATCCGGCTGGATGTCCCGGCCTGTCCACCAATTGCGGTATCCTCTACCAACAATGCGCACAGGCCCTCTGCCCCTGCGTAGACTGCAGCGGCTACGCCGCCCGGGCCACCGCCTACGATCAACACGTCGTAAATAGTCTGCGAACACATATCGAGATCAAGCCCGAAGCGCTGCGCGACCTTGCGTGGCGTAGGATTTTCCATGACTTCGTTCTTGCCAACGATCACCGCAGGCGAATGATCTGTAAGGTGGCAGACCTCTACCGATCCATCGTCACGGCCGTCCAAGTCATAGCTTTCGTAGGGAATGCGGTTGCGGCGGAGGAAGCTCTCGACACGCTGGACCGCCGCATCCTGATCGGCACCGATCAGCTTGACAGAAGAGTTTTGCATCTCGAACTGCTTGCGGCGGCGCGCAGCAAATACGCTGATGATATGATCTGAAAGCTCGGGCACACGCCCCATGAGCTCCAGCATTGCCTCCCGGGGCGCGGTAATGACTTTCGTATCGACCGCCGCACGCATGGGCAGGAAGTAACTGCCAGCATTGAGGAAGGCAATCTCGCCCATGAACTGGGTTGGCCCCAGTGAGGCCTCAAGCAGCCGCTTGTCAGTCCACGGATCGACAACTTCGATCTCGCCCTCCAGGACATAGACGAATTCATCCATCGCATCGCCGACCTCCGCAACCATCTGTCCCGCTGCAAAAGTGCGCTCTTCGCCGATACGGCAGATCATCTCAACGTGCCTGTCGGACAATGGAATCCTGCGCATGGTTTCCAGATCGGCAGCGATAGTTTCCATGATTGGGCCCTTCGATAGTCGCGCACATTAGGAACCATCACGGCTGCGCTGGCAAGAGCGATTATCGGCTGGCGATTGCCCTCATCATCGCCCTCGTGTATATATTGCTCAACCGCCCCGGCTTGTGCACAGCGCAGCCGGGGCGCTCGCTTTTTGCATTTGAAAGGTATTCGCCCATGTCCCGCCGTCGGCAGATCTACGAAGGCAAGGCCAAGATTCTGTATGAAGGCCCCGAACCGGGCACGATCATCCAGTATTTCAAAGATGATGCTACGGCTTTCAATGCAGAAAAGCGCGGCACTATCAATGGCAAGGGCGTGATCAACAATCGCATCAGCGAGCATGTGTTTACCCGCCTTGCCCACCTCGGCATCCCCACCCACTTCATCCGCCGCCTAAACATGCGCGAACAGCTTGTCCGGCAGGTAGAGATCATTCCGCTGGAAGTGGTTGTGCGCAATGTCGCCGCAGGCTCCATCGCCAAGCGTTTCGGCATCGAGGAAGGCGAGACGCTGCCACATACGCTGATCGAATACTATCTGAAAGATGATGCGCTGGGCGACCCACTTGTGTCCGAGGAACACATCGCCGCCTTCAATTGGGCCGGCCATGAAGAGATGCAGGATATCGCCGCGATGGCGATCCGCATCAACGATTTCATGTGCGGCATGTTCGCTGCGATCGATATTCGACTGGTCGACTTCAAGCTGGAGTTCGGGCGCATTTTCGACGGTGACTTCAGCCGTGTGATCCTGGCCGACGAGATAAGCCCGGACAATTGCCGCTTGTGGGACTTCAATACCGGCGAAAAGCTCGACAAGGACCGCTTCCGCCGTGACCTAGGTGGAGAGGAAGAGGCATACCAGGAGGTCGCCCGGCGTCTCGGCCTGCTCCAGAAAGAAGAGGATAATTCGCCCGGCGAAGTCCTCGATATGGACGCGCACCGTTCCCGCCTGCGCCAGCCGGCCCCGAAGCCGAAAAAATAGCCGGCGATTAGATGGATAAGGTGTGACAGGGGCGAAAGCCCCGTTGCATGAGGTCCATACTCTCTGCATAGTGTATGGCCTGCCATCGGCGTGTTGGGGCGGTGCGCCTTTCTCCCGGCAGTTTTCCAGTTTTGAGAGGGACTTCCTTATGACAATTCGTCGCGTTTTGAACGCAAGCATTTCCAGCACCGCATTGGCGCTTACCCTTGCCGTTGCGGCGCCTGTCCATGCCCAGCAGGAATGGGGCGTTGAGGCCACCGATGTTGAGCAGGACCCATCAATTACGTACGGAGTACTGGAGAACGGTATGCGGTATGCCATCCGCCAGAACGATACGCCCGATCGCTCGGCATCTTTCCGTCTCCATATCGATTTCGGTTCGCTGGGCGAATCGGAGGCAGAACAGGGACTTGCACACTTTATCGAGCATATGGCGTTCAATGGAACGACCAATGTGCCCGAAGGCGAGATGATCCCGTTGCTCGAGCGATTGGGTGCGAGCTTTGGTGCGGACACCAATGCCTACACCAGTTTTGACGAGACGGTGTACATGCTGGATATTCCCAACGCGAACGAGGAAGGCGTCGATACCGCGTTGTTCCTGATGCGCGAAACGGCAAGCGAAATGTTGTTCACGCCTGAAGCCGTGGACCGCGAGCGCGAGATCATCGTCAGCGAGCGTCGCACACGAGACAGTGCCGGTCTGCGCAATTTCCGCGACCTGTTCGATTTCCGCATCCCGGGAACGCGCTATGTCAGCCGCTTCCCGATCGGAACCGACGCTACTGTCCGCGCTGCGACGCCGGAAATGTTCCGCAATCTATACGAGCGATTCTATCGCCCTGAAAACGCAACACTGATCGTTGTCGGCGATATCGATGTCGAGGATATCGAAGAAGATATTATCGAGCGGTTCAGCGATTGGCAGGGTGTCGGGGAACCAGGCATTATCCCGCCCTTGGGCGATGCCAATTTCAACCGCACGATCGAATTCGATACGTTCATCGACCCGGCAATCGGCGCGTCTGTGGCGATTTACCAGTTGCGCCCGTATACCGATCCCACGGACACATTGGCTGAGCGTACCGAAAGCCAGCTGCGCAACCTTTCCAGCATTATCTTCAACCGCCGCATCGAGCGCATTGCGAACCAGGCCGATAGCCCGATCCTCGGCGGCGGCTATGGCAGCAGCAGCGACGAGGAGGTCGCCGATTACACAGCGCTCACCATCCAGACGCGTGATGGCCAGTGGGAACGTGGACTCGCC
Organism: uncultured Sphingomonadaceae bacterium; assembly: GCA_964422435.1. Classification (GTDB taxonomy): domain Bacteria; phylum Pseudomonadota; class Alphaproteobacteria; order Sphingomonadales; family Sphingomonadaceae; genus Alteraurantiacibacter. The sequence goes on from CAYRBB010000002.1 coordinate 35,198, forward strand.
ATCGCCGAACAAGAATTGCGTCGTGCGCTCGAATACGGCTTTACCGAGAACGAACTCGAGTATGCCCTGACGCAAACGGCCAGCGGTTACGAGCGTGCCGCAGCCCAAGCCGATGCACGAACCTCGTCGCAACTTGCCGGCGCGCTTGTAAATGCCGCCACAGAAAACGATTTCATCACCACCCCCGCCTTCCGCCTGGAAATGTTCGAAACAATGCGCCCGCAACTCACACTAGAGGCGGTCAATGAAATCTTCCGCGAGGCCTGGAGCGTGGGCGAGCCGCTGGTGCGCGTGACTGCAAAAGAAGATTTCGGTGGTGAGGAAGCCGTCGCCGCAGTCTTCACCGAAAGCGCGGAGGTGGCGGTAGCTCCGCCTGAAGACAGCGAAGCGGTTGTTTTCGCCTATGACGATTGGGGCACGCCGGGCACGGTCGTGTCAAACGAATATATCGAGGATCTCGGTATCCGTACGGTGGTCTTCGACAATAACGTTCGTCTTAATATCAAGCAGACCGATTTCGAACCGGGCCGCGTGCGGTTCACCACGCGCCTGGACGGCGGCTTTTTCGCACTAGGCGATATGAACCCGACCGCTGCTGGCCTCTATCTGCAAATCGCCTCTGATGTCGGCGGTACACAGGCACACAGTGCCGACGAATTGCAGGAGGTGACCGCTGGTCGCCAAATTGCGACCGGCATAAATGCGGGCGCAGACACTTTTGGCACCGGTGGTGTTACCACGCCGGACGACCTAGCGTTGCAGATGAAAGTCAGCGCAGCCTACCTGACCGATCTGGGCCTCCGTCCCGAAGCCGATGCGCGGTTCAATGCGGTCATCGAACAGGTCTGGAACCAGGTTCTGTCGCAGCCTGGCTCGGTGTTCGGTTTCAACTCGGGCGAGATGATCGTTGACAGCCGCTATTTCGATTTCCCATCGCGAGAGGAGCTCGACGCTGTCGACCGCGAAGCATTGCTCGCGGCGATTCAGGAAGCTGGCACAAATGGTGCAATCGAAATCGGCATTGTCGGCGATATCGATCCCGATGCGGCCATCGCCGCAGTGGCGCAGAGCTTTGGCGCCCTGCCCACCCGCAATGCCGAATTTGCCGAATTCGCAGAACAGCGTGCCGTGACGTTCAGGGACCTGTCCGACGATACCATCAACGAATTCACCCATACAGGTCAGGACGATCAGGCGCTGGTCGGAAGCATCTGGCGCACGACCGACAACAAAAATTATCGCGAAGCCGTAGCTCTCGATCTGCTTGTCGGTGTGTTGCGCTTGAAGGGCATTGAGACACTGCGTGAGGAATTCGCTGCCACCTACAGCCCCGCCGTCGGTGGCTCGACCAGCGCCGAATATGACGACTATGGCACGATCAGCATGTCTGCCGTGGTCGATCCGAACCTCGCCGACAATACCCTCACGATCGTTCACCGCCTTGCCGCTGAATTGCGTGACGAGCCGGTGACGGAGGACTTCCTGCTGCGCGCCCGTCAGCCAGTCATCGAGAATATCCGGCAAGCGCAGGAGAATAACGGTTACTGGATGGGCGTCGTCGGCGATGCACAGAGCTATCCCGAGGGCCTTGAACGCGCACGTATTCAGGTCGAAACGATCATGGCCGTCACGCCGGAAGAACTGCAGTCGCTTGCCCAGCAGTATCTTGTGCCGGAACGCCGCGCAGACGCACGAGTTCTGGTCGCACCGTCAGAAGACTCCGGAGAGTAAGCCTGCTCGCCGCGACCAAAGAATGGGCGGCATGGGGAACACCTGTGCCGCCCTCTTGCTGTCCGAGCAACGCTTCGCCATAGGCCGTCGAAGAAATTGGAATCGCACCAGAGGCCTCTCGCAATGAAAGTTCGCATCCACATCTCGCTCAAGCCCGGCGTTCTCGATCCGCAGGGTCGCGCCGTGCATCACGCTCTCGAAGGGCTCGGTTTTGCCGGAGTGGAGGACGTTCGGGTGGGTCGCACAGTCGAGCTCGACGTTGCGGACGACACCAGCGACGAGGCGCTTGGCGAAATGTGCGAAAAGCTGCTGGCCAATACGGTGATTGAAAACTACCAGATCGAGAAAGTGGCCTGATGAAGACTGCAGTCATCACTTTCCCGGGCTCGAATTGCGACCGTGATATGCAGGTGGCGCTGCGCGACGTGACCGGTCGCGAACCGCTCAGGGTCTGGCATGGCGATGCGGATCTGCCCGATGGTCTCGACTTTATCGCCCTGCCCGGGGGTTTTTCCTATGGCGATTATCTGCGCAGCGGTGCGATGGCGGCGAACAGCCCCATTATGCGCGCTGTCATATCTGCCGCAGGGCGCGGCGTTCCGGTGCTTGGCGTTTGCAACGGTTTTCAGGTGCTTACAGAAGCACGCCTGCTCCCGGGCGCATTGATGCGAAACGCCGGACAGACCTTTATTTGCCGTAGTGTCCGGCTGAGAGTTGAGAACACGCAGAGCTTGTTCACCGGAGGCTATGAAGCCGATGAGGAAATCACCATTCCGGTTGCACATCATGACGGCAATTACTTTGCCGACGACGAAACGCTCGACCGGCTTGAAGGCGACGGTCGTGTGGCCTTCCGCTATGTTGAAGGCGTCAACGGGTCACGCCGCGACATCGCCGGAGTCCTGAATGCTGAAGGCAATGTGCTGGGAATGATGCCCCACCCAGAACGCGCCATCGAAAGCGATCACGGGGGCAGCGACGGGCGAAAACTGTTCGAAAGTGCTTTGCGCGTAATCGCCTAAGCCGCTTCGCGACGCTTTACGACCAAGGAGTGTGCTTCAGCGGCACTCATCGGACGACCGAAGTAGTATCCCTGGATTTTGGTGCAGCCGAGCTCGCGGATCATTTCCGCCTGCTCAATTGTTTCGACGCCTTCGGCAGTGGTGGTCATTTCGAGACTGTCCGCCATGGCAACCACGGCGCGGATGATCGCGAGGCTTTCCGGGCTATGTTCCGAGGCTCCCAGGACGAAGCTGCGATCCACCTTTATCGTGGAGAAACGCAGATCACGCAGATAGCCGAGCGAGGAATAGCCCGTCCCAAAGTCATCCAGGGCAACCGAGCATCCCAGCGCTAGGATCTGTTCCAGGGTCTCATTGGCTGTCTTGCCATCGCGAAGGAAGACGCTTTCGGTCACCTCCACTTCAAGGCGGTTGGCTGGCAGGCCTGTTGCCGCAAGCGCCTCGACCACAGTGGCGCAAAAGTCCGGTTCGAGAAGCTGTTCGCCGGATACGTTGACAGCGACCTTGATATCATCATCCCAACGGGTCGCCTGGCGACACGCTTCGTGAAGAACCCATTTTCCGATGGGAATGATCAGACGCGTGTCCTCCGCAAGCGGAATAAATTTAGCCGGACTGATAAAGCCATATTCCGAACTGACCCAGCGCAGTAGCGCTTCGAAGCTGACGACTTTTTCAGACTTGGCATTCACAACCGGCTGGAAGTTCAACTCGAGTTCGCGCTTCTCAATAGCTTGCCGCAGCGAAAGCTCGAGCCGTCGGCGTTCTTCCGCATTGGCGTGGAGCGAGGGTATATAGTTGTAGTGAACCCCACCGCCTTCATCCTTGGCCCGATACAGCGCGAGGTCGGCATTACGCATTAGTGTTTCGACGTTCTGGCCGTCACGAGGGCCAATCGCCGAACCGACACTCGCACCAATAAACAGAGTGTGGTTATCGACCGAGTAGGGCTGCGAGAGGCTCTCGATGATCGTTTCTGCTATCCGGTCCACTCGCAAGTGGTCTGTCGCATCGCGGACAACGACGGCAAACTCGTCACCACCCAGCCTGCCGCATTGCTCATTATCGGTGCAAACCGAATTCAGGCGTTCCGATACCTTGGCCAGCAACCGGTCTCCAACAAGGTGGCCAAGCGAATCGTTGACCTGCTTGAAGCGATCGAGGTCGATCATCAGGAAAGCACACCGAGTGCGCCATTGCTCGGAAAAGCGCATCGCTTCGCCCAGTGCCTCTGTGAGCATCAGGCGGTTCGGCAGGCCAGTAAGCGTATCATACCGCGCCAGATAAGCGATTTTTTCATCGCGTTCACGCTGCTCGCTAACGTCCGAACCAACGCCACGGAAACCGATATAATTGCCAGACTGGTCGCGCATCGGTGTGCCCGAGAGTTCCCACCAGCGGCGCTGCTCGTCGATATGCACCTGGACCAGCAGGTTTGAGAAGCTCTCCCGGCGTTTAAGGCGCTCGGCAAGATCATGCAGGCTGCGTGGCACTTCGCCCGTCTCGAAGGAGCCGCCAGCGATGAGCCGGATGAAACGCTGGCCCTCGATATCGGCCGGTTCTTTGCCCAAGGCGAAGGCGAAGCGCGGCGATACAGAATGCAGCCGACGATTGTTATCGACCTGCCAGAGCCAGTCCGACTCTTTCTCCTCGAACTCGCGCAGCAAGAGCGAAACAACTTCGTTTTTCTCCGCGACCCCGGCCTCTGCAATCCGGGCGGAGAGGTAGGTACGAGCAGAGTTTAGCGCAGCCGCCACGATAGTAACCACAAAGGCAAGGCTTGCGACAGCGAAGGGATAGTTGCCCGAAATAACGAAGGAAGCTGCAGCCGCAGTTCCGACCACAAGATCGAAGGAGACGGTCGAAACGGGTGCCGAAGATGTCGTTGCCGCGCTACCCGCAATGAGCATCGCGGCCAGCGCCCACAACCCGAAGTGTTGTGCCTCTGTGCCCAAAGGTGGTGCAAAAAGCAGGGCCGACACCCAGGGGACAGCACACAACCCTACGGCAAACGCCTGTCGCCTGAATTCCATATGCGTCATGTGCCGCTTTGCTATATCCGCAAACTGGCGATCAACACGGCTGACATTAGCCACTGCTGCAACAACTGTCAGTAGCCACAGACCCAGAACCCAGGCGGCAATTGTCCCGAAATAGAGGGCTGCCGCCATCGTGCCGGCGATGCCATGCGCAGCAAGCCTGATGCGCGAGAAATTGTGCAGTTCGGAATATTGCAGGGCACGCAAACGGGCCCAAGTGCCATCGCTCGGGTCACGCAGTCCAATAACCTCCAGCTGGGAAAGCCGCAGCGGAAGTCTGGGGAGGCCGGTAGAATCCTTGCTCACCCCGCACGCATAAACACAGAATGGTTATTGCTGGGTAAAGTGCGCGTCCGGTCTCGAGAATTTGCGTTATTCGACGGTTACGGACTTCGCGAGGTTACGCGGCTGGTCAACGTCCGTACCTTTCGCGACGGCGACATGATAGGCCAGTAATTGTACCGGAACAGCATAGACGAGTGGCGCAATCAACGGATGGACTTTGGGCATCTGGATGGTCGCCATGCAACCTTCCCCTGCCTGGTCGATGCCCTCGGCATCGGAAATAAGCACCACCTTGCCACCGCGCGCCTGCACTTCCTGCATGTTTGACACGGTTTTTTCAAACAGCGGGCCGGAAGGTGCAAGGACAATCACTGGCACATCTTCATCGATAAGAGCAATCGGACCATGTTTCATTTCACCTGACGCATAACCTTCGGCATGAATATAGCTGATTTCCTTCAGTTTTAGTGCACCTTCCAGCGCCAATGGAAAGTCCGCTCCGCGCCCCAGATACAAGACGTCACGCGCCGGTGCGATCAGGTGAGCCATCGCGGCAATATCGTCATCATGATCGAGTGCCGCATTGAGGCAGGCGGGCGCTTCGAGCAGATGGTCGACAATCTCGGCCTCCTCCTCGCGAGACAAGCGCCCCTTCTTCACCGCGAAATGCGCCGCCAGCGAGGCAAGCACCGCGAGCTGGCATGTAAAGGCCTTGGTCGATGCCACGCCGATTTCCGGACCGGCATGAGTCGGCAACAGCAGATCGGACTCGCGCGCCATGGAACTCGTCGGCACGTTGACCACAGTTGCAATCACTTGCCCCTGATCGCGGCAATGCCGCAGAGCCGCCAATGTGTCCGCTGTCTCGCCGCTCTGGCTGATAAACAACGCCAAACCGCCTTCGGGCAAAATCGGTTCACGGTAGCGGAACTCGGAAGCGAAATCGATGTCGACAGGCACACGGGCGAACTGTTCGAACCAGTATTTGGCGACCATTCCAGCGTAATAGGAAGTGCCGCAAGCCACCAGCGTGATACGGTTGATCTTGCTGATATCGAAATCGATCTGGGGCAGGGCAACCTGCTGCTCGACCGGGCGGAGATAGGATCGAAGCGTCTGCGCGACCACCGTCGGCTGTTCGAAAATCTCTTTCTGCATGAAATGGCGGTAATTGCCCTTTTCAATAGCGGCGGCAGAGGCGCCGGAGGTGCGGAATTCACGCACTACTTCATGGCCGCTAGCATCGTGGATTACAGCACTATTGCAGGTGATCTTCACCCGGTCACCCTCTTCAAGATAGGCGATTTGCTGGGTCAATGGTGCAAGCGCCAGAGCATCAGAGCCGAGATACATCTCCCCTTCGCCTTGCCCCACCACGAGCGGAGAGCCAAGCCGAGCTCCGATCAGCAAGCCCGGGTGGTCACGAAAGACAATGGCCAGCGCAAATGCGCCGCGCAGCCTTGGCAAAACGGCCTGTACAGCTGCTTCGGGATCAGCGCCGCTTTCAATCTCACGGCTAATCAGGTGGACTACCGTTTCGGTATCGGTCTCGCTTTCAAATACGCGGCCATCAGCACGCAACTCGTCACGCAACTCCTTGAAGTTTTCAATAATGCCGTTGTGAACCAGCGCGACGAGCGGCGTAGCATGCGGATGCGCATTGCTTTGCGTCGGCGCTCCGTGGGTCGCCCACCGCGTGTGGGCAATACCTGTCAGGCCCGGTGCAGGGCTTCTTTCCAACTCCGCGACGAGATTGTGCAGCTTGCCCTGCGCCCGTCGACGGATCAGGTCGCCTCCGGAAAGCGTGCAGACACCGGCGCTATCATAACCGCGATATTCCATCCGCCGCAGCCCGTCGACCAATCGCGAGGTCACGTCACTTGCACTGACGATCCCGATAATTCCGCACATAAAATCTTGTCCTCATTCCCTTCAATGCGGGAAATTCTTGTCGACAAACATATGGGTGAACTGCACCGGATCCGGCTGTTCCCCCGCTTCTTTGAGAAAGCGAACACGCCCCTTATCCCACAATTCCTGAATGGCACCTTCCATTGTCTCAGGAAATTCCATTTTTGCCGCGACTATCTCGCGCCAGGAGCCTTTCGCACCGAAGGTTTCACGAAAGAATGGCTCGGCCTCCCTCAGCCAATTCCGGTTGGCTTCATCAAGATGGCCGATAGTGTCAAGCACGTAAGAGTCGAGCAGCCGAAGGAAGGGCTTGCCGTCGTAGCGGTCGCTCACTTCCCTTCGGCCTTCTTCTTTTTCATGGCATCGTGAAAACGGTCAGCCCAGCCAGGCTTCACTAGCTGTTCGGCACGAACCATGCGTAGCTCGCCGTCAGCAACGTCACGTGTGACCGCACTGCCAGCGGCGACAATCGCATCCGCGCCGATATGGACCGGAGCAATCAAAGCACTGTTCGATCCGATAAACGCGCGCGGTCCGATGCTGGTCTGGTGCTTGAAGTAGCCATCATAATTGCAGGTGATGGTGCCTGCGCCAATATTCGCGCCGGCCCCCACCGTGGCATCGCCGAGATAGGTCAAGTGGCTGGCCTTGGCACCTTCGCCGAGAGTCGTTTTCTTCATTTCAACGAAATTGCCGACCTTGCTGGCTCGTTCCAAAACTGCCCCCGGGCGAAGACGGGCATAGGGGCCGACCTCGGCATTCTCGCCGATCTTTGCGCCCTCAAGATGGCTGAATGACTTGATATGCGCGCCGCTCGCAATAGAAACGCCGGGACCGAACACGACGTTCGGTTCAACTTCCACATCCTCTGCGATCTCTGTATCCCAACTGAAGAAAACCGTGTCCGGCGCGCGCAAGGTCACACCTGCCTCCATCGCCTCTGTGCGTTTGTAATCCTGCCATTGCGCTTCAGCCGCAGCGAGTTCGGCGCGGCTGTTGATGCCGGCAACTTCATCGGGACGATCGGTAGCGACAACGGCGCAGCTGTTGCCATCCGCTATCGCGATATTCACGATGTCAGGCAGGTAATATTCATCCTGTGCATTGTCATTGGAGACGCGCTTCAAGAGCCGGAAGAGGTCTTCAGCACGCGCGGCGAGCAAGCCGGAATTGCACAAGGTGCACGCGCGCTCTTCTTCCGTCGCGTCCTTCCATTCAACCATTTTAATGATCTGGCCTTGCTGAGCGATCACGCGACCGTAGCGTAGCGGATCCTCCGGTTCAAAGCCCAGCACAACTGAGGCTGGTGTATCTGCCGCATTCAGGCGATCAATCATGACCTTCATCGTGCGAGTCGAGACGAAGGGCACATCGCCATAGAGGACCAGCACGTCGCCTTCGAACCCGGCCAGAGCCTCCTCCGCCTGTTGCACAGCATGGCCCGTGCCCAGTTGCGGCTCCTGTATTGCGAAGACGCACCGATCACCCAGTGCCTGGTGCAATTGCTCCCGCGATTCACCCACGATGGCGACAAGCCTGGCGGGCGATAGCGCCTCCACACTCGCCAAAAGGTGCTCGATCATCGATCGGCCACCCACTTCGTGCAGCACCTTGTGGCGCGCGCTCTTCATCCGCGTGCCCTTCCCTGCAGCAAGGATGATGGCAGCGATCGGTCTGTTTTCACTCATGGTGACTGCCCATGCCACCAAATCATTGCGGTTTCCACATCGCACTCTATTTGCGGGGCGAGATGAGCAAATTTCCTTTCGATATCGTCCTGTTCGACCTTGATGGAACGCTGGTGGATTCCGCCCGCGACTTATGTCCGGCAGTAAACCACGCGCTGGGCGAGATCGGTCGCGGCCCCGTCAGTGAAAGCACCTCTCGTGGATTGATTGGCGGCGGCACGGACATGATGCTGACACGCGCACTAGAAGCGACCGGAGGCATGGTCGACGAAGCTGAATATCGACAGCTGGCAGGGGTTCTGCTTGATTTTTACTGGGACAATATCGCGGTCAACACCGTGCCCTTTCCGGGCTGTGTCGAAGCACTGACAGAATTGCAGACAGCGGGTTGCAAGCTCGCAGTATGCACCAACAAGTCTGAAAAACCCGCGCGCGAATTGCTCGCAGAATTGAACATGACTGAGTTCTTCCCCGTGATCTATGGCGGAGACACGCTCGGCCGCGAGAGGGCCAAGCCCGCACCCGATATGCTCCACGCCGCAATCGCAGATTGCGGGGGCGGTCGCGCGGCTATGGTGGGCGATACAACGTATGACGTGCGCGCTGGAAAGGCTGCCGAGCTCCCGGTCATCGCTTGTGCATTTGGCTATTGTGACGAGCCTGTGAGCGAGCTGGGCGCGGATGCCTTCATTGACGAATTCGCGGGGCTAATGGCCGCCCTCCGTCCTCTCTAGTGTATTGACTTCATAATACAGTAGCGTACACTAGATTAAGGGACATCTCCTGAGGGGAGGAATTGTATGTATAGCGAACAGGATCTTCGCGATGCTGTGGCTGGAGGGGCAATCAGCGCAGAAGCGGCAGAGGCATTGCGCAGCCATGTGGCCCATATGCGCAAGATGCCAACAACGGACGAGGAAAATTTCCGCCTCGTCAATTCATTCAACGATATTTTTGTGACGATCGCCGCGGTGCTGCTGATTGTAGCCATGGGAGGCATTGGCAATGTGATTGCGCCCGGGCTGGCCGGGGTGCTGATTGCGGTGGCTGCATGGTTCATGGCTGAATTCTTCACCCAACGCCGGCGTATGGCGCTGCCTTCCATCGTCCTGTTGCTCGCCTTTGTCGGCGGAATTATCGCCGCACCTATTGAAGTTATGAGCGAGACCAATATCGACCAGAACGAGCGTGTGATTGCTGGGCTCGTCGCCCTTACTTTCGTAGCTGCGGCGTTGGGTGCCTATCTGCATTGGAAGCGTTTCATGGTGCCCATCACCATCGCCGCCATGTCTGCAGCCATAGCTGGCGCTGTAATTGCATTGGTCGTAACAGCCGTTATGCCGCAGGCGAGCGATCCGGAGAGCTTTCTCCTGCCGCTGATTTTCGCCGCCGGCATTGCGATTTTCGCATTCGCAATGCGCTGGGACATCAGTGACCGAGCCCGGCAAACGCGCCGCAGCGATGTTGCCTTCTGGCTGCATCTGCTGGCCGCGCCGATGATCGCCCATCCGATCTTCTATTGGCTTGGCATCAATGATGGCAGTACCATTGGTGCTGCGGGCGCGGCGCTCGTGCTTTTGGTCTATTTGGCATTCGGCGTTGTCGCACTAGCAATCGACCGCCGCGCACTGCTGGTGTCTGCACTGGCTTATGTGCTCTTTGCGCTTTCCGAGTTGTTCGGTGAATATGGCATGGTCGAGCTAAGCGTAGCACTCACCGCGCTGGTGATTGGGTCGGCTCTGTTGATGCTCTCCGCCTTCTGGTCGGGCATTCGCAGCGCCGTAGTCGAAAAACTGCCGGAAAACCTTCAAGACAAGTTGCCGGTTGTCGGGATCCTGGCTCCCGCAGCCTGACGATACAGCCTTGCCATGCAGAAAGCCTCGCCGGACAAGGCCGGCGGGGCTTTTCTATGCGTCTATCGCTTTGACAAGGCGGCGCTCTATTGGTGCAAGCACATTGGTGAGTTCATGCCCGCGCTTTAGCACCTGCCCCTGCTCGCCGAACAGGGTCCACATGCCCTGCCGGTTGCGCATAGCGGGGCGTTTTTCAAGGCGCATTTGGGGCACTTCGGCTGTGCGGCGGAAAGCCGCGAATATGGCGCAATTCCTTTCGAAATCCATGGCATAATCTCGCCATTCGCCCGCAGCCACCATGCGTCCATACAGGTCGAGGATACGCGCCAGCTCCTGTCGGTCAAAGCCAACCTGCGCTGGCGGCCTGTTGCCGGGAAATACAAGGATATTGGGAGAGTGCGACCCCGATTGCATTAGCTCTTGGTGCCACTCTTCCGATCAGCGAAAAGATCATGCGCCGTGTCTGCCTCCGGTACGGCCAGCGCGCTTTGTATGGCTTCTAGTTGGTCACGCAATTCCGCCACTTCCCCTTGCAGTTTTTCGACACAGTCGCCCACGTGGCCCTCTGCACATGGATCATCGCAAGGCGTACCGTATGGAATGAACTCTTTCATCCATTCCTCAGCGGGCATCAGGGTTGAACGCGCCTTGAGACCAATCATCGTTGCGCCTTCGGGGACGTCGTCGGTGACGACAGCGTTTGCGCCTACGCGAGCACGCTCACCTACAGTAATCGGTCCGATTACCTGCGCGCCTGAGCCGATAATGACATTGTCTTCCAGGGTCGGGTGGCGTTTCCCGCCCTTCCCATTCGTGGGGTTGGTTCCACCTAGCGTCACGCACTGATAGATGGTGACATTATCGCCAATCTCAGCGGTTTCCCCGATCACGGTAAAGCCGTGATCGATGAAAAAATTCTTCCCGATCTTTGCGCCCGGATGGATGTCGATCGCGGTCAGAAAACGGCTGAAATGATTCACAAAGCGCGCGAGGAAAAACATGTCCGCCTCGAACAACCAATGCGCGACTTTGTGGAAGCCAACGGCAACAACTCCGGGGTAAAGCAGGATTTCCCAGCGTGAACGCGGTGCCGGATCGCGGGCCCGGACGGAGTCTAGATAACTGATCAGGCTTTCAAACATGACGTACACCAGTTTCCCATCAAAACCTGCCTAAAGCAAGCGCGGCTCTTCCGGTCCGTGGACAGCCTCGAGTGCGGCGCGCCAGATACCAAGGTTAGGTGGAGCCTTTCTTTCTAGAGACAAGCGATCGATTGTTTCGACCAACTGCTCTATGGCCGCCTGCGAGCGGCTGGCGCGCGGAATAAGATAATCCGCTGCATCGCTGCGCAATGGAAGTCCATGCTCCTCGGCCAATGAAAGTAGCAGATCACGCGCCATGTCGTCGTCAGGCTGGCCGATTTCGAGCTGGAGTGAGCCGCCCAAGCGCGACTTGAGGTCTGGCAGGGTGATATCCCAAGGTGGCTGCCCACCGATGATCAGCAGCGCACTGCCGCTCTCCTGCGCGCGGTTCCAACAGTGAAAGACGGCGTCCTCGTCCATGTCCTGCGCATCGTCGAGCACCTTGCCTTTCCCGCTCTCGGCAAACCAGCGGGCGAACAGCGTTTTGCCGGAGCGTGGCGGGCCAGTGAGTACAGCGGTGCGAAATGGCCAGCTATCGGGCGCGACAAGCGCTTCGGCGACATGCGTATTGCCCTCACCGATCACGATGCTGTTTGGACCTTTTCCGGCCTTCAAAGGTAAAGCGATTTGATGCACTGCGCCGATCCTGCGCGCGCTCTATCTCGAGATGCCGAGCGCGTTCTGCCCTTCATTGACCGCCCAACCGCGCGACCGCAAGGTACTTGCAAGTGCGGAAAGGTCGCCAGCATAGGTTACGCGCATCACCGAATTGCCGCCAATCGCGGTCGAAGTGATGGCCACGCTGGCAACCCCCGGCGTACCACGCAGATTGGTCAGCGCGGTGTCGTAAGAGCTGGCATCCGGCGTTGCGACCTGCACGACATATGTCGCTGCTGGTGTGGCGGGATCATTCGTATTCGCAGGTGGACCGCTCGGCAGGCCTGTGGAGGAGACGGTTTCCGTCTCTCCCGCGGCAGCTGCAGCCTCGGCTGCTTCAGCGCGCCGCGCTTCATCAAGCAAGGCGCGAATCTCCGGTCTGATCTCGATATTGTCTAGCGTAAGCGTCGGGTCGGGCCGTAGCTGTCCCGATACGAGCGCCGCGCTGAATATTGCGTCGAATCTTGCTACAGCGCGACTGAGCATCGCCGGCAACTGCGCGGCATTTTCCGCCTCCAGCGTAAAGCTGTCGAGATAACGGTTGTCCGGCCCATGCCGCGCCGTGAACCGTCCGGTGACCGGGCCGCCAGGATATTGCCATTCCAAATTGGCGATCGGCACCACAACGTCGGCCGCCCCGAACTGGTCGAGAATGTTGTTCCACCATGCGCGGCTGCGGCGCCCCGTCTGGCCGTAAGTCAGCAAAAGCGATTCGCCGCCTGCGCCGGAAGGACGAACATAGTCTATTGCGCTATTACCGAATTGGTACTCCGCCCAGGCGCGTTGCCATGGATTGCGCACTTCGAACATGAGCTGCGTGCCGCCGGTGATCATCGTCGGCAGCGTGAGCATAGGGGCCGAGCGCGAGCGCTGACCCGACGAGCCGAGCAACGCGCCCGCCCGCTGACGATCGAAGATCACGCCCAGCCGGGCGACATAGCGGCGCGGACCAAGTTGTTCTTCCTCGACTACGATTGCCGCAACCAGCGATTCAAGCCGCGAATCGGGAATTGCCGGTCCGCCGAGCTGCTGCCAGGCGAGGCGCTGCGCTTCACGCCAACCATTGGCACGTGCTTCTTCCGCAGAATCGCCAGTTGCATTCACCTCGATACCCTGGACATCAATGTCAGTGCTGCTCGCCACAGGAGCAATGCCGCGCTCACCAGAGACCTGTGCCAGCAAAGACGCCCCTGCTATCAGGCACAGCGATGCCGCGGCCGCCAGTCCGATAAGGGTTGGATTGCGCTTTGCCTTGGGGCGGAAAGTGATCGAAAATATGCTCATCGGGGAAATCGGGTGCCTTTTGCCCAAAGGCGAGTGGAAATCCAAGCCCGAAAGACTATGGAGTGGGCATGAGTTCCAACACATCCTCCTACACCTATGAACAGGCCGGCGTCTCGATCGATGCGGGCAACCGCCTTGTAAAAGCGATTGGCCCACTGGTGAAAGCCACGATGCGCCCCGGCGCAGACGGTGAAATCGGCGGATTTGGGGGCTTCTTCGACCCCAAGGCGGCGGGATACAAAGATCCGCTGCTGGTTGCGGGCAATGATGGCGTGGGCACCAAACTCAAACTCGCTATCGAGAATGACCGCCACGATACTGTCGGCATCGATCTTGTCGCCATGTGCGTGAACGACCTGATCGTGCAGGGTGCAGAGCCACTGTTCTTCCTCGATTACTTCGCGACCGGAAAGCTCGACAACGGCGTTGCCGAGCGCGTGATTGCAGGTATCGCACAAGGCTGCCAGCAAGCCGGGTGCGCGCTGATCGGGGGTGAAACAGCCGAAATGCCCGGCATGTATGCCGACGGTGACTATGACCTCGCCGGTTTCTGCGTGGGTGCAGTCGAGCGCGGCGAACAGTTGACGGGCGAGCGTGTCGCTCCCGGCCATGTCTTACTTGGTCTGCCAAGTTCGGGCGTGCACTCGAACGGGTACTCTCTCGTCCGCCGCCTTGCAGAGGACAAGGGCTGGAAGCTCGATCGCCCCGCCCTTTTCGATCAGGATCGCCTGCTAATCGATGCGCTGATCGAGCCGACCCGTATTTATGTGAAGAGCCTGCTGTCCACGGTGCGCGCGGGCAAGATCGACGCGTTGGCTCACATCACCGGTGGTGGATTGCTCGAGAACCTGCCGCGCGTCCTGCCCGAAGGCGCGCGCGCTGTCGTCAATGCCGATAGCTGGGAACAGCCGCGGCTGATGGCTTTCCTGCAAGCGCAGGGCAATATCGAGCCGGGCGAGATGGCGCGTACCTTCAACTGCGGCGTCGGAATGGTGCTCGCGGTCGCAAGCGACAATGTCGATAGTGTCACAGCTTCGCTCACCGAAGCCGGTGAGACGGTTCTGCGCATCGGAGAGATCGTGAAAGGCCAGCGCGGCTGCACCGTGCGCGGTTCCGCGGGCACATGGAGCGGCAAGAGCGATTGGGAAGCCGGTCACGATGCCTGATGCGCCTCAGCGCAAGGTAAAGGTCGCCTGCCTGCTTTCGGGCAATGGCACGACCATGTCTGCGCTGCTGTTCCAGTCCCGCCTTCCGGGCTGCCCCTACAAAATCGTGCTCGTCGCTTCCAACCGGCCTGACGCTCCCGGTCTGAAGATCGCCGAGGCAGAAGGCATCGCGACCTTCGCTCATCCCAGCAAGGGCATGGAGCGGCGCGAACACGAGGAAATCATGGATGCCGCGCTGCGTGAAAGCGGGGCCGAATATCTCGCCCTGTGCGGCTATATGCGCATTCTGACAGAAGACTTCGTGAAAGGCTGGGAAGGCCGGATGGTCAACACCCACCCCTCCCTGCTGCCCAAGTACAAGGGCCTCGACACCCATCAGCGCGCCATTGATGCCGGTGACAAGTTCGGCGGTTGTTCGATCCATCTGGTGACGGCGGAGCTCGACGGTGGTCCGCTGCTCGGCCAGGTGCCCGTCGCGATCCTGCCCGATGATACCGCGGACAGCCTCGCCGCACGGGTCATTCTGGCCGAATACCAGCTCTACCCCCGCCTTTTTGCCGAATATGTCGGGCGGCAATACCGGGCAGACTGGCTGCTCGATAAAGTGAGCGAATTGGCGCTTGCCCAGCCCGAAGCGGAACTGCGCGAAAGCCATGGTTCGCCAGCCTGGCATACCAGCGGAAGCAGCGGGAAGTTCTTTGCCCATTTCCTCGATCAGCATCACGGCAGCGATCATATCGCTGTGCTTGTGAAGACAAGCGGACCGGACGAAGTCATCGGCCTGTCCGAAACCGCGCCCGAGACCTATTTCAAGCCTGCCTATTACGGCGCGAGCGGATGGGTCGGGATCATTCTCAATCGGCCCGGCGTGGATTGGGAACTGGTCACGGAATGGATCGAGCGAAGCTGGCGGATGGTTGCCCCCAAGAGATTGACAAAACTGCTCGATGTGGCGGATCAGTTCTAACGCATGAGCTTGCCACCCCGTCCCCACCCGCTCGCCCGATCGCCGCATGTCGAGCGGGTGTGCGGTTGGCTTGAAAAGAGTTGGGCGCGCGGTATCTCCAATCGTCCCTCGCTGGAAATCGATATCCTTTGGGGCAAAGCGCTTCGCGATGTCCCGGCAGAGGGCGAGCGCGGGCCCAGGAGTGAAGCCGACATGGCAGATTTCCGCCTGCGGCTGGAAGTACTGGCAGAATCGCTGCAATCCGAGGCAAAGCTGAACCCGCTCGGTCTGACTATGGCTCATGGCCAGCTGGTCCGGGTGATCCGCCAGCGGCTGGAACTGGGCGAGCTCTGGAGTGGACAGCCCGAGCTGATCGAGGCCGAACTCGCTCCGCCAATCATCATCGTTGGCCAGATGCGCAGTGGCACTACGCGCGTCCATCGCCTGTTGGCGGCCGATCCAGCCAACGCTGCGACCCGTTTCTGCGACAGCTGGCATCCGGTTCCACGTAAGCCCGACACACGTCCTGCATGGTCAGCCCTGACCCTTCTGTTCGCGCGTACGCTGGACCCGTGGCTGGATTCGATCCACCCCTTCGGAACGACCCGCCCCGATGAAGAACTTGGCTGGCTGGCATGCGCGCTCGATCACTGTGCGTACGAGGCACAGTGGCGCGTGCCGAGCTTCACGGCATTTTCCGAAGACCGGGACCCTGCCCCGATCTACCGCGAATTCGGCCGCATCCTGCGTACGGACGCTTGCTGGCACAGCAATGCGCATCGTCCGCGCGTTCTCAAAGTCCCGCAGTTCACCGAAGACCTGCCAGCAATTCTCGCCGAATTTCCCGACGCACGGGTAATCGTGACCCGGCGTAACCAGAGCGATCTGGTCAGCAGCTCCGCATCGCTAGTTGCCAACCAGATGACAATCCAGTCTGACGCCGTCGACATGGACTGGATCGAGGCTGAAGTTGCCCGCAAGATCGCCCTGAGAGAGACACGCATGAATGCAGCGCTCGCCGAATTCGACGTGCCCTACGCGATTGTCGATTTCGAAGCGCTCAACACCGACTGGGAAGCGGAGATCGCGCGCATCTATCGCCACCTGGAATTGCCTCTGTCAGCGCTGTCACTCAACGCTATGCGCGAAGAGCAGACCCGTGCAGCCAGCTCTCCGCACAAGCATCACGCACAGCAGCGCGAAAAGTTCGGCAACTAGAGAGCGAGCGCCTCAGGCCTTCTTCCCGATCCCGGGAATGAAAGCACCAACCCGCCTGCGATAGTCTGCATATTCTTCGCCGAAGACATCCAGCAGATCCCGCTCCTCATAGGCTATGCCGATGATGATGTAGATCGTGAAGCCCACGGCAGCGAACAGACGGCTGTAGGTCATGTCAGGTGCTGCCCAGAAGGCGATGAAAAAGCCGGTGTAGATCGGATGGCGAACCAGCCGGTAGAACAGCGGTGTCCGCATCGCCGGGTCACTGGCACTTGTTCCTCGCATGCGCCGCCATGCCTGCTGCAGGCCAAACAGCTCGAAATGGTTGAGCAGCCATGTCGAGATAAAGAGTACGCCCCAACCCAGCCAGAACAGACCCCACACGGCTGTGCGGGCAAGTTCATTCTGGATCGACCACAATGTCCCTTCAAAAGGGTGCCAGAAATGGAATAAAGCGCCCAGAACCAACGCCGTAGCGAGGCAATAGAAGCTCCGCTCCAGCGACGACGGAATGATACTTGTCCAAGCCTTCTTGAAGGCGGGCCGGGCCATGACCGAGTGCTGGATGCCGAACAGCGCGATCAGCGCGGTATTCCAGAGCATTGCAGTAGCCAACCCGGCTTCCTGACCCTTGTTCACATGCGTTGGCATGAAATCGAAGCCGCCAACCCAACCAACCAGGTAGACGAACGAAACGAAAAACGCGGCGTAACACGCCAGCGCAATGACCATGACTATAGCGCCCATTTTCCCCTCCTAAACAGGCGACCCGCCTACCGACATAGCGCAACAGGTTTGGTCTGGCGAATCCGAGCATAGAAAAAGGGCCAGACAGCAATGCCGCCCGGCCCCCTTTCCCAAAATCCCAAGGCGGGATTTAGCCTACGATTTCATCTTCGTTGAAGAAGAAGTCGATTTCGATCTTGGCGTTTTCTTCGCTGTCCGAACCGTGGACGGTGTTTTCACCGATAGACAGCGCGAAAGCCTTGCGGATGGTGCCTTCTTCGGCTTCCGCAGGGTTGGTGGCGCCCATTACGTCGCGGTTCCGCTTGACGGCATCTTCACCTTCAAGAACCTGCACAACAACCGGCTCGCTCATCATGAAGTCGCACAGCTCGCCAAAAAACGGACGCTCGCTGTGCACGGCGTAAAAGCCTTCAGCCTGCTCGCGGGTCATGTGAATGCGCTTCGAAGCGACGACGCGCAGCCCAGCCTCTTCCAGCATCTTGGTAACGGCGCCGGTCAGGTTGCGCTTGGTGGCATCGGGCTTGATGATCGAAAACGTGCGGGTAACCGCCATGGGGAATTCCTTCGCAAAAATCGGGGATTCGATAATTGCGCGCGCCCCTAGCGCCACCGCTGTGTTTCGGCAAGCCTGATCAGCGCTATTGCCGGCGGGATCCGACAGTCAGCATCCCGGTGCTTTCATCGCCGCTCGCACTGGCTGTGAAGCTGAAAAAGCGGTCTTCCGGACCCTCTCCACCGATCACGCGCGTATCGCCCGATGTCATTTCCATCTGGATGTCGACACCTGCCGCCTCTGCCTGAGACCTGTAGTGATCGATCATCTGTTGCGGCGAGGCTGAACTGGTCATCATTACCAGGCTGCCTTGACCGTCGGCGCTATCGATCGCGGTGCTCTGCACAATCTCTGCGCCGGGATAGATCGTGAAACCGTCGGGCAGATTGACTTCAACATTACTACCGGAATTTAGCGTCGTTTCGTTGCCTTCATCATCGGTAAAGCGCATTTCAACGCCATCGCCATCATTGTCGACAGTGTATTCGCCGGTTCCATCTTCGGTTTCAGACGAAGCGCTTTCACTGCCGCCACACGCCGCAAGAGCCAGAGCCGCTAAGCTGATCACCAATTTCCGCATCGTACCCTCCCAATTCGCACCGCACAGGATCGCAGCTTTGGCAAGTGGGTCAAGCGCGATTACGGACCCTCGACCCAGCGTCCACCCTGCTGCTTCCAGAACTTGCTTTCGAAACCTTCACGGTCTTGCAGCGCTTTCCATGTCTGGCGCGCTTCATCGATCGTCGCCTGGCCGAAAATGTACAGCACCCGGCTGAAGGCGTCGCCTGGCTCGCGCCAATGACCGTCTGCCAGCAGCAAAAAGCTCGCGCCGTTGCTTGCCTCGAGGTCGCCCGAGAGCAGGATAGGTTGGCGGGCATCATGTTCTTCTCCGGCTATACCATGCGCCAGAAAGGCTTCGGGTGTTGCAGACCACAAAGCCTGTGAAATGGCTTCGAGCATCTCAAAGTCGTCTGCGACAACCAACAGCTTTTGATCCGCTTCACGAACCTTTCGCGCAAGCAGTGTGATCGCAGCGGGAGCTGGGTCATGCGACAAGAGATAAAAGTCCACCCTCAAGACCCACTACTCGCCTTGTTTCGCCGACAGCGCTCAGAGCAGTAGCGGACATTTTCCCAGTCACGCTCCCACTTTTTTCGCCAGGTGAAAGGCAGGCCGCAGGACTCGCAGATCTTCGAGGGAAGGTCGGACTTCTTCCGCATTCTGGCCATTTTAGCGGCCTACCGCTTCGCTGCTTGAGGCCAACGCGCGTTATCCCTCCGCCGTGTCACGAATGAAGTTGTCAAGCAGCCGCACACCATAACCGGTTGCGCCCTTGTCCCAAAGCGCGCCTGGCTTGTCCGCCCACACGGTGCCGGCGATATCGAGATGCGCCCATGGCGTGTCGTTCTCGATGAAACGGCCAAGGAATTGCGCCGCGGTAATAGAGCCTGCCCCGCGCGGGCCGATATTCTGCATATCGGCAATCGGGCTGTCGATCAGCTTGTCATAGCCAGGGCCAATCGGAAGTCGCCACAACTTGTCGCCTGAGCTCTTGCCCGCAGCAAGTAGCTGGTCGGCAAGATCGTCGTTGTTCGAGAACAGTCCCGCGTGTTCATTGCCGAGCGATATAATCATCGCGCCCGTCAACGTGGCCAAATCGATAATCCGGCTCGGCGAAAATTCGCGCTGGGTCCAGGTTAGTGCATCGCCTAGCACCAGCCGCCCTTCGGCATCGGTGTTGAGGATTTCGACAGTCTGGCCGCTCATGCTCTTGACCACATCGCCGGGACGCTGGGCGTTTCCGTCAGGCATGTTCTCGACAAGACCGCACACGCCGATCACATTCGCCTTGGCCTTACGCATGGCGAGAGCGAGCATCGCACCAGCGACAGCACCAGCCCCTCCCATGTCGAATTTCATATCGCCCATATTCGCAGCAGGCTTGATCGAAATTCCTCCCGTGTCGAACGTCACGCCCTTACCGACAAATGCGGTCGGAGCGTCGCCTTTCTTTCCGCCCATCCATTTGATGACCAGCAGCTTGCTGTCCTTACGAGAGCCCAATCCCACGCCGAGCAGCATGTGCATGCCGAGCTTTTCCATCTCGGACTCGTCCAGCACCTGGATTTCAGCACCGGTGCCTTTGAAACGCTTCTGGCAACGTTCAACGAAGGTTGCCGGATATATAATGTTGGCCGGCTCGGCGACGAGTTCGCGCGTAAAGTCGACACCATTGGCGATAGCCTCTGCCTCGGCCCAAGCCGCTTCGGTACCGTCAGGCGCACCAACGACAATCACCTCGTTGAGCGACCTTTTCTGTTCGTCGCGCAGCTTGGTTCGATATTCGTCCCACCGCCATGCACGCAGCCGGACGCCGGTCAGTACGGAGGCCGCTTCGCTGGCAGTGAACCCGCTATCGCGCAAGTCAAGCGCCATCGCGGTCTCGCCGCTGCAGAGATATTTGGCGGCCAGACTTGCGCCGGCTCTCTCGAGAGCCGAAGTTCGGCTGTCATCGTCAGCTTTGCCTGCGCCCGAAAGCGCCACGCGCACAAGCTTTCCGTCAGCCTCGAAATATCCTTCGAACACTTGCCCCTTCTTACCGGAAAAGCGAGAAGCAGCTGCGCCTTCAACAATCGCACCCGGCAGATCGGAAGGAAGTCTATCCTGCTCTACCACGCGGGCAACAAGGCGCGGGCTGTCTGCATCGAGGCTATTGCTGAAGAGGAATTTCATGGAGGCTCCCAAGGATCGAATATGATTTGAAAACGCGTGTTACATTCGTGCTGTAAAGCTGGCGTTGCAGTTAGTGACGCACGGTGCGATAGGCAAGCCATGGTCCGCCATCCGCCCCTTTCACCGAACGCAGGACTGCGCCGATTCTGGACTTTGGGAGCGGCGTTGGGCACGTTTGTTTTGCTTGGCCCGGAGGTCAGCGCGCAGGACTTTACCGAGCAGCAAGAGGCACAAGATCCGAGCTACATTCCCGAATTCAACGCCGACGGCCGCCGCCAGATCGGCTTTGAAGCGAACGATCTGCGCTACGATCAGGATACCGATACGGTAACGGCATCGGGCGACGTTATCCTGCGTTCCGGCGACTATTCGCTACGCGCAGACGATGTTTCCTGGAACAGGCTGACTGGAGAGATCGTCGCCACCGGCAATATCCGTTCGATAGATGAAGACGGGAACCAGCTCTTTACCGACAGACTCGTGCTGACAGACGAGCTAGAAGCGGGAGCTATGAGTAATCTGCTGCTGGCCTTCCGCCAGGGCGCGCGCCTTGCTGCCGAGCAGGCGAGACGCACCGAGAATGGCGATATCGAGCTGACTCGCGCTGCCTACACAGCCTGCCCGGTTGTCGATAGCGAAGGGTGCGGACAAAGTCCGAGTTGGCGGATCACATCGGAACGGGTCTGGTATGATAGCGAGACAGAGCGGATCCGCTTTTCTGGAGCATATCTTGAGCTGTTCGGCGCGCGCATCTTACCTCTACCGGGCCTGACTTTGCGCGCGGACGGGAGCGCGGAGAGCGGGTTCTTCGTCCCGGATATAGGCATCACTGCCTCCAATGGCATCGAGATATCGGACAGCTATTATTGGCGTATTGCCGATAACCGGGACCTGACCATTACCGGTTATGTATACACCGAAGCTGCTCCGATGGTCTCCGCGCGCTATCGCCATTTGACCAGCAATGGTGCGTTCCAAGTGGAGACCTACGGGACATACGGCACGAGAATCCCGCTCAATTCAACTGTACCGACTACGCAGGAGGATGTCCGCGGATATCTGGCGGCAAACGGCCAGTTCCAGCTCGACGAGAATTGGACCGCGACCGGCTCGATCCGCCTTGCCAGCGACCGTACTTTCCTGCGCCGCTACGATATCAGCCGCGAAGATCGCCTTCGCTCCACCATCCAGTTGCAGCGGTTTGACGACAATTCCTATGTTTCGATTTCCGGCTGGGCGACACAGGCACTGCTGGTCAGCACGGATCAGGGCCAGGTTCCGCTCGCGCTTCCCCTGATCGACGCGCGATACCGGGTGGAAGACCCGGTTCTGGGCGGGCAGTTGGAGCTACAGGCCAATACGCTCGCTATCACCCGTGCAGAGGGCCAGAATACGCAGCGTGCCTTTGCCCGGGCGCAGTGGGACTACCGCACGATCACGCCATTGGGGCAGGAAGTGACGCTCACCGGTCTGGTGCGCGGTGACATTTATCACTCGGACGACAATCTTCTGAACGTCACGCCCAGCTATCGCGGGGAAGAAGGCTGGCAGGGGCGCGGGGTGGCGATTGCTGCTTTGGACGTGAAGTGGCCGTTTGCCGGTGATTTCCTCGGCGGCACGCAAATCCTGACGCCGCGTGTACAATTTGTCGCTGCGCCGGAGATCCGCAACCTCGATATTCCCAACGAGGATGCCCGCGCCATCGATCTGGAGGACAGCAACCTCTTCGCGCTCAATCGCTTCCCAGGATATGACCGTGTCGAAGATGGCGTGCGTGTGACATATGGCTTTGATTGGGAAGCCAACTTTCCGGGCTGGCGCCTGAGTACGACCTTCGGACAATCATATCGCCTAACGGACGAACCAACCCTCTTCCGCGACGGTACAGGGTTGAACGAGCAATTCTCCGACTTCGTGGGCCGTACCGAAGCGCGTTACCGCGATTTTCTCAAATTCACGCATCGCTTCCGGTTGGACAAGGACAATCTGGCCGTTCGCCGGAACGAGGTCGATGCAACCATCGGTTCGGATCAGACCTATGTCGAACTCGGCTACCTCCGGCTGGACAGGGATATCGATCTGAGCTTTGAGGATCTGCAGGATCGCGAGGAATTGCGCGCGGCAGGCCGTGTCGCCTTCGCCGATCACTGGTCTATTTTCGGCTCGGCTGTCGTCAATTTGACCGATCGAGAGGAGGATCCCAGCTTCACCTCGGATGGTTTCGAGCCGCTCCGAACGAGGCTAGGCATCGCCTATGCGGATGACTGTCTGGAATTCGGTTTCACCTGGAGGCGCGATTTCATCGAGCTGGCCGATGCGCAGAGCGGCAGCAGTTTCCGCCTTTATTTCAACCTCCGCAATCTGGGCTTCTGACCCACTTTCCACCAACCACCACACACAGAGTTTGGCAGCGCGGCTCCGCTCGGCTAGTGACAGCGGCTCAGCTAGGGTTAAGCCTGCTTTTGTATCTAGCAGTTCCATATTCAGGCGTGGGATGGCACGCCGCAAACAGGATAATGATTGCCGTGATTTCGTTCACCAAGAAGACTTTCCCCGCGTTTTTTTCGGGCCTGGCCGCGATGGCCATTGCCTCGCCGATGGCAGTTTCCGACGCGCAGGCGCAAGCCGTGCAGGCCAACGATGCATTTAATTTCCCCGATGATATCGCTTTCATCGTCCAGCCGAGCGATCCAAATGAGCGGCGCGCCACCGCCCGCGTGAACGGCAGCATCATTACCGGCACCGATGTCGATCACCGCATCGCCCTGATCCTTGCCGCACAGGGCGTTGAGTTGCCGGAAGAAGAAGTAGCTCGGTTGCGCCTGCAAGTGCTGCGCAATTTGATCGACGAAACGCTGCGCGTCCAAGAGGCAGCCAATCTCGATATGGAAGTTACCCAGCAAGATGTTGACCAATCCTACGAGCGTTACGCCGCATCGCAGGAACGCAGCGTGGCCCAAATGGACGAGTTCCTCTATTCGATCGGCTCCTCCCCGCGCACGATCAAGCGGCAGATCCAGGGCGAGCTTGCGTGGGATCGCCTGATCCGTCGCAACATCCAGCCGTTCGTCAATGTCTCCGAAGGCGAAGTGACCGAACTGTGGGAACGGCTGCAGGCGTCGCGCGGAACGACCGAATATCGCATCGGTGAGATTTATCTGTCGGCCAACGCAACCAACCGCGGACAAGTGCTCGCCAACGCCAACCAGATTGTTGAGCAACTGCGCCAGGGCGGCAGCTTCGCGGCCTATGCCCGCCAGTTCTCCGAAGCCACCAGCGCCATTACCGGCGGCGATCTTGGCTGGCTTCGTCTCGCTCAGTTGCAGCAGCCGACGCTGGAAGCCGCCGCAGCGCAAATGACACCGGGCCAGCTTATTGGCCCGCTGGAGATTCCGGGCGGCTACTCCATCCTGCTGATGATCGACCAGCGCCAGATCGGTATGCCGGATCCTCGCGATGCAGTGATGAGCCTAAAGCAGATTTCTTATGAATTCGCACCGGACGTCTCATCGGAAGATGCCGAGGCTCAGGCGCAGGCCTTTATCGACGCTGTTGGCCAAATGAACGGCTGCGGCGATGCCGATGCACGTGCCGCAGCTGTCGGTGCGACAACCGTCAACAATGACGAGATCCGCGTTCGCGCGCTTCCAGAAGCGCTGCAGGCGTCGCTGTTGCAGCTCAATGTAGGACAAACGACGCCACCATTCGGGGATCTGCAAGAGGGCATTCGCGTGCTGATGCTGTGCGGCCGTGATGATCCGCAGGACACCAGCGGGCCAACTGTAGACCAGATTATGGCACAGATCGAAGACGAGCGTGTCCAGCGCCGCGCCCAGCGCTACATGCGCGACCTGCGCCGTGACGCGGTTATAGAATATAACTGATCCGGCGATGACCCTTCCCCCGCTTGCCGTCAGCATTGGCGATCCGGCGGGGATCGGGCCGGAGATTATCGAGAGGATCATTGCGCAGCGCACGGAGTTGGGCTTGCCGGACTTCATCGTTGTCGGTGAAAGAAGCGTGGCTTGCGATCCCGGTATTCCCACCAAGGCGGGAGCCGAAATTGCTTTCACTGCACTGAGAGAGGCCACAAATTTAGTGCTGCAGGGCAAATGTTCGGGCCTCGTCACGGCGCCCGTTTCGAAGGCCCAAATCGCCAGTGTGCAGCCTGCTTTCATCGGCCACACGGAATATCTTGCCGACCTTTGCGCAGTACCCCGCAATGCGTCCGTCATGATGCTCACCGGGCCGTCACTCCGCACCGTGCCGATGACTGTACATTGTGCCTTGTCCGAAGTGCCTTCACGCCTGTCTCAAGAGTCGATCATCGAACGCACACGTATCGTCGCGCGGTCGCTGCAAGTGGACTTTGGCATTCCCAGCCCGCGGATAGCCATCGCGGGCCTCAATCCCCATGCGGGGGAAGACGGGCGCATGGGGCGTGAGGAAATCGACATCATCGCACCTGCCATCGCCAAACTTCGTGCCGAAGGCATCGATGCGACGGGGCCGCATCCGGCGGACACGTTGTTCGCACCGCACAAACGCAATAGCTATGATGTTGCGATCGCCATGTATCACGATCAGGCGCTGGTGCCATTGAAGGCACTCGATTTCGATCAGGGTGTAAACGTGACACTCGGTCTGCCCATCGTCCGCACGTCGCCCGACCACGGCACCGCTTTCGACATTGCTGGCAAAGGCATCGCGCGGCCCGATGCAATGATCGCCGCCATTCGCGTGGCTGGTGAGATCGCATCGCGACGCGCCGGCGTGCCTGCCGATGGCTGAGCTTCCGCCACTGCGCGAAGTCATCAAGGCGCATGGCCTCTCGGCTTCCAAGGCGCTAGGGCAGAACTTCCTGTTCGATGAGCAATTGCTAGATCGCATTGCCGCCATTCCCGGCGATTTGCAGGACAAGGCCGTGCTCGAAATCGGCCCCGGCCCGGGTGGCCTGACGAGAGCGCTCCTGCGTGCCGGAGCGCGTGTGACAGCCATCGAGCGCGACAGTCGCTGCCTCCCTGCGCTGGCAGAGTTGGAAGACGCTTTCCCCGATCAATTACAGGTTGTCGAGGATGACGCGCTCAAGATTGATCACGCAGTTCTGATGGGTGAACCGTTCGCCATCGTCGCCAACTTGCCGTACAATGTCGGGACCCTGCTATTCACGAACTGGCTTTCATCCCGGCAATGGCTACCGCAATGGACCAGCCTGACACTCATGTTCCAGCAGGAAGTGGCAAAGCGCATTGTCGCCAGTCCCGGCTCGGGCGAATTCGGTCGCCTGAGCGTCCTGGCTCAGTGGCGTTCTCATGCGACGCTGGCGATGAAAGTCCACCGCAGCGCCTTCACGCCGCCCCCAAAAGTAATGAGCGCAATCGTGCATGTGGAACCTGACGAAGCTCCGGAAGGCGTTTCCATGCGCACACTGGCTAAACTCACCGAAGCAGCCTTCGGTCAGCGAAGGAAGATGCTGCGGCAGAGTGTGAAGTCGGTTCCAGGCGCACTCGATGCGCTCGCAGCTATGGAGATCGATCCCACACGCCGCGCAGAAACGCTAAGAGTGGAAGAGTTTGTTGCCATCACGCGATGGCTAGATCAGAGCAAGAAATAGGTGACGAGCAGGTAAGCAGTAGCAAACGCCGTTAGGCCCAGCAGCCCATACGCAGCCACCAGCTTTTCCATTGACCAGTTGCCGGGATCATTAACCGGTTCAATCTTCTGGCCCTTGAAACGCTTTTGGGGCGACTTCCCTCTGATGATGGCATGCACATCGATGCGCTCACGCATGCGCAACCCGAAGCGCCTGCCCTGCACCCAGCGCACCTGGCCTGCCATGTGATGACCACCGACTGTGATATCGACGAATTCGCCGCGTGATGGCGGACGTTCGCTGACCACCAACATTCCTTTTGGAGACAGGTCGCCCACGCGAACAGGCCGTGTACCTTGCGCATCACGCATTCTGGCCTGCAACATGGCCGTCTGACGTGTCTCAAGGCGCGACTTTTCACCACCGGCGAGCATGTAAGAACTCCGAATCCACTCTGAAGATACACGAATAGGCATAAGATCTTAGGGCGAGGTTAAGTTTATAATCGGGACGGCGAACGAGCCTGACTTGCCACTTGCCGCCCCATCGCCCATCCTTGGCCCCGCCACCCGATTTGACAGGATGAATGCGCTCGGTAAGGGCGGTTACGTATGAAACAACTCTCCCCGAGCGAAGAAACCCTCATTGAAGGTATCGATCAAAAGCGTATGCTGGATCGGACGATGGAGTGGGCCAAAGTCAATTCCGGAACAGGAAATCTGGAAGGCCTCGCCAGAGTTGCAAACCTCTTGGCGGATGCTTTCTCTTCCCTGCCGGGTGATGTCTCGCTGTACGACCCGGCACCCGTAACTGTTGTCGACGCCGAGGGGAGCGAAGTCGAAAAGCCGCATGGGCAGCATCTGGTCTGCTCGGTCCGGCCTGAAGCAGAAAAACGTTTCCTGCTAACCGGCCACATGGACACCGTCTTTCCCGTTGATCACCCGTTTCAGCGACTGACCTGGCTGAACGATGACATACTTAATGGTCCTGGAACTGCGGATATGAAGGCGGGCCTCTCGATCATCCTCGAAGCACTGACCGCTCTCGAAACAAGCTTGGTGTCTAAAAAAATTGGCTACGACATAATGATCAATTCGGACGAAGAAACGGGTTCGCTTGCTTCGGCGGAATTAATCGACAAGCTCGCTCGCGGAAAGTATGCGGCACTGACTTACGAGCCATCCGCGCTGCCAGACGGCACGCTCGCACACGCCCGCAGCGGCAGCGGCAATTTCTCCGTCACAATCACCGGGCGTTCGGCGCATGCCGGGCGTAACCCTGAGGAGGGGCGCAATGCCATTGTCGCGGCGGCCGATTGCGCAATGCGCCTCCAGGCGATGCAACACGCGGACCTCCCGATAAACCCTGCAAAGATCGATGGCGGCGCAGCGAATAATGTCGTGCCCGATCATGCCGTTTTGCGGTTCAACATCCGGCCCAAGGCAGTCAAAGCTGCTGAAGACTTCCAGCGTGATCTCAGAATTATGCTCGCAGAAATTGAGGTGCAACACGAGGTTTCGATCCATCTCCATGGCGGCATTTCACGCCCGCCCAAGCCGGTTGACAAGCGCGCGCAGCGCCTTTTTGATCTTGTAAAAGACACTGGATCAGCCTTGGGTCAGACGATAGGCTGGCAGTCATCAGGTGGCGTATGTGATGGCAACAATATCGCCGCCAATCACGTGCCCGTAGTCGATACGATGGGCGTGCGTGGCGGGAAGATCCACTCGCCGGACGAGTTCATGATCGTATCCAGCCTGACGGAACGAGCGAAACTTTCGGCAATCGTCCTCCATCGCCTTGCTTCCGGAGCAGCTCTATGAGTTTCGTCATGCGCGCGGCAACGGCCGACGATCTGCAACCGCTCTACGAGATGGCCAAGCTAACTGGAGGCGGCTTTACCAACCTTCCACCTGACCGCAATTCCTTAACCGGCAAACTGGATCGCTCTAACTCAGCCTTCGCAAGAATGGGTGATGAAATCGAGGATGAGACATTCGTCCTCGTACTCGAAAATAGCAAGACTGGCGATGTTCGGGGCACGTGCCAGCTGTTCACGGCAGTCGGCCAAAACTGGCCGTTTTACTCCTACCGGATCACAACACTAACCCAGCATTCTCAAGAACTGGAGCGGACGGTCACAGCAGAAATGCTCAGTCTGACCAACGATCTGGGCGGCTGCAGTGAAGTGGGTGGGCTGTTCCTCCATCCGGGCGAACGTGCGGGCGGACTTGGTTTGTTGCTCGCTCGCAGCCGCTACCTCTTCATCGCGAGCCATCGCGAGCGATTCGGTGATCGCATTCTGGCAGAGCTTCGCGGCATTATTGACGAGCGTGGTGGCTCGCCGTTCTGGGATGCGATCGGCGGTAAGTTCTTCGGTATGAGCTTTCAGGACGCCGACGAGTTCAACGGTATTCACGGTAATCAGTTCATCGCCGACCTGATGCCCAAACATCCGGTTTACATCGCGATGCTGGACGAGGACGCCCGCAGTGTCATCGGACTGCCACACCCCAGCGGCCGTGCAGCAATGCGCATGCTGGAAAATGAGGGCTTTTCCTACCAGGGCTATGTCGACATTTTCGATGGCGGGCCGACGATGCTGGCAGAGACCGGTAAGGTCCGCTCTATCGCCAATGTCCACAGCGGCGCCGTCGAAAGCACGGCTCTCGACAAAGGCGAGAAGGCATTGATCGCTGCGGGACGCTTTGCCGATTTTCGCTGCTGCTATGGCGCACGAGAGCTGCGCAGAGACGGCGTGGCCATTGACGCACAGGCAGCGGAATTGCTTGGCGTGGGAGAAGGCGAAACGGTTTGGAGTATTCCGCGATGAGCAGCGTGGTGGAAATCAATTTTGACGGGATTGTTGGTCCCAGCCACAATTATGCCGGGCTCAGCTTGGGCAATCTCGCCGCGACGAAAAATGCCGGCGACACCTCGTACCCGCGCGCAGCGGCGCTGCAGGGCATTGCCAAGATGCGTCACAATATGGCGATGGGATTGGCGCAAGGTTTTCTGCTCCCGCTCCCCCGCCCCAATACGCGCTGGCTCGATGAGATCGCCGCCGATGACACCACCGATCCGGCACTGATAGCCGCAGCATGGTCCGCTAGTTCCATGTGGACTGCCAATGCAGCGACCGTTAGCCCTGCAGCCGATACCAAGGACGGCATTTGCCACCTGAGCGTCGCCAATCTTGCGACAATGCCTCACCGCAGCACCGAATGGTCAGACACCCATGAGCAGCTCCTTGTCGCCTTTGCCGATCGGGCCCATTTTTTGGTCAATCACCCGGTCCACTTCTGTTTTGGTGACGAAGGCGCCGCCAACCATATGCGGTTCTGTGAGGGCCATGGCAGCAAGGGCGTGGAAGTGTTTGTCTACGGGCGCACCGGCGGTGCCTTCCCGGCCCGCCAGCACGAGCAGGCAAGCCGCATGGTCGCGCGCCGCCACAGGCTTGATCCCCAAGCTTGCGTGTTCATCGAGCAGAACCCCGAAGCCATCGCCGCAGGGGCGTTCCACAATGATGTGGTCGCCGTCGCCAACGAGCGCGTGCTGTTCACCCACGCCCGGGCCTTTGCTGACCAGATCGCAGCCTATGATGCAATCCGCGCCGCCTTCCCTGCGCTTCAAGTGGTGGAAGTACCCGAAGAGGCGGTGAGCCTAGAAGAAGCGATCAGCACCTACCTCTTCAATTCGCAGCTGGTCACTCTGCCTGATGGCGGCATGGAACTGATCGCCCCAAGCGAATGTGCCGACAGCAAAGCGGTAACCGCATGGGCAGCAGAAGCTACCGGCGGCGACCGGCCAATTCGCGCGATCCGCTATGTCGATGTGCGGCAGAGCATGGCGAATGGCGGCGGGCCGGCCTGTTTGCGCCTTCGCGTGGTCGCAGACCCGACAACTGTCGACCCGCGCTTCATGCTGAATGAAAACAAGGCCAGCCTGCTCGAAAGCATCATCAGCGAGTATTGGCCAGAGACCATCGATACTGCGCAAATTGGCGAAGCTACGCTGGCAAAGGCAGTCCGCACTGCTCGCGGCAAGCTGCTAGAAGCACTGGAACTTTCCGAACTGATTTGAGGCCTTCGCGCCCTTTGTCGGTTTGCTTTACAATCGGCTTTCTCTTAACCATCGAAACACCCGGAAAACCGTATCTGGCACGGGCTTTGCTCGATAAAGAGTTAACGAAAGGAAGCGCATGTTTCGCAAGATAGGCAGACTGTTCGTCATCAAGACGCGCTGGGAAGCATATCTGATCATCTACGCGCTTGCCCTTGGCGCAACGTCCCGTGGTGCAGCCTATATCCAGGAATATCCCGGCTGGGGCGGATACGCCCTGTTCTTGGCCTGCACAGGCGCTGTCTTCTTGGCCGGAGCCAAGATCCTCGATTGCCTGAAATATGAAAAGGCGGAGCGCGAAGCGACCAAGGCAGAGTAGCCGCACGCAATAATAAGGTGGGGGTTTCTGTTGCTAGCTACCCCCGGAGCCCCGGAATCCGCTTCTGTTGCCCGGTGGGTCCAACCGCGCTTTAGCTTTGTAAATTCAGTCCGTTAGGACGTCAAATTACGCAGCGATTGCGAGTGCTTCGTTATCGTTGGCACTTATAGGTTTTGAACAGTTTTACGGGTTACTCAGCCCGGGCAAAAACACCGTCTTTCAGCACACGTCGATCCTGGTTCGGCCCCGTCATAACATGCTGCAAAACCAGCACTTTGTGGTGGAGCCGCCGGGTACTGCCCCCGGGTCCGCTGTACCTATTACACGGCGCAATTTATCGCCATATCCCGCCAAAACGGGCAATACCCATATAGAGACTGCCCGCTTAATGTGAAGTGTATGTAGGTGAGGCGGTAGTGAATAGGTAGCTGGCAGCAAGGGAAGTTTCCGGCCGCCCACTGCCTACTTACTTCTTCAATGCATCACGAATTTCAGTGAGCAGCTCGATCTCGGTCGGACCTGCAGGCTCCTCAGCCTTGGCTTCCTCTTCCTTCTTCTCGAAGCGCGCCTGCACTTTGTTGGTGTAGCGAACCAGCATGAAGATGATGAAAGCCAGGATCAGGAAGTTGATGATGCTGGTAACGAAGGCGCCCCATGCCAGCACATTGGCACCGGCTTCCCGCGCAGCATCGAGCGACATACCGTCTTCGACGAGTTCGGCGCCGCTCAGCACCAGATACTTCGCGCTGAACTCCACATCGCCGAAGATGGCGCCGACAAGCGGCATGATCACGTCATTGGTCAAAGATGTTACGATCACCGCGAATGCCCCCGCGATAATGACCGCGACAGCCAATTCCATCACATTGCCCTTGGCAATGAACTCCTTGAATTCTGCGAACATAAGCCTCTGCTCCCCGTTAATGGTCTCAACCGTGTGCCAAAGCCGTCCGGCTTCGGCAAGGTCCCAGACGTTCGGGGTGTGAATCCTTGTAACAGACCCCCGCCGTGCTATATACACAACACACCTGGGTTTTTTGGAGGACTACTCGCATGTTCAAGCGCCTGAGCACCACTTTCACTGTCGTTGTCGGGAGCGTCGCGCTCGCCAGTTGCGGTATCAATTCCGTTCCGACTGCGGAAGAAAATGCCCGTGCGAAGTGGGCGGATGTCGAAGCCGCGTTCCAGGAACGTGCGAACTTGCTTGGCAATCTGCAGGAAATCGCCATGGCCTCTTCGGAAGAAGAACGGGCGACGCTGGAAGGTGTGATCGAGGCGCGCGCGTCGGCAACGCGGCCTGAAATCCAGCTCGACAGCGACGACCTGAACAACCCCGAAGCAATGGCGCAATACCAACAAGCGCAGAACACCTTCGGCGGTGCCCTCTCGCGGCTGATGGTTGTTCAGGAGCAATATCCGGAGCTGCAAAGCCAACAGAATTTCGGCCGCAAGATGGTGCAGGTCGAAGGCATCGAAAACCGCATCCGCATTTCGATCCGCGATTATAACGAGGCAGTTCGCCAGTATAACACCACGATCCGCACCTTTCCCGATACGATCGGCGCGAACATCATCCACGGCGCGGAACCGATGGTGATGTATGAAGCTGTGACAGAGGGCGCAGAAGTCGCTGAAGACCTGGATATGCGCAGCGAGTGAGGGCCGCGCGCCCTCTGTACTCGCCTATCAGGCAAATTGTCGCACTGCTGACCGTCATCTTGGCGGTGAGTTGGGCGGGCACCGCTCATGCGCAGCCTACTTTCCCGGAACGCGGCACCGCGCCCGTTCTCGACCAGGCCAACATTATCGATGATGCAACCGAGGCGAGACTGACGCAGCAGCTGGACGAGTTCGAAGAACGCAACCAGCGACAGTTCGTCATCGTTACACTCGATAGCCTGCAGGATTATGACATCGCCGATTACGGCTACCAGCTTGGCCGCGAATGGGGCTTGGGCGATGCTGAAAACAATGACGGGATCATCCTGATCGTGGCTCCCAACGAGCGGCGAATGCGTGTCGAAGTCGGGTATGGCCTTGAGCCGATCATTCCTGACGGTCTCGCCTTCGAGTATGTCGAGGGGATGAAAGACTATTTCCGTGCCGGCGATTTCTCCGGCGGCATTTCCTGGGCAGCAGACCAGATCATCACCCAACTCGAATTGCCGCCTGAAGAGGCAGCGGCCATCGCGCAGCAGGCTGGGCAATCGCGCAGTGAAGGTGGCTTTCCGATCGGCACGCTGATCTGGCTCGGCTTCCTGTTCTTCTTCTTCATCCTACCCATGATCCGTGGCGGTCGCCGGGCGACGCGCGGTTATCGCCGAGCCGGTGTTGCAGGCGCAGTGGGCGACATCGTCCTTTGGGAAGTGGGCAAAGCCATTGCGCGCGGTGCCTCCGGCGGCGGTGGAGGCGGCTGGGGCGGTGGAGGCGGCGGCTTTGGCGGCGGCGGCGGATTCTCCGGCGGTGGCGGCTCATTCGGTGGCGGCGGCGCTTCGGGGGGATGGTGAGATGGCCCATTTGAGCGAAGCCGACCATGAGATCGTCTCGGCCGCTGTGCGCGAAGCAGAGCTGGCCACAAGCGGCGAAATCGTGCCGATCATTGCAGATCGTTCGGACGGCTATACCGATGTGGTGCTGTGGTGGGCCGTGGCTGCGGCGTTCACCGCGATGAGCGTTTTTGCAGCCTTCCCCGATGTCTTCCTCGACAGGATCGATGCCATCATGGGTGGCTGGAGCAGCGAGTGGACCTATGGCGAAGTGATCGCCTGGACTGTCGGAATTGGCCTCGTCAAATTTCTGGCCGTGTTTGCACTGCTCAGCTGGGATACGCTGCGCTTTTTCTTCGTCCCCTCCCCGGTCAAACGCCAGAGGGTGAATGAGCGGGCGATCCGTCACTTCAAGGTGGGAGCGGAAGGGCGTACGCACGGCAAGACTGGCGTGATGCTTTACCTATCCATGCGCGAACACCGTGCGGAGATTGTGGCCGATGATTCCATAACGGACCTCGTTCCGGCAGAAGTCTGGGGGGAAGCGATGGCCGATATGCTCGACGAAATCCGCAAGGGCTGCGTTGCTGAAGGCATCGCCGCCGGTGTGCGTGATGTGGGCAAGGTGCTGGCCGAGCACTTCCCGCGCGGGGACGATGATGAAAACGAACTTCCTGACCGCTTGATCGAAGTCTGAGCCTTCGTTAGCCCCGCCGCATGAGCATTCCAGACGCTGATGCGCCCGAAGACATCACCTGGCAAGGTGACTGGATCACCGCCAAGAAACGTGGCCGCTGGGAATATGTCAGCCGCGCCAATGATATTCGCGCTGCAGTCATCCTCGCAGTCGAAAACGGTGAGATCCTGCTGGTCGAGCAATATCGCGTGCCACTCGGTCAGCGTTGCCTCGAACTCCCTGCGGGCCTGATCGGAGACGATGACGGCGGCGAGGATGACGACCCGTTGCGCGCCGCCAAGCGAGAACTCTTCGAAGAAACCGGATATGAGGCCGCGAACTGGGAAGTTGTCGGCGAGTTTTTCTCCTCCCCCGGCATGGTGACCGAAAGCTTCACTCTCTTGAAAGCAACCGGCCTCACCAAGACCGGCCCTGGCGGCGGGGTCGGAGGCGAAGATATCGTCGTCCACCGCGTCAGGCTGAGCGAATTTCCCTACATTCTCGACGATTTCCGCCGCGGCAATGTGGGCATCGACACGCGGCTCCTGATTGCGCTGGGTCCCTATCTTCTGGGCGATGGTAAAGCGGAATGATCGACCCGATTGCCGAGCTGATCGCCCGCGAGGAGCTGCCCGGGACCTATGCGGAAACAGTCGAGCGGCATTGGAAACCCCTCGCCACCCGCATCGCGCGCGAGGCTGCAAGCCGCAAACCGCTGATCGTTGGCATCAACGGCGCGCAGGGTTCCGGCAAAACGACTGTATGCAAGTTCCTCGAAATACTACTGAAGAAGCGCGGGCTGCGCGCCGTCACGCTTTCGCTGGACGATCTCTACCTTACCCATTCCGAGCGTTTGCAGCTGGCCGCTGAGGTCCACCCCCTCTTCGCAACACGCGGCGTGCCCGGCACGCATGCTGTGGCTCTCGCTTTTGGTATTATCGAGGATGTGCTGGCAGGCCGCGCGTTCGAAATCCCGCGCTTCGACAAGTCTTGCGATGATCGTTCGAACGAGGTGACCCGCATCACCGGCCCGGTCGATGTGCTGCTGTTCGAAGGCTGGTGTGTCGGCGCGAGCGCGCAAGCTCCGGAAAGGCTCAAACGTCCGGTCAATGTGCTGGAAGCAGAGGAAGACCCCGATGCCATCTGGCGTACGCTGGTCAATCACTGGCTGGGAGAAGATTACAAGAAGCTGTTCAGCCTCATCGACCTGCTGGTGATGCTGAAAGTCGATCATTTCGATGCCGTGCTCGCCAACCGCCGCAAACAGGAACAGAAACTCGCGGATCTCAACCCGGTTGGTACCGGTATTCTGGATGAAGACGAGTTGGTCCGCTTCATCTCACATTACGAGCGCCTGACGCGCCACATGCTGGAAGAAATGCCTGATCGTGCCGACATCTTGATCGCAATTGATCGCGAGCAACGTCCGCAGGAACCCGCGCCTGAAGCTCCCTAGTTAGTGGGAAAAGCATCGTAACCGGAGGAGGTGGGATGGAGGAAGCGAGGCTGAGGGGGTGAATGAGTATGGCCCCGCAATCCGGCTACGATGCACCTATGCCATTACGCCGTTCCACACGAGAAGAAATATGGACTTTGGGGCAGGACGCTCCGGTCCGATGCCTAAATGCCAGCTTCCACCGCCAGCCGGATCATATCCGCTGAATTCTTCGCACCCAGCTTTTCCATCGCCAGTCCACGATGCATCTTTATGGTTTTTTCTGACAGACCCAGCTCATATGCAATCTGCTTGTTCCGCAAGCCCGCAGCAACCATCGTCAGAACTTCAAGCTGGCGCTTGGACAGCTCCTTAATTTTCTCGGTGGCGCGTACACGCCGTGTAATAGTCGGGCTCTGGGCCCCTTCCTCCAGCTCGACTTGCGAGCCGTGGAAATATTCAAGTTCCCCATCCTCATCGAAAATGGGCGCGACGACCACAGCATTGCGAAATTCCGTGCCATCTTTCTTGTAGTTGAGGATTTCCACCATTACAGCGCGCCGATCACGCACGCCCTCACGAATAGCCTCCGTCAACCAAGGTTCGGTCGCGGGTCCGGCCAGAAAGCGGCAATTTCGGCCGACGATCTCGTCTTCATCGTAACCGGTCAGGTCTATGAAAGCCTGGTTACAGGCAATGATGGGATTGTCGGGCAAGCGAGGGTTGCTCACCACGGACGCGATCGGATTCGTCGCGATCAGATCGAGCACACTCGGATCCGATTTCGTCATCACTCCATTACCCACAGTTATGACAATGCGCTTAACCGGCCGGAAGGTAAAGCCCAACCGGCTGGAAAATTGGGGCAGTTGCCAACTTGTCCGCCGCGCTCAGCCACGCAAAGCTACTTCGCGGCGGACAAAATTTGCAACGCTCCGCTTGCGCTCAGTCTTCCCACCAATAGGGCGCGCGCTGACGGTTTCCAGTGACAGTCTCATTCAGCGTCGTAGCGTCGTAGGCGCGCCCGCCCAGCACAACGGTTTCCACAGTTTGCGTGTTCTGAATATTATCGAGCGGATTGCCTGTCAGGATCACCAAATCGGCCAGCTTGCCGACTTCCAGCGAACCGATTTCGCTATCCATTCCGAGAGATCGCGCCGCTGAAATCGTTCCCGTTTCAAGCGCTTGCAGTGGGCTCATCCCACCGCGTGCGAAGGACCAGATTTCCCAATGGATATCGATGCCCGATTGCTGGCCGTGGCCACCGGCGGCAACTTCTACGCCGCGCTCCGCCAACCGAGCCGATTCACGGGCGATATCATCGTCGACGAAATCACCTTCTGGGGCGGTGGTCCGGCGCGCCGTTTGCGCGCGCAGGATGGCCGGCGGCGTGTGCGCCTGCAGCAGCGGCTGGTCGAACGCATCGGTCTCCTGCCGCCAGTACGGGTCACCCGCCAGGCCACCGTAACCGACGACCAGCGTCGGGGTATAATTGGTGTCTGCATGTTCGAAGAATTGCAGCACGTCTTCGTAGAAATATTCGACCGGCACATTGTGCTCCAGTGTCGAATTACCGTCCGCGACAAGGTTCATGTCCATGCCGAACAGAGAGCCGCCTTCGGCCACCACCAGCATGTTTTCCTGCCGCGCAGCCTCGACCACCATTTGCCGCTGTTCGCGGCGCGGCTGGTTGTAGTTCTTGACGCTGGGCGCCCCCTCGGCCCGCAGGCGGCGAACGTGGTCGAGCGCGTCTTCCAGGCTGTCGATCTGCGCATAGGCGTACGGGCTGCGCGCGCCGTAGATGATCCGTCCGGTGCTGAACATGCGCGGCGCGAGGATCATGCCCGTCCGCTGCATGTCCTCCGCCACGAAGAATTCGGACTGGGTCGAGGGATTGTGGATCGTCGTCGTTCCCAGTGCGAGCTGCTGTTGCAGCGCCCAATTCTGCTGCGGCATCATGTCGCCCGCCGCAACCGGACCATGCGCGTGGGCATCAATCAGGCCGGGGATGATCGTGCGACCGGTGGCGTCGATTGTGGGAACGTCACCGCGTGCCATCAACTCGCCGGCTGGAGCGATGGCGCTGATCGTATCGCCGACAATAAGAATATCACCGCTCTCGATTATCCCGCCATCCTCATCTGCCATCGTGATGATCCGCGCACCTGTGATGAGTAATGATCCTTCGTAACGATCAGCCGGAACGGTACGCAGCAGAGAGACGCCGGTTGTCGGCTGCGCATACCCCCCTTCATCGTCCTCTCCCGGAGGCGCGGAAGCGAACATGTCGTCCAGCGAAGCCGAATAGAGCGTCGGACCGAGCGACCAGTTGAGCCGGTCCCCGCCAGCGGACCAGTGCACATAGTCGGCGCCCGAATCCGAAACCTCGACCACGGGCAATGCGCGGGCACTTCCCGACACGCTCACCGTCTGCCCGCCCGGCATCAGTGGCATGGCGAAGGCGTCGTAATTCTCGGTGAAGGCCACGAAGCGACCGGTGGGCGAGACATGGAAGCCCGTTGCCATTTCGCCTCGCGCATGAGTGCGAGAGGCTTCACCATTGAGATCGACGGAGATCAGCGCCTGCTGACCTCCATCAGAGCCGGTCATGAAAATGCGATCGTTCGCCGCGCCGAAGTGCGGATTGCTGCCGGAACGGCTGACCAAAACCTGCTCGCCGCCACTTGCCGGTATCCGGTAAATACCTGAATTAGCGCTGTATTCTGGCGCAGTCAGGTAGCCACCCGATCCACGCTCGAACACGATGGTGCGGCCATCGGGAGAGAATTGCGGGCGGGCATAATGTCCCGGCGTCGAAGTAATCGCGCGGCCACCCTGCCCGTTCGCGCCGATAGTGCGGATTTCGCCAAGCCCGGCATCTGTCCAGCGAACGTAGACGATGGTGCGGCCATCGCGTGACCACGCCGGATATGCCTCCATCGCATCGCCGCTACCGCTTGTAAGCCGCTGTGGAGTGCCGCCGCGGGCGGGCATGGTGTAGAGGCGGCCCAGGCTTTCAAACACCACGGTGCGGCCATCGGGGGAGACGGTGGCAAAACGCGCCATCGTAACGTCCACATTGTCGACCGCGACAGGAATGTTCGGGCGCGGTGCGGGAAGCACGCCGCGCGTATCACTGATACTGAAAGGAATCCGGGCGAGACCCGAGCCATCGGCATTGATGCGGTTGATATGCCCGCCCGACCAGAAGACGATTGATCGGCTGTCCGGCGTCCAGTCCATGTTCGGATAGACACCCGTAACCGCCCAGGTTTCCATCACATCACGGTCCAGATCGTCATAAATGCGGCGCTCAGCGCCCGTTGCGATGTCGCGAATGTAGAGACCTGATTGCAGGTTTTCGCGGCGGACAAAGGCGATCATCGTCCCGTCGGGTGATGGCGTCGGACGGACGGAACCGCCCAGGCCGGAAACTGCGGTCGTCACCTCTCCCGTAGCGAGATCGTACCGTTCGATGTTGAACAGGTCCTGATTGGAGTCCTGTGCATACTCGAACGTGCCACCACCGGTAATATTGCGTGTGTAGTACACGCCCGTGCCGTCGGCGTCGAAGATCGGCTCTCCCAGCTCCTTCTGGTGCTGCTCGTTCGGGCGCGCGACCAACTGCACACCGCTGCCGCCGGAAATATGGTACATCCACACCTCGCCGGTACCAAGCGAACGGCCCGTGGTGAAGTGCTTCTTGGCGACGATGAACTGCCCGTCCGGTGACCAGCTCGGCTGGTGCATCAGGCGGAAATCCTCATTGGTGAGCTGACGAGCGTCCGAGCCGTCAACATTCATCACCCAGATATTGTCGCCTCCTCCGCGGTCCGAAGTGAAGGCGATGCGGCTGCCATCCGGCGAGAAGCGCGGCTGCACTTCCCAGGCGAGACCCTCTGCAATGCGCGTCGGCGTGCCACCGCCGATCGGCATGGTGTAGATATCGCCCAGCATGGAGAAAGCTATGGTGCGCCCGTCTGGCGCGACATCCACATCCATCCATGTACCTTCATCGGTGCTGATAGGGATTTGGCGGATTTCCACTCCCGGCGGCGCGTTCACATCCCATTCTTCGCTGGCGCCCTCCTCCTGAGCATGCACCGGCACAGCGGTGGCAATGGCGAGAAGGCTGGCGGCGAAAAGCGAAGTGGTGCGAAGCATAAGCATCCGGTCCCTGTTGGTATATGTTCTTGTCCCGAAAGCCTTCATACGCTCCCCGCCGCGCGGTGCAATGTTTCAACCGCAAGCAATTGTTGCAGACTGGACTTGGGAACACAAAGAGGGTCATCTCGAAGCATGAGCGAGCAGTATGATGCAGTGATCATCGGTGGCGGGCATAACGGTCTCGTTTGCGCTTTTTATTGCGCGCGTGCCGGGCTGAGAGTGCGCATCGTCGAGCGTCGCGATGTGGTTGGCGGCGCTGCGGTGACGGAGGAGTTCTACCCCGGGTTTCGCAATTCGGTCGCCAGTTACACTGTCAGCCTGCTGCAGCCCAAGGTGATCAGGGATATGCGGCTCACGGAGAACGGCTATCGCGTCATCGAGCGGCCCATCTCCAATTTCCTGCCGCAAGAAAACGGCGGCTTTATGAAGCTCGGCGGCGGGCTGGAGCGGACTCAGGAAGAATTTCGGAAATTCTCTGCGAAAGATGCCCAGGCCCTGCCCGCCTATTACGATGCGTTGGAAGGTGTGGCGCAAGTGCTGCGCGATCTTGCGCTTAAAACGCCGCCCAATGTCGGAGATGGCTTGCGGACCCTGCTTGCCGGGGCAGCACAGGGCTATGGTCTTTCTCGCCTCGATCTCGAGGCCAAACGCAATGTGCTCGACCTGTTCACCAAATCGGCGCGCAGTTTCCTCGATGAATGGTTTGAGAGTGAGGCTGTGAAGGCCGCTTTCGGCTTCGATGCTGTTGTCGGCAATTACGCGTCGCCCGACACGCCGGGCAGCGCCTATGTCCTACTCCACCACGTTTTCGGTGAGGTGAATGGCAAGAAGGGTGCTTGGGGCCACTGCATTGGCGGAATGGGCACGATTACGCAGATCATGGCGAAGGTTTGCCGTGAAGTGGGTGTAGAAATCAGCTTGGAAAGCCCCGTGGATGAGGTGCTGGTGGACGGCGAATGCACAGCGGGCGTCCGGCTGGAAAGCGGTGAAATAATCGCGGCCAAGCGCGTTATCGCCAATGTCGGACCCAAGCTGCTATACGGAAAAATGTTGGACGAAACCCACCAGCCAGAGGATTTCCGACGGCGGATGAGGGGCTTCAAAGCTGGCGGCGGGACATTCAGAATGAATGTCGCGCTGACCGAACTTCCGCGCTTCACCGCTCTGCCTGAACCGGGTGAGCATCATCAGGCGGGTATCATTATTGCGCCATCGCTCGATTACATGGACCGCGCTTTTCTTGATGCCAAGCAACATGGCTGGTCGCGCAAGCCGATAGTCGAGATGCTGATTCCAAGCATTGTAGACGACAGTCTCGCTCCGCCAGGCCAGCATGTCGCGAGCCTGTTCTGCCAGCAATTCGCTCCGGTACTGCCCGATGGGCGTGATTGGGATGAGGAGGAGGATGCCGCGGCCAACACGATCATGGACACGGTCGAACGCCACGCGCCCGGCTTCCGCGCCTCTGTCCTCGGCAAGCAAGTGCTTAGCCCCAAGGGTCTCGAACACAAATTCGGCCTTGTCGGCGGGGATATCTTTCACGGGCATATGAGCCTTGACCAGCTTTGGTCTGCCCGCCCCGTACTCGGGCACGGTGCCTATCGTGGGCCAGTGAAAGGTCTCTATATGTGCGGATCCGGCACCCACCCCGGAGGCGGAGTTACGGGAGCACCGGGGTACAATTGCGCGCGCGAAGTGATTGCCGATCGGGGAAAATTTGGCCGATTTGCCTAATCCAGAGAGAAAGCCGAGGGAAGCAGCTCGCTGATACTAGTGGTGAGCGTCTCCTCGCCTTCACGATCACAGCAGACGATAGTGATATCCTGCCCGCAAAGCTGTGCTGCTTCGGCAATAGCCTGCCGACACCCGCCGCACGGCGTTACAGGGCCGACACCTGGCTGTGCACAATCGCTGGGCCCGCCAACGATCACGATCTTGCAGACATTTTCCAGTCCGAAAGCCTGTTGTGCGGCAGCGAGTGCCGATTGCTCCGCACAAACACCAAGCCGGTAGCAAGCGTTCTCCATATTGGCACCGACGGCTACCTTTCCATCCATGCTTTCGACAGCAGCGCCGACAAAGAAGTTGGAATAGGGCGCATGGGCGCGCAATCGCGCAGCCTTGGCAGCTTCGATCAGACGATCGCTCACTACGCGTCCAACCGCTTTGCAATCGCCACCGCGCCGGCAATCAAAAACGGCACCAGCACGAAGGACAGAACGATTTTGGCAATAGCCTGCCCCACCAGCAGATCGCCAATCGGAAACTCGCCGTAGAAGGCCAGCGTAATGAAAATCAAGGTATCGATCGCCTGGCTGACCGCCGAAGCAATTGCGCCGCGCGCCATCAACCAGAAGCCACCACCGTCACCCTTCCCTCGCAGCTTGTCGAAGATCCAGACATTCAGCAGCAGCGATACGCCATAGGCAACTGGCCCAGCTGCCATGATCCGTGGTGTCTGCGCGTGGACGGTATTGAAGGCGGAAAGGTTCTCCGCTGGCATGTCCGGCGATGCCGGTAGGG
The DNA here is from genome assembly GCA_964422435.1 of uncultured Sphingomonadaceae bacterium. Classification (GTDB taxonomy): domain Bacteria; phylum Pseudomonadota; class Alphaproteobacteria; order Sphingomonadales; family Sphingomonadaceae; genus Alteraurantiacibacter. The sequence goes on from CAYRBB010000002.1 coordinate 77,494, forward strand.
AGAGGACGATCCCGATCAAACCGATTGAAAAGGCGAGAGGCAGGAAGCCCCATAGCACCAGTCGGTCTGCAGCCGCCTTGCCATGCAATTGAGAGATTGCGCTTGAGATCACGACAAGCAACAGAAAGGCAAGAATGCCGCTTTCGACCACAATCGGGCCAATGGCGAACTGTTTAAAAGCCAGCACGCCCGCGATGACCGTCATTCCCCCGTATAGCAGGGACAACACGAACATGGACCGGGATAGAGGGAGCGAGCGAGCGGCGGACGATGCGTTGGTCATGGTCGATGGCTATGCAAGGCGCGCATGCATTGGCAAGCCCCGAAATGGGAATAACAGGGGCAAAACCGTTGAACCTGCCCCTCACTTGAGCGAAAGAGGCTGACGATTCACCTGATCTGGAGTCGCCGTGCCTCCCCAATTGATATCTTTCGCAGGGATCGCTGCGATCCTTTTGATGGCCTTTGTGCTCTCCACCGGCAAGAAACGTATCAAGCTGCGTGTTGTCGCAGCTGCCTTCGCATTACAAGCGTTGATGGCGTTACTCGTTTTGCGCACGCCCTGGGGGGTCGCTGCAATACAGTTCCTGTCCGATGGCGTTATTGCCCTGCTCGACTATTCCAAAGTCGGGATCGAGGCGGTGTTCGGCTCGATGGAGGCAAACCCCTTCACCAACACCTTCGTGATTGCTGCCCTACCGGTGATCGTGTTCTTCGCTGCCATCGTCTCCATACTTTATCATTGGGGCGTGATGCAGCGTCTGGTGCTTTGGGTTGGCGGAGGCATCGGATACATTACCGGTATAAGCAAGGTAGAGGCGCTGGGCAGCGCGGCGAACATCTTTGTCGGCCAATCCGAAAGTCCGCTGGTGGTTCGCCCCTATCTCGCCAGCCTGACACCCAGCCGGCTGTTCACCCTGATGGCAGTCGGCATGGCGGGCGTCGCCGGTACCATCCTTGCCGCTTACGCCAGTTTTATAGGTGCCGAAGCCGTGCCGTTCCTTCTCGCTGCCGCTTTCATGTCGGCCCCGGGCGGTATCTTGATGGCAAAGATCATCATGCCCGATGACGAAAGCGAGCTCGCTCGTGATGCGGCGGAAATGGCAGACATCAAGCTGCCGGAAGCCCGCATCAGTGCCGAAGGGCCCGCCGCGATTACCGAAGGTGGCAAAGCGCACGAAGTGCAGATCGCCGAGGCCTTCGAGGAAGGTCACAAGCCTGCAAATGTGATCGAAGCCGCTGCACAGGGGACGCAGACGGGCGTCAAACTCGCTGTGGCAGTAGGCGCCATGGTGATGGTGTTTGTCGCCCTGGTAGCGCTTGCCAACGGCATTCTTGGCGGTGTCGGCGGCTGGATCGGCTATCCCGATGTCACTTTCCAGCAACTGCTGGGCTATGTGTTCGCACCGGTCATGTTCCTGATCGGCGTGCCCTGGGAAGAAGCGGGGATCGCAGGCGGACTTTTCGGCACCAAGATCGTGCTCAATGAGTTTGTCGCCTTCATCGATCTTGGCACGTTGGCGGACGGAACCTTCTCTACCCGCACCGAAGCAATCGTGACTTTCGCATTGTGTGGTTTCGCGAATTTCAGCTCGATTGCCATCCAGATGGCGGTGACAGGTGGTCTTGCGCCGAACCAGCGCCCGGTTATCGCCAAGCTCGGTCTGCGCGCGTTGGCCGCCGGTTCGCTGGCCAATCTTATGAGTGCAGCCTTGGCGGGACTCGTGCTTCCAGTCTAGGAACCAAGCCATGTCTGAACTAGCATCGATATCATTGTCGCATCCGCTCGAGGAATTTTCCGACGAGTTGGGACAGAGCTTTGCGGAATACGGCTTCGCCATCGTTCGTGATCACGGCATTCCGCAAGAGCTGATCGATCACGCACAAGAATTGCTCAAGGCTTTCTTCGAGCTGCCGGAGGAAGCCAAGCGCGCCTATCACAAACCCGGCATTGGCGGATCGCGCGGCTACACCCCTTTCGGCAAGGAAATCGCCAAGGATGCCAAGGTCCACGATCTGAAGGAATTCTGGCATGTCGGGCGCACCTTGCCCGAAGGCCATCCGCTGGCGGAAGTCATGGCTCCTAATATGTGGCCATCGGAAATCGACGGTTTCGAAAAGACATTCCGCGCGCTTTACGACGCATTTGAAACCGCTGGAGATCGTATTCTGCGCGCAATCGCCCTCCATCTGAACATGCCGGAAGACTATTTTGTCTCGACAGTCGAGGATGGCAATTCAGTAATGCGCCTGCTGCATTATCCGCCGCTTGGCGACGATGTGCCGGAAGGCGCTGTTCGTGCTGCCGCACATGGTGATATAAACACCATCACCCTGCTACTGGGCGCGGAAGAGGCAGGCCTTGAACTCCTCAACAAGCAGGGCGAGTGGATTCCCGTCTCTCCACCTTCTGGCGCCCTGGCGGTGAATGTAGGTGACATGCTGGAGCGCCTCACTAACAATCGCCTCCGCTCAACTACGCATCGCGTGGTCAATCCCGGCGGCGAAGCCTCGCGTCGGTCGCGCTACTCGATGCCGTTCTTCCTTCACTTCCGGCCGGATTTCTTGATTGAGCCGCTTGAGCACTGTGTGAATGAAGGCGAGGATCCGGCGCCACCGATTACGGCGCATGAATTCCTGCAACAAAGGTTGCGCGAAATCGGCCTCGCCTGAGCGCGACTCGGGTTCTTGAATTTGACATATTTGTGACAAAACGTTCGTCCGGCGAGACTGTATGCGGGAATCTTGTTGCAGCGCAGCAACAGTCCGCTTGGAATCCAACGCCCTCCACAGGAAATGTCCGAAATATGACCGCAACGCGTTGTCGTGTCATTGGAATGAAAGAAAACTCACCTGTAAGGGCCCGCACAGCCTTGAGGCCCAACTCCACGGGTAAAAGTTTCATCCAATCGAAGGACTTTCGGGATCATGAAAATCAAATATCTCCTAGCAGCCAGCGTGGCGACGATCGCCAGTGCGGCGGCCCTGCCGCAGATGGCGCAAGCCCAGCAGATTACGTCGGGTGTCCAGGGCACCGTGACCGACACCGAAGGCAACTCGCTGCCCGGAGCTGTGGTTACGGTTACCGACACGCGTACCGATACCGTTCGCACGCAGACGACCGGTACCAATGGTTCGTTCCGTTTCAACCAGCTTGTGTCGGGTGGTCCCTATACCGTGACGGTAACTGTTGATGGTTACGAAGGTCAGACGGTAGAAAATCAGTACATCAACATTTCAGGCAACACGGATTTCACCTTCGAGCTGGCTCAGTCAGCTGCATCAAATGTCATCGTGGTTTCCGGCACGCGCGCAAATGTGCAGCAGCTCGCCACCGGCCCGGGTGTATCTTTCGGACAGGAAACCCTGGAAAGCTTCCCGTCGCTGAGTCGTGACGTTCGCGACATCATTCGTCTCGACCCGCGCGTCAGCCTCGAGCGTGAAAACGAAGTCGACCGCATTTCCTGCCTTGGCGGTAACGACCGTTCAAACACCTTTACTGTTGACGGCATCGTCCAGGCTGACGTGTTCGGCCTCAACGGCACACCGTTCGCCGCACGGAACTCGCTGCCGCTTCCTTTCGATGTCGTGCGTGAGACTTCGGTCGAATTCGCACCATTCGATGTGGAATACTCCGACTTTACCGGCTGTCTTGTGAACGTTGTGACCAAGTCTGGTACCAACCGCTTCTCCGGTTCGGCATTCTTTACCCTTCGCAACAGCGACCTGCGCGGCGACTCGCTCGACGGTAATGACGACATCGTTTCAGAGTTCGAGGAAAAGCGCTGGGGCGCGACGCTTGGCGGCCCGATCATCCCCGATCGCCTGTTCTTCTACGCCGGCTACGAAGAAACCGACCTTGGCAACGCCAACGAGTTCGGCCCGTTCGGCGGCGGCTTTGCCAACGAAGCCAACTTCGTAACCCAAGCCCAGTTCGATCGCTTTGCCGACATCGCCAGCCGCGTCTACGGCCAAGATGTTGGCGGCTATCCAACCAACTTGCCGGAAAGCTCGGTCCGCTACTTCGGTCGTCTCGATGCCTACATCACAGACGATCACCGTCTGGAAGGTACCTATCAACGCCTTGAAGAAACCAATGTCGAATCGGACACGGGGTCGCAAGAACTGACCGGATTCAATTCTTTCGAAGATGAAGGCACAGTTTCCGACTACTACTCGGTTCGTCTGTACTCGGATTGGTCCGATACGATTTCGACCGAGCTCCGCCTCAGCCGCGCCGACGTGACCGACGTCCAGGGCCCGGTCGGCTTCGGTGAAGCACAATCGGACAATCCAACGGTTCGCCTTTCGGTTCTCGTCCCGAACGAAACCAGTGGTCTGATCCCCGATGGCCAGAACGGTCTGCTCAGCACCGGCCCGGGAATTTTCCGCTCTGCCAACGCTCTGGAAACACGCGTTGATCAGGCGAAATTCCAGGTCAATATCGATGGCGGTGCACACCAGTTCAAGATTGGTGCCGAGTATAACGATCTCGAAGTGTTCAACCTGTTCGCCATCAATGCGACAGGCACGCTGTTCTTCCGCAGCCTCGACGACTTCGAAAACGGCATCGTTGCTTCGGGGTTCTTCTCTTCCGTGTTCGGCGGTGGTGCAGATGCAGTGGCAGGCGGCGCTCTCGGCGGTGGTGACATCTCCGCAACCCCGACCGGCGACATTAACGAAGCTGCCGCTACCTTCGGCCGTCAGATATACTCGATCTACGCGCAGGACGAATATGCAGCCACCGACCAGCTGACGCTGACCGCCGGTCTTCGCGTGCAGTTCTATGACGGTGATGCTCCGCGTGAGAACCCGGAATTCATCAACCGCTATGGTTTCAGCAATGCCGTGTCCTTCGACACGCTGGACGCTGTTGTCCTGCCGCGCCTATCCGCAACGTACGAATTCGATAATGAAGGCTTCTTCTCGAACAGCCGCCTGACCGGAGGTGTCGGCATCTTCTCGGGCGGCGACCCCGTCGTGTATTTCTCGAACGCATTCTCCAACAACGGTTTCTCGACCGGTCAGGAAGATACGTTCGGCCCGTGCGACGCGATTACCAACCCGGATGGCACGATCAACGTGCTGAGCGGCGGCACTTTCACCGGCTTCCCGGAATGCGCGCGCCTCGCCGCATCGGCTGAAGCTGCTGCCGGCCTTGCCGATACACAGTCGACCGATCCGGAATTCGACGTGCCGACCGTGGTTCGTGCGAACCTTGGGTTGGCGACCGACATCGGTACAGAAAGCGGCTTCTTCAGCGATTGGCAGCTGAACGTGGATTACATCTATTCACGCTTCAACGACACGCTAAACTTCGTTGACCTTTCGCAAACCCCGGACATCCGCACTAATGGTGGTTTCACCGTTGACGGTCGCCCGATCTACGCGGCAATCGATCCGACCCGTACTGGTTGCGACGCAAGCCTGGTCTATCCGGGCGGAACCCCGCCTGTCTGGAACAATGTTTCCTCGGCCTGCTTTGGCACCAGCCGTGACGACGAAATCCAGCTGACGAACGGTCCGAGTTACGAGAGCAACATCGTCTCGTTCTTGCTGTCGAAGAACTTCAACCGCGGTGTCTTCACCGAAGACGGTGCGGTTGGCCTGCGCTTTGGCTACGCTTGGACGGACTCGGAAAACAACCGGAACGTCGGCTCTTCGACGGCAACCTCGTCTTACGACGTCAGTGCCGCCTTCGACCGTCAGAACCCGGCTGTTTCGACCTCCAACTTCGAGACTCGTCACAATATCACGGCTTCGGCATTCTTCCGCGAGGAATTCTTCCAGGATTACGATACAACCCTGGGTATCTTCTTCCGGGCACGTTCCGGCCGTCCTTACAGCCTGACCTTCGACGGTGGCGGCGTATTCAACGACAGCTCCTCCGGCAGCGACAACGCCCTGCTCTACATTCCGGCCAATACGATGGATCCGAATGTATCTCCGCTGTCCGATCCCGGGGCAATCCGCGCATTGATCGATTACTTCCAGAATGATCCGACGGGTCAGGAAATTGTCGAAGAGTGCAGCATCGTTGCAGGTACGTCGCAGCTCCGCAACGCCTGCCGCAATGAATGGTCGTACGACCTTGATCTGCGCTTCAGCCAGGAACTGCCGTTCCTTGGCAGCCTCACAGGACTCGTCCAGGATCGTGTCGAGCTCTTCGCAGACTTCGACAACTTCCTGAATTTCATCGATGACGGCGCGAACATTGTGCGTTCGCGCACCGAGTTCCTCGACCTCGTTGATGGCGGTGTGGATGATGAGGGTCGTTATATCATCAGCGGCTTCAACCCGGATGATAACCAGTTCATCTCGACCACTTCGTCGATCTGGCGCATCCAAGTTGGTGTTCGCTACGAATTCTAATCTTCCGATTGGAACAAACAGACATGGCGGCGGCGTTCGAAAGAGCGCCGCCGCCTTTCTTTTATCGCCAAGCTGCGCAAAAAGGGGGCGATGAAACGTATACTTGCAAGCGCCCTTCTCTCCTCCGTCACACTTTCCGGCTGCGTTGGCCAGCAGAGCGAAGTCGTCACTACCGCATCGCCAGCAGAGCCGGTGACGGTGCAAATTCTCGCAATCAATGATTTTCACGGAAATCTTGAAACGCCTCAGAGCACTACGACCTGGCTTGACAATGGCGAAGAGCGAAACGCCCGACTGGGAGGTGCGGGTGCGCTGGCCGGTACTCTGGAGGCAATCCGCAGTAGCAACAGTGTTACGGTAGCCGCAGGTGATCTAATCGGCGCCAGCCCGCTCGTGTCTGCCCTGTTCCTTGATGAACCCGCCATCGACGTGCTTTCCGAAATGGGGCTCGATATCGCATCGGTCGGCAATCATGAATTCGATCGCGGCACCGATGAGCTCCGGCGTATTCAGGATGGCGGTTGTGAGCAGTTTACGCTGAAGGAGCCTTGCGCGCTCTCTCCGTTTGCGGGCGCCGGTTTCACCTATTTGGCGGGCAACGTTGTGGGAGACGATGGCGCGAGCCTTTTTCCCGGCGCTACGATGCGCGAGATAAACGGCGCGCGGATTGGTTTTATCGGTCTGACGCTTGAAGGCACACCCAATCTTGTCGCAGCGCAGGCAACTGAAGGCTACGATTTCCTTGACGAAGCCGACACCGCCAACCACTTGGCGTCGGAGCTTCGCGCGGAAGGCGCCGATGCCGTCGTTCTGCTCCTGCACGAAGGGGCAAATGTCGATCCGCGTTTCAACATCTCTGGCTGCCCTGGCCTCAGTGGCAGTATAGTGCCGATTATCGAGCGCCTCGATCCGGCAATCTCGCTCGTTGTTTCCGGACACACGCACCAAGCCTATGTTTGCGAAGTCCAAACAGCTGCCGGAAATGATGTACTGCTCACATCCGGCGGGCGGTATGGCGGCTTCGTGACCGACATCACGATGATCGTCGATCCGGCAAGAGGAGCGGTGTTGTCCCTTGCTGGGCGCAACGTCCCGGTTGATGGCAGCATGGGCGCCAATGAAACCGTCGATGCGATAGTCAGTCTCGCCTCCGAGGCCTCTGGCCCTGTCGCCAATCGGCCGGTTGGGCCCATCGCCAATTCCGGCGAGCGCGGTGAGAATTGTGGAGACCGCCCGGCGCAGGATCTTGTCGCTGACGCCTATCTCTTCGCCGCCAATGCAGGCCTGGACGTACCGGCAGATGTTGCGTTCACCAATTCAGGCGGCGTTCGCAGCAATCTTGATGGAGCAAGTGACGGCGTGCTGACCTTTGGCGAGCTCGCCGCCATGGCACCATTCGGCAATGGCGTGATCGTGCTGGAAATGACCGGCGCCGAAATCCGCAACGTATTGGAACAGCAATTCTGCGAACAAAATAGCGCAATCGATATTTGTGACTCCGTGCTGATCCCGTCTGCCGGCATGCGCTATACGGTCGATCCAGATGGCACGCTAGGCAGCAAGATTGCCGCTATAACCTTGCTTGGCGAACCTATTGATCCATCGCGTGTCTATCGTGTGGCGACCAACAGTTTTCTGGTCGGGGGCGGCGACGGTTTCGGACAATTCAGCGAGGTTCCACAAGTGGCCAATGTCGGCTTCGATATCGATGCGCTAGAAGCGTACCTTGCTGCCGGCGGAGTTTCCGTACCGGTCTGCGGTCGCGTAACGAACCTCTCGCCACGTGACTGATCCGGATTAGCGCAGCGGCGGCTCGTCAAAGCTGCGTAGCTTGCGGCTATGGAAGCTGCCCTTCGCTTCGCTCAACAGCGCCAAAGTCTCAATTCCGATTCGCAAGTGCTGGCTGATCGAGCGTTCATAAAAGGCATTGGCCTGCCCCGGCAGCTTGATCTCTCCATGCAAGGGCTTGTCTGATACGCAGAGCAGCGTCCCATATGGAACACGGAAGCGATAGCCTTGCGCTGAAACGGTAGCAGACTCCATGTCGATTGCGACTGCGCGGCTAACGTTGAAACGCATTGCAGAGCGCGTGTAGTGCAGTTCCCAATTGCGGTCATCGGTCGTCACAACTGTGCCTGTTCGCAAGCGACGCTTGAGCTGGTCTTCGCTATCACCGGTGACATTGAGGGCAGCCTTGAACATTGCAGTTTGCACCTCCGCAATCGGCGGGATCGGGATTTCCGGTGGAATTGCCGAATCGAGCACGTTGTCATCGCGCAGGTAAGCATGGGCGAGCACATAATCGCCGATGGTCTGGCTCGGGCGCAGACCACCGCAGTGGCCGATCATCAACCACACTTCGGGACGCAGAACCGCAATATGATCGCAGATCGTCTTTGCGTTGGAAGGCCCGACACCAATATTGACGAGCGTAATGCCTGAATTGTCCTTGCCCACGAGGTGGTAGGCAGGCATCTGGTGCTTGCGCCATGTGCCCTGAGCAATCCGTTCGCGAGCGCCTTCCAGATTGCGCCGATCAACAACAACGCCGGGAGCAGAGAAGCTCTCATACCGGCTGTCGGGGTCGGCAATTGCCTCCAGCGCAAAATCGATGAATTCCTCGACATAACGAATATAGTTCGTGAATAGGACATAGCGCTGGAAATGCTCTGCCGGCGTGCCCGAATAGTGGCGCAGGCGCGCAAGGCTGAAGTCGGTGCGGAGCGCATCGAACAACGAAAGCGGACGCATGTCATCGTCCCCGCCAACCCATGTTCCATCGGCCACTTCGTCGCCAATCTTGATCAAATCGGATGATGGGAAATGGCGCGTCAATTCCGCGCTGCTGGCTCCCTGCAGGCCCGGAGAGGACGCATCGAGGACATATTGATACGGGATCTCGTCGGCTGAACGACCGACCTCAAGCTGCACCGAATAATCGCAAACAAGATGCTGCAACTGGCTCTTGAGATAGGGACGAAAAAGACCGGGATCGGCAATCGAATTGCGATAGATACCCGCCTGGTTCAGCCGGGCATAGGCACGTGCAGGATGGTCCTGTCCTGCTTCCCCGGCATAGCGAAGTGTCAGTTGGGGGTAAGCGAAAAGCCCCTCGGAACGAGCAGCCGGGTCCGGCGGTGTTCGGTTTTCTGCATATTTGGCGAGCGCATCAATCAAATTTCTGCGCGATGCATCGTAAATCTCCTCCAATTGGTTGAGGATGCCTTCGATGTCTTCAATTTTCGTCGCCACATATTCTCCGTTTGATCCGCTGATTGCTTGAGCGGCCTTAGCGCAAGGCACGCCAATGGCCTAGCCTTCTTCAGCAAACACCCAATCAAGGTAGGCCGCAAGCCGTATGCCCGATTGCGCAAGACGATCTTCAACGCTCGGCATCCATTCCCAGTGATAGCGGTAGCGCAAGATAGCGGGGCTTTCCTGCGTGCCCATACCGAACTCCTCGCCAACCCCTGGATAGATACGGTCGCGAAGCTCGGCGCTCTCGGATATCCACGTGATCGGGCTTGCATCCCACCAAGCGAGAACTTCATCAGGACCGATACGGCTGCCGAGGCGATCTGCATATTCGCTGTAGGAAAGTTGCTGCCGCAAGATCAGGCCTTCATCCCAAACCCAGTGCAGGTTGGTCTGCGTATCGAACCAGTCGACGATAAAGTCATTGCCGCCGCGATCAGTGCCGTTCCCTGCATGGAGGGGCATATGCAGGTCGGAGACGAGATGAACGATAAAGCGCAGTGCGAGTGCCTTTTCCTCCCGTGATGCTGCATCGTCGCGAAGGACGGCAGTGAACTGTTCCAGCGCTGTTGCCGCATCTCCTTCTGGCGGGTGTACCAGATCCTCTGCCGCCGCCCCGTGCGGTAGTGTTACGTAGTGGAAAGGCGATGCCGTCTCTTGCCAGAATTCGGCAGGATTGGATCGCTGCTCGTCCGGCCAGGTACTCGCCTCCGGCAAGCCTTCATGTCCAAGAATAGCCTCTATCTCGGCACGAGTCTTGCCGCTGATATTGTCTTCGGCAATCTCCGCGCTCACACGGTGACCGATCGGCCCCCATGCATTTGCGGGACTCGCGAGAACGGCAAAGCCGAGGGCGAGCGAGGTGGCAATCAAACGTGTCATAGCAGTCCTGTGGCAGGTAAATTTGACCGTCCTATGAAGCTTCCCAGCCATATTGGCCAGAGCCGCCCGCGCGGCATATCCCAACTAAATTCCGGCGACCACGCGAAACATTAAGAAGTTCGCATGCAAGATCCATTTCAAGCGACTGAAGAGCCGCGGAAGAAATTCGTTCCTATGGTTAACAATTCGCCAAGGAATGCGCTCTATCGAGTATCTCAAGATACTCCTGAAACAGGATCCAGGGACGCCCCATGAAGCATGAGAAAATTGAAATTGCTGACCCTTCGCTGATCGACGCTGTCGCGCGATCTTGCGGTGAAGTGACCGTCGGCTGTGTCGATGTCGGCGGCATCGTCGAAGAGATGATGGCAACCGCGGCGGAAATGGAAGATCGGCGGCGGGCACTGCAATCGGTGATGACCGAGCTGACCAAGGATCAACAGCGCGTCACCGATGCAACTGATGAAGCGCGGATGCTGTCAGACCGTGCGAAAGAAGACCTCCGCATGAGTACTTCTGTCATTCGTGAATCGATGGGCGAGTTCGTCGACCTGACCGACCTGATCGTTGCCCTGGCAGAACACATTACCGGTTTCGCCGGGGCGATGGACCAGGTTCGCCGGGTTTCCGAGAAGATCGATACGATCGCCGAAACAACCAACATGCTGGCACTCAACGCGGCAATCGAGGCGCATCGCGCGGGTGAGGCAGGCGCAACTTTTGCAGTTGTGGCACAGGAAGTGAAAAAGCTCGCGCAGGATACGCGCATGGCGACCGACGAAATTGCCAAAACGGTCGATTCCCTTGGTGGCGAAGCGGAGAGCCTCGTCGAGAAGATCAGCGTAGGTGTCGAGCAGGGCAAGACGGCCCAGAGCAACTTTGCCCGCATCGATCACACGGTAAACGGTATTTCCGATTTCGTGATGCAGATTGACGAACAGAACGCCGGGATTGCCAAGAATACAGCCACGATCAGCACTCGCGTCGAGGAAGTACGCGAAGCACTCGATCTCTTCGACAGCGGTTCCAAAGAAAACAACTCCAACCTTCACGCGATGAAGAAGCGCATCGACGAGCTTGAGCTCATGTCGATGGAAATGTTCGATCAGCTGGTTCGCAGCGGGTTCGCCGCAGCAGACCTTGAATTCGTCGAAATCGCTTTCCGCGGCCGCGACGAGGTTGTCGAATTGGTCGAGAAAGCCATTGCCGATGGGTCATTGCGCGAGGAAGACGTCTTCGATCGCGATTATCGCGAAATTCCGGGCACGGTACCCAAACAATATAATAACCGCTTTACAGATTTTGCTGACAAGCACATCCGGCCGATTCTGGATGCCCAGCTCAAGAAGCGTAATGAGATTATTACAAGTGTAGCTTCCAACCAGGATGGCTACCTTCCTACTCACCTCAGCGAGCGTTCCCGTACGCCCACCGGCAACCCGGTGCATGACGAAAAGTTCTGCCGCAATCGCCTTGTGATACTTGATGATGTTACCCAACGGGCGATCGACATGAAGGATGAGCCGTTTAGTGCCTCCTGCTATCGCTTTGTCGCCTCGGGAGAAAACAAAGCCCGAGCGGCAAAGAACATCTTCGTACCGCTGCGCTTCAACGGGCGCTATTGGGGCAACTTCGAAGTGCTCTACTTGAACTGACGGAGTCTTCTCCTGTCGAATACAACGGGCGGAGACGCGTTATCGAAAATGGTTTCCGGAGGGGCCGGACATCACAAGATGTCCGGCTTATTCGCGTATCCGGGGCCATAACGCGACACATCGATACCGGCACATTTGATCGCTTGCTTGCCAAGCTGGAAATTGTCTTTTCTCTCCCGGCAAAAGGCCCACCGGTTCGATTCCGGCGTAGCGAACTCGGCAAGCCCTTGAACGGATTTGACCTGTCCGGCTTGTCAGCTGTCAGCCATTCACGGCAATCGGAGTAATGGCGTCGCCCCGACCGTCCAGATGTTGCTGAATGTCTTCCGGAGACAGGGCCTTGTAGTACAGCCAGCCCTGGATCTGGTCACAGCCTGCCGATCGCACGAGATCGGCCTGTTCTTCGGTTTCGACACCTTCGGCCGTTACGCCCATTTTGAGCGCATGTGCCATCGTGATGCTGGATAGCATCATCGCGCGAGAACCCTCGTCGCCCTGTGCATCTACCACGAGCGAGCGATCCAGTTTCAGCTTTTCGAACCGGAACTGGCGAAGGAAACCGATAGACGCGTATCCTGTGCCGAAATCATCAAGCGAGACATTTACGCCGAAGCCGCGAATGACATCCAGGCTACGCTCGGCAAGTACCGGGTCGTTAACGAGGCAGGTTTCGGTAATCTCGAGCTCAAGGCGTTCGGCGGGAAAACCAGTCTCCTCCAGAATTTGGCCTAGCAGAACGGGAAACTCGACATCGCGAAGCTGCACTGCGGAGATATTCACGGAAAGCTTGATATCTTTCCAGTTCAGCGCTTCCTCGCAAGCGCGCCGCAACACCCATATTCCGATAGCGCGGATAAGTCCGGATTCTTCGGCGACCGGGACAAAGATGTGTGGACCCACAGGGCCACCCGGCCGGGCATCCCAGCGCAGCAGTGTTTCAACCGCAACAATTTCCTTCGTCTGCGCGTTGACGAGTGGTTGGTAAACGAGATTGAAGTCATCATTGGCCAGCGCAGCGCGCATCTCGTTATCGAGTTCCCGCATGCTTTCGCGGTTTTGGTCGAGCGATTTCTTGTACCAAGTGCAACGCATCTTGCCGTTGCGCTTGGAAGCATACATTGCCACATCGGCCCGGCGCATGGCCTCGCCGGAGGAGATACGCTCCGGTCCCTTGCTTGCCACGATTCCGATGCTGGCACCGATGATGATGCGCCGGTCCTCTATTTCTACCGGCTTGCGAAACTGGTCGATAAACGTGCGGCCGATGCCCTCGACCAATGTGCCAGCCAACGGGCCGATCAGGCAGATCGCGAATTCGTCACCGCCCAGGCGAAAGGCGTGGGCATCATTGCCGGTCTGTTCCTGCAAAATCCTCGCACAGCTTTTGATCAGCTGGTCACCAATGGCGTGGCCGTAATGGTCGTTGACCGATTTGAACCCGTCAAGATCGATGATGGCCACCGCCATCTCTTCTTCACTAAGGGGATGGTCGTTAACATACCAATGCAAGGCCCGGCGATTGGGAAGCCCACTCAGGCTGTCAGTGAGGCTCCACCGCTCCAGCCGGTTGGCATATAGCAAGCCGAAGTGCGCAAGAACGGCAACCGCAAGCGCGTATGTGGCAACGCCCCCGATGATCACAGGCGAACCGAAAGATATCTGAATTGCGCCGGTCGTTGCCATTAGGCCTGCAACGATGCCGATAATCAGACTCAAAACAACCAATGGCGCAAAAACAAAGCTTTGCGGTCTCCATTTGGAAATCTTGAAATCAAAACGCATGCGGAAGGCCTTTAGTTTGCACTACCCGCTTTAGCGGGCACTGCCTAAGCATCCGTTAAGTCTTTTTTTATCTGAAATTACAAATGTTTGAGAAATGCGAGGCTAAGGCAAGATCAACCTTAAGCGGCTAGGCTGCGATCACTACGCCGATACAGATTCACCGCTTCCTTCACCTGGGTCAGAGGCGTATTCCGATCAGCAATTGTTTCCCCGGCGCCAAGCATCATCCAGCCATCGGGATGAAGCTTCTCGAGGAGCCGCGAAATCACTTTTTTTCGCGTCTCTTGATTGAAATAGAGCAAAACGTTGCGGCATAACACGAGATCATAGCTCGTCTGACCCGGTAGCGGTGAAAGCAGGTTGTGCACACGATACTGGATCATGCGCTGCAGATCGGCCTTGGCTTCCCAGCCGACAGGCGTTTCCTGAAAATTGCCAAGCATTTGTGCCACAGAAAGTCCACGCTGTACTTCGAACTGCGAATAGACTGCCGCACGTGCGGATGCGATTGCACTGTGCGACACATCCACACCGATGATCTCGATTTGCCAGTCCGTCCAGCGCATAGCCTGTTCGCGAAACAGCATGGCGATGGATAAAGCTTCCTGCCCGGTGGAGCAGCCCGCGCAGAGAATGGAAATACGCTTGCTTGCGGCATTCCGTTGGGCGATTCGCGGCAACACAGTTTTTGCGCAATAGTCGAACATCGGACGATCACGGAAGAAATAGGTTTCGTTGTTGAGCAGGGCCTCGACCACCTGTTGAGACAGGATAGTACTGTCCGGCGCATCTAGCATACAGGCGAGCTGGTCGACGTTCGAGATACCACGTTCACGAAAAATACCGGATAGCGAGCTGCCAATCCGCCAGCTACGCTCTTGACTAAGTTCCTGTCCTGTACGCGCCGCAAGCAGATTGGCAATAATCCGCTCTGATGCGGATTGGGAAGAAGTCATACCGCCACCGCTAAACGGCGTGAAAGCCACTTGGCCAAGTCTCCAGGAGCTGCGATTTCAGATGCGATCCCCGCCTCAGCCACGCCGCGTGGCATACCCCAAACTGCTGATGTCTCTGCGCATTCAGCAAGCATGATTCCGCCTTGTTCGACAAGCTTTTTGGCACCGAACTGGCCGTCGCGGCCCATGCCGGAAAGGACTACCCCCGCGACATTTCCATCAAGCGCTTCAGCCAGAGTACCGAGCATTGGGTCAACCGAAGGACAGCAGCCGCTTGCGACAGCTTCGTTGGTAATCTTCGCTACGGGATGTCGCCCTTCTTTGACGAAAGAGAGGTGGCCGTCTCCCGGGGCGATCAAGATTTCTCCCGGGACCAGGCGCGAACCGTTCTGTGCGATGCGCGCCGGGCGCGATGCGGCACTTTCCATCTGATCAGCAAAGATCTGAACAAATGCACTTGGCAAATGCTGGGTGATGACAATCGGCGTAGCGATTGACTTGGGCAGTTCTGCAAAGAATTGGCAAAGCGAGTGGATTCCACCGGTCGAGCCGCCAATCGCAATACAGTCAATCCGGACCTGACGGGGTGCCATAATCGTTGGCGCAACAACCGCGCTCGGCTGTTCTCTTGCATCTTCATTAGCGCGGGGGATTGCCCCACCAGCAAGTGCGCGAATACGACCGGCAAGTTCGGCGCGGTACTCGGCATTGAACTTGCCAGGCTCCGGCTTCTGCACAACGTCCGATGCCCCCATAGACAGCGCGGCAATCGTTTCCTTTGCGCCTTCAGCAGTCAGCGAGGAAACAACCAACACACTGGCATTGTTCGATTTCTCGAGGATTTCCGGAAGGCCCGCCAGACCGCCAATGCCGGGCATCTCCAAGTCGAGCAGGATAACCTCGACCTTGAGGCCGTTATTCAGCTTGGCGATGGCCTGCTCGGCAGAACTGGCGGTATCTGCAAGAACCATGTCGGACGAACGGTCGATGACCTTCCCCAGCACGGTACGCGCCGTCAGCGAATCGTCGACCACCATGACCCGGATCGGACCTTTCCGGCGCTTCGGGTTTGGCTGTTCAGGCAGGCGGTGAAATGTGGTTGGTGCGTTCATCTCGGCCACCTCACTCAAAACCGATAAGCTGCAGCTTGAGCTCCAGCGTTTCATAATCGAACGGCTTCATCACATATTCGTTTGCACCGGCACTCATGGCTTCACGAATATGATCGACATCATTTTCGGTAGTGCAGAACACTACCTTGGGATCGGCACCATCAGGGCGCGCGCGCAGAGCCTTGAGGAACTCGATCCCGTTCATCACCGGCATGTTCCAATCGAGCAGGATAAGGTCGCTCATGGCCTGATCGCACTTGGCAAGGCCGATCTCTCCATTCTCGGCATCGGTGACTTCGAATCCGAGCGACTCAAGAATGTGGCGCGATACCTTCCTGATCACGCTGGAATCGTCGACGACAAGGCAGGTCTTGCTCATGAATACTCCAAAAAACACTTCAGAACGGCATGGTAGCGGCTCTGAATTAGGAAATTATGCCGATTCAGTTTCAACTTCGATAAAGGGCTCAATTTTAATAAGCAGCGCGCTCCCGGCTTCGGTTTCGACAACGCCGGAGGCCACTTTGGCCCACTCTTCGCCGACACCACCAAGAACACTGCCGGCATTACCGAGCGGCGCGACGACATCCTGAACTTCATCGAGGATAAGGGCGTAGTGATGTTCACCTTGTTTAACGACGGCCGCCTGGCGGACCCCGTCAGTGTCCTGCCAGTCATCATCGATACCCAGTACCAGCTTGCAGTTCACCACCGTCAGTGATTTGCTGCGCAGCGTAGATAGCCCTTCGATGTGGCGCGGAGAACGTGGCACAGGGGTCACTTTGCCAAGCTCGATGATGGATTCGATCCGATGGGCCGGAAATGCGATCTGGCGCCCGGCGAGCTGCGCGAGCAGGATTGGCTCGTTCATGCCAAGACCCTCTTCTTGGATTGAAGCGCTGCGAGCAGGCTTTCACGGTCATAGCGATACACGCCGCCGCCAGGACCTTCTGCTCCAGCCTTCTCATTGATGAGCGTGATGACTTCCGCGGCTTGCAGCGCGGTGTCGTCTGCATCTTCCAGCACGATGGCGACGTCGGCATCTTCTGATGCATCCTTGTCGACCACCCGATAACCAGCACTCTCGACCAACGGACGTAGTATGGAGCGAACCCACTGATCGGTCAGGTCGATACGGCACACTTTCGCGGAATTCATACCGGAACCCACACCGTGATTGGCGAATAGCCAATGACAATCGATTACCTCGGTCGCCCGGCCATCGAGGAGGACAACGCCCTCCACCGGACCGGCTGCCGCTTCGGGCATCACTTCATTGACCAGTTTGACGGTGTCCAGCACCGAGTCGATGAGATAGGCGATTTCGCGCATCCCGTCACCGAGCAGGAGGACATTGGCGGTATCTTGCTGCAGCTCTGCACAGCTGCTCCCGGCGAGGGGCAGGATCTCACCATTGATAGCGACCTGGGCACTGTTTTCAGACTGACGCAGCGCAGAACGTTGCACCTTGCAAATCCGCGTGATCGAGTCCATCCGCACCAATTGGTGCCTGCCATCAAGGGTGGAAAACAGCACGGCGGGCACGGCGATGGTCTGCTGCGCCTTGTCCCGATCTTTATTGACATACACGCGCTTCTTGCGCCCGAGATCGTTGATCAGCCCTTCCTGCATCGCAATCCCGGTGATGTGTAGCATCAGGACAAGGCTACCGTCATCCAGCAGCGATGCTCCCGTATAAAGGTTGCAGCGCATGATGACGTCCGCCAATGGCTTGACGACCAGTTCCTCGTGATTGAGCACCTTGTCGACTGCCAGCGCGCACATGTCCCCGCTGGCAAGCCTGGCGATCAGCAAGTCGCACTTGGCTATGTCATCACCTTCGATGTCCAGCACATCAGCGAGCCGGATACAGCGAAGCTTCTTGCCCCGGAATTCCACGAGCTTGGAATCGCCTGCATCTACGAAGTCGAGGTGATCAGACCTTGAGCTAACGATTTCCTCTGCATAGGAGCGAGGAATGCCGAAGCGATGATCACCAACACGGACTGTCAAAGAGGGGACGATACTAAGCGTGGCGGGAAGCGAGATAAGCATACGCGTGCCCTCCCCTTCCTCACTGCTTACTGCAATCGTCCCGCCGAGCCGTTCGATATTGGCACGCACAACGTCCATGCCGACGCCGCGACCGGAAACGGACGTGACTTCGGTCGCGGTCGAAATGCCGGGTTCGAAAATCAGTTCCAGCTTGTCCGCGTTCGACATGGCTTCGACATCTCGAGCGGTGATGATGCGGGCATCTCTGGCTTTCGCGACCAGACGTTCCGTGTCGATGCCGTTGCCATCGTCGTCGATCATGATCGCAACACGGTTGCCGGTCTGGCGTGTGCTGATCGTGATGGCGCCGATCTCCGGCTTGTTGTTGGCAATCCTTTCTTCCGGTGCTTCGATGCCGTGGTCGATTGCATTGCGAAGAATATGGACAATTGGGTCCCGGATCAGCTCGATGATTTCACGATCAAGCTCAACCTGACCGCCTTCGACTTCGAACGAAACCTTCTTGCCCAATTCCTGTGAGAGGTCTCGCACAAGGCGCGGCAGCGGCGCATAGAGATGATCGAGGCGGTGCATGCGCATTTGCGAAATGTCGTCGCGCAGATCGTTGATGATGCCGGTAAGCCGGTCAAAGGTGGAAAGCGCTGCCGGATCGAGATCGGCATCGCGAATATGGCGGCCCAATTCGTTACGGACTAGAACGACATCAGAAATTTCAGCCATGACACGGTCTAGCAACGTGACCGGCAGGCGGATCGACCGGGCGATCTGTATGTTTTCGGCAGGTTTCGCAGCGTCTGCCTTTGCTACCGGGGCTTCCACTTCCTCAGATGTAGAAGCCGCTTCGCCGTTTCCCTCGAGTGCCTGCAGCACATCATCGTCAGAGCCCCTGGGAAGCTCTTCCCCCGCTTCAAGCGCGGACACCATACCATCGATACGGTCGATAACCGCGAGAATCGCGTCGATAAACGGCGTATCGGGCTGGCGTTTACCTGCGCGTACTTTTGCCAAAGCAGTTTCCGCAGCATGACTTAACGCCGCAAGGCGCGGAAGGTCGAAGAACCCGCAATTGCCCTTAACGGTGTGTACGAAACGGAAGATGACATCCAGCTTCTCGCTATCATTCGGCGATGCCTCCCAGGAGACAAGCGTCTCCTGCACTGCGCCAAGCATCTCGTGTGTTTCGGCAATAAATTCAGAGAGCAGATCGTCCATTGGGCCCAACCTAAGTAAATCAGAAGGCTGGCTTGCCCTTTCGTGGTTGATAAACGGTTAAGTCTCGTCGCTTCTTGCTATCTACGTTAACTAAGCGGGGTTTCCCCGGTTCTTCTGTCGAGACCCAAAATGCCGCGTGCGTCAAGATCACCTGTGCCAGCAAAGTCATCGAAAGCCTGAGCAGTGGGAGTGATCATATGATCGCGGACGAATGTGGCGCTTTCCCGGGCACCCTGCATGGGATCCTTCAAGGCGCACTCCCATTCGACCACCGCCCAGCCGTCGTATCCGTACTGAGTCAGTGCCGAGAAGATCTGTTTGAAGTCGACCTGCCCATCGCCGGTCGAGCGGAAGCGCCCTGCCCGTTCGGCCCACGGCAGGTATCCACCATAAACGCCGCAGCGGCCATTAGGACGAAACTCGGCATCCTTCACGTGGAACATGCGAATACGGTCGTGATAGCGGTGGATGAAGTCCACATAGTCTAGCTGCTGTAAAACAAAGTGGCTTGGGTCGAACAGGATGTTGGCACGCTGGTGCCCGCCCACACCGTCAACGAACCGCTCGAACGTCGCCCCATCGTGCAGGTCTTCACTGGGGTGGATTTCGTAACAGATGTCGATCCCGCAATCCTCGTACACATCCAGGATCGGCTGCCAGCGACGGCAAAGCTCGGCAAAGCCTTCTTCTACCAGTGGCTCGGGGCGCTGGGGCCAAGGATACATGTATGGCCAGAGAAGCGATCCCGAAAAGCTGACAGAGCGATCAAGGCCCATCCGCTGGCTGGCCTTGGCAGCCATCTTGACCTGATCGATGCCCCATTCGCTCATCTTCGCGACATCGGCCCCGACTGCGGGCGGAGCGAAGCTGGCAAACAGCTCTTTGTAAGCAGGGTGGACCGCGACCAGCTGGCCCTGGATGTGGGTAGAAAGCTCGGTGATTTCGACGCCGTTTTCTCGCGCCACACCAGCCAGTTCGTCGCAATAGTCCTGGCTTTCTGCCGCCAGCTTCAGGTCCATGCAGCGCGGATCGTTGCTGGGCACCTGCACGCCGATATAGCCGAGATCGGCCATAGTATTGCACGCGCTGGCAAAGGCACTGAACGGACCCTCATCCGCCATAAACTGCGCCAGGAAAATGGCTGGGCCCTTCATAACGGCGATCCTTCGATAAGCGTTGACAGTCTGACGGGAGCGGATGCCTTGGATGAGGAAATCATCGCCTCAACAAAGGCCATCCCGCGGATGGCGGCCTCTACCCCGGCAGGAGCGCTCCCCTTGCCTTGGATAGCATCGGCGAAGTCGATGTAGAGATTGGCCAGGGCCTCATGGAAGCCTTCGGGATGCCCCATAGGCAGGCGACACATTTCGTTGATATCGCCAGACAGGTTGGGCGCATTCACCCCGGCCCGCAGGATGCGGATATTGCCGTCACCCTGGCGAAAGATGACGCTGTTCGGCTCTTCCTGCCGCCATTCGAGCGAGCCCTTGCTACCATAGATGCCGAGCCGGAAATCGTTCTCCAACCCGTTGCATATCTGGCTGGCGACCAATGTGCCTTTGGCACCGCCATTGGTCACGAAAAACGCCGAAGCATCGTCGTCGAGCGCACGTCCCTCGACAAAAGTATTCACCTGCGCGCTCAGTGTTTCGATCTTCTGCCCGCTTACGAATTCCGCTCCATTGAATGCATGCGTCCCGATATCGCCGATCGCGCCTCCTTTACCCGCCTTTGCAGGATCGGTGCGCCAACCGGCCTGCTTGTTATCGGTCTGTTCGAGCGGATCAGACAACCAACCCTGCTTGTAAGTACTGTCGATCCGACGGAGCTCGCCAATCGCGCCGTCCGCTACCAATCGCCGCATCTGCCGCATGAGCGGATAGCCGAGATAAGTATGCGCCAAAGCGTAGTGCTTGCCAGTAGCCTGCTGAACGTCACGAAGCTGCAGTGCCTCTTCCAAGGTCAGCGTAGCTGGCTTTTCACAAAACACATGAAGCCCCGCTTCCATCGCCTGCTTTGACAATGGGAAATGCGTTGCATTGGGCGTTACCACAACGACGACATCCAGCACTTCCCTCTCAGCCGCAATAAGGCTCTCCAGATCGCCAAAGGCGTGCCCTTCCAGCCCCAGTTCGGCAGCCATTGCCGCATTGGCGGACGCATCGCGGGAGAAAACTCCCGCAACCAGGTCGAAGCGATCCGAGACCCGCATGGCCGCGCGGTGTACGGCACCGAAAAAAGCACCGGGGCCACCGCCAATCATCGCGGCGCGGAGTTTGGTTGGCATTGGCTGGTACCTCTTCCTCAATGCGCCTGGAAGACTGGGCTACCTTCTGGCTTCTTCACAGCAAAACGCAAAACCACGAACGCAACCACTAGTCCCACAGGCAACAACAACAGGCGCTGTAGCACTTCTTGACCGGCAAAAAGACTGGCCGCCTCACCTGCCAGACCGCTAGCCTCCGCCGCAGTAACACCGGCATCGAGCCAAGCCCCGATCACTGGCTGCCACATGGCGAGGCCGAGCATGCCGACTCCGCCGACGATGGCGATGCCGGGTGCGCCCGTCTTCGGGAGATACTCTGCCACGAAGCCGAGCATGGTTGGCCAAAAGAAGCACACGCCAATCGCAAACACCACTGCAGCGAGGTAAACCAAACCGCCGCTCGCCATTCCGAGAGCCGCAACACCGGCAGTTGAAACAACTGCAGAGAAAATCAGCACGCCAATGGTTCCGATCCGATCGAGCAAAGGCCCGGCAAAGTAGCGGCCAACTGCCATCAGGCCGGTCACGATTGCGAGAATAATCAACGGATTTGCCCCCGATGCAGAAAGCAATGGTCCGACCCATTGCTGTGTACCAAGCTCGACCGTCGCCGTCACCGTCATGAGCGCGCAGATAAAGATGAAGAGCGGCGTGAACAGCGCCTTGATGTTCGCACCGGTGTCATTCTCCAGCACCGTGTCTTCGCTAGGGATTGGCCAGCGGACGGCAAAAGCAAAATACCCGTAAAGCAGCGTCAGCGGGATCATCACCGCAATCTCGATTTGCCAGGTCGATTCAAACCCAAAGCCGGGTGCAAGCGACTGGATCGCCAGACTCGCCAACGCACCGATCACGATACCGCCCGGGAACCAGACGTGGAAGCGATTGAGCATGGTAGAGCGCTTGTCCGGATACATGGATGCAATCATGGGATTGCATGCAGCCTCTACCGCTCCATTGGCAAAGCCCACGAAGAAAGTGGAAACGAGCAACCCGGCAAAGTCGCCCGCGAATATCGTCAGCAGGAAGCCGAGCAGGTGCCCGATAAAGGCAAAGATCATGATTGGGCGCGGGCCGACCGAATTGTAGATCAGCCCACCGAGCAGGGTTGCAGCGGGGAAGCCCGCAAATGCCATCGCGGTCACCCAGCCGAGCTGCTCGCGCGAAAGGCCGAACTCTGCACCGAGCGGATCAAGCAGAGCGGCACGAATGGCGAATGTCATCGCCGTGACTGTCAGCGCGAGACAACTGACCCTGAAAAGCGTGCTCCTTTGCACGCCGCCCATCTCCGCAATCACCATGAACTCTCTCCCCGAAATTATTTCGTATTTTTATTGGCTTAGCTCATAAAGATCACGCACGAAGCCCATCTTTGATTCTCGAAACGTGACAACGTTGCCATATATCGATAAACCGAGTCAACGAGGGGAGTGGTCGGGTTTCTTGGAATCGATCTCGGCACGTCGGGCGTAAAAGCTGTGGCGATCAATGAGAAAGGTAGCGTGGCTGCACGGGCAAGAGGCGTGCTCGCTGTCCTGAACCAGCGTCCGTATTGGTCCGAACAAGACCCGGCGGCCCGACACCTCCCACCAGATGATCATGCCAGACCCTGAATTGGCCGAATGGCTCTCCCAAAAGCGTAATCTCTTCCGGCAGGCCATCGTCTCCACCCAATCGAACCTGGGACAAACGTTCATATCGGCAGACTACTTCGCCGCTTTCGACATCGTCCGCTTCGATCCAGAAGCGACCGGAGACTTTGCCTATCACGTCCATGAAAAGGACCGCATGGTCATGGGCAAGCGGACAGAGGATCACCCGCGCTTTGCAGTGTGCTTCCGGCACAGTTTCTGCTGGCCCGGCAGCGATGACTTCGGCGCGGGGACATTTGATCGCCCGTGGCTGGCTGGCCCGACTGTCGCGCCTCCGCCAAGGCCAAGCGTGAGGCCGCGTTTGCCTTTGTCGAGACACTCGATGTGTCATTTTATTGCTTCCACGATATCGATGTAATTGTGTATGCACACACCGCGCGATAATTTCGTCAATCAGCAATCCAGCGACTCGATAGGCGTTTAATCGGCAGGCTCGATGGCAAATGTGAGGCCGGCATCAGCCTCCAGCCGTGCAACGAGCTTGTCGCCCATGAGCGTTGCCGGGGTCCAAAAGCCTCCGGCCACGCCTTCATCAATGTCCTGCGCCAGGCACACGGCGGCTTGAGAGAGCATCTTGGCCGTTGAACCGTAGCCGGGATCGCGATCACCCGAGACGCGGCAACGGGCCTGCTTGCCATCGGGGGTCGAACCCAGGAACAGGATATCGAACATCCCCTTGCGCTGCTCTTCAGGACTTGGCCCCTCGCCCGGTTTGGGCAGGAATTTGCCAAGCACCCAGCGGATTGGTGGGATAGCAATGCCCGCCGTGAACGCGCCAAGGCCAAGCGCGCTGAGCTTCGCCCGGCGTTTTCCGCCCGAACCGCTGCCCGCCACCATCGCTTCTTCATAGCGGAAAGCAGTGCCGTAGCTGTTTCCGCTCAGGGCATTGGAACGATGGACGACCTTGCTGTTGATCGCCTCCATAATGAATGGCGCGATCCACTTGCCCAATCGCTTGTCTTCCTCGGCACCGACATTCCGCTGGCGCACCGAGAAATCATGATCTGGTGGACACAGGCTGTAGGGGTTCTTCAGCTCACGGCGCAGCTCCTTGTTGCCCGAAGCTTCCTTGACGAGATTCACCATGCTGGCGACGGTACCGCCCGATGCCCCGCCCTTGATCCGCATCACGCGCATGTCGATCCGGTCGCAGGCCTCGCCGAGCGCTTCCGACGCATGCTTTTGCAAGACACGCACACCAAGGTCGGACGGGATCGAGTCAAAGCCGCAGCAATGCACAATCCGCGCTCCGGTCCTTTTAGCCGACTTCTCATGGGCCACTTGCATGCGGCGGATCCAGTGCGGCTCGCCGGTCAGGTCGCAATAATGCGTGCCGCCTTCCGCGCAGACTTTGACCAGCTGATCACCGTAGAGTGCATATGGTCCTACGGTGGAAATGACGACGCTGGTTCGCGCGCATATGTCCTGCAGCGCAGCCTCGTCAGCCGCATCGGCAACGATCATCTCAATGCCTGATAGTCCAATCTCGTCGGAAACCTGCTGAAGTTTCTTGGCCGAGCGCCCGGCAATGGCCCAGCGCAAGGTTCCGTCGCCAAATTGCTCGTGCATGTATCGCGTTACGATCTGCCCGACGAAACTGGTGGCACCGTATACGATTATTTCGAACTCTGTATCTGCCATCGAAGCTCCGGCTGCATTGATAGGGATGCCAAACAATCACTACAGGCTGACGGTCAGATGTCGATGGCCATCCTCTGCCGCATTTGGTCGGCGGCGTGTTAGATTCGCTCAGGGCAAGTCGCTGAGACGCGCTGGCTGTGCCACCGTTTGAAACAGAAGCCCAAGTTCTTCGGAGGTTCGCGTCATCCGATCCAGACGCCCGGCCTCGAGGTCACGGTCGGGGAATGGCCAGCTGGAAGGATCTGCGGAGTATCGATCGAGGAAAGCCCGCGCGGCGCCAAGGCTCCGCCCGTCCTCCAGCCGCGCATTCCACAGGTCCAGGTCCACGCATTCAGCGATAGTCGCCAGCTTTGCTGCGCCCTCCAGGACGTAGTGCGAATAGTGCCAGCTGCGCGTACGCGAAAGTTCTTCGACAAAGCGCCCCTGCCGGTCCATCTGCACAGCTATCCGGTAGTCAGGAAATGCGTGAATGACATTGACCGCGGCACCCTCAGCCCCCGCAAAAAGGGCAAAATGGGAAAGGTAGAAATCGAAAAACACACCATGATTATTGCGTTTGCGCATTTCGGCTTCGCCATTTTCGCTCGTCACCATCCACACAATGAAGTCGCGATACCAGGCGCGCAGCGCGACTTGCTCCTCTGCACTCAAGACACCCGATGGATCCAGCAGACCGACGGCTTCGACAACGGTCGACAGATCGGAAGCTTCGATGATCCCTTCCCCGCGCCCGTTCACGCGGCCGGGAATGCCTTGGGCGAATTCGAAGTGAGGCGTCATCCGTGTTGCAGGGTCGATAAACCATACTTGCACCAGCGTTGCAGCATGGTCAGCATAGCGTTGATCACCGGTTGCATGATAGCCGAGCGCGAGCGCCTGCAAGTCGTTGGCAAGATTGCGCAGCCGTGTCCGATCAAATTCAGGCCCGTCGCGCTCCGGATTCACGTCTCCGTCTCGGCGGATATAAGGCAGGCCATCGCTCCGGGATCGGTCCGGCCACCAATAGGGGCCGATGGAAGCATAATCGTTGACCGTCGCACCCGGCGGGTTCCCGGGCTTGTCTGTGACCGAATACGAGCCATTATCAAGCACTGCATCGGCCTGCGCTATGACCTCATCTCGTTGCGCACCGTTGGTGAGACTCTCGATCCAGTGAGGTCGCCACAGGAAGGTTCTGGCACCGCCGAAATCCGCAGCATACCCTTCGCTTCCGCGACACTGGGGTGTTCCTTCCGCCGGGCTGAAAGACGGCACGGATGACACGGCTTCCTGCGCCAGCACGGGGCTCGCTATAAAGGAGCAAGCGGCCCATACCGCTGCCAGCCTACCGCGCAACATCCCCTGCCCCTTTCATCGCCGATGCCAGCTCAGCGGCGTTGGCGAGCGAGAAATCGCCCGGAGTATAATGCTTCAGCGCTGCAAGGCTCATCCCGCGCTGGACCGCGTCTGATAGATTGTTGCGGTCTTCCAGCCAGCCTGAAAGCACCCCTGCGGCAAAGGCATCGCCTGTTCCGATGCGATCGACGACATTGGTCAAATTGCCCGCGGCGCTCTCGGCGCTAGCACTTATGGTATCCATCCGAGCGACGATATGGTGGGTACCGTTGCCATCGACATGGCGCGCTGTCGAAGCGACGACGGTGAGGCCTTCGAAATGATCCAGTGCGGCGAGCGCAGCTTCTCGGCGGCGCTCTGGCCCGTCACCCGAAAACTCTTTGCCGAACAAAAGCGCGACATCCTTGTGATTGCCGAAGAAGAGATCGGCATTTGCGACCAGTTCGGCAATTTCAGGTCGTGGATTGCGACCAGCCTTGTCCCACAGCGACGGCCGGTAGTTCCCATCGACAGAGACTGTCAGGCCGAGGTCTTTCGCGTGATGGGCGAGCTTTCGTGTCGCGGCCGAGGCTTGTTCGCTCACGGCCAGGGAAATGCCGCTGACATGGAGGTGAGTGACACCGTCGAGCAGCGCCTCGAACGCATAATCCTGGCATAGCGAAAACGCACTATCATCGCGGTCGTAAAGCACCTGTCCGGCACGCAAGCCGATGGCGGGTGTCGCATAATAGACCCCCATGCGCCCCGCGCCCTCGCCCATACCCGCGACATCAACACCTTCAGCGCGAAGCCGCTTTCGGGCAAGCGTGCCGAGATCATTGGCTGGCAGAGTCGAGATCATACGGGCGACAAAGCCTAGATTGGCAAGGCCAACAGCAACATTGGCTTCTGCGCCGCCCACATGCAGGCCGAGTCCGTCCGTATCGCGAAGGGTCGTTCCGCAGCGCGGCGCATAGCGAAGCAGGACTTCACCAAAGCAGGCAACAACGTGGCGCATCAGCGTGCCAGCCAGCCACCATCGACCGCAAGGATGTGACCTTGCACGTAGCGTGCCGCATCGGATGCGAGGAACACAGCCGCTCCGCCAATATCTGCAGGCTCGCCCCAGCGGCCGGCAGGGATACGTTCCATGATCTGGCGGTTGCGCGTTTCATCGGCCTGAAGGGCAGCGGTGTTGTTGGTCGCGATGTAGCCCGGCGCGATGGCGTTCACATTCACGCCTTTTGCCGCCCATTCATTGGCCAGCAGTTTCGTCAAGCCACCCACACCGCTCTTGGACGCTGTGTAGCTCGGCACGCGAATGCCGCCCTGGAAGGTCAGCATGGAAGCGATATTGATGATCGATCCGCTGCCTTGCGCGACCATCATCCGCCCAGCTGCCTGGCACAGGAAGAACAGCACCTTCATGTTGGTATCGACCACCGCGTCCCAGTCCTCTTCCGAAAAATCGAGCGCATCGTCGCGGCGGATAATGCCGGCATTGTTGACCAGAATATCGAGCCGGCCGAGTTTGGAGACCGTCTCATCGACAATCCGCTGGCACGGTTCGATTGTCGACAAATCGGCCTTGATCGTGTGCACGCGCCTGCCAGCCGATGCGATCCGGGCCGCCGATTCCGACGCATCGGACCGTGTGACGATAGCGATGTCGGCACCTGCCTCGGCCAGGGCAACGGCAATGCCCTGCCCGATACCCGTATTGGCTCCCGTAACAATGGCAACCTTGCCGCTGAGGTTGAATGCGTTTCCCGCCATGGTGGTTTCCCCTTCCTTGGTCGCGATCAAAGGGTGCGCAGATAGTCTGCGATATCCTGATCCTGCGCGTTGGGGTAGAAATACTCGGCGAAGCGCTCACCGGAAATCGCAGTCTTCAGCATGTCCTGATCAACGTTCTTGAGAACAGTGAGCATGTCGTGGCACGTCACCTTCTTCATATCCGCCAGAATGCCGCGGTTCTTCTTCATCACCGCTGCACGCTCCTTGGGATAGCCGACACCGCTCTCGCCTTCGAAGATCTTGCGATAGCAATCCTGCAGGTTCAATTCGGCAGCCCAGCCAAATCCCTTGGCGTAGGGCATGGCGATGGCATTCCCGTCATTGATCTGCGCGAAGAGGAAAGCATCGGTTGGATCAATCACCAGGCCGCAGAACACGCCGGGCATCGCATTGCATGCCAGCATTGAACCCATACCCGTACCACATCCGGTGACGACGAAATCGGCAGCGCCCGAATTGAGCAATGTCCCGGCCAAAATGCCGTTCATGTTGTAAGTCAGGTGAGCTTCGTCTTCCGGCGTATACATCCCGTAGTGGAAGACGTCGTGTCCCAGTGGCTCTACCACAGATGTCAATGCGTCGTGGACAATACCATTCTTGGCGGACTGGCTGTTCTCAATGATGAGGGCAATTTTCATTCTGAATCTCTTTTGATTGTTCGTCTGATGACTGATGAGGGCTCTCACACCTCACCCATGGACCTTGGGTAACCGGTGTCATTTTGTTATGCAAGGATCGATTTGGCGACTGTCAATTCAGCCGATCCAAGGAAAATTCAGGAATCGCGTGGGTGCTGGACCGATCCTCTTTCCATCAGTTGCGATGGAAGCAGCCACGGTTCATCTCCTGCAGCTTCGGGCGGACCGATCAGTTTCCTTGCCGCACTTCGCGCCATTTCAACGATTGGCCACCGGACCGTTGTGAGCGATGGCCAGACGTGACTGGACAGCGGCGTATCGTCAAACCCGACGATTGAAATGTCTTCCGGGATCAGCATACCGCTTCGGCGGCAGGCGATCATGGCTCCGATAGCCATCTCGTCATTGCATGCGAAAATGGCGCTTGGTGGCTCTTCCAGTGCAATCAGAGCCTCAGCTGCGGCCACCCCTGATTCAAACGTATATTTTCCAGGTTGCATCAGTTGCGCATCGATTGCCAAACCCGCATCGCCCATCGCATCCCGAAACCCGGCCAATCTCTCTTTTGGAGAAATGAAGCCCTCCGGCCCATCAATCGTAGCGATCCGGCGGTGCCCTTTCGCGATCAAGTAAGTAACCGCTTCGCGCACGGCCTCGCGGTCATTGGAACTCACAACGTGCGCGGGTCCATCCAGCTTGATAGAGCCCATCCGCACATAGCGCGTACCGGTTTCACGGCAAAGTTCTGCAACGGAGTCGTTGCCCGAGATTGGGGGAAGTATAACGACGCCGAAAGGCTTTTGCCGCTCCAAGAAAGCGCGCACATCCGCCACCAGTGTAGGCGAGTTGCGGTCTATGGGCTGCACCATTAGGCCAAACTCAGTGTCCTCGATGCCTTCGAGAACGCCCTGCTGCACATTGACGAGAAACTGCGCATTGGGATTATCGTGGATCACGGCAATGATGAAGTTGCGTTTCAGAGCAAGCGCGCGGGCCTGGAGATTGGGCGTAAAACCCAGATCTTTAATTACCGCCAGCACTTTATCGCGCGTCTTTTCGCTGAGTAGCGGAGAATTGTTGATCACACGGCTGACGGTCTTCTTCGATACATTGGCGACCCTCGCCACATCGTTGATTGTCGGTTTAGCCCTGTCACCCATCCCTCACCCTTATGTCCAAGAGGGACATTGTCCAAGTGTTTGATCAGAAAATACCCGGAAGCCACAATGAGAGGGCAGGTATATATGATACCAGCAGCAATGCAGCGATCAGCGTGAAATAGAATGGCCAGATTGTTGCGATCATCTTTTCAAACGGAATCTGGCCGACTGCAGAACCTACAAAGAGTACCGAGCCCACCGGCGGCGTCACGAGGCCGATACCCAGATTGAGCATCAGGATAATACCGAAATGCACGGGGTCCACCCCAGTGGCTATGGCGACCGGAAGGAATATCGGTGTGGTGATTACGATGAGCGGCGCCATATCCATGAATGTGCCGAGGACCAGCAGCATCACGTTGATGATGAGAAGTGTGAGCAACGGGTTGTCTGTCATTGCACCAATCAGCGTTGCAAGTGCAGCAGGCACTTCGAGCAGGGCAAGCGCAAAACCAAACGCTGTTGCCGCTGCAATGATGAAGAGCACCATGGCCGCAGTGCGGACAGACTTTTGCGCCGCTTCACAGAAACCGCTCCAGCCCAGATTGCGATACACGAATGTACCAACAATAGCCGTGTAGATCACCGCAATGGCGGAACTTTCCGTTGGCGTAAAAATGCCGGACAGGATGCCGCCCATAATCAGCACCCCGGTGAAAAGACCCGGGATAGCGTAAATCAGCGCTTTCAAGAAAGCGCGCCAGCCGGGAAAGTAGCCCTTCGGAAGATCCCGCCTACGAGCGACAAACCACGTGGTCACCATCAGCATGACGCCCGTCATCAGACCAGGAATGATCCCTGCGAGGAACAGGTCACCAATGGAAACACCACCGCCAGACGCAGCCGCGTAAATGATCATGTTGTGCGAAGGCGGGATCAGCAGCCCGACAATCGCCGCGGTCACCGTCACATTGACGGCGAAGTCGCGATCATAACCCTTCTCATCCATCAGCGGGACCATGGTGGAACCGATGGCCGATGCGCTGGCAATGGCGGATCCAGACACGGCGCCGAACATCATTGAAGCGCCCACGTCGACC
The DNA here is from genome assembly GCA_964422435.1 of uncultured Sphingomonadaceae bacterium. Lineage (GTDB taxonomy): Bacteria > Pseudomonadota > Alphaproteobacteria > Sphingomonadales > Sphingomonadaceae > Alteraurantiacibacter. The sequence continues at coordinate 108,244 of CAYRBB010000002.1, forward strand.
AGCCCAAGACCGCCGCGAACACGCCCGAAAGCTGCATCCGCCACGCGGACAAGTCTCTCCGCGATCCCGGCGCGGTACATCAGGTCACCCGCGAAGATAAAGAACGGGATCGCCATCAGGGTGAAGACGCTGATGCCCGCCGCCATGCGCTGGACGGCCACGATCAGCGGAATATCCGCCACGAGGAAAGTCGCCAAAGCCGCGCCGAAAAGCGCGAACGCCACCGGCACGCCGAGTGCCAGCAAGAGTAAAAGGACGCCGAACAGGACGAGGATTTCCATCAGTCGAACCTCTCGGCCAGCCGCACGCGTATTCGCGCAATCGAAAACACTATGATGAGCAATCCCGCGAAGGGGATCGGCAGATAGGCGAACAGCCGACTGATCCCGAGCGAGGGTATGACGTGCACACGTACATCCCAGGCCAGCAAGGCACCATAGACCAGAAAGATCACCCCGAACACGGCAATCAGGGCGTGAATGGCAATACGCAAATTGCGTTTACCCTTGGGCGAGAAGCTCCGTTCCAACAGCTCGATACGAATATGGAACCGTTCCCAAACGCCTGCCGCCGCGGCAAGGAAAACATACCAGATCATCAACACCATGGCGGTCTGCTCGGACCAGGACGGGCTTGTCTCCAGCACGAAGCGGCCAAAGACCTGCCAGCCGATTACCGCAGTCATCAACACGAGCCCCGCAGCGCCCAGCTTGATCAACAAGTCGGATGCTTTTTCGGACAGAGGTGGTTTCATGATCCGCTCCTGAGCGACATGATCTGGTCGACAAGCGAACGCTGCTGCGGTGTCGTAAGCGAAGCGTCCCACATGCCGGTCATCGCTTCGGCAAACGGCGCGGAGTCGACTTCGTTGACTTCCACGCCCGAACCCAGCACGATCTCCATGCTCTTTTCAACCTGCGTGTCCCACAACTCGCGCATGTGCGGCACGGAATCCCGCGCAGCCTGCTTGACGATCGCCTGATCAGATGCAGAGAGCGCATCCCAGCTGGTCTTCGACATCACGAAGACTTCCGGCGCAAGCAAATGCCGGGTCAGGCTGTAATAGCGCGCAACTTCGAAGTGACGCCCGCTTTCAAAGCTGGGCCAATTGTTCTCGGCCCCATCGATCACGCCCTGCGCAAGCGATTGGTAGACCTCGTCCAGCGGCATCGGAACGGCATCCGCACCGAGCGAGCGAACCATATCGATATACAGGTCCGAGCCAGGAACCCGCAGCTTGAGACCACGCATGTCTTCCGGACGATTGATAGGGCCACGCGTATTGTAAAAACTGCGAGCGCCGGAATCGTAGAAGCACAGGCCAATGAGGCCGTGTGGCTCAAGCGAAGAGAGGATTTCCTCACCGATATCGCCATCAATGACTTGCCGCATATGCTCGGTTGTCTCGAATATAAACGGTAATGCTGCGACAATCGTAAGAGGCTCAATGGAATTGAGTGGCGCGAGATTCACACGGTTAAAGTCGAGCCCGCCAAAAGTCGTGATTTCAAGCGTATCGCGTTCATTGCCCAGCTGGCCACCGGCATAAATGCGCAGTCTGAGCCTTCCATCGGTTCGCTGCTCCAGAAGCTGGCCGAAGTAACGCACGGCTTCGACGGTAGGATATCCGTTCACATGCGTGTCTGCGCTGGTGAGGATGCCGCCGCCCAGACGGCTTTGGCAACCCGCCAGCACACCAGTAGCGGCCAGACCCGCAAGCGCCTGGCGACGCGACATTGGCGCTAAAGGCTTCACTGCGGAACGGCACTCACAAGCTCAAGTTCGACATCAGCGATATCGCCAAACTGCAAGCTCGACAACGCTCCTACCGGTGCTTCATGTACCCCCGTAATAGCACCGGACGACACATAGGTGCCAACCGGAAGATCGTACCCGCGCTTTTCCGAAAGCGTAAGCAGGAATGCCAAAGCTTTTTGCGCGTCGCCGGAAAAATCTCTAAGATTGGAATGCCCAACGATCTTTCCATCAATGGTTGTCGTGACCTGCATGGCGGGATCGCGCACGCGCCAGTCGCTGATTTCCGGGCCCAGCAAAAGTCCGTTATTGTTCCCGAAATCGCTCACCACGGCGACGGGTCCATAATCGTTTATGTCCGGGATCGGACTGCTGGCGATCTCCGCGCCGACAAATAGGCGATCCTCGTGACGCGTTTCCCCGATCCGGAAAATGAATTCCGGTTCGATGGCCGCAAACCCGCCGTCGAAAACCGGCATCGGCGTTGGCCCCTTTCCGGATGCGGTTCTCACAGACTTTGCAAAAATCGGCCCGACGAGCCGATCCGTCCCGAAGTGTTCCACGAAATTGGCACCGACGCCGCCCACCTTCCATCCTGCAATCTGATCACCCCATTCGGCGATCGACGCATCCTGGATACGGTAAGCATCTTCCAATGTATCAGGCATCCCTGAAGGAAGCCCGGGAAGAGCACGAGCCTGCGCTCTTGCCCGGGTAAGTTGCGCCGAGATTGTGCGAAGGCCCGGCGGGAGAATATCCGACGCTGTCATTTCCATTCTTGCCGATAGAAATCAGAAACGTCCGCGAATGCCAACGAAGTAGCGGGTCCCCGAGTAATCCGCTTGGGCCAGGCTATCCCGTGTCGGTCGATAGAAAATGTTCGGCTCATCCAGGATATTGAGTACCTGGAAGCGTACCTGCACATTGTCTGTCAGATCATAACTTGCCGAGAAATCGAGGAAGCCCTGATCTTCGGTAAAACGGTTCTGAGCGGTACGGAACGGCTTGAAGTACTCCGAACGCCACTTGTACGCGATACGGGCATTGAAATCCCCTGTTTCGTAAAACAGCGTACCGTTTAGCGTATGCCGCGAATAGCCCGGAATGTTGGCCGGCTCGGTAAAGTCGCGGATGGCATTTCCATCAACCACATCCGGGTCTTCGAATTCGAAGTCGGAGTCGGCGAAGTTATAGCTTGCGCTCACACCAAAGCCGCTCAGGAACCCCGGGAGATAGTCGAAGGTATGATTCATCGAGACTTCGAAGCCCACGAGTGTACTCGTTTCACCCGAATTTACCGAACGACCGATGAGCACGGTCTCCGGCGCGCCATCGACGGTCAGCGTCAATTCGGTTACGTCAGTTTCGAAGCCGGTTTCGAGGATCTTGTAGTAGCCGGCAATGGCGAGCGAACTCGTAGGCGACGCGTACCATTCCCACGATACGTCCGCATTCCATGCCGTAAGCGGCTCCAAGAATGGGTTGCCGCTGGCACTGACGATACTACCCAGATTGCCCAGATCGGCTTCGTCGTCGAAATCGAGAGCTGCCGACATGGCTAGCTGATCGGGCCGCGCCATTGCACGATAGGCGGCAAAGCGCAGCAGCATATCGTCCCGGACTTCCAGGATCAGGTTTGCACTGGGCAACCAATTCCAGAAATCGTTGGTTTCCGCGTTGATCGTAGGCTCACCGACTTCCGTGATCGTAATGGTATCCGGATCAGGGCCGGGCGATGTTTCCAGATCACTGCTGATACCGATCGACGTAACTTCGGTGTAGACCCCGCGAAGGCCAAAGTTACCGCGCGCCGGAACGCCAAACATTTCGGTATCGAAATTGGCCTGCACATATCCGGCCCAGACTTGCTCGTTCACATCGGCATCGTCTGTCGACAGCGTGCTTCCTGTCGGCAGACCCGCATCGCGGCTTCCCGTCAGCGCGACAAACAAGGCCTGCGGATCCCACCGGGCCCAGGTTATGCCTTCCATCGGCGTATCGGCACCTTCGAACAGGTTTTCGTTGATGAAAGTGTCGAGACGAGTGGCGCGCACTGCGTCGGAATCGTAGCCATTGACGAGCGTAACTTCCTCGTCGATCCCATCGTCCTGCACGCGGTTGCGTTCGGAATAACGACCACCGACCTGGATCGAAGACAGGAACCCGTCGAGCTCGTAGACAGCATCGAGACGCAGCGCGAAGATGTCATCATCGGCGTTTTCGAGCCGACGACGCGCACGGGCTCCGTTGTCGTAAATGTCGTGATTGTTCAAATCGAAGGTGAGACCAGTATCGTCTTCCACTTCGGAGACATCGGTCAGGATCAGATTCGGAATGGTCAGGCCCCGCGTATCGAGTTCGAACAGGACGCGATCATTCGTGCGGATGCGCATGTCGAGCTCATCCTGACGCCGCTTCGTTTGCGAGTACGCAATGTCGGCAGTAAGGACCAGTCGATCACTACTCCATGCGATATTGCCGCCAAGACCAAGGTATTCCTCGGTCCGCTGACGCCAAACTGACTGGTTTTCGATCCGCGTTTCTCCACTCCAGTAGAGCAGCGCACCGGTGGGCGAAATCTCAAGCGGCGTAATGTCCCGGCGGCCATCGGCAACCACCAGGTTTGCCCGCTCTTCAATATCGTCACGATAGGAGTACTGGACGTCGAGATTGATATCGACATTGTAGGCTGGCTGCCACTGGATGGCAGCGATCACGGCATCGCGATCAGCCTCTGTCGCCATCGCACGGTAGATGTACTGGTTCGATACGAGGTAAAACTGATTCGACGCGCCATCCGGCACACCGTTTGCATCCGTGCTGAATGCGCAGTTGTTGCTCTGATCGACACCCTCAATCGTATTGCAAGGGCGATAGGTAGAACTCGAAGTGTAAATATCCTCCGGCGCGGTATCGCGGCGCAATTGGCCGCCGATCGCAATACCGATATCGCCGATACCAGTTTCGAACTGATCGACGTAGGATCCCGTCAAACGATAATTGATGGGGTCTCCATCAGTGACCCGGTCTTCGTAATCGCTGTATCCGACAAGCCCCTGTATCTGGAGACGCGTACGGTTGTAGTCGAGCGGACGCAGGGTCTGCAGTTCGATAATGCCGGACACACCGCCCTCGACAAAGCTCGCCTGCTGCGACTTGTAGATGATCGCACCATTGATCAGTTCACTGGGAAACTGGCCGTAATTTACGTCGCGACCGTCACTACCGGAAGAAATCTCACGGCCGTTGAGCACGGACGAACCGAGGAAAGCGCCAAGGCCGCGCACGGAAAGTTCCGAAGCACCGCCCTTGAAGCGATCCGACGTAACGCCAACGATACGCTCGAGCGTTTCCGCGACCGAGAGATCGGGAAGGTCGCCAATGTCGTCACCCACGATGGCATCGCCGATCACGTCCAGTTCGCGCTTGGTATCGAGCGAGTTTTCAATCGTGCGAGAGATTTCGCCCGTCACAACAATCGTGTTTGGATCCTCTTCGACCTGCTCATCGTCCGTGTCCTGCGCAAAGGCGGAGCCAGCCGGAACGAATGCCATGGCCGATGCCAGAAAAACGCACTTCAAAGATGCTGTGCGAGCCGAAGGCGCAGATGTACTCTTGTTCAAATGACGCATAATTTCTCCCCTCCAAGGTCTTTTCGCGCAAATTATCAAATTGCGAGATGTCGCTTTGACACCGGTTACCTAAATAATTGACACCGGTAGCAATGCGCGTCAATACCTTTCTTCAAGAGAGGCGAAAAGGTGTGGTAATGAAGCATAAGCAATTGAAACTCATTGGTATTACTGGCACAGGTATTGCCGCCATGGCTTCCAGCCTTGCATTGGCGCAGGAGATTTCCACCGAAATGCCGGAGATACTCTCTGGGACGGATGATGCTCCCTATTTGCCCGATTTCTCCTATGCCGGATACGCATATGGCATCGAAGCCATTCCCCAGATCGAGACCGTTATAGACGTCGCAGATCACGGTGCGATAGCCGATGATGGGCTGGACGACAGCGCGGCCCTGCTGAGCGCGCTTTCGGCAGCACACGAAGCGACAGGGCCGGTACGTGTCCAGCTGAATGCCGGCCGTTATATTCTTTCTGAAATCCTCTGGATCGAGCGGAGTGGTATCGTGCTTGCCGGCATGGGCAGCACCGAAGGCGGGACGGAACTGTATATGCCCCGCCCGCTCAACCAGATCGACGATGGTGGCACGCTGGACGAGCTGCGTGAATATCTGGTCGAGTATGACAAGCGGGAACGCCAGCCGGAAAACAATCTGGATGTGCTGTTTTCCGAATGGAGTTGGAGCGGCGGGTTTGTCTGGACTCGTTTCCCGGGTGGACGTCACGCCACCTATCTTGAAGAATATGACCGGCCGATAGAAACAATAGCGCCAATCTCTGCAGGCGAGCGAGGATCGCGTGCGATCCGCGTTGCCGACCCGTCCAGCCTTTCCGTCGGCGATGTCTACCAGATCCACTGGCACAACCGCGCCGGAGAAAACGGCCCGCTTATTGAGTCCATTTACGGCCAGGATCGCGAAGGATTCCCCATCGGTGACCGCCACTGGTTGCTGCCCGACCGCCCGCTCGTTCGTCAAGCCACGCGGATCGAAGCCATCGAAGGCGATGTCGTCACGATTGCCGACCCGCTCCTGCATGACATTTCAGGCGAATTGCCTGCCTATTTCGCGCGATGGGACCACATCAGCAATGTCGGCATCCAGGACATGGCCTTTGTCTTCCCGACCAACCCATTCTTCGGCCACCACAACGAATCGGGCTTCAACGCCATCTACTTCACTGGCGTCCACAATGGCTGGATCGACAATTTGCGGATCGAAAATTCCGATTCCGGTGTCCTGACAGATGACCTTGCCAATGTGACGATTGCGAATGTCCGAACCGAAGGTGACCACCCCGCGCACTATTCCGTCCATCTCGGCAACGTACACAACGTGCTGGTCACCGGGAACGAGGTGTTCAACCCGACGATCCACACATTCAGCTTCAACACCCAGGCAACTCGCTCGGTTTACCAGCGCAGCACCGGTTGGGAACAGCCGACGCTAGACCAGCACGCAGGGGCGAACCACCAGAACCTCTACGATGCCATCACCGTCCATATCCGGCCCGAGACGGATGGCGAAGGCGCACCGGGCTTTGAATTGTTCCGCGCCGGTGGAGCCGGATATTGGAACCCGGGGCACGGCCAGTTCAACACGATCTGGAACCTGGAAGTGATTGTAGATAGCGGCGCTGCGCCGGGCGAAACCGTCGTGGTGCAGGAACGCAGCGGCGGACCGGACGCGCGGGTCGTCGGCCTGCATGGCAATCGCCCTCTTGAGCTCGACTACACGCCTGCTCCATACACCGAATTGCAGGGTAGCCGTGTTGCTACCGTTCCGTCGCTTTATGACTGGCAGCTAAGGGCGCGGGAAAGAGAAGCTTTGATCGCTCCCTCTCATTGAATCCCTCGACCGAGTCTTCGCGCTTCAGATCGTCGGCCAGAGTCGAATCACGAAGCCCGCAGTAAGCTAGCCTACGGCCTGCATTGAATCCCGAAACCCTGTCGCACACAGACACGACAAGACTCTGCACACGCGTATGGAACGACTGGCACAGCGACCAGTCCAACAAGTACCCGTAGCCGTTGCGAGCGAGAGCGAGCAGACTTATTGCAGCTCGTTCAAAAGCGGCGGCGTTGTTGCTCAGATGATATCCGCCGGATGGCAAATTAGAGCCCAAAAGCCTGCCTATTCATTGAGAACGAATGCATCTCTGAGTGGATCGTATCGCAAATCAACTCCTGCCGCCCTTAACGCGCCAAGGCTGACAAGACTGTTTTCCGATTCTATCCTCGCTGCAGCCTGTTCCCTTAATCCAGGTTCAAGCTGCTGGACAGAGACCAGTATTCTTCCCACCCCATCGAGATGCACGTCCAGTCGGCCAATTAGCCTTTCACCTGAATAGACATCTTTCGCGGCCTGAAGGCTGTGGGACCGTCTCATTTGCGCCGCCAAATCGAAATCCAGGTTCAAGACCTGATGACCAGCAACCAGAGACGCCGTATTGTCTTCTCTTTGATTGGTCGAAGTATCAGACTGTGCCAGGCCACTTCCGCTATCCGGCTGGGCTTCAGGACTCAGATCAAGAATTGCAGTCATCGAGCGCAATTCGTCCCTGTTGGGCATATTGAATATGCTACTCTTCATCATAGGAGGGTAGGCATCAGGATCACCGAACGCGGGTGGCGATGCAACCGGAAGCGCGAACGAAATGGGGTAGCCTTCGATCTTTCGATGGCTATCTACGCCTGCCCATTCGTTTGGCAGACCGAGCACGAGCGCCAGCGGCGCCAATGTGAGCGCGATCACGCCTGCAACGGCCAGCGCTAGACCTGGATTACTTCTAACCAGCGTTTGCCCCCTAACTTCCGGTTACTCCTTCTCGGTAGCATTAACCGGCGCAATTGGGAACCAACTCCCCCGCTGCATACATGGCTAATGCGGCGTTAACCCTAACAATAGACGAATCTGCATGAGTTTCGCGCTCATGTGACTCATATGAGCGCGCAACATCCCCGATCTGCTCCGGCAAAGCTGAGGCACGTAGCGAGTGGCATGGCATCCGCCTTTTGCCTCGTGGCCGCGCCTGCGCAAGCCTCGGTGTGGTTTGCTGCACTCCCACTTACATATTCCCTGCCTTCGATCACATATTGCCCTTTAGAGCCGACAATTGACGCAGTCGCACTTACACAGCGCCCCGCTTATCAGTCGAAAGCCAGCGCGATAATTGGCAATCAGGTCAGCGCCCTGGATCAAATCCGCTTGCAGCAGCAAGGCACGGCCGCGGCGATCCCGCAAGCAGCAGAATTCGGAAGGCCAATCAGCCGGCAGTGCGCACCAGCCGAGGAACAATTTGCCGTGGCACCCGCACCGGCAGCTTCAAACTCTCCTGCATTTCAGACATCTAGCGAATTCCTTGGTACAGCGAGGGTCGCCATTGGCTATACGAGTTTCTCCAGTGAATGGGCCCGTGTAACCGAAGCAGGCTTATCGAACATATCGTATGCGAACTTCATTAGCCCATCGATGGAGGACGACTTTTCGCTGGCAAGTGAGATCAACCAATGGGTCAATCGCAATATCGAGCATGTCGATGATCTCACTCTATACGGGCAGAGAGACTATTGGGCTGCTGCCGAGGAAACTCTGAGACTGGGCCAGGGAGACTGTGAAGACTTCGCAATCTTGAAATACCAGCTTCTGGCGGCAAACGGATTCAATCCGGACGACATGTACATGACGTTGGCATACGACATGGTGCGTGGAGCCGACCACGCGCTGCTGATCATCCGAATGGCTGATGGGTTTTATATGCTGGACAATAGCACGGACCAGCTTTTGCCGGCTGATCAGAGCTATGACTACCGCGCTACGGTCAGCTATAGCGGTGCCGAAAGTTGGCTACATACTGCCAGCATATCGAACGAGCGGGAAACTCCTCGTCATCTCTCCGTCAACGCGACATCCAGTCCTCGTGAAATCGGCTTGAACAAGTAGGACAAGACGCTCCTGCGACCAGTGATGATCTCCACATCGGCGACCATGCCCGGCACGATGGGAAATTCCTGCCCGTTATGTTCTATCTGGCTACGGTTGGTTTGTATTATCACGCGATAGTAGGATTCTTGTGTGGCATCGTCGAAGATGCTGTCGGCAGATATCTCCATCACTTCGCCTTCAAGTCCCCCAAATATCGAAAAGTCAAACGCCGTGATTTTGACGTTGGCAGGATCTCCCACCGAGACGAAGCCGATATCGCGAGGGCTAATGCGTCCCTCTACAAGCAACCGGTCTCCAATTGGGACGACCTGCATGATCATCTCTCCGGCGCCAACGAAGCCACCAACCGTATTGATTTGAACGTCATTGACGATACCCGATGCCGGCGCGCGCAATTCGTTACGATCGCGCCTGGCCTCTGCACCGCGGATCGTTTCCTCGTTCATAGCAATCCGGGTTGCAACCTCACTCCGCTCGTTCAGCGCCTGTTGGCGAAAGTCGAGCCGGGCCGAACGAAGGTTAGCCTGCGCTTCATTGATCGCCGCAGAGGCCCGGCCACTCGCCTGCCGCGCAGCTGCGAGCCGGCCCCGCACGTCTACGAGTTCGCGCTGTGCGGTCAGGAACTCCGTCTGTGGCACGATACCTTGGGCAGCGAGCGGCTCCAGCATGGAGACCTGCTCCTGCGCAAGACGACGGCTATCTTCGAGCGAGGCTACCGTTGCTTGCGCTTCCTGATAATCGCGGCGGCGCTGCTCGACAGCTGCGGCAAGACTCGCTTCACGGCTCCCCGCATTCGCCACACGTATTTCGCGCAATCTGCGCTCTTCAGCGCATACCGTACCTTCTCCGCAATTCGCTTCCGCGCCTCCGGCCTCAACGTTCAAGCGGTTAGCGCGCGCTGACAGCCTCTCATTCTCAGCCACCAGACGACCCAATTCTGAATCGGCGAGGGTATCGTCCAACCGGACCAGCAATTGTCCCTCTTCGACCCTTTGGCCGCTCCTCACGAGGATTTCCGAGATGACGGCAGGCTCCGAGGGCTGCACCAGCTGCGCCTGGCTGGACGGTATAACCCGACCTGAGCCACGCGTTATCTCATCGATTTCTGCCAAGCTCGCCCAGATCACAAACGCCGTAATCGCCAATCCGCAAATGGCAATAAGTTTCGCCGCCGGATCCCACTCGCGCACACGTTGAAACAGGTTCTCACTCATGACGGGTCTTTATTCGCTACTTCATGAGCAGCAATGGCCTGGTCAAAGCTCGAAGATGTTTCCCCCGGGAGCGGGATTTCCAGCCGCCATCGCGTTGAGGTGTTGAGCCGACCACCAACATCGTTGGGTGCTCTCCGGTCTTGAGGGTCAGGTTCGAGGCCGAGCGGGTCAGCGTTCACCGTGCTCGCGTCGAGCATTTGATCGCTCTGCGTATTGAGGTTTGCCATGCGAACCTCGGGGATCCATTCACGCCCGTGCCAGTTTTCCGTGAAGCTCGTTGCCATGCCATTGCGACCCGGAAGCCGGTAAAAGATATGTGCCCCGATTTGCTTGATCTTGCCGAGTGTGTAAGCCCAGCGCGGAAGGACATAATCGGCATGGTAGTGCGTGGCCGAACCGACGGATTGCTCGACATGTCCGGAAAGCGCGGCTTCTGCGAGCTCTTCCGAACGTTGCCAGAGAGCCCGGTTCGGGGTGCGCGCCAGCGATCCGTCGCAGACGAAGCTGAATTGGCAGACCGGGCGATCCCAGCCTTCGTATACGACGCCGCAAACGGATGCTGGATATGCGGGATGCCTGACGCGGTTCAGAACTACCTGGGCAACGGCCCGCTGGCCGACGAGCGGTTCTGTAGCGGCTTCGTAATAAATAGCTTGCGACAGGCATCGATGCGCGACCCCGAACTGGGGATCGTCACGCCTGATCGCGGCAAAGCGCGGCAACGTAGACGGGGATTCGGCCAGGAATGGGATCAGTCCGTTACGATCCTGGGCGGTTGTTCCAACCTCCAGCAGGGCAGTCGCGTCCTCATCGAAAATCGTCGCAAGCAGATTTTTGCCGTTGGAACGTACTTCTGGAAATTCAACGGACCCTGCCGACATCTCAGGACGTACGGGAGCGGACAAAAGAGCGAAGACAGCAATGCACACGGCAAGACGAACGAATGCGCCAACGGCAGTCCGGCGCATCGGCGCCTCCTGAAAAGCGAACTCGGTCATTGTTCCCCCCTCTGCGTTGCCGAGAGAATTTCGTCTTTCGGACCGTCAGCGATTACCCGCCCCTGATCCATCACAATAATGCGGGAACATAGCGCAAAAAGCGCCGGACGGTGCGTCGAAACCACGAGTGTCTGCTTTTGAAGCAAAGCCTTCTGCAAACGTTCCACAAAAGCCGCCTCTGTCCGACTGTCCATCGCACCTGTCGGCTCATCGAGATAAAGCAACTCGAATGGGCTAACGAATGCCCGCGACAGCGCCAGGAAAGCCCTTTGCCCGCCAGACAACATGCGGCCTTGCTCCCCCACCTGTCGATCAAAGCCGACAGCGTCACGCGACAAAAACCTGTCGGCCCCGCTGATTTCCAGAGCGCGCATGATTTCTTCATCGCTCGTACCGGGCCTACCTATTGCAAGGTTTTCGCGAATGCTGCCCGTAAACAGATTTGCATCTTGGCCGACATAGCGCAGCGCCCTTCTAAGGACCTGTGGTCGATATTGGCGAGCGTCTGTTCCATCGATCCGTACCGCACCATCGGTCGGCTGATACAGACCGCAAAGCACGCGCCCCAAAGTCGATTTCCCCGAAGCTACACGACCGATAATTGCAACGCGCTCTCCGGGGGAGAAACGCAAACTGACTTGGTCCAGAGCAGCTACCGATCCTTCGGGGTAGGTAAAGCTCACACGATCAAGCGTGACTTCGCGCCCCTCACGAGTGACAGGAAAAGACATGCTCCCATGCCGCCGTTCGTCATCTTCGGCAAAAATCCGCTCAATCGAGGAAAGGGCTTCCCGGGCTTGGCGTCCGCGCGTGATAAGAAACGCGATCTGGCCTGCCGGTGCCAGGGAGCGGGATGCCAGCATCACGATTGCAATGATTGCTCCCATCGAAATCGTGCCGTTGACGAACAGGTAATAGCCGCCAATGATCAGCGAAACCGAGCAGACTTGCTGGAAGGTTGAAGCCAGCGATATTGCCGTAGAATTGATCTTCTTGAGGCGTGCCTGAGAATTTGCACTCATTTCCGCCAGACCACCCCATCGGCCGAGCATCGCGCGCTCTCCGGTGACAGACTTCAGGGTCTCGATACCCCCCATCGATTCCACCAGCATCGTCTGCTGCAGACCATGATCGCTCTGGGCGTCGCGCGCGGCTTCGACGACCTCGCGTTGCAAGACGTAACCTGCCACCGCCATGAGGATCATCGCGATTACGGGCACGAGGGCAAGCCAACCGGCAAGATACGCAATCACGGCGACAAAGAGCACCATGAAGCACAGGTCGACGATGAGCATCATTGTGGTCGAAGCGAAAAAGTCGCGGACGATAGAGTACTCGTTGACGCGAGCGGCCAGAGCGCCTGTACTACCTTTTCGCCCGCTCAGCGGGATTGCTAAGATGCGCGAAAATATTTTCTCTGACAACCTGAGGTCGAGTTTTCGGCCTACCTCATCGACAACGCTGGTCCGGGCGGTTCGCAGCGCGAATTCCAGTGAGAAAGCCAAAAGTACACCAAGCGCAAGAACCCAGAGCGAAGCCTCCGCCTCGTTAGGCAGCACCCGATCATAAACATTCATGGTGAACAACGGCAGCGCAAGCGCGAGTGAATTGATCAGAAGAGATGCAGCAAGCGGTGTCTTGAAATCTCCCTTCGCCCGCCTCAGTTCTGACCAGAACCAGTGTCCTCGTGACTGCAGGCTGCCTGAGCTGTATCCTTCGCGAAGCCGACTGGGATCGCCCATGACACTGATGAGGCGGCCGCCATACTCATCATCGAGTTCGCGTCGCTTTTCCCAATGCGGCTCTGCCTTGCCGTGCCGCCAGACAAGGACATCGTCTTCGGCGACGTCCAGCAAAGCTGCAAAGATACCTCCATCGAGGCTTACCAAGGCCGGATAATGCTCTGAGCGGGAAGGCAGTCGCTTGGAATGATGCTCTTCGAACATCATGCCCGAAGCTTCGAGCGCCGCCCCAGCCTGATGGAAGGGTAGCGTCCCGCCAGCGTCCCTTGGGAGCATGTCGAAAAGCTCTTCACCGCTCGCCAGACCGAAATGCTGCGCCAACTTTGCGATCGCAAAGATTAGCGGATCATCAGAATCCGACCCACTCCTGTCGCTAGTCTCCACCGTTTACCCAACTCTGATCGCAAAAGCACTTAACTACCGCGGATAGCGGCGCCGGTGTAATTCAGCCGGCTCCGATGGACCGTAATCAAAGCGCGATCGCTCTTGCATGTTAGCCCCAGCACCCGGCTCAAGACCCAGCGATCCAAGCAATTGGTTTGTCGCTGCCAACACCTGATACTGCGCGAACAATTCGGAAAACCGTGAAGTTTCGCGCCGCACCTGCGTGTTGAAGCGGGTGTTTTGCGCATCCAGCACATCCAGCAAGGAGCGACGCCCGATATTGAACTGGCTCCGGTAGGAAAGCAGGAGGTCATCGCTTACTGCCGATTGGCGCTCCAGTGCTTCGCCGACGCGACCCTGTGTTTCGAGCGCAGTCCACGCATTGGAGACATCCTCCTCTGCCTGCCGCACCCGGTCGTGCAAACGGTACCTAGCCTCGCTCGCCCGGCGCACCATTTCCTGGATTTGGGAACGATAGATGCCCCCGTTGAAAATGTTCCAGCGCAGATAAACCCTCGCTTGAACGTCGTTCGTTTCGCCACGGAAGCCATCGATATCTTCACCAATACGACCGCGAACGTCCACGCCGACCCGAGGGTAAAGTTCGCCCTCGGCAGAGGTTACCATCGCATTGGCAGCATCTACATCCGCCTGTGCTTCCATGACCAGGGGATTGCGAATCCTCGCAAGTCCGATGGCCTCTTCTTCGCTCGCTGGAAGATTTGCGCTCACGTCAGGCGGAAGCAGGACTTCATAGATGTCCAAACCAGTCAAACGCCGGAGCGCAATCTGTGCATTGCGCAAGCCTTGTTCAGCTTCGGTTCGCAAGACGATGGCTGACTGCAGGCGCTCTTCCGCCTGCTGGCGATCCGCAACGCTGATCGAGCCTTGATCAACTCCTTCTGCAAGGTTGGTCACCATCAACTCGTGAAAAGAAACGTTATCCGTAGCCGCAGCCACAATCCGTTCCTGCAGCAGCAGATTGAGATATTCGCGGGCCACCTGCAGCGCGACAAATTCGGAGCGCTCGACCACACGCAATGACGCTCCATCGACACGCGCAGCCTGCCTGTGCAATTCGCCCTGCCTGCGACCGAAGTCGAGAATCGTCCAGTCCGCAGTGACGGAGGCTTCAAGCGGATTCAGCCAATCGTCTGCAATTCCAAGCGCACTTCGTGTGCTGTTATCCAGGCGCCGAAATCCAGCGGATGCTTCAACATCGATGGTTGGGAGGAACTGGCCTTGCGCCTGTTCCCGCTCGAACTGGATCGCCTCGGTGTTCATCTGGGCTTGAATGATTTCCGGGTTGGACCGCATGGCGGTCTCAACAGCCGCGATCATCTCCACTGGCTCGGAAGCTTCCTGCGCAAAAGCTGCCGGAGCGGCCGACGCCATGAGCATCGGAACGGCAATTTTCCAAATCCTGGTCATAATTCCCCCCTATTGTCCGCTGATCTCGACACGACGGTTCTGAGGCGAGCGGGTGCCATCCGGCAACGGCACCCGCGGATTGCTTTCACCTTCAGCACTTGTGTCGATCTGCAACGTCGCCCCGCGACTCCTTAGCCCGTTGCTCACAGCCGCTGCTCTTTCTTCCGAAAGCACTTGATTGTATTCGTTAGTACCGGACTGGTCAGTGTGCCCCACTACCGTCAGAGACGACCAACCGCATTCACGGACATTCGAAACCACCGATTCAAGTATCTGGTTGGCATCTGCGGATAGTGCAGCCGAATCGAATTCGAAAAATACCAAGCCGACGATTTCATCATCACAAGCGTCAGGGCGTCGTGGTGGAGGCGCGGCGACCACCGGCGGCGGTGCGACCGGGCGTTCTACCACTCGGGACATACGGCGAAATGCGTTGTCGCAGTTCCCGATGCTCGTTTCATCCCGAGTAGATGACTCCATGAAGCCCAATGCGATGGCGCACTGAACCTTGGTCTCAAGAGCCCAGAGATATCGCGGATCGTTGGCACTGACGATTTCCTCATCAAGCGACAAGGCGAGCCCCGCCTGATACCTTCGATCAAGCTCCTCGACCAACCCATCATCACTCAGCGCAAGCATTGCACCGAGATCGCCGTCCTGGGCATGGGCCACCGAACTCATAGATATTGCCGCCACTACAGCGGACTGCGAAATAAGATTGACTAAGCGCATACCCCCTCCACGCACTAAATGTATTAACAGGTTAAGCTACAACGTTAACCATAGTTTCGTCCAGCATATTGTCTTGAACGGGACTGACGCCCATTTCGGCCATCTCGATCAAGCTATCGCCCAGCAATTCATGAATCGATGCGGGAGCGATTTGGAATTCCCCGCCGACAACTCCTGCCAGCGAATGCTCTTCTGCGTCATTGGCAACAAATTGATCGATCACAGCGTCGACTTCCCCCCCGAGCACTATGTCGGCGATGATTTCGGCATCAACTATCTCCGGAGACAGGTCTTGCACGGATGCCCCCTGCAATTCAGCAAGCTCGAGGAGGGCATCCATTGCCGCCATATCCAGGTCGGGTCCGGTCGCGAAAGCGGAATCTGATACAGTACCGGTCGTTCCGTCAGACATGGTGAAGCTTGCCGTTCCGTATACGACTACCTCACCATCGGCCTCCGCCGAGACGAGACCGTTCGATACGAGGTCGATCGAAACAATGCCGGCATCCGAAAGCGATACGAATTCACCGGCGTCGGCTTCTGCATCAAGGTCCGCGTCCAGCCAGATACCGAAGCTGCCGTAAGCCGCATCGGATGCATCGAGGACGCCGTCGTCATTTGAATCGAAACGAGCGGCGACGGCCTCAAGGTCGGTCATTCCGTTGCCACCGAACACAAATTCCGACGCGTCCGTCACCATTCCGTCTGCATTCGCATCGAATGCCAGGATCGCACTCCCGGCGGCAATCCAGGCTGTGTGCGATTTCACGCCATCGCCATTGTAATCGTAGGCTATCCCCGAAGACATCGCGGAAAACGCATTGCCTCCACCATCCATGTCGAGGACGACTGGAGAAATAGCAGGGCTGGCGGTGATATCGAGGATGCCGGCATCCACGATGTCGCCATCGCCATCGACGATGGAAATCGGGACGGTGAAGTTGATCGGATCATTGACGATGGTCGTCGTACCGAAGCCCGTCAGTGCGAAATCGTCGCCACTCAGATGCTGGATTTCGAGAGCCTGGTAATTCGTATCCGCGAAAGTCGCGATATTGACCTCATCGTCAAGGATGCCGGTTACGACCGCATAGCGACCACCCCCATCATCGATGAACTCGACAGTGTAACTTCTGTCGGCGAGGCCCCCCGGGCTACCTACGGTCACAGTGATCGGGTTCGGCGCAAGCGGATCATAAACGATCACCTCTTGCTCGCCATCGTACTCGATCACTATACGAGTGACAGTTGCGAGCGTGCCGGTCCCGATCACTTGGTCCGGCGTGGGGCCATCATCCGGATCATCAGTGACCACCAGAGCCTTGAGGCTTATTTCCGAGACTTGTTGGCCATCCCCGAATTGTACAGCTGCGCCATTAACATCATAATGATCGGTGAAGCTGTGATCGCGCTGGGCGGAATCGCCATCGTAGTCGGCACCACCACCTACGCCCTTGGCCGGATCTCCTTCCAGATCCCTTACAAAGTCTAGGCGGATGCCTTCGTTGCTTCCCACATTCTGGCCGCCGCCACCGCCCGTGACACCTGCGGAATTGGCATTGCCGTTGATTGCATCCCCATCACCCGTCGCTCCGGCCCCGAATGGAGTCAGCAGGAGATCCTGGCTGAGGTCATCGTCATACGCGCCCCCTCCCGGCGAGAACGGGCTCTGGCCATTGGGGACAAAGCCTGCCCAAGGAGTGTTGCCGCCAAGGAAGTCATAGGTCCCATCATTGAAATTGATGTCGGAAGTAGCATCCAACGGCTGGTCTATCGTGACCTTGTACTGATCAGATGACCCGGTCGGCTGCAATTCGATCGTGAACACCGGGTTGGAGTTGGTCGTATCGGTCACCTTGTATGCGGTCAGGACCGTGTCGCCGTTCGAGAGGACGTATTTCAGGTCAGTGAGGCCAGACGTCAGTTGCTGGCTTTCAAGGCTTGCGATCGAAGCCGCCGTGAAGACCACTGCGCCCGGGCCATCGGCCCCGTAATTGTTGTCGACATCCCCGTCACTCTGGTCGAGCGTGGTCGGCAACGACATCGCTCCTGCAGAATTGAGAACCGTCGCCGCAAGTGGATCGAGCACACTTGGACCATCATCCAGAACCGCCACATCCAGCACATCGACAGCACTGTCACCGTCGCTGTCCGTCACCGTCACAGCAAAGCTCTCGCCAACACCCTCGGCCGTGCCAAAACCAGGATTGTCACCATGATCCAGCGTGTTGTCCGACAGCACATAGCTCCAGCTGTACATGCCACCGCTCTCGGTCACCGTCAGGACACCATACGCCCCCTGAACAACACCGCCCCCCGTCACATCGACAAGATCGCCATTCGCAGCCTCGATCACCAGACCCCCAACAGCCGCAAGCGCATCGCCCTGCGTGTCGATCGTAAACGTACCTGTATCCACGTCATTGCCGCTACCGGCATCCGAGCCGTCAGCCAGCGCCGCCTCGTCAACAACACCGTCCGTCACCACAACGCTCGGCTCGCTATCCGCAGCCAGCACGATCGTCACCGTCGCTGTGTCAAAGTCGCCATCCGCATCGGTCAGCGTATAGGTGAACGTAATCGTACCCTCTTCGCCCAACCCAGGCGTATAGGTAAACGTCCCGTCGCTCTGGAAGTCCAGCACACCCGTCGCCGCAACAGCTCCGTTCGCTATGTCGCCATTGTAGCTGTACACACCGTCCCGGTCCGCACCCTCCACATCAACGCCAGCGCCATTGTCCGCACGCACATCCCCGACAATGTCCGCATTCTCCGGTGACTGCGTAAACCCGTCGTCCTGCGCAGCCGGACCATCATCCAGAACCGCCACATCCAGCACATCGACAGCACTGTCACCGTCGC
>CAYRBB010000002.1:127037-147864 GCA_964422435.1 uncultured Sphingomonadaceae bacterium
GCTCGCTATCCGCAGCCAGCACGATCGTCACCGTCGCTGTGTCAAAGTCGCCATCGCTATCGACGATCAAATAGTCGAAAGTGACTTCGCCCTCCTCGCCCGGAGCAGGTGTATATGTAAACGTACCATCCCCATTATAGACAACCGCGCCATCGCCTTGAAGCGAACCTTCAACGAAAGCGATATCATCGTTTGCGACATCGTCCGCACCCGGGGTGTCGTTGCCAATGACATCCACAGTAATGGGAGCATCTTCGACAACATCAGTCGGGCCGAAATCATCGAAAGCCTCTGGCTCGTCATCAACGATATTGATAACGAGTTCGCCAGCATCACTATCACCATCGAGGTCACTCACCACGATTTCGAAAGATACACTAGTACCGTCACCTGCCGTATTATCGGCCAGAGTGTAGATATATGTGAACGAGCCTTCCCCAGTCGCGGGATCGAAGGTCAAGTCGGTGATAACGAGCGTCCCTGTCGCATCAGAAACAATCGTTTGAGGCAAATTGCCTATATCGATTTCAACACCGTCTATGGTGATACCGCCAAGCCCATCAAGCGAAGTAAAAGTCACCGTGGCGGATGTCTCTTCGCTACCGTCGCTGTTGTTATCGGGTAGCTGGTCCGAACCCTCTCCAGTCCCGACAGGTTCATCCCCACGCGGAGGAAGACCCGATTCCGAGACGAGTGTACCTTCGCCCGTTTCGGGAATGAAGGTGATCCCCGGGGGGGCGTTGTCAATAGCAATCGTCAGGACTGCAGACGAAACCGAACCATCCTGATCGACAATATCGTAGGTGAAGCTCTCTTCAACACCGCCTGGCGTCTCAGGATTGCGGACATACGTGTAGCTGCCGTCAGCATTCAATGTGAGCTGACCATAAACTCCAGAAAGCGTTTCACCCGGCGCAGCGTTGCCATTTTCATTGGCAAAACCGGTTACGCCACCCTCGATTGGAAAATCGTCGGCACCGGAGAAATCATTCGCCAGAACATTGCCTTCGATTGGAATATACGAGCCAGCGGGGACTACACCTGAATCATCAACGCCGATTGGTCCATCATCAACGATGTTGATCTGCAAGGTAGCGCTTGCCTCATCCCCGTCAGTATCAACGACAGTCGCTGTAAAAAAGCCATCCACATCAACACCGAGGGAGTTATCCTCCAGCGTATAGCTGAACCCGATTTCTCCGCTCGAGAGATTAATGCTCGTAATTGTCAGCGTGCCGAAAGGAGAAGTAAAGTTCTGGCCGGCTGATGAAATTTCGACGCCATTGATAAAGATTGCCGAAACACCATCCGGGGAATTGAATACAATAGTCCCCGAAGTTGTTTCCCCGTTTCCTGCTTCGTTGGTTCCCTCTGGCTCACTCGGATTTCCGCGTTCCGGCAGTCCTTCTTCAAACACTGTAGCAATGGCGTTCTGCACGCCAACAGGGTTATCCGGCGTCTCGATAACGACAACAGGTTCATCATCGTCCGGCAGGTCGGGAATAACTTCTTCTTCCTGAACCACGATCCGCGAGAGTTCGGTATACGGCAGCAGGTCGCCAAGATCGAAGCCTTCTTGAATATCGCGCGGGTCAACGAAGAAGTTCCCCCCGGAACTCTGGAGCGGACCAGCAGCAGGCTCTGGCTCATTGCCAACCAGAAGGGCGGCTACGTTCTGTGCCGGGATGACCCCCGCCTGCGTCACTATCTGGGGAACATTGATCGCGCCATCCGGCACGAAGATCTGATTTCCGTCGGACAAGACGATAATGAGATCGTTACCCTGAACTTCGAGACGCTCGATGCCGACCCCGTTGGGGATCGTCACCGGCCCACTCGGAATGCTTTGCGGACTGGCCAATTGATCCTGGGACGACGCCACGGGCTTGGTGTCAGCTACCGTCTTGTTTGCTGCGGTGTGGGCTGCGGTGCTGGTTTCAGAACCTTCGCTCTCACCAAGATCACCCGACAGATCGCGATCAAAAAACTCTTCGTTCATCATTCCCCCCCAAATCGCCCAACGGACGACTGCTTGGCAAATCCACACCGCGCTCAGCGATGGTTACCAAAAAATTAACCAACGAAGGAAATCAGTTAAAAAGGCGAGTTTCAAGTCAATTTCTGAAATTGACCTAAGTCGGGACTAATTTGACAGAAGATGTTAGCATATGAGGATTGTATAACCTTGATTCCTATGGCCTATTTCAGAAGATAGCGATACCAGACAACGAATGTGAGATGTTGCCCACCACCACAACACTCCAGCCAAATAGTTGGCCGGCGCCAAACATTCCTTGCGACTCGATGAGGCAAGACTCGCGCAAAGAAACAAAGTTGTGCAAATCTATAGTTTTATTTTGTACAAGAGCAGCAAAATGTCATCTCTTCCCCGCTCCGCCCGAACTCGATGACGCGCCAAAAAACGGAACATAAAAGTTCTCAAACGGTCATCGGGAGCATTGCAGTGATGACTATGCCAGCTGCAATTGCGACGCCATATGGTAGGCTGCTCATCCGCTCGCTGGAGTGGCGGGCAAGATTTATCAGCCAGTATATGGCGACCAGCATGGCACCGGAAAGAGCCGTGCTTAAAAGTAAGATCGGTGCCTGGCTTATGGGGAACCAGACCGCTGCGGCGCTATAGAATTTCGCATCGCCGCCGCCCCAAAAACCGAACTTAAAAAATAAAATCCCCGCGACGAGCGCCAAGACGGAATGGATCAGATGTGCCGCAAACCCAAAAATGCTTAAGCCAGGCATCAAGACTGTCACAATGCCGGCCAGAAAGATGACAGCGTTAAGCCAGTTGGGGATCCTTCTCCTTCTCAGATCGCTACAGGCTGCCGCTAGCGACAAGACTGTCAACGCAGAGAATACGACCAATTCGTTCGACAAGAATCAACCCGGTTCGAAAGTGAAGCTGATCGGGTAGACAGGCGTTTCGCGTCGGTGGAAGCGACCACTCACCCGCACGGTCACGATATCCGTAGAATTGACGAATGCCGAATCCGTTGAACTGGGCAAATCCTCCGTGCCGGAGGTGGATCGCGGGATATCACTGATCGCAAAGCTGACGGGATAGGTCGGGCTGTCCGTTGCTTCCAATGATTGTTGCCCTTTCGACGCGAGGTGGATCACGGCCGGGGCCTGCGCTTCGCCGGCCACCAGACGCGAGGTCCAGTCGGATCGCGGACCGATCACAATTTCCCTAGGGGATACGCGCTGCACGCGTGAGGGGAGTTCGAGCGTGTCGGGCATATTCGTTACGTCCGGCAATTGTTCCGAAACTTCTGCAAGAACATCCGCATCAATTGGAGGCAAAACCCCGCCCGAATTCGCGAACTCCACACCTTCTTGTTGCATCACACGACTGCGTTCAAATCGCGCCAGATTTCTGCTGAATCGGCCGTCAAGAGGATCCGCCTCTATGGCTGCAAGGAAGAAGCGTTCGGCCAAATCACCCCGTCCGAGCATCTGATAGGCAACGGCCATACCATTGTAGGCTTCACCTGCATAATCGACATGATACGATGCCCGCCTGAAGGAGTTAATGGCTTGGCCTGGCCTGTTTGCTCTCAAATGGAGCCTGCCTTCATCAACGAGTTGCGCAAAATAGCTGGTTGTATCGATCGACGGCGCCGGTAAACGGTTGGTTGCGCCAGCGAAAATGGGAAAACCCTGACAACCGGCAAGCGATGCCGCGATGACACTCATTGCTATTAGTTTCCCGAACTTCATCACCATTACCCTCCTGCCATCAACGGAAAAATGTCGCGCATCATGCGGATCGACGCCGGGAGCATGATCACTCCGATCATCGTCGGGAGCATGAACACGACAAGCGGGATAGAGATCAGCACAGGCAGCCGGTGTGCCTTTTCTTCAGCACGCATTCTGCGCTTTTCACGCATTTCTTCAGCATATACGCGGAGTGTCGAAGAAACGGAGGTGCCGAGCTTGTCCGATTGGATCAAAAGGGTGGTAAAACTTCTGATCTCATCGACACCCGCAACATCCGCCATGCGTTTAAAGGCCGCTTCCCTTGTCGAACCCGCCCGAAGCTGCATCACCGCCGTACCAAGCAAGCTCGCGACGAGAGGATGCGAAATCGCCGTTTCCCGCGCAACCCGATCCAAAGCGGCTTCGACACCGAGACCAGCTTCCATACAAACCAGCATAAGGTCGAGCGCATCAGGAAAACCGTTTACAACCTCTTCGGTCCGGCGGTCTGCTTTCGCCTGAATATAGAGCGATGGAAACAGGAGCCCCATCAAGCCAAGTATGGAGCCGAAAACGTAAAGCGAGAGAAATCCCGGAGGCTCCGCTCGCGTCAGTGCGATCAGCAGAAACAGCCCCGGTAAGAGAAAGATGAGGGCCAGCCGCACAAGAGTATAGACCCTGGGAGCGGCAGGCGACGAGTAACCCGCCGCGATCAACCTTTTCCGCAATCGGTCATCGTTCGTATCACTCAAGTGGAGACCGGTCCGTTCGACCGCATCCACAAGCTTTGCCCAAGCGGACGATTTTTGCTTCGCGATCGACGCCGGCATTACCGACTCCGATACCGTTTTCGCATTAATCTTTTGCAATTCACCGCGAACCGAAGCCCTACGGTTCAATACGGTCATGACCGCAAAACTAATCACGACGACGGCAACGAACACTCCGATCAGGAGTGCCATTTTCATAAAGGTGCTTGAGAGAATTTGTTCAATCATGTCTTACACCTTAATGTCGATCATTCGACGGATCATGATAAACCCAAGGGCGTACATGACCATCAGGCCCAGGAAACCGAAACTGAATGCGCTGTCAGAAGCGACGCTGAGGTAGAATTCCGGATTCACCGAAAACATTCCGACGAACGCCAGGACAGGCAATGCAGTCAACAACCAGCCGGTCATCCGACCCTCGGAACTCAGTGCTCTGACCTTGAGGAACAAGGATGCTCGCGCGCGGATCACCTGGGACAAATTCTCGAGGATTTCCGCCAGATTGCCGCCGGTCTCCGACTGCACGGTCAATGAAACGACGAACATCCGGATGTCATCCAAATCCCAGCGTTCAGCCATTTCCGACAGGGCGTCAGTCAGATCGGCTCCGTAGGCGACTTCATCGGAGACCAGGCCAAACTCGCTGCCTATCGGATCTTCCATTTCATGCGTGAGAATCTGCAGTGCCGACGCAATCGGGTGACCGGCCTTTAGAGCCCTGACGAAGACATCGAGCGCGATTGGAAATTGTTCTTCGACGCGCCTTCGTCTTTTTGCTGCGAGAAAGGACAAGATCATGATCGGGAGCAGCACTCCGACACAGGTCGCAATGGCGATGGACATCAAGAAGACACCAAGAGAAGCATCAATGTCTGAGGAAGCCACCACCAGAAACACAAGGGCCAAAACAAGCAGGGTCACGACAAACATTGCCAAAGCAACCTGCATGAAGCTGAATGCCACACCTGACCCGGCAACCACTCTCTGGAAACCACTTATCGATTGCCGCAAAAAGGGTGGCACATTTTTGAGCTCGCTCGGCTGGTTTTTCCGCAGCAGGGCAACAACCTGCTCTCGCTCTAAGCCCCGTTTGATCATGGACAGGCGCTTGTTTACGGCACGGCTGTGCGCTCCTTGCTTCCAGATGAGGTTGAGTACCAGCTGGCTCGCCAGGAAAATGGAAGCGAAGATAGCGAGCAACAGTCCCAATCGGAAAATCATGTCGGTCATGTCAGTCGATCCTCACATCTGGACGGAATAGCTCCGCGGGCAGATCAATCCCAGTAGCCTTCGCATGCTCGAGGAACTTCGGGCGAATACCGGTTGCCTCGAAGCTGCCGACGACTGTGCCATCATCCATCCGGTCGCGGATCTTGAAGACGAAAATGTCCTGCATGGTGACCACATCGCCTTCCATCCCGGTGATCTCGGACAGGCTCAGCACCTTGCGTCGCCCGTCGGAGAGTCGACCAACCTGGAGCACGACATTGATGGCCGAGGCGATTTGTGAACGACTGGATTTCGAGGTTATATCGATGCCGCTCATGCCGATCATCTGTTCCAGGCGCGAAAGGGAGTCACGCGCTGAGTTCGCGTGGATCGTCGTCATCGATCCATCGTGCCCGGTATTCATGGCCTGCAGCATGTCGAATGCTTCACCGGCGCGCACCTCGCCGACGATAATGCGATCGGGACGCATCCGCAGCGCGTTCTTGACCAGGTCGCGCTGCGTGACCTCTCCGCGCCCTTCAATATTTGGAGGCCGCGTTTCAAGTCTCGCTACATGTTCCTGCTGCAATTGCAGTTCTGCGCTATCCTCGATGGTGACAATGCGCTCCCGCTCATCGATGAAGGATGACATCGCGTTGAGCATGGTCGTCTTGCCAGAACCGGTGCCTCCGGAAATAAGGACATTCCGGCGCGACTTGACCACCGCCGACAACACTTCGGCCATCGCCTCGGGCACGGAACCCAATTCGATAAGCCGTTGGATACCGATCTTTTTCTTCGCAAACTTTCTGATGGACAACAGCGAACCATCTACCGCCAGCGGGGCGACGATAGCATTGACGCGCGACCCGTCGGCCAGCCGGGCATCAACGAAGGGCGAGCTTTCATCGACCCTTCGCCCGACGGCGCTGACAATCTTCTGGATGATCCGCATCAGATGGCGCTCGTCCTTGAACTCGGTGCGGGTGCGCTCGAGCAGGCCGTATCGCTCTACGAAAACGTCCTTAGGGCCATTAACGAGGATGTCGGTGATGTCTTCGTCCTGAAGCAAGGGCTCGAGTGGTCCAAGGCCAAAGACTTCGTCGAGGATTTCCTCGACCAGACCCTCGCGTTCCTGCCTGTTGAGTATCTCATTTTCTTCGACAAGAAGTTCACCGACGATTTCGCCAATACCACTCTTCACTTCTTCTCGAGAAATCTTGTCGAGCGAGCTGAGATTTATCCGGTCGAGCAATCCGCGATGGATCGAAACCTTGAGTTCGAGCATCCGGTTGTAGTCACGCCCACTGCCCGGCACCACGGCAGCAACATCCGATCTATGACTATCGGCTGCAGCCTGGCTTAAACGCGCTGTTTCAGACTCTGCATCGTTGACGGCCGAAACTGCGTCGGCCTTTTTGAGTGACCACTTCATCGGCGACCTCCGATATCCAGAGAAGGTAGCAAGACATCAGCCAGGCTTGCCACATCGACCGCAAACGGACTGCGGCGGGCAATTTCCGAAACCAGTTTACCCTCGTCGATAGCCTTTGCCAGATCACCGCGGTCTTCCTTGATCACGGCAGCGACTTCGCATCCCAGCGTATCAGCGACGTCCTGGATGGAGATATTGACGAAACGCCCCGTGCGTGCCCGGTTCACGACCACCCCGATCTGATCTGTGCGCACTCCAACCTCACGAAAGAGGTCAAGAGCCCGTCGCGCTTGTCTTAGGCTTGTGAGCGACTGCTCCACGATCAAAAGGTGCTTTCCTGCCTCATGCGCAATCGAGAGTGACCAGCTGGTCCAAACAGATGGCATGTCGACAAGCACGACATCGTAAACACTCCTTGCCAGAGTGACGATCTTGATGGCCTGATCCAGATCGACCTGTTCAATCGGGACAATTTCTCTGGGAGCTGCAATCACCTGAACACCCGGGCGTGCTTGCACTGCCACATTGCGCAACATGTCTGCATCAAGGCGCTCTTCAGCCTCGAAAAGATCCAGTACCGTTCGCGCGCATTCGATCCCTGCTTGAGCTTCCAGCTGACCGCGCTGGACATCGAAATCGATAAGGCAGCAGCGGACTGTGCGCTCACTTTTCTCAACCAGCGCTGCCGCCAGATGCAAAAGCACAGAAGTGCTTCCGGATCGGCCGAGACTACCGGAGACAGACAGAACCGGTGCAAGCGTCGCGCTTTTTTGTTCCGCCGAACGCGCACCGATATTGTAGATTTCCGCGGCGAGCTCTTCTGTATTGAAAGGCAACGCAACGACATCGGAGACTCCATGCCTCAGGAGTGTCCGCATAAGCTGCAAGTCCGCATTGGCGACGGCAGCTATGATCGGCATTTGGGGATTTGCAGCACGAATCCCGGCTATGCGATCAAGCGTCGCTGGCTGTGCACCATCAACTTCTACAATCAAAACTTCGGCGTCATCAGGGATTATGTGAGCTAATCGATCACTGCTCCCCAGTCGCACGAATGTAATCGTTGGAACAACGTCTGCTACATCCTTCGGAAGCTGTGAGATCCACTGCTCATCAGCGATGGCGATGGCTTTCGGTGCCCGACCAATCATGCGATCCATAGAAAGTTTCAAGATATCCTTCATGAAGTTGTCCGCCGCCTAATTACCTCTGGTGCCCCGACCGTCTTCCATGGTCAGTGAGTGGCTCGTTCCGGGAAGGCCGATGCCGCGCAACATTCCAAAAATAAGAGGCCTGAACTGAGCGTCGTCGAGCGACACGGTGACGATCGGATCGACATCCGAACCATTCGGATCGCCAGCATAACCAAGGCCCGACCAGCTGTAGTCTATTCGAACATCATCGGCCGTAATGGGGCGGTAGAAGGTACTCATCCGCTGGCTGATCCGGTTGAACGCGTCCTGGTCGACATTCACATTCGGGAAGGGGCAAGCGCCATTCGGACAGGAACAACTCGCCACACCTCCCTCTGAAGTGCAGGTTATGCCGGGGAAGCTGGTAATAGGGACTACCTCTCCTTGTGGGATGCCTCCATTGATTGCGAAGCTGTAAGCGTAGAGGTCGCTTGGAACCATATCGGTGACCACTGCATAGCGGGCACCCATCATCGTTGCCTTTTCCAACTGGCCGACATTCCACATGTACCGACCGACATCGATCGTGCCGAGCAGGAGAATGAGGAACGCAGGTAGTACAAGTGCGAATTCCGCAGCCGAGCTTCCCTTTTCATCACGAATCTGGCCGAATAGGAAATTCATATTCCGACCACCGAAGACTCTGCCTGAGCAACCACATCAATCTCGGTCATGTCGAAGCCCAACAGCCCCAAGAGCGAAACGTAATCGAACCGGGTCGAAATGGTGACGACGGGTGCCTTTACATCCTCCGTTCCGCCATAAAGTCCGGTTCCAAAGGCGGCGTCGCATGAAACGGTCACATTGATGTCCGTAGCTTCCCAGCCGGCAATTCGTGCCGAGCCTCCGTTAACCTGACCAGTCAATGTGACATTACGGATCTGGGTAAGCGTATTATCAGCACCCGTTGCGGTATTGTCATATGCACCTGTGCCCGAGCAATCGAACATGGCGAAGTTCTGCCGCGCCGCAAAACGCGATCCCTCGCGGACATACTTGATCGCCTTGTGCTCAGTCTGGAAATAGTAGCCCGTTTCCATCGTGGTAAAAATCAGCGCGAACGCCATGGGCAGTATCAAGGCGAACTCTGCCGCTGCAGCTGCCTTCGTATCACGCAGCAAGGAAAGGCGCGGCACACCCATCATTCCACCAGGTAAGCCTTGTCGCGCCGGAAGGATTGCAAAGTATTTCCAACCCCCGAACCGCTGCCAAGCGAAGCCGGACCGATGATCTCGACATAAATGGAATCCCGCAGCGCGCCATTGCCGCGGTTGTCAATCGTTGGTTCGACGAGGAAGACCTCTATCCATTCGCCGATATCGACCGCGGTTGACGCGCCGTTGAGGGTCGAACAATTATTGACCACCGCAATTTGCAAGACACGTCGGTTTGGATCGGGCACTCCCCCGTACGATGGGGAACAGATGGGCGCCCCACGCTGGCCATCCGCGCCAGTATCGGGAATTGTGCTGGTATAGCCGGGATAACTCCTGAGACCCAATTCCCACAAATATGTTTCGTAACGGGTAATATTCGCCGCTGGCGGCGCGACACCGTGATTGCGCAAGAAATAGTCGTAACGCGCCCAGTTTCCGTTGCCGAAGCGGTTGTTGGGATCATTACCACATTGCAAGCCATAGCTGGTGTAGTGGCACAAGTCGCGTGGGTGCCCCATTGCCGCAATATTAGACAGTAGGCCGTTATGTGATTGCCCGGTCGCCGAATTAGGTATGTCTGTCGATGCGCGGGGCGTAAAACGGTTCGCTTCCGGCGGCAGGCGCCACCCCCTCTGGCCAGCGCCGTTGGCAATCCCGCAAGCCGGTCCGCTGCCGAGACCCGATGGCGCGTTGTAGGAAAGGTCTTTGACGACATTCGTCGCAGACGAGCATTCGCCGGCAAAACAAGGCGCCAGTGTGGTGCCCGCTCCGGACGAGAAGTCGAAAATGTCGAAACGGGTATTGACGGCATCGTAGAGCGATTGCGGATTGCCCGTTTCGGGCACCGTGCCACCTTCGGGTGCGCAGTCGAGCGGCACATCATCGAACGCCAGAGCTCGCAACAAGTCCGCATTCTGTCCTGCACCGACTTCGAGGAAACCGAAATCGCCAGGTGCCCAGGTGGAAACGGTAGTGCCGCCGGTACCGCCAGTGTTGTTGCCACCGTCACGCGTGTTACCGTGCCCGGTCGCCTGGATGCCCCATCCGACGCGCGTCGACAAAACTGCGCCCGGCGAAGGGTTGCACACCATCAATGGCGGCACCTCGCAAACCGCAGAGCCCAGCCCTGCCATCGCCTTCCCGCCAACATCGCTCGCGAACAACGAACCGATGGAGGTGAAGGCGTAGCGCGCAGCGCGGATATCGACTTCCACTTCGATGAATTTGGCGTCTTCATCGGTCGTTGCGACTGTCGTCTTCGCCTCGTCCTCGTAAAAGGTGATGCCCGTAAACGATCCGCAAGCGTCTTCGACAACGGAAACCGTCGCACCGCCATTCACTGTGGCTGCGTTCCCGTCACCGTCATTCGAAAACAGCGTAATATTGCTAACGAGGCTGACAGCGGCATTTCCAGCACGCGCGCATGCACCATTCGTTTCATCGAGCTGGGTAACCCCGGCTAGCGCAGCCTGATCGGCTGCCGTTTGGAGCTCTGAATCGAGCGCCATAACCCGGTTGTAATCGAAAGCTGCACCGGCAATGACGATGAGCCCAGTGACCGCAATCGCATAGGTGGCGGCAACTGCGCCGCGCTCGTCAGAAAAGAAGGACCGTGCAGATTTCATAAGCCAAAGCGATTATCCGCCGCTGCCCGGAGCTGATGTCGTATCTTCGGCTTCGGGCTGGACGACCTGCCGTTCACGAACACGCTTGGCAGCCTCCGCAGCGGACTCCGCGCTCGTTTCCATCGGCTCTTCATATTGCGGATCGGGGTTCACGATCATCGCTGCAAAGGTCTGGCGGTTGGCCTCGCCAAAGTCCGCAGGATCGATCTCACCGACGCTCGCGCTGTAGGTGCTCGCGCAACCGGTCAGGCCGATGGCGGCTGCACCAAGAAGGCCAAGGTTCTTAATATTCATAATCGTCCCCTTCCGAGGTTTCGGCCGCAGATGGTGCCGCCGGTGGCAGGTCCTGCGGCTGGTAGATGTCACCGTTCAGCAGCACATCGGCCACGCCAGGCGTAGGCACCCTGTCCGTCGGCAAGCGAACCTGGTCAGGCCGGATCGGCTGCACCAGTCGCGGCGTCACCACGATCAGCAGTTCGGTCTCGCCGCGCTGGTAGCTGGTCGAACGGAACAGCGAACCGATGATCGGCAGGGAACCGAGGATGGGCAGCTGGTTCACAGTAACGTTGGTTTCGTCCCGCAGCAGCCCGGCGATGGCAAAGCTTTCACCATCGCGCACTTCCAGCGTCGTTCGCGCACGACGTGTTTGCAGCCCTGGGACGGTCAAGCCGTTGACGGTCACCGACGCGCTCGGATCGATCGAGCTGACTTCCGGCTCGACCACCAGATTGATAACATCGCCGCCCAATACCGTGGGCGTAAAGGCGAGGCTTACGCCGAACGGCTTGAACAGTACGGTGATCGCGTTGTTGCCGCCGGAACCGCCATTGCTTTGCGATACGGGCACCGGGAACTCGCCGCCCGCAAGGAAAGATGCGCTCTCGCCCGAAAGCGCGACGAGGGTAGGCTCGGCCAGCGTTCGCGACATCCCGTTACGTTCGAGCGTATCGAGATAGGCTTCGACGCTGATGTCGCCGAGCTCAAACAATGCACCGAAAACGCCAAAAGCATCGGTGATATTGTCGAGCCGCAGAACACCCGTCTCACCGGTCGTTCCGGCCCCATTACCGATCGCCGCACCAAAATCCCTATCGTCGCTGAAGCCAAAGCCGCTCGCTCCGAGTTGTTCGCCCACATTGCGGTTTACTTCGGCAAAGCGGACTTCCAGCATGATCTGCTGGCTCGACCCCATGCCGAGGAGATTGATGACCCGGTCTCCGGCATAGGCCGTGGCCAGTCGTGCCGCCTGGTCAGCCGCACCGGCATCGTTCACCGTTCCGGAAAGGACGATAGAGCCGTTTGAAAGGCTGACATCGATATTCTGTCCCGGAAGCAGGGCAGCCAGCTGGCGTTGCATGCCGTCCACATCAGGGCCGACCGAAACATCCATCACCGCAATCACGCGGTTGTTGCGATCATAAAGCGTGAGGCTGGTCGTACCAAGCGCCTTGCCGAGCACGTAGATCGAGCGTTCGGAGATTGGCAGAACATCGGCAATTTCCGAGTTGCCGATCATCGCCCGATCGATCGTTTCGGAAGTCGTCACGACCTGGCTCTTGTTGATAGGCACGATCAGTTCACCGGCGTGAAGCCCATAATCGCTCTGATATTGAGCGGCAGCCGGAGTGGCGCCGAAAGCAAGGCTTGCAAGCGCGAAAGCCAGCAGTGTTTTCAGTTTGGTCATCTTAGCGCCCTCCCAGACGGCCGACGGGGTAGTCCGTCGATTCCGTTCCGCGGATGATCGACATGCTTGGCCCGCTTGGGGCAGGTGGAGCGCTGGGCTGGGCTCGCGCCGGCGTTTGCTGCGGCGTCATGTATCCCGGCGGCGCGTAAATAACCGGTGGCGGAGAAGATGCCGGCGGCGGCGTGCGCTGCCCGGCAAGGTAAATGCTCGGATCGCCGAGGTCGCGCGACGTGACCGTCAGCAACGGCCCCGGTTCCTGATTCTCCACATTGCGCAGTGCAAGGGTCAGCTGTCCCAGTCGCTCGGCCAAAACAAGTTTCTGCGCACCATATTGGTCGACCTGCACCACGGCGGTACGGCCGACGCCCGGATTTTCGGATCCTTCCACTTGCGTCGCCATCTGGTCGATGGCGAGGACTTGCACGCCCTCCATGATGATATCGGTCATCTGGTCCTGGGGAGTTGCACCCAGTCCGGGGATCTGCCGGGTCAGCATGATGTCCACGATATCGCCAGGGCGGACAAAGCCGGACACGCCCGATACTGCGGTAACGGGGATTGAAACGGCGCGCATGCCATCGGGCAACAGCGCTGAAAGAACTGCTCGGCCACCCGAACCGCTGACTTTGTCTGCCAGAATTGGTTCGCCAACAACGATCGGCCGCAGCGCGACGCGCCCGCCCTGCATGGCTTCTTCCATGGACATGAAAGAACCCGCAGGCACGGATGCCGCGGGGAAATTCTGCAAACGCAAGTTTTCAGGGGTGAGTGGTGTGCCGAATTCGAGCGGCTGCGTCGCCACTACGATCCGGGTCAGTTGCTGCTCTTCCGCGATACGTTCCTGGCGTTCTTCAACGCCGGAAAACCAGGCGTTGGCCACGATTACCGCGAGCAAGCCCAGCACGATTGCAATAGCCAGAATGGCGAGATTGCGCCCCCCCATAGGTGCCCCCCTTAGACAAAAACCTCAGTGAAAATCACCGCCCTTGAGGATTTCCTCAAGGGCGGTGAGATCAGATCAAGCCCTTAAGCGCCGCCGCCGCCGGCTTGGCACTCAGAAGTAGGATCATAAGGTGCACTTGTACCCGAACCCAAGGTAGTATCGGTGTTGCAGTTATGCACGTCGTCTGCAGCGCCACCAACGGCAGCTTCAACGTTACTGCCCAGGACCAGTGCAGCAGCACCGATACCAACGCCGACAACGGCGATGATCAGGGCATATTCGGCAGCCGAAGCGCCGGTTTCATCCGCAAGGAATGTTTTCAGGAAAGTTTTCATTTCGGTTCTCACTTCATCATTTGCAAAACATCGGTTCCGGCATCTATTTCCGTTTACCGTACTGTCTGAGGAAGAACCTGTCGGCCAGGATCGCGATCGGGTAATAATCGTGTGACCCCTGCGTCTTTTTTCTGCCCCCCAAAGACAGCCATGATGCTCTGCCGAATCTGTGAAATCGTCAACAAACTCTTAAAATTTTTTAAAATAAGTCCAAATTTCAATTCGTTATTTTGTAAAATCGTGGGCATTATGGTTAACGGATTCTTAACCAAAACGAAAAACTGTTCCAGCCTGAAACGGCATTTGTCGCATTTATACAGAATCACTATGCGGCGAATCAGTACTCGATTCGCGAGTCGCAATAGGGCGCGATTGCACTCAAATGGATATGGGACAGCGACAAGAACGCATTCGTTTGTCACAAATATGTAATAAGTATTTGCCGCCTTGCGGCCAGCCTCTATTTCAATTGTTGGCTACGCTTAGTTTCGCCTCGATCTTTTTCATGGCAAAAAGAGGTATAACAATAGAGGCCACAATCCCGAGCAGGGAGCTGATCCCAAGCCAGATCGCCATCAGCGAACCGCCGGACTGGTACATCGCATAGAAAACAGGAGCGGCAAGAATGAGACCGCGTATCTCGTTCACAGCCAGCAGAACTGCGGCAGAGCGCATGAACCAGCGGATGATCTTGAAGCGTGTCTCTGTCATGCCGCGAAATTAGGGGGGAATGGTAAAGATCGGGTAACCACAAAGGACATTGTGTTCCTTTCCTGTCAGCCATCCTCACCAACTATCAAACGAGCCGGCCTCCGTTTGTTTCCATCAATTCGCCGATTGCCTGCGCCGACAGGTCGCATCCTTCGTGATCGACCGAAAGAAAAACGCGCCCCCGCCGCAATTGTTCTTCCAGGTAATTGACGGCAATTTCTTCGACATCCTTGTCTGTCAGCATGTTCGCCATTGCCGCACAGGTGGCACCGATGATCCCGCACGCCGTGGCGACAGAGGAATAGGTGGAGGCCAGCACCGCTCCCGTTGCGGCAACGGGACCCACACCGGGTATCAGGAGAATGGCAGTGCCCAGCGCCGCAGCCGCCACGCCGCCGGCCGAGACCCCGGCAAAGACGCGCCGCTTGCGATGCCCGGCGGGCGGTATGAAGTCCGCATCAAGGAACCGGTTAACATGCCACATCATGGCAATCGCCTCTTGCGGAACGCCCTTGGTCACTAATGCGTCTGACGCGGACTCGGCAAAATCCATGGAGCTGTAGATCGCGGTGAGAAACCGCGCTCGATCCGCTCTTTGCCTTTGCCTGGCCTTTTCGAACAAGGCAGCAAATTCGGCGCGTTGCGCTTCCTTTTCGAAAGACAGCCTGATCCCCGCGACGCTGCGCAGTTTGAGGATACCGGGCGACGGGTCTTGCCTGTGATACGTCCTGAACAGCTGGTCCAGCCGCGTGGGCGACAATTTGCGATTGGTGCCGCGGTCTATCCACTCTATCGCACTTGGGGACGGATATATTCTGGGCAGGTAATTCAGCGCAACCAAATCGTCCGATTTGACTACGAAGAAAATACCGGATGTCACGATTTCACCCATCAGCCGGGCAATGCCTGCCTATCGCAGTGGATCGACGGCCCGGCCATCGACCCGAACCTCGTAATGGACGTGCGGACCGGTCGAGCGCCCGGTGGATCCGGAAAGGCCGATCGTGTCCCCCTCGCCGACAGTCTCGCCGGCCCCCACTGCAAGCGAGGAGAGGTGCGCATAGCGGGTCTGCACGCCGTTCTCATGTTCGATGGTCACCAGCAGTCCGTAATTCCCGGACCAGTTTGCCGTCAGAACGCGCCCGCCCCCGGTCGCGCGGACCGGTGTGCCAGCGGGTACTGCGAGGTCCACGCCGCTATGCCATGACAGTTTGCCGCTGACGGGATGGGTCCTGCTGCCGAAATTCCCCGTCACGCGGCCAGCGGGGACGGGAAGGCTTGAAGGCACCGTGGCATTACCCACCCCAATTCTCGGCCGCTCAGCGGAAAAATGGACAACCGCAGGGCCGGATTCTTCTTCCGACCGGCGCGCATAACGCGGATTTCCCGCTATCGTGTCGAAGCCGATCTGGATGGGCGGGGCACTCGGCCGTCCCGCGAAATCTTCTTCCGGCCCGGGCGCGCTGGCAAGATCGGTTTCGGCAAGCGTTTCGGCAGGCGTTTCGCGCACAAGATCTTGCGCTTGGGCATAAGCGGGTAACCCAAACAACAGAACCATAAAAATAGCGGTAAGCCTGAACACCGGTTTGCCCCCCGCCGTTAACTATCTTGCTGCGCCGATTTTTTGTCAAGTTCCGCGGATTTCTGTCCCGCTTCCAGACATTCTGGATCAAAAACTGGCGCCTGGCCCGCCAAAGTCCGGCTAAGTGCTTGAAATAAATGGCGGAGAGGGAGGGATTCGAACCCTCGGAACCCCATAAGGGCTCAACGGTTTTCGAGACCGCCCCGTTCGACCACTCCGGCACCTCTCCGCGAGATGGCTGGCGAGATTCTTCGCCCGGCCTTTTTGGGGAGCGCGGCGGTTAGCGTAGGTTCCGCGAATTGCCAAGCCTTGTTTGCCACGAAACACACGAAATCGGGTGATTGCAACGCGGCATTACTTGCCGGTTAATCGGTCTGGCCTATATTTACAGGTATGGCTCGCTCGGAACTATCACTGTCGCAGGCCGGACGCCCGATTGAGGCACCACTCCGGTCCCGTGCCCGTTTCACTATCGGAGACGTGGTCAAACACCGTAATTACGATTTTCGCGGGGTCATCTTCGATATTGATCCGGTCTATGCCAATTCGGAAGAATGGTATGAACAGATCCCCGAAGGACAGCGCCCGCGGCGTGACCAGCCATTCTACCACTTGCTGGCCGAGAACGAGGAAAGCTCCTACGTTGCCTATGTAAGCCAGCAAAACCTGCTGATCGACACCGAAAACGAACCGATCGACCACCCGCAGGTCAGCCAGTTGTTCGAAGATTTCCGCGGCGGCAAATATCGCCTGAGACGATCACTGACCCACTAGGATTTAATCTTCCAGCCGCTTTTTAGCACCATATACGTGGCGACGCCCAGCACAATGTTGAGCAAGCCCACACCGACGGCGGCGCTCAGCAGGGCCTCATCCGTGTTGCCGATATCGCTTTCTCCCAGGAAACCATATCGAAAGCCCGAAATCATGTAGAAGAACGGGTTTGCGCGGCTGATCGCCTGGAAGAAGGGCGACAGGTTCGAGATCACGTAGAATGTCCCCGAAAGCAGGCTGAGCGGAGCCACAATGAAGTTTGTGATTGCGGCATTGTGATCGAACTTCTCGGCCCAGATGCTCGAGAGGAACCCGAAAATCGCCAGCATAGTCGCGCCCATCAGGCCAAACCAGATCACCGCCCACCAGTGCTCCACCTGCAGCTCGATGCCGGGATAGAGCCACATAGCAGCCGCAACCGCCCCGCCCACCATGATGGCGCGGGTAATGGCAGCCAGCACAATGCCCAACATCAGTTCTGCATTGGAAAGCGGCGGCATCAGCAGATCGATGATCGTCCCCATCATCTTGCCTGACAGCAGGCTGAAGCTGGAATTGGCAAAGGCATTCTGCATCATGCCCATCATGATCAGGCCCGGCGCGACAAAGGTCCCGAAGGACACGCCGAGCACTTCGCGCCCTTCCCGCCCCAGCGCGACGGTAAAAATGACCAGAAACAGAAGAGTTGTGACCGCTGGCGCCCAAATCGTCTGCGTCTGCACCTTGAGAAATCGCCGGATCTCCTTAATATAAAGAGACCACAGTCCGATCCGGTTGAAACTGGTGATCTGCGGTTCCCCCTTGGGCGGGAAATCGCGCGCACCGCTCACCTCAATGCTCTGGTTTGCTTGCTCTGCCATAAGGGCGCGCCTATCGGGACAGAGACGGACTGGCAAGAAATTCGGCGCGATTTGATGTGCGCCAACAAGACTGGAAGACGATTGCATGAGTTGGACTGAAGAACGCATCGCCACGCTCACCAAAATGTGGGAAGGCGGTTCCACGGCAAGCCAGATCGCGGAAGAACTTGGCGGTGTTTCGCGCAATGCGGTGATCGGCAAGGCGCACAGGCTTGGCCTGAAGGCGCGCCCGAGCCCGGTGAAAGCCAAGGCGAAAAAGAAGGCTGCTCCGAAGAAAAAGGCGGCACCTGCAGCCAAACCAGCGGCGAAAAAGGCAGTCCCGGCCAAGCCTGCACCCAAGCCTGTTTCCAAGACCGAAGCAAAGCCTGCTTCGGCGCCGACCAACAGCCAACCATTGCCCAACAAGCAGGAAGACCTGCCCAAGATCGTGTCCTATGGCCCGGGTGGTTTCCTGCGCCAGGGCCCTGGCGATCAACAGGCTCCCATTCCGCCTGCCCCACCGCGTCGCCTTGTGCCGGCAAAGCCGAGCCCGGATATTGCCGACAAGACCAGCTTGCTCGATCTCAATGACCGTGTTTGCCGCTGGCCGATGGGCCACCCCGGCGAGCCGGACTTCCATTTTTGCGGCGAGAAAGTGAACCCCGGATTCCCATATTGCGTAGAACACTGCGGTCGTGCCTATCAGGCACAGTTGCCCCGCGGTGCACGCCGTCCGCCACCTCCTCTTCCCTTTGGCGGCCCGCGGGTTCGCTAATCACGCTAGAACCACAATGATGGGGCCCAGCCTGCCGACGCAGGTTCTTTTCCCCTGCGGTCTCTCGAGATGCCACCGAAATGTTGACGCCTCCCGAAGCAACGCTCCGAGAGGCGTCGATTCAGTGCTTCGAACTGGCAGGAGGCTGGCTTGACAAGAAACACAGAGAGCCACCATCGGCCTGGTGCGACCCGTTGGGCTCATCGGCACCCGAGATTTTGCATGTAGCTGTGATACGTTATTTCACAAATGTAACCCAGTTGACGTTTGCCGATGAGAATGGAACCGGATCAAGCGCTACAAAACAGCGCGCTTGATCACGCGCCTGCGGACTGGCAACTTCGCCATGTATCCAACTGCTGCAGGAAATACCGTATGTCCTTTGCACTTTACGAAGCCTTCATTCCATCCATGATCCAAATCCTTAATGCTGGCCAGGGATGGATCGAGAAGGCCAAGGATTGCGGAATTGCGGAACAGGAATTGGCGGACGCGTGCCTGATTGAAGGCATGGCGCCATTCAAACAGCAGATCAAATGGATGGGCTCCCACTCGATTGGTGCAATCGAAGCAGTGCGTAAAGGAGAGATGGTGCCCGATTTTGCGGAGCCTGCGAGTGAACTGGAGCAAATGCGTCTCAACCTTGGCGCGGCAGAGAACACGCTTCGTGCGCTCTCCAAGGCAGAGATTGATAGCTTTATCGGCGGCGAAACCGTTTTTTCCATACCGGCCAGGAATATTTCCATTCCGTTCAAGAGCGAAGACTTTCTGCTCAGCTTCAGTCAGCCGAACTTCTATTTCCACGCCACGACCGCTTACGACATCTTGCGCAAGCAGGGATTGGACATCGGGAAAATCGATTTCCTCGGCCAGCTCCGGGCCATGGAAGGCTGAAATCTTAACTCTTGCGTGCAAACCAGATTGTATGGCGCGGCCCCTTATTGTTCGGACGGGCGCGAACCATCTCCACCTTCACGTCGAGCCCGGCATCCTTCAGTCGGCGCGTGAACTTGTGATCGTCAGCCGCTGACCAAATTGCGATAAGCCCGCCTGGATTGAGCGCATCGCGCATCCGGGCGATGCCTGTACGGGTGTAGAGCCGCTCATTGCCGTCACGAACGATGCCATCTGGCCCGTTATCGACGTCCATCAGGATTGCGTCATAGCGCTCGGTAGTGCCGTCAATAGCGTCGTCGACCAAAGCGGCGACATCGGCGAGAATAATCTCGCCGCGCGGATCTTCCAGGCTGTCACCAGTAAGGTGGGCAAGCGGGCCTTGCGCCCATTCGAGGATTTCCGGCACGACTTCGGCGACGGTCACGCTGCCACCTTCGGGCAGCTTCGCAAGCGCTGCACGGAAAGTGAACCCTATCCCATAACCACCGATCAGGACGCGCGGAGCGGGCTTTTCCAGCCGCTGCAATGTCAGCACGGCCAGCTGTTCTTCGCTGAACTGCATGCGTGTGCCCATCAGCTCGTTTCGCCCGAGCATGATAATGTGGTCACGTCCGTGGCTGACGAGGGTCAGTGTGTCTCCGCCGGGGATCCTGGCAGTGGCGATTTCTTCACGCGGCAGCATCAGCTTCTCCAGAAATGCAAAGGGCCGCGATTGCTCGCGGCCCTTCGGTTATAGCCTGTTGGCTGGACTTAGTCGTCCTTGAGGAAGGCCGGCATGTGATCGTCACCGCCGCCCTTCTTGTCGCCGTCGCCGCGACGGCCGCCACGGTCGTCCTTGCGATCACGACCACCGCGCGGGCCACGACGATCACCGCCGCCACGACCGCCACGGTCGCCGCCACGGCCACCACGATCACCGCCCTTGTCACCACGCGGTTCGCGCGGCGGACGGGTGTCTTCCAGCTCTTCACCGGTTTCCTGATCGACAACGCGCATCGACAGGCGAACCTTGCCGCGGCCGTCGATCTCGAGGACCTTGACCTTCACTTCGTCACCTTCGGAAACGACGTCGGTTACCTTCTCGACACGCTCGTTCTTCATTTCGGAGACGTGGACGAGACCGTCCTTGCCGCCCATGAAGTTCACGAACGCACCGAAATCGACGATGTTGACGA
>CAYRBB010000003.1:0-42481 GCA_964422435.1 uncultured Sphingomonadaceae bacterium
ATTTGCTCCATGTGACGGAGACCAAGTACTGGCTGAACGGTTCGTCGAACCCGGTCTATGGCGGATCGAATGACAATGCGATGGGTGATGTGGCGGTTCGCTCCACCTATGAATGGGTCGATCCTGTGGGGACGGGCGGTCCGCGGGAATTGTCGAAAGAGCGCAACGGGGCAACGCAGTCGACCAATCTCTATGATGACGAGGGTCATCTCACTAATACCCAGTTCGAGATATACAGCTCGACCGGCAGCTATATCGGCACGAACTTCGTCTACTTCCAAACCGATATGTCGGGGCAGATCACCGATCGCAGCTCGGGCGGATCGGGCAGTGCGGAGCCTGGGAGCTACGGCTATATCCGCGAGCACTTCTATCGCTTCGGCGGGCAGGCGATGGGCGAGGTGGGCAATAATGGCAGCGACAATGTCGACTATGCCACGCTGATTGCGCGGCGCGACGATACCGGCAACGGGTACTACCGCGGCGGGGACCTCGACGGGACCGAGCATGCCGACTTCGATGTGAACCATGTGACCATGGCAGCAGCGCAGGGTGGCAGCTCCGGCGGCTATACCGCGCGCGGCGGCGAGAGCTTGCAGCAGGTTGCGCGCGCGATGTGGGGCGATAGCTCGTTATGGTACAAGCTGGCCGAGGCGAACGGGCTCTCCATGGGCAGCGTGCTCTCCGCAGGCCAGCGGATCACCGTGCCCGCCGGCGTGGTGTCGAACACGCACAATGCCTCGAGCTTCCAGCCCTATGACCCCGCCAGGGCGATAGGCGACCTCACCCCCGGCACCGTCGTCCCGCCACCCGCGCAGCGCGAAGGCTGCGGCCTGGTCGGCGCGATCCTGCTCGCGGCAGTGGCGATTGCGGCAACGGTGGTAACCGCAGGCGCGGCGCTGGCTGCGGTGGGCGCGGCTACTTCGGTGGGCGCGGGAATCGGCGCCGTTACCAGCGGGTTGTTGGTGGCGAAAGCGGGCCTGGGCGGAGCCATCGCCATTGGTGCAGCCAGCGGCGCGGTCGGCTCTGCGGTGAGCCAGGGCTTCGGCAATCTGACAGGCCTGCAAGACGGGTTTAGTTGGAAAGCGGTGGGCCTTGCCGCGCTGGGCGGGGCGACGGGTGCGACCGCGCCGGGCGCGAATATAGGCCAGCGGTTCTTCAACGCCGCGATCAACAATGCGACCGTGCAAGGCATTGCCACCGTCACAGGCCTGCAGGACAAGTTCAGCTTTGCAGGCGTGGCCGCAGCGGGCACCGGCGGGGTGGTGCCAGGGCAATAGAGCGAAACCCATCGCAAGAAGTCGCAGCATCCCGGCAGGGACCTCCTGAGGTCGGATCGCTAAACAGAGCATGGCGCGCCACCGCTTCCAAGTCCGATGCCAAAGGGAGAGATGCTGAAGGCGGACCTCGTATGCCGTCAGGTGAATACACGGTAAACAACGGCGAAGTGACTGCTGAAGAAGCCATACAAAACGCAAGACACTGGGAAGCGCACGGCGCAGAATTTGGCAATAGCGAAGAAGATATTCGCTATTGGGCCTCTCACTGGCGACGTTACGCAGCAGGCACGTTGAATGCCGAGCCCATCAGGGTAGATGTAATCGGTGATAGCGACCCGGGCTTTGTTGATCAGGCGATTGATATCGCTACCGATGTCATTGACCTCTCTCGCAATATCCCCGCTGTCGGCGGCAGTAGCATCAACGACTTCGTTTCAGCTGCAGATACGATCACATCCGGCCTGCAATACGGGATCAATTGGCTCCAGTCCGGCTATAACGATTGGCGTGACACCTCGTCTTTCCAAAGCCCCATCCTCTACTCTACCGATTTCACTGTCGCAGCTGTATCAACTATCGGGCAAGGTATCGCAGCGGTTCCGTCGGCATTGGCCCACCCATGGGACAGCACGAAATCGTTTTTTGTAGGAACGGTAAGGACGATCGATACAGTTCTGGAGGCGGAAGAGACACCCACCTTGGTGCATCTTGCAAACGGTCGTAACTATGTTTCGAATGCATCCGGGCGCGAACTGGCAACCTTGGCCGGGACAGGGACAGGGGGGGGTGCCACAACCCTTGCTCCCACGCGGCTCCTGGGTAGGGCGAGGGCTGGGGGCTACGGCTTAACACCTTCAACCATTACGCCGATCGACAGAAATTCGCTTAGTTATATTGGTGATACGCATGTTTACGCGATACGCCGTGCTGACGGAACAGTGGCAAAGATTGGCGAGAGTGCGCAAGGAGTACGACCGGATGGTATGTCTATACGGGGAGAAAGCCAAGCGAGGAGACTGACGCGAGAAACAGGTATTGTTCATCGTAGCGAAATACGCGCAAATTTCGGAGGCAAGGCTCCTGCACGGGCGTATGAAACACGGTTTATCGAAACGCTCAGAAGGCTGTACGGCGATGATGCTTTGCCATTGAATCGGACAAACAGGTAAGAACATGGCGTTAACTGCAAATAGCCGAGTACAGCACAATCGAAAATTAGTCATAGGTGGATCATCTTTGACTATGACCCGATTGCGCGGCTTGAAAGATCTAGAAGTTGCTACAAAAGTGCAGGGCGACGTTGAGAAAGAAATGATCCAAAGTGGGTATTTGGAAGGCGCCCCCTTCGACTTTGTGAGCCTGATGATCAGATATGGCCTGAAGTACGATACCGAGCCGGAAATTCAGAAGATAAGCAAACGGTATTGCGACCTTCCCCTTGCGATCGAGGTCGACGTTCGAGATATGCTCGGAGCAAATCACGATCAACTCTACCGGATGTTTCGCAAAGCGACGCTAATAGCTTTGATCGCGGGCGGCCAAGAATATTCATTGAAAATAGATAGACTGGTAGAATTGCTCCGGGAAATAGAGTAATTTACACTCTATTTTTTCTAAAATATAGTCCATTCCATTAGTAGGCAGATTTTCCGCTGCCTAGCGATAGCTCCTTGATGGTTTGACCGCTTCAATCGAACGATTTCGGAGGTAAAGAACACCCAACAGCTTAGCTACACCCAGCAATTGCGCGATAATGTCGCGATTGCACGCGATGGCGGGTATCGGTTTGATTTACGCAATTCCGGTGACAGTATACTCAATTCAAAAAGCGACTGATCAGACCACTTGATAATCTCCTTTCCTATAGCTCCGCCGCCATGCTCCCGTCGCTGCCATGTCCAAACCGCAGCTCACACGCCGAACCCCACACAAGGCGCAACGCCGCAAGGCATGTCCTGAGCCGGGCGAAGGGCGTTTCATCAGCCTTTGGCGGAAGGTGACAAATCCAACAGCCGGGTGCGCTCATTTTCCGCAGAACTCTGCGGGTTTGCGCGTTGGACCAAGTTTCGCAAAACACCCCCTGTCTGTGTAACACTATAAGGAGACTCACCACCGACCAACCCACTGACCCAGCCCCGCTCGCCGCCGGACAAGAACTCGTTCCGCCAGCCACACAGCACGGGTCTTCACCGATCGCAGCGCGGGCGGATCGGGAAGTGCAGAGCCTGGGAGCTATGGCTATATCCGCGAGCACTTCTATCGCTTCGGCGGGCAGGCGATGGGCGAGGTGGGCAATAATGGCAGCGACAATGTCGACTATGCCACGCTGATTGCGCGGCGCGACGATACCGGCAACGGGTACTACCGCGGCGGGGACCTCGACGGGACCGAGCATGCCGACTTCGATGTGAACCATGTGACCATGGCAGCAGCGCAAGGCGGCAATGCGGGCGGCTATACCGCACGCGGGGGGGAGAGCCTGCAACAGGTTGCCCGCGCGATTGAAGCCGGCGCCTGATCGCTGCGTTATCTTAATCCTGCCCTGCGACACCTTTGAACAGCGGCTCGAAAAATGCGGTTGCCGTAGCGAAGCTTGAGGTTCGAGACGCACCATGCATCCCGAAGGATTTGAGGCGCTGTGGCGTCGCGGCATGAATTGCACCAAGGATAATTTCGCCAATCGCTTCCGTTTCGAACTGGCGAATGCTTCCATCGGCCATGCCCATTGCCACAATCTCGTCGAAATTTGCCCTGATCCTAGAAAGGCGAGCATTGGCAGCGCGGCGTTCGCTGACTGACAGCGCCTGCAGCAGGGGCAAGCGCAACTGCGGATCGAGATCGCTTATGTGACCCTGATATATTTCCGCCGCAATGCGGAAGATCGCCTCTCCGGCCGGACCGCGCTTGGCGTGATGTTCGAACGCCCTTTCTATTTGACAAAGCGAGCGATCGACGCAGCCGCGCAAAAGCGTGTCTTTGTCGTCGATGTAATAATAGAGTGAACCTCTGCTCACACCGAGCTCGCCGGCAACATCGCTGAGGGAAAGGTTGGTGTAGCCTTTGCGATTGAAATGCCTGGTTCCAACGCGCAGGAAGGCCTCGACTTTCATCCGGTTGCGCGTTTCACGATCAAACAGGAAATCCGAATTTTCCAATCCATCGGCGATAGGATAGCTTGGCTGTGGCATCGTCGAATTCTTTAACAGCCCGTGCAAAAAGAGGTCGATCAGCGAACCGATGGCATCGTCGTGTTCACCGATCGGCACATGTTCAAGCCAAGGTCTCATCCAGTGAGCAGCGTTCAGGAGAAAAAAGGCAGTCGCTTCGACCGAAGTCACTACGATGCTCCCATCCTTCACACCGTTGGCGATAAATGCTGCGAGTTTCGATGCGATGATTTCCATCGTCGCAGTAACATCAGCACGATCGGCGTCGCCCAATCCGCTGAGATCGTTAAGGGTTGCCAGCGGCGGCGCCGCACCGCGTGCGCTCCTCGCATGAGCCGTTGCCAGGTTGCGTAACCACCCCGTGACCTGATCGCGCCCGGTTTCGCCTTGGGAAGCCTGTTGCAATGCGTCGAGCGCGAAGGCGCAAGTGGCTTTGTACGCCTCGGCAAGCAGCACTTCCTTCGACTTGAAGTGATAGCTGATGCTTGTCTTTGCAGTATCG
Source organism: uncultured Sphingomonadaceae bacterium (assembly GCA_964422435.1). Classification (GTDB taxonomy): domain Bacteria; phylum Pseudomonadota; class Alphaproteobacteria; order Sphingomonadales; family Sphingomonadaceae; genus Alteraurantiacibacter. The sequence goes on from CAYRBB010000003.1 coordinate 4,950, forward strand.
AGCCTGGTCGCGACATCTTCCAGTCGCGTGTCGAAATAGCCTTGCTGGTTAAAAAGACGCACGGCTTCTGCCAGAATCAGGCCGCGCTTGTCGCCACGCGATGCGTCGGACAACCGGATCGCGCCCAAACCGTCGCTCATCGCCAATACCTGCATCCAGCCATCGTGATTGACCTATGTGACACTATCGGCACTCACTCAAGCTCTATTTTTGAACCGAGTGTATAAAAACATTGACACCGTTCAGTGAATGTCTAGTTCCCCAGACAACGCAAAAGCGAAAAAATACCAACCGAGAGAGGATCGAGCATGACGGGCAAGCGCACGACATTCATGACCAGCACCGCCATTTCACTGACAACTGCGCTGCTTTCCGCGCCCACCCTGGCCCAGGAAGTGCAGGACCCTCCGTCCTCGCCAGAGCAGGAGAATGTCATCGTGGTGGAGGGACAAGTTGGTTCCATCCTCGAATCTATTGATGCAAAGCGGGAAGCGGATTCCGTTATCGATGTGCTCAGTGCAGACCAGGCCGGTCGTTTTCCCGACCCGAACGTTGCCGAGGCACTTGCGCGCATTCCTGGAGTGGGGTTTCAGCGTGAAAACGATACCGGTGATGGCGAATTTATTTCGATCCGGGGCCTTGATGCGGCCTACAACACGGTTCTCTACGATGGGCTGCGTACCGGCACCGCCGATGAGTTCCGTCGCACAGCGTTAGACATCGTGACCTCGAACGGCGTTTCTCTGATCGAGGTTATCAAGGCGCCGCTGCCGGAACATTACAGCGAAGGCCTCGGAGGTATCGTCAACATCCGTACGCGTGGTGCGTTGGAGCGCCGCGAAGGCGGATTTCTATCAGCAGACGTGCGCGACAATACTTTCGTCGACGATTACGGTTTCCGGGTCGCAGGCGGCCTCACGCAATCCTTGACGGACGACTTTGCTTTCAATGTTAACGCAGCCTACCGCCGGACTTATCTCGATACGCTGTATGTAAACCCAGCCAGCTTCACGCTTGAGCAGCTCAACGCGATCACCATCAATGGCAACACCTTTACGGAGGAAGAGCCGCTGGAGCTGGTGCCGGAAGGTTTCCTCGACCCGAACGACTTCACGAATGAGCAGATCAACTTCGAAGACAATTTGATCCGCCGCGACAATTACAGCCTTTCGGGATCGCTGCAGTGGCGCTTGTCGAATTCGACGACGTTCACAATCGGAGGTCGCTACGACCGTGATGAAACGGTGCAGACGACCTCCAATGTGGAATTTGATGCGGACAATGGGGACATCCTGCCCAACGGTATGGGCGGTTTCAACCAGTCGCTCTTCCCGGACCCGGAGATCACCTTCGAAGGTCAGATCGAAGATTCGATTGAAGAGCGTGAGCGCTATTTCATTAACGGTGTGACGCAGACGGGCAATTGGACGTTCGACTACACGCTAGGCTACTCGCGGGCGTTTGAAGACGAGCCAATCCTGTCGATCGATTTCACCCACGAACTGGAAGATGTCACCCTCGCCAATGAAAACAGCGATGCCCTTGAAAACGCTCTTTCGTTCGTCCCGCTAGACTTCTCCAACCCGCCTTTCGCCGCGCCACTGCCAAGGGATCTCGCGATTTTCCAGCGCGCACTTGATCCGTTTTGCGTTGCAGATGACGGAGATCCCTGCGGCGAAATCAATGATTTCGATGAGTCGATACAGGATAGCCGAGAAAACACGCGTTATGCCGCTCGCCTCGATACGACTTACGAATTCACCAATGGCGGTGTTTTCGAATATATCAAGTTCGGTGGCCTCTTCGAACAGTCCGATTTCGAGACCATAGAAATCGACATTTCGGGTACAGATGACAGTCTCGGTCCCAATGGCGAGTTTCTTGGTATCGACGAGTCTGACGCTTTCGGCGGCAGCTTGCCCGATAACAATGCGATCTTGGGTGATTATGGTCTCGTTGACGGCTCGCTATCGACCTACGACCGCATCGGCAATCCTTTCAGCGATATTGGCCTTGATGGCGTGCTGCTCTTCGATCCTGATGCCCTGCGTCAGTTGAGGCGTACTTTCCGCGATGGATTTTACGCGTCGGGCTCCCGCGTTTTGCAGACGCTTTCAGTCACGGCTGACGAGCAGTATTATTCCGGCTACGCACAGGCCAAACTGCGCTTTGGCCGACTGAATATCGTCGGTGGCGCACGTATCGAGCAGTATGACGGCCGGTTTTCGGCTCCGCAGACATTCGACGCCCGCATTGCGTTCGATCTCGGAGCCGGAAACGACGCCGTCGAGCTTTCGGCGCCTTCGATCGAGCAGAACGTTACCGAAACGAGCAATTTTGAAGTGCTGCCACGTATCGCTTTCAATTACGAACTGACCGACGACAGCATCCTTCGTTTCTCCTACACGACTGCAATCGCACGTCCGACGTTCGACCTGCTCGCCGCCGAAGTCGATGGCGATTTCCGTATCGAGCTTGCCGATGGTGTAAATCCGGCCAATGCGACCGCGGCCGATATCACCGATGTCGAGATTGATTTCGACCTGGGCAACCCGAACCTGCGCAATGCCTATGCGCATTCATTCGACCTTGCCTTCGAATGGTATCCCGACCGTTCGAATACCGTTTCTGTCGCGCTCTTTTATAAGTCGATCGAAGATTTCATCTTCAACTCCTTCGCGATCGAAGGAGCGATTACGCCAGGCGAGGGGCTGTTCGATCCGGTATCGGCTGTGCGCGACGCGCCATTCAGTGCCGAAGGCGAAGCCTTGCTCGGCCAGCTTGGCGGACTTGAGAGCATACTGGCAACGCCGGGCGCCCAGGTTAATATCCGCCAGCCAGCCAATGGTAATAGAGCGGAAGTTTATGGTGTCGAAATCGGTGTGTTCCACCAGTTCGACTACCTTCCGGGCCTCCTCGGCAATCTGGGCTTTGCCGGCAACCTTACACTGCAGGAAAGCTCTATCGACCTCGACCTCGGCACGCTGGAATCGGATGACGCACTGGTGGTGCTCGGAATGGCTGCAGCAGGGGACAGTTTCACCGACGAGTTCGACCTGTTCAATTCGCCCAGCGTCACCGGCAATGCCGCACTGTTCTACACCGATGATGACTTCGAGGTGACCGTCGCCTATCGTTACCAAGGCATCCAGTTGGAAGAGATCGGCACCTTCGGCCTTAGCCAATACCAGCAGGGCCGCGGTTTCCTCGATCTTGATATCGAATATTCCTTGGAAGACGTGCTTGGTTTGCGCAGGGCGACGCTGTTTGCCTCGGCTAACGATATTCTTGATGGCGGTCGTCGCCCCACAACTTATGAAACGCGCGGTCGGGATGAACAATTTCCCGATTTCGCATCATTCAACGGACGCACTTTCATCGCCGGTTTCCGGATAAGTTTCTGACCGCACAATCGCGCTCCGTCCGCTTCGGGTTGAGCGCCGATTGCGCTACAGGGATATGACGCTGGAGATGACATGACTGCCGCGCAGGAAAACCGACCGCTTTATCAAACGATTGGCCTAATAGCGGGCCCTATCCTCGCCATCATCGTATACATGGTGTTCGACCCTGTCGGTTTGGGTGATCCGGCCCGCTTTGTTGCCGCCATGGCCACACTTATGGCGGTGTGGTGGGCGACCGAGACTATCCCTGTGGCCGTCACGGCTTTCCTGCCGCTGGTTGTCCTGCCGTTTGCTGGCGTGCTTCCTATCGGCGAGGTCGCTCCCAACTACGCCAACCCGATTATCTACCTGTTCCTCGGAGGCTTCGTAATCGCTTTGGCGATCGAAAGGTCGGGCCTGCACCGCCGCGTAGCATTACAGATTTTCCGGATGGCCGGCCTGAACGGCCGCTCGCTGGTGGGTGGCTTCATGATTTCCGCGGCTGCCATCAGCATGTGGATTTCCAACACCTCAACCACGCTTATGCTGCTGCCGATTGCCATGTCAGTCATCGCTGTCATCCGTGACAGTATGACCGAGCTTGGCCGCAGCGAGCGCGCTGATTTCGAGACTGCGCTTCTTCTTGCTCTTGCCTACGGAGCGACACTGGGCGGTGTTGCGACCTTGGTGGGAACTCCGCCAAACGCCTTCATGGCCGGATTCCTCGACACGACCTACGGAATCGAAATCGACTTCCGGCGCTGGATGATTGTGGGAGTCCCGGTGGCGCTGGTCATGCTTCCAATCACATGGTTTGTTCTGACCCGATTGATGTTCAAAGTTGGCTTCCGCGCAACGGAAGAAGCACGAAGTCACTTGGCGCAATTGGGCGATGATCTGGGCCAGGCCAGTACTGGTGAAAAGCGTACTGCGATGCTTTTTGCGCTTCTTGTCTTGGGCTGGCTTTTTCGTGGGTTCATTGCCGATCTGACCGGCCTCGAAGGCCTATCCGATGCCGGAATTGCCATGGCAATGGCGGTGCTCGCGTTTATCGTTCCCAGTGGTGATGACGGCAAGGCGCTGGTCACTTGGGAGGACACGCGTAAGCTTCCTTGGGGCGTACTTATTCTTTTCGGTGGAGGCCTCGCACTTGCTGGTGCCATGACCGACAGCGGACTGACCGAATGGATCGGACAGTCACTTGCGCCGCTTGGAACGTTCAATATCGCGCTCCTGATGATCGCGGCGACTGCCCTGGTCATCTTCCTCACTGAACTGACAAGCAATCTTGCAACAACCGCGACTTTCCTGCCGGTGATGGCGGCCGTGGCCGTGGAGACTGGACAGGATCCGCTGCTTTTTGTCGTGCCGGTAACACTGGCGGCAAGTTGCGCTTTCATGCTGCCGGTAGCGACGCCTCCTAATGCAATTGTCTTTTCGTCGGGCGCGGTTTCTATTCCGCGGATGATGAAGGCCGGACTTGTGCTTAATCTGGTAGGTGTCGGCGTACTCGGCATTGCGGCGATGTACCTTGTCCCAGTTGTATTCGGATGATGCTTGCCCGGAGCGCTGCCGTTGGAATGAGCGCCGCCTTCCTCGCAGCGATATCGTCTCCTTGCCTCGCAAAAGAAACGACAAGTGCAGACTGTGCCTCCGGCGAACCGCGTCTGCTAATCGAATTCGAGGGTGCTGGTGCCGAGGATTGCATCAGGACAGAAGATGGCTTCGCGGTTACGATCGTTCCGGAAACCGTGCCGGTCAATCGCAGCCCATGGTATGCCTTCGACATTGTTTCGGCGCGAGGTGGTGAAGTGACCGTGCGGCTCGACTATGCCTTTGGCGAGCATCGCTACATACCGAAAATCGTACCGATCGGCATGCAGCGACATACCGGGAATCACGAGGTTTCAGTCTCGGTTTCCGAAAGCGGGAACACTGCGACACTCACTTTGGGCCTGCTGCCGGGACGCTACCGTGTTTCCGCGCAGCCTGTCATTCGCGCCTTCGAGCATCGAGAATGGGCACTGCATTTTGCCGCGGCGACGCCCTTCGAGTTTGAGGTAGCTGGCAGGTCGCAGCAGGGCCGCGATATCTGGCAACTGACCTCTGCCAATACCGATAGCCGAATGCTCGTGCTCCTGCTCGGCGGCCAGCATCCACCGGAGGTGCCGGGTGTATTCGCAATGCGGGCGTTTCTCGACCGGATCGGTATGGATGACGAGTTGGCAATGCAATTTCGTAGCAGGTTTCGCATAGCGGCGTTCCCGTTCCTGAATCCCGACGGGGCGGCACATGGCTTCTGGCGCAGTACGGCGGGTCTGTCTGACCTGAACCGCGATTGGGGGATATGGTCGCAGCGCGAAAGCGCGATCGTTGGCAATTATCTCGAGGCAGAGCGCTCAGGCGGCGTGCGGCCGGTGTTCATGATTGATTTCCACGCTACACGAGCAGGAGATGTGCTTTACATCCCTTCCAGTGATGCTGCAGGTGTCGAGCCATTCCTTTCGGCATGGATTGGGCGGATCGAAACTGCGATGGGCGATACACACTCATTCGAGCCAATTACAGGAAACAACCCGGGCCTTTCCACGTCACGAAGCTGGTTTACCCGAACCTTCGAGCGCCCCGGTGTCACATTGGAAATCCATGACGAGACCGACACTGGTCGCATACGCGCTCTCGCGACCGTTGCGGCAGAAGCCATGATGCTACAACTGCTTGAAGAATATTGCGAAATGGAAAAAGCCGAATGATCAAACCCGCTCTCGCTGCAATCCTTCTCGCTACCTCTGCACCCGTGCTGGCACAGGCCAACACGCCGATGCCGCAGGATGTTGAGGATATTTTCGCTCCCGAACACCGCAACGAGTTGGTGATGGATGTCGAAGCTGCAATCGCGCAGGGGCAAGCGGATTATGGCTACATTTCGCAGGAAGCCGCCGACGAAATCGCGCTGACCGCATCAATCCGTTACGCACCACTGGCGGACGTCGAGGAAGAATATAGCCGTGTTCGCCATCGCATGGTGGCGCTTCTCAACGTTTGGCGTCGGTCGCTGTCGGCGGATGCTGGCAACGCCTTGCATCGTGGTGTGACCACGGTCGACGTTTATGACACGGTGCGAATTCTGCAACTGCGCCAGACCATCGTCCTGTTGCGCGCCGATCTTGTCGAGGCCGAGGGGCGCATGATCGCTCTTGCCCGCGAACATCGCGACACACCGATGATCGGGCGGACCCTCGGACAGCACGCGCTTCCTATAACTTTCGGAAAGAAGGTGGCAGTCTGGGCGGCAGCCAACCGGCGCAACATCGAGCGGCTCGAAGCCGTCGCCTGCCGCCTGGGAACGCTGGGTGTGTTGCGTGGTGCCGTTGGAACGCACCTGGGTCTAGGACCAGATGGCCCGGCAATCGAGGCTGCAACGGCAGATTATCTGGGTCTCGGCCCCGTTACCCCTGCAGATTGGCATGGCATGCGCGACGTGTTTGGCGAGTACGCCAGTATCCTTGCTGTAATGTCCCGAACCCACGCGCACATCGGACAGGAAATTTTCCTCATGCAGATGACTGATATCGGTGAACTGTATGAAAGACGGGTGTCGACCGCCGTAAGTTCGAGCTCCATGCCGCACAAGATCAATCCAAGTCGGTCCGAACAGCTTATGCATGCCGGGCGCGAGATACCCGCGTTTGCGAGTATACTGATGGATGATGTTGCCAACTATTTCGAACGCGACAACACTTCCCGTCCCAATTCCACGCTTGAGGATATTTCTTTGGCAGCTGGGGAAATGACCGGCGATCTCAACACCCTGCTTGATCGCCTGATCATCGACCCTGACCGCATGCGCGAAAACCTGGAAAGTACCGATGGCATGGTGCTGGCGCAGCGGATTGTCTTCGCGGTAGAGCAAGAGCTGGGCAAACAGGTTGCGGAAGAGCGTGTCGCTCAAGCGGCGCGGCGGGCTCTGGACGATGGAATCCCCTTTCGCGATGCGCTCCTGTCTGACGCGACATTGCGTACCCTCATTGGTGAGGAGATCGACGAACTTTTTGATTTCAACGGCTACCTGGGTGCCTCTGCCGAGCAAGTCGACGCTACCATTGCATGGCTGGAGGAACAGCCACAGCATGCTCCGCCCTGCGCTGCCATGCAAGGATAGCCTAAAGGACGAGCGAGGGTAGGTAGGAATGCCGCCCGAGCCGGAATTCGGCCAGTCCTTGCCGCTATTTCAAGTTTTCGCCTTTAACGTATCCGGCTGGCGCTGATGATGTCGGTTCGCTTCCCGCTGAGCTTGGGCAATGTCGAAGACCTGCGTTCTCAGCTCGGAATTGATATCTGCGATGGGACCGTGCGGAAATGGTTGAACAGGTTTGGTCGTCTGTTCGCCAGCGGCATGAGAAAACAGCGAATCTGTCGTATGCCAAGGTTCCGTCAATGGGGCCGGCCCATGCCGACGCCCAAGTTCACTTCAACTTCGAACGCCATCTCACCGCCCGACATACCTAAAAAGCGACCAGCTCCGCCGCTTTGTGCGAGTGGTCAACCTTCATGGCCTGACCGCACTCCGGGTAAGAGATAGCCGCATCAATCGGAGACGAGTTGCGGGTATACTGACGGCTTCAGTAAAAGACTATTTCATCAAAACCTTCTTCCGGCACCGCCGAGAGTTTGCCAGAGAATGACCCTTGCTCGCTGCGCTTGACCGACCCGAATGGTTGTGCGCTGACCGCTCTGATCCGCTCTTCGCGTCGCGTCGAGAACGGTCGAGAAATCAACCAGCCCAGACTGGTATTGCGCCAGCGCGATGTCGCGGATGCGCTGCACGCTTCGGGACTCCCGCTCTGCGGCAGCGCGTTCCGCGTCTGCTGCGTAGACCAGGCCGTAGGCCGCTTCCGCGTCGCCCAGCGCATCGAACACTGCACCTCTATAGGCCTCGAAAGCGGCCTGCTTCGCTGCCGCCGCCCCGTCGATTTCAGCCTCGAGCCTGCCGAAGTCCAGTAATGGACCGGCGACCGACGCGGCCAGTGTGCTAACCAGCGAATCTTCCGACAGGAAGTTGGAGAGATCGAAGGTGAGCAGGCCGATGACCGCAGAAAGGTCGAAACGGGGGAAACGCCGCCTTGCGGTCGCTGCGAGTTCGGCATCTTCGGCGGCGAGCACTGCCGCGGCCTGCAAGATATCGGGCCGGTTTTGCACCAAGCTAGACGGTAGTGCTTGCGGCGGCGGTAACAGCTGCTGCGGATCGGGTGGCGTTGTATCGAGCGCGGCCATAACAATTCTCGCATTGAGTGTAGTCAGCGTAACGAGTCGCCCGAGCAGCCTGCGCTTTTCGCCTTCCAGCGCCGCGAGATTAGTTTGTGCTGTGGCAGCATTGCCCTCGGCGCGCAAACGATCGATTCCCGCGCCAAGACCTTGTTCCTCGCGAGCGATTGCAAGGCGCTCAAGGTGCTCTGCAGTTCCGACATCGCTGCGCAAATGGCGTTCACGCGCTTCGACGGTACGCCAGTCGATGACCGTTGTCGCGATCTCGGATATCAAAGCGAGGCGCACGGCCGCCGCACCTGCCTCTGCAGCGTCGATCCGCCGCAGCGCCGCGCGCTCCTCGGCGCGCAAAACGCCGAACACATCCGCGTCCCAGCTGGCAGAGAGATTGGCGGCATAGGCGATGCGCTCGCTGTCGAAAACGATCCCGGGCGGTAGATTGGCGCCGAATTGTAATGGATTGGTCCGGCTGGCTTCGACACCTGTGCTCGCGTTAAGGTTCGGCAAGCGCTCGGCGCCGGCACGTGCCGCGCCGCTGCGGGCAATATCGATCCGGGCGAGTGCTTCGCCGAGCGTGGGAGAATTCTCCAGAGCGTAGGTCGAGAGGGTAACGAACGCCGGATCGTCGGCGGGCAGAAGTGCTGCTAGATCAGCCTCCGTGCTCTCGCCGGGAGCGTAGAAGAAGGCAGGTGGTAGGTCGGGGGTCGGGGTGGCCACTTCGGGCGGTGGTCCGCCAGCACAACCGGCAAGGAGCAGGGCTGGCACAAGAAGAGGGAGACGCATCATGCCGGCAACGCCCGACCATGTGCGTCACCTCGCCGTCGCGCTTCCCAACGGGCAATCAGCACGTAGGAGGCGGGAATGAGGAATTGCGACAGGACCATCGACCCAAAGACGCCGCCCGACAGGACAATAGCGAGCGAGGGCCAGAATGTTCCGCCGATCAACAGCAGCAGCGGAAGGAAAGCCCCGACAGTGGTAAGGGTTGTTGAAAGGATGTGGCGCCCCGTGCGCTCGACCGCCTCAGCGATCGCCTTCTCATCGCCACGGCGCGCCGCCTCGTCCGCTCGGATCGCCGCGATGACGACGATGGAATTGTTGAAGGCGAGGCCGATCAGGCCGATCGTACCGATTAATGTGTTGAAACTGATGGGATAAGCAATGAGCCAGGTGGCAAGGAAGGCATTACCCACTGAGGCAATGCCGACCACTAGCAACGGCAAGGTCAACAGGAGGCTGCGGAAAGTAAGGATAAGTGTTGCCAACATCGCGATGCCGAGCAGCGGAGCATAGTTTGCAAGGTTTCCCTGAGCGTCCGAACTTTGCTCAACCTGCCCTCCGAGCTCGAGCCGGTAATTGCTCGGCAGTCCGAGATCCTCTGCTTCGATATTCGCGAGCACCTGTTCAGCTACATCGATCGCCAGCGCGTCACTTGCCACCCAGCCGCGCACAACATTGGCGCGCTCTCCGTCGATGCGCATGATCGCGGCAGTCTCGGGTACCAGAGTAATATGGCCAAGCGCGTCAAGCGGCACAAAGTGACCCTGAGGAGATATCACCGTGAAGCTGTCCACTCCGGTTGGATCTGTGCCAAGGTCTTCTCCGTAGCGGATGCGCACGGGTAGTTCCTGAAGGTCTTCGCGCACAGTGCCGGCGTCGATACCATCAACTGCCGCGCGCAATTGCGACGAAATATCGTCGAAACCGATGCCAGCCGATTGCGCCTCGTCTTCGTCGGCGTGCAATTGCAGTTTGGGGATACCGCGCGGCATTGTTACACCCGTAACCACTACATCCGGGTGTGCCATCATGATCCGTTGGACGGTCTCGCCCGCCTGCTGCAGTTTTTCGATCGACGGGCCGATGATTTTTACCTCGACATCGGCGGTCGCGGGCGGACCCTGGCCGAATTCGTTTACGAGCACTTGCGCTTCCGGAAAGTTTGCGGGCGTATCTTCCTGCAAAGATGCCACCAGTCGCTGGGTGGCCGCCGCGTCAGTCGTAGTCACGATAGCGTGTGCGTAATTCGGGCTCGCATCCTGGTTCATTACAAGGTTGTAATAGACCGAAGGGAAGCTGCCCCCGATCATCGTGTCGACGCGCTGCACTCCCTGGCGTTGAAGCAGATCGTGCTCCATCCGCTCTGCAAAGCGCTCGGTGGAGCCTATTGAGGTGCTGCTCGGCAATGTCATCCGGATCGAGAACATGTTGCGATCGGTTGGAGGGAAAAACTCGTTTCCAAGCGTGGGGAGGAGGGCAAAGCCGAGCACCGGCGGCGCGAGAGCAATTGCTATGCCGACAAGCGGTTTGCGGATTGAGAGCCGCAACGTGCGCGCGAAAAAACCGGCGATCGGTCCTCCTGAAATGCCGTTCTGCCACCAGCCGCCATCGCTACTTTCGCGTCTGCTGTAACGCGCTGCCAGTGCGGCGATTATCGTGACCGCTATAACGAAGGCGGCGATGATAGCGATAATGACGCTAAGGCCGATCCAGCGCACGAAATCGCCCGAGCCGCCGGGCAACAACACGATCGGCAAGAAGGCGATGACCGTGGTTATCGTCGAAGCGAGCAATGGGATGAACAACTGATCGAGCGTGGCGCGCATGACAGCGCTGCGCTCCACTCCCCGGGCGAGATTGCGCTGGCTCTCGTCGACTACCACGATGGCGTTGTCGATGAGGATGCCGAGTGCGACGATCATCCCGAATACCGACATCTGGTGCAACTGACCGCCGAAGCTCGATACCGAAAACAATGTCGCTGCGCCCACCAGCGGGATCGAAGCCGATACGAGAATTGCCGATCGCCAGCCCATCAGAACCGTCACGACGAGGACGACGACTGCGATACCCAGAAGGAGATTGCCGAAGAGATCGCCGAGTCGTTCGGTTGTGTAGACGCTTTGGTCGAACACCTCTTCTACTCTGGTGCCACCGCCGTAATCGTTGAACCGCGCGATCGCGGCATCGAGCTGCTTGTTCCAGCCGGAGACTTGCGTGTTTTCATCCATGCGCGCCGCGACGAATATCGCGCGTTCGCCGCCGCGCAGCGCCATGCTCTCCAGCGGTTCTGCTATGGTTCGGCGGATATCGGCAAGGTCGCCCGCCGTGACGCGCCGACCGTCAGCTTGCAGGACGGGCACCTGCATGATCCGCGAAACGCCGTCGAAATCGCCTGCGACATCCAGCTGGAGCTCGTTATCAGCCCCGATGATTGTTCCGCCGGATGCCTCGCTATCTGACCGCCGGAGTGCCTGTGCGAAACGTGCTGCATCAATACCGTATAGGGCCAGCGCAGTGCTGTCGGGATAGACGGCAATCTCCTCGCTCGGTGCGCCGTAGATACGGACGAGTTCGGTTCCCGGGACTTCGCGCAAGGAGGCGGCAAGATCGTCTCCGACACGCGACATGATTGCGAGGTTCGGCTCGGTTTCCATATCCCAGGTGATGGCGAGGATCTTGGTGAAGGCGACGGCGCCGCGATTTTCATCGAACACCGCCGGTAGTGCTTCGGCGGGAAAGCGTGCTTCGACATCGGAAAGCTTGTCACGAATTTCGGCAAATACCTTGGTATTGTCCGCGGTCGTGATTGCGTCCTGCAATTCGATGGAAATGCTGGCGAAACCGCTCCGCGAGGTCGACGTGACTTCCTTGATCTCCGGGATCTCGTCGAGCGCCAGTTCGATGGGTTCGCTGATGAGTGCCTCGATCCGGTCGGCCGGCGCACCGGGCATGGCGACAAGGATGATCGCATTGCGCTGCGTGATGCGAGGGTCTTCGAGCCGGGGCAGCGCCGCGAATGCCAGCAGCCCGCCTGCGAGTACAATGACGATAGACAGCCAAAGAAGATAAGGGTTGGCGAAGAAAATCGGGGTCGCCCCCCTTCTCCCGTTCGGAGCGTCCCCGGCGCTCACGGGTTCATCCGGCGTCGGCGGCTGATCGAAACCGGCGCACCTGCAGCAAGGCGTTGCAGACCGGAAGCAACGACAAGATCGCTTCGCTGCAACGCTCCGCGGACGAAGGCGCGGTTTTGGTCCTGTCCGACGAGTTCGACTTCGCGTCGCACCAGAATGGGCGAAGCTTCGCTTTCACGCTGCTCGACCACGAGGACGGACCACAGTCCGCGCCGACTTTCCGTGAGGGCAGACAGCGGCACCCAGAAACCGTCACCGGGGATCTGCCTTTCGATCTCGAGACTGGCAAGATCGCCGTCGCGGATCGTCCCGAGGGGCGCGCCAAGCGTGGCGATCAGATCCACCGTCCGGGTCTCGCTCGACCGCGCCACGCCGATGCTCGTGACACGGGCAGACATAGGCACACCATCCACAGTTATGAGGACGCGTGACCCGGGCGAAAGGTTTGTGTCATTTGCCGCCGGGATACCGATGCGTGCCTCCGGGGCCGCGGTCTCGAGTACTGTAAGCACGGGCATGCCCGCAGCCGCTATCTCGCCCTCGTCCATTCGTCGCGCCTCTACGATCCCGGAATAGGGCGCAACGATGCGGGCGCGACGGATATCGACGTCGAGGGCCGCAATCTGGGCGTTCACCGCCGACACCTGAGCACTGGCGGCATCAGCAGCGTATCGCGCGTCGTCGAGCGCCTGTTCTGCAACCGCTTCGGGTGTGGATGCGCGCAAGGAGGTATTCCGCGTGTAGCGGGAATTGGCTGCCTGCGCCTCGGCCCGGGCGCGGGCCAGCTGCATCGCCAGTTCCTGGCGCCGTGCGCGGAGGCGGGCGGTATCAAGGCGCGCAAGCACCTGCCCGCGTCCGAAGCTTTGCCCTTCGTCGACCATGACCGATGCCAGCTCACCGCCGAGTTCAAAGCCGAGCTCGCTTCGCCGCCGCGCCTCGACACGGCCGATATAGGTGCTGCGGGTTGTGAAGTTTTCCGATGGCACAAGCTCGACGACTTCGACCGGGGTGGCGGCGTGCTCTACTGTTTCCCGATCCGCGCCGTCGGAAAGCCCGTTCGCCGCAAACAAGATTGCGGCGAGTAACGCTACTGGAAGCAGGAGACCCGGCCAGCGGGCGAAACGCGAATTGCGGAGTGCCTCAACGCCACGATCCCGTAAGTTCGACCCACTCATGCGCCGAAGCTCCGTTCGGTTATCGGTCGCCTGCCGAACGCCTGTTGGACAACAGACGGGCAAAGTGTGGCCCACAGCGCGGCAAACATCATGACGGCGAGACGGGCAAGCTGTCGTTCCAGGAACATGGCCAGAGCAAGGCTGGCAAGCGGCACGGCCCGTATCATGTGCGTCGCCATGAAATGCGCGGCGCGAAGATCGCCAACGGTGAGTGACCATTTGGTATACGGTATTGTTGCGCCATTGATGGGAGGTGACCCATTGAAATGGCCGCCATTGGCTCCGAGGCGGAACGCGGTAGCAGCCGTCAGGATCGTGCCGAGTGGGCAATTGTCGCGCGTTTGCATCCCGATACGATGGAAACACTGCGCAAGCGCCCGGCAATTGACATCGATCATTGCCAATTCAGCGGCGACATCATTGTCCAGAAACGCTCCGCCGGTTCTGTACCCTGCAGCACGCACGGCAACCGTGATGGGTAAATCGACTGAATCCGGGGCCGGCCGCTCTAGGCCATCGCTCGAGCCGAGATCGGCGACAACGAGACGGGTTTCGATGTGGCAGCGTGGCTCGAGCTGTTTCGCGAGGTTATCCATCATCTCTCTTCGCCTGGCGCACAGGATCAGCGAGTATCCCGCGGCAGCAGACCTCTCTGCGGTGACGCATCCAATTCCGTCGGAAGCACCGGTAACAAGTGCCCACTTTTCCGCTTCTTGTTCGGTGGTCGTTGCATCCGTCGACTCCGCAGGTGACAGTGTCAACCATAGCCTGAGGGTTGACGCTGTCAACCTTTCCATTGGCTTTTCTTGCCCCGACCAATTAACGCATTTGCATGAGCAAGAAAAAGCCCGACCTTTCTCTAAAGCAGGCTTGCCTCGACGAAGCGCTGCGCATCATCGAGGCCGACGGTCTGGACAAGCTGAGCCTCCGCGAAGTGTCGCGCCGCCTTGGAGTGTCGCACCAGGCGCCCTACAAGCACTTCGCCTCGCGAGAACACATTCTCGCGGAGATTATAGCGATGGTCTTCGATGAGTTCTCGCAGCATATGGAAGCTCATTCACGTGCCAAAGACGTGCCGGACGAGATGCGTGCGCTGGGCCTGGCCTATATTGATTACGCGCTGGCAAACCCGGTAAAATATCGGCTGATGTTTTCGGCCAGCCTGCCGGAGGCAAAGAACCATCCCAACATGTTGGACCGCGCGCATCGCTGCTTTGCACTCTTACACGAGAGTCTGCGTAAGCTCGATTATGTCAAGAAGCCCGGGATGGACGATATGGCGATCGAGCGTGACGCCATGGTCATTTGGACTATGATCCATGGACTCGTGACGGCGCTGACAAGCGACGCAATGGACAACATGCCTATGTCGCGAGAGACCCGCGAAAGTGCGATCGCGCACACACTGCTGCGGATCGGAACGATTCTTAGTGGTGAATTGCCCGGCACCGATGATTTCGAGAAGATCGCTGCGACAGTAGGCAGCGATTTCCCAAACCTGAATGATTGGATCGGCCATCCCGACTAAAGGAGATGCTCGACTTCGATTTTGGCAATAGCCGTTTCGCACGCACAACCAAGACTCGGCCCGGCCGACAATCGTGTCACGCTCATTTAATTGGAGGAACACGAAACGTGTCCGGTCGGGCCCGAAGATAAGCGTAAGGCCGGTGTATTTGCACGGATTGTCACCCGTTCTTACATCGGGCTCTAGTGACCCATCCGGGCTTTGCGTGCTGGCCTACATACCCTCATCAGTTCACTTCTCGGCCGGCGGCACTGGAATATCTTGCCAGTGCTCTCATGATGTTCCGCGAAGCGTTGAATTTACCTGATGCGGTCGCTCCGTTCGCGTTCAGTCTTTCGGTCGCACCCCTTTGGCATGCGACGAAAAGTCCACCTTCCAACTTTGACCGTTGCGAACTAACGCTTCGCAATATTCAGAAACAGCGTCGACAGGACGTTTCTCCACCCGCACAATCGTGCGTGGCCGGACGTTCGAAAAGGGCAACGCATTTTCAGATGGAGTATTGCATGCACGAGCGGCCTGTCGACCGGATAACGGCACACACTAGCACCTGTTCTTCAGGTCCATATGACTTGGGACTTTTCGCTTTCTCGCTCAATCGCGTGTGCAACCAAAGCCTGCCGCCTGCGTTACTGAGTAGGACGCAAACCGCAACGATCGGAAGAAGCTAAACAATTTATGCGCTTTCTGGGGACAATAGCGGCGGCGCTCCTTCTATCTGCGTGCTCGGGAGATGATGCTGATTTTGCGGAGCGGTCGGTTACCGTAGTGGCGGAACCAGTGGAATTCCTGCCCGATGAAGAAATAATCGAGGCCATAGGGACAGCACGCGCGATTCGCTCTGCGGAACTTTATCCAGAGGTTTCCGGCCAAGTCACCGCCGTTCGGTTCAGACCCGGCAGCTTCGTTCGCACTGGCCAGCCATTGGTTGAACTCGATGCGCAGGCGGAGCGGCTTGCGCTTCGCCTCGCGGAAGTACGGGTACAGGAAGCGCAGCAATTGCTCGACCGTTATCGCAGGATCGAAGACACAGGCGCGCTATCTGAAAGCCAGATCGAAGAAGGTGAAACGGCGCTCGCCGCCGCGCGGATCGAACGCGATCTGGCGCAGGAAGCGCTCGCCGATCGCACCGTTCGCGCGCCCTTTTCGGGGCATATCAGCTTTTCCGAGATCGACGTGGGCGATCGCGTTACGCCGACAACGCTGATCGCCCAACTCGACCAGCGCGACCGGCTCTATGTCGAATTCAATGCGCCTGAAGCTGTGTTTCGCCGACTCAGCCCGGGCGGGACCGTAGATGTGGTCGCCTTTTCGGACCCCGATCAGATGATTGCCGCACGAATCGAAGCGGTCGACAGTACCATCGAGCAGGAACAGCGCAGTTATCGTGTTCGCGCCGTCATCAGCAATCGCAATGATACTTACCGGCCCGGCATGAGCTTTAGTGTTCGTTTTATCGATACCGGGCAACTCCGCGCCGCCGTGCCTGAAGCATCGGTCGTTTGGAGCGGAGAAGGGTCGTCGATCTTTGCAGTGCAGGACGGTGCAGCGACACGCGTGCCGGTAACAATCGCCTCGCGTCGCGCCGGCGTGGCGTTACTCGACGCAAATATTGAGGAAGGCACACTGGTCATAGTCGAGGGTGTGCAAAAGGTCCGCGAGGGCCAGGCCGTCGAGCTGGTCGAACCGGCAGTACGCCCTGCTGCCGAAGTCGAAGCAGAAACAACATGATGAAGAGCGACCTGCCAATGCTGGCGGTCAAGCGACCGCTCCTTATCATGGTTCTCAATCTGCTGATCATTATTGCAGGTGCTGCGGCGCTGCTGGGCACAGAAGTGCGCGAATTGCCAAACGTCGACCGTCCCATCATTACGGTCAGCGCGACGCTTCCCGGGGCCGCGCCTGAAACGATGGATGCCGAAGTCACATCGGTGCTCGAAAACGCTGCAGCCCGGGTCAATGGTGTGCGGCAGATCCGCTCCTCCAGCGAGGAAAACAACACCCGCATTCGGGTCGAGTTCAATCCCGGCACCGATCTCGACTCTGCAGCATCGGACATTCGTGAAGCAGTGAGCCGGATCACTCGCGAACTGCCCGACCGGGTAGAGCAAATCCGCGTCGTCAAGGCCGATGAGGATGCCGAATCCATTATGACGCTCGCCGTCTCAAGCGATAACTATGACATCGCCGAGCTGACCCGCATCGTCGAAAACGATATCATTCCCGAATTGCTGGTTGCCGAAGGCGTGGCCAGCATCGACACATTCGGCACGCGTGAGCGGCAGATGCGCGTTGCCGTCGATCCGGCGCGTCTTGCCCGGTACCGGCTCACGATGAGCGATGTTGCCGCTGCGCTGGAGCAGGCACCGTTCGATACACCGGTCGGTTCCTTTCGATCCGGTGCGCAGGAGCTGATCGTTCGCGCAGAGGCCAATGCCGCCGATGCTGCACAAGTGGCCAATGTTGTGGTCCGTGGAGAAGTCCAGATCGGGGATGTCGCCGAGACCTATTTCGCGCCTGCTGATGCCACGAGCTATGTCCGGCTGGATGGTGAACCGGTTATCGGCCTTGGCATCATCCGGCAGGCGAACTCCAATACGATTGCGATTTCCGAAGCGACGCGTGCGGCAGCCGAAGCGGTGAATGAACGCTTCGACGATATCGATATCCGTGTGATTTCGGATGACGCAACATTCATCCAGGTGTCGGTGCGCGAAGTGATTATAACGCTTACGATCACCATTGCCGTGGTGATGGCCGTGATCTTCCTGTTCTTCGGTCACGTCCGGCCAACCCTGATACCTAGCGTTGCAATACCAATCGCGCTGATTGGTGTGGTGGCGGGAATCTGGTTGCTGGGCTTTTCCATCAATCTGCTTACCCTGCTTGCCCTGGTTCTTGCCACGGGTTTGATCGTAGACGATTCCATCGTGGTGCTTGAAAATGCGCAGCGGCTGCAGAAGGAGGAAGGGCTGGGCAAAAAGGCGGCTGCAGTACTGGGCACGCGGCAGGTCTATTTCGCGGTTATCGCCACCACCGCAGTGCTGGTTTCGGTCTTCGTACCGATCAGCTTCCTTCCTTCGGAGACTGGCCGGCTGTTCCGTGAATTCGGCTTCGTGCTGGCTTTCGCCGTAATCCTGTCGACATTCGTGGCGATTTCGCTGGTCCCTGCGCTTGCGGCGAAAGTCGATCTCGCCGATGACAAAGCAGATCCCAATCCGCGGTTGCTCGCCCACGCAAAAAAAGCTGCCGCATGGTATCGCAGGAGCGCCGGGGGGTGCATCGCGCACCCTTGGCGCACGCTCGGCGTTTCGCTGCTGGCAGTTGTGGGCGCAGGCCTTCTCTACACCCAGATCGAGCAAGAGCTTGTCCCCGATGAAGACCGTTCGACCTTTTACATTTGGGCAAGCGGCCCTGATGGTGTCGGACTGGCTTTCATGGATCGCGAGATGGATGAGATCGAGCAGATTATCGATCCGCTACTCGACAGCGGAGAGGTGGAAAACACGTTGTCTATCGTCGGGCGTTATGATCCGAACCGTATCCAGGTTACCGCCAATCTCGCGGACTGGGGCGGGCGCGAAAGGAGCCAGACCGAAATCGTTGAGTCGCTCGGCGATCAGCTTGATGCCATGCCGGGTTCGCGTGCCTCGGCCCGTGGCCGTGGAACGCTCAGCGGTGGCGGCGGCGGTCGTGGCGGCCTCGAGGCAGCCCTTACGGGCGACAATTACGAAGGCATCTATCAATCTGCACGCAGTCTTGCCGAGGCCATCGACACCCGATCGGACATCCTTTCCGATCCCGAGATTTCCTACCAGCCAACCCAGCCGCAGCTGTCCATCGGGATCAACCGCCAGCGGGCAGCCGATCTGGGGGTTGATCTGGAAGACCTCGCCCTGACGTTGCGCGCAATGGTTGACGGGACCGAAGTAGTCGACCTGAATGTTGCCGACCAGGCGATTCCAATCTACCTGACGGCCGAAGCGGTCGCGATTACGCGTCCGAGCGACCTTGGCAATCTGTATGTCCGAGGAGACAGTGGGGCACTGGTACCGCTGTCCTCGCTGACCCGTTTTACCGAGGAAGGCATTGCCGCCGAGCTCGACCGGACCGAACAGCGGCGTGCGATCGAGGTCGAGGCGGCTATCGCGCCGGGTGTTCCACTTGCCGAAGCTGTGGCGGAAATGGAAAGGCTGGCTGCAGATGTGGTGGCCGAGGATATCGAGATGATCCTCCGGGGCGAGGCGGAACAGCTTGAGGAAAGCTCTAATGAGCTGTTGCTGACTTATGCCTTCGCACTCCTGATCGTGTTTCTTGTGCTTGTCGCTCAGTTCGAAAGTCTCGCCAGTCCGTTCGTCATCCTTTCTTCTATCCCGTTCGCTCTGGCGGCGGCGGTTTTCGCCCTGTTTCTATCGGGCACGTCTCTCAACATTTATTCCCAGATCGGCTTGGTCATGCTGATCGGCCTGATGGCGAAGAACGGCATCCTCATGGTCGAATTTGCCGACCAGCGGCGCGATGAAGGGGCGGACGTGCCGACGGCAATCGCCGATGCCGCATCGATCCGCTTGCGACCTATTGCCATGACGCTCATTTCGACCGTGATTGGCGCCGTTCCGCTCGTGCTTGCCAGCGGTGCGGGGGCAGAGGCACGTGAGGCCATCGGCTGGGTGATCGTCGGGGGATTGGGTATCGCTGCTGTATTTACCCTGTATCTCGTTCCGGCGCTCTACGCGCTGATCGCGCCCCTAGGCAAACCCCGCAGTGTCGATCTCGCCCGGCTCGAGCGCGAGCTGGCGGAAGACGATGATCGTGCGACCAGCAAGCCCTCGTCAACGAGCGACGGCGAAGAGCCAGTCGGCAACCCGGCATGAGGCGTCTTCCCGCTGTTATTGCGCTGGCCGCGCTAACCGGGGCATGTGCTACGCCTTCGATCCCGCAGGCAGAACCTGCCAATGGCATCACATTTGCACCTGATTATTTCGCTGATGCTCGTCCGCCCGCTGGCGAAGCCGAATTATGGTGGCGCGGCTTCGATGATCCGGCGCTCGATGTGTTGGTTGAAACAGCGCTGGAGCGCAATCAGTCACTCGAGGCCGCTCGCCAACGCTTGTTGGCCGCAGAGGCGATTGTGCGGGCGGAAGATGCGGACTTCCTGCCGACACTGGATGGTGAGGTTGCAGGCTCGGTCGGGCTCGATGACAGTGGCGATACCTTTGGTGGCCTTGATGCTGGTCTTGGCGGCAGCTGGGTGATCGATATCAATGGGCGTCTCTCGGCAGAGCGCGCCGCTGCGCTGGCAGCCGCTGATGGAGCGGCTTATTTCCTTGCCGACCGCAGGCGAATCGTCGCGGCGGCGGTGGCGGACCAGTACATCGAATTGCAACGCAGCGGAGCCCGCTTGCGCCTGCTTGATGAGTCCACCGCCTTGCAGGAGCAGACACTGCGGATCGTGACCCTGCGCTTTGAAGCCGGGCTGTCCTCCAATCTCGACGTTCGCCGAGCGGCCGCAGACCTCGCCCGCACAAGGGCGCAGCGTGGCCCTTTGGAACTCGCCCGGGCGCGTTCGGCCAACGCTGTGTCTGTATTGCTGGGGGAGCCCCCGTCCGCGATCGTACGCCCATCGGAAGAGGTGCGAATTCCCGATTATCGCGGCGGCCCGGGAATAGGTTTTCCGGCCGAATTGCTGCGGCGCAGACCGGACCTCCTGCTTGCGGAGTCCGATGTTGCGGTAGCAGCCGCACGGGTTGGGATCGAGCGCGCAGATCTTCTGCCTGCCCTGCGATTGCCAGGCCTGATCTCGCTCGGTGACGGTAGCATTTCGGGCATCCTTTCACAGGCCGTTGCAAGCCTTGGCGCTGCACTGGACGTCCCGCTTTTCGATGGTGGCCGCAGACGAGCCGAAATTGCGGCGGCCGAAGCCGAATATGGCGCGAGTATAGCCGATTACCGGGAAACCCTGTTCACTGCCCTGGCAGAGGTCGAGACTGCTTTGGTGGCCATACGCGCTGCGCAGGACCGGAAGGTTGAACTCGAAGCCGCAGTTCAGGAAAGCGAGGCAGCGTTCGAACAATCCAATGCGCTCTATCGAGAAGGCCTTGCCTCCTTGTTCGACGTATTGGACGTGCAAAGACAGCTGATCTCCAGCCGCGAAGCCCTTATCGATGGGGAAGCCGATCTGTCGCAGGCCTTTATCGAATTGTATGCTGCCGCCGGCGGGGGTGTAGCGTCTCTCCAGTAACTGGTCGCAGTGTGCAATCTGGAGCATAGGTTTTGGACCACCAGGGGACCGCCGTCATGCCAATGCGCGATATGGGAGAGCGTATGAATATGCAAACGAGCAAGGCTTATCTTGGCTGGCGGATCCAAATCCCGACATTTATGAAGCGGCGGACTTTCGGCCATGTTGCGGGGCTGCAAGATTCTCTCGCAATATGGGCACCATTAGCACATTAGTGCGTTGGGCTCTCAGTTGGCGGGCTCCGTCACTATAATTTGGAAGGGAGAATCCCGAATGAAGATCGATATGCGCCTTCTCGGCCTGTTGGGTGGAACTGCACTTCTCGCTGCTTGCGGCGGAAGCGGCGATGCGCCTGCTCCAGCTGAGGAACCTGCTGATACCTCAGCGGAAGCACCTGCAGATGACACCGCCGACGCCGGTGATGCTGCTGCACCGGCTGCAGACAACACCGAGACCATGGACGGCACTATGCTCGCCAACTTCACAGGCGATGTGGCGGCGGGTGAAGCCGTATTCGCGCAATGCGGTGCCTGCCACGTTGTAACGCCCGGTGAAAACCGCGTCGGACCCTCTTTGGCGGGCATCGTCGGTCATGAAGCGGGCGCTGTGGAAGGTTACAGTTACAGCCCGGCCAATGCCAATAGCGGCATCGTATGGACGCCGGAAAAGCTGTTCCAATATCTGGAAAATCCGCAGCGCGTGGTCCCGGGTACTAAGATGGCATTTGCCGGACTTTCAGATCCGCAAGATCGGGCAGACGTCATTGCTTATCTGGAAACGACTGGCGAGTAAGCCGGACTTTAACGAAAAAAGGGGCGCGCGAACCGGCCGGTTCGCGCGCCCCTTTTTCTGAATTCGTACTCAGGCGGCGACCGAACCCCGCGCCAGTTCGCATTGCGACCAGATGTCGCTCAATGCGTGGATCAGGCGATCGATATCGCCATCGTCATGAACGGGTGAAGGCGTGAGGCGCAGCCGTTCTGTCCCCACCGGCACAGTTGGATAATTGATCGGCTGCACATAAATGCCGTGATTGTCCATCAGCCAGTCACTGATGCGCTTACACTTATGCGCATCACCCACCATCACCGGGATGATATGGCTGGGATTTGGCAGGTGCGGGATGCCCAGCATATCCAGCTTGGCGCGCACGGTCGCGACACGGTCCTTTTGCAGATCGCGCTCTTCGTTGCTCACCTTCAAGTGCTTGATGCTGGCACAGGCCCCCGCAGCGACTGCCGGGGGCAAGGCGGTTGAGAATATGAAGCCACTGGCGAAGGTTCGCACGAAATCGACCAGATCGGCACTCGCTGCAATATAACCGCCCATCACGCCGAACGCCTTGCCCAGCGTACCCTCTATGACGGTGATGCGGTCCATCAGTCCTTCACGCTCGGCAATCCCGCCGCCTCGCGGGCCGTACAGGCCTACAGCGTGGACCTCGTCAATATAGCTCATCGCGCCATGCTTTTCGCAGACGTCGAGGATTTCGGCGATGGGGGCGATATCGCCATCCATCGAGTAGACGCTCTCGAACGCGACCAGCTTGGGCACATCCGGCCCGAAGGCGGAAAGATGCCGGTCGAGATCCGCCGGATCGTTATGCTTCCAGATCTTGTATTCTGCGCGGGAGTGACGAATGCCCTCGATCATGCTGGCATGGTTGAGCGCGTCCGAGAAGACGACGCAGCCGGGGATTTTGCTCGCCAGCGTGCCAAGGCCTGCCCAGTTGGAGACATAGCCGCTCGTAAACAGCAGCGCGGCTTCCTTGCCGTGGAGGTCTGCCAGCTCCTGCTCCAGGAGTACGTGCTGGTGATTGGTGCCGGAGATATTGCGCGTGCCGCCAGCCCCAGCGCCGCACTGGTCGAGCACCTTATGCATGGCGTCGAGCACGACCGGATGCTGACCCATGCCGAGATAGTCGTTGGAACACCAGACGGTCACTTCCTGCGTTCCGTCATTCACATAACGTGTCGCATGCGGGAAAGCGCCGCGTTTGCGCTCGATCTCGGTGAAGACGCGGTAGCGCCCTTCGTCGCGCACCGCGTCCAGCTCTCGCGCAAAGAATGTGTCGAAATCCATGATCAGCTTTCCCCTCCGGTGATCGATATTGGCTCCGCCGCTTTCCGGCGGGAGCTTGGCAGTGCCCAACCCCACAGCATCCCGTCTCGGAACGGCAGGGCGAGGAATAAATGTTCGAGCGTGCCGAGCGCAGCGAAGGCAAACAGCAGGCTTGCGCCTACGGCTTCCGCGCTTCCGGCGGGTGCGCTCATAGCGATCTGGCCGAGCCAAATGCTGAGCGTGGCGGCTCCGGCGATCGCGGCGATCAACGGCCAACCAAGGCGCTGCGGCCCGTAATAGCTCTTCAGATAGGCAAGATGCGGCGGCAGGATGTCGGTCGCCGAATTGGGAACGCCGTGAAAAATGTTCAGTTTGGTCGAAAGCCGCATCACGTAGAGCAGCGCAAAGGTCATGGCGGCGAGCTGGTTCGGCGCGCTCCAGGTCAGCGAGATCAGCATGAGCGCGGTAACGGTCAGTGCGATTTCGTGGTGCGAAAGCGTTGCGGCGGCCTGACGAAAACGCTCCCAGGCAATTGCATCGGGCTCACACGGTTCACGGCGCGGACCGGAGACAGCGCCGGTCAGGAAACCGATTTCGAGCCATGACCATACAGCGATGGCGGCTCCAAAGGCGGCATAGGCGGCCCAGACGGAGACGGAATTCATCGTCAGGAAAACGATGCACAGGCCAGCAATCCCTGCCATTCCGCCCAGCATCAGACTGCGCGGGAAAGTGCTGCGTTCGCGGTTGTCGAGCCAGGCGACAAGCCCGGTGGCGATAAACCAGATCGCAATTGTTGCCAGAACCGGCAATATATGGCCGCTCCAGCTTACCACGCAGGGTGCATCCTGATATTCTCGGGCAGGGCATTGGGCTTGGCGCGGTGGAAATACATGCGCGCGAAGTTCCAGCCTGCCCCGGCCATGCCGGACAACCGCATCAGCGCCCCACCTAAGCCGCCTTTTGCCTTGCCATCCTCGATGCGACAGCTGGCGCGGTACATGGCCTCCATCTTCGTACGGAAGGCCGGGTCATCAATGTCGAGCTCTACCGGGAAGACCTGGCGGCTGATCTGGTTGCAGATCGAAAAGACCTTGTAGTCATATTCGGTCGGGTCGATGTCCAGCGCGGCATGGAACAGCGGCCGGTTGTGATCGCGCACATACATCGTCGCGTAAACCGCCAGCAGGAAGAAGCGTACCCACAGCTTGTTATGCCCCTGCAACAGCTTCGGGTCGGCGCGCATGAGCATGGCGAAGGCTTCGCCATGACGGAATTCGTCATTGCACCAT
This sequence comes from uncultured Sphingomonadaceae bacterium, assembly GCA_964422435.1. GTDB lineage: Bacteria > Pseudomonadota > Alphaproteobacteria > Sphingomonadales > Sphingomonadaceae > Alteraurantiacibacter. The sequence goes on from CAYRBB010000003.1 coordinate 29,809, forward strand.
TCTTCGAACCAGCTGAAAATCGGGTGGATCTGCTTGTCCGGATTGGCGGCAAGATGACGGTAAATCGTGATATAACGCGCGTACCCGATCTTCTCCGAAAGATAGACCGCGTACCAGATAAATTTCGGCTTGAAGTAAGTGTATTTCTTGGTCCGCGTCAGAAAGCCAAGATCGATGCCGATGCCTGCATCCTTCAGCGCCTCGTTGATGAAACCGGCATGCCGGCTTTCATCGCGCGCGAGCAGCTTGAACAGCTGCTTCACATCGGGATTCTTGGTCCGCTTGGCGATCTCTGCATAGAGCACGCAGCCAGAAAATTCGGCAGTGAGCGAGCTGACGAGGAAATCGACCATTTCCGCACGCAGTTCCGGCTCCAACTTGTCGAGCGCGCCCTTGAAGCTTTCATCTTTCTTGAAATGCTTCTTGTTGCGGTCTTCCAGCATTTCTTCGATCAGCGAGTCCCATTCGCGGCGCACCGACGACACGTCGATCGCATCGAGCGCATCGAAATCGGTCGTATAAAAGCGCGGGCTGAGCACGGTTTCGTGCGTTGCCATCGCATAGGTGTCATCGCTGGTGATTGGTGTGTGTGCGTTCATCGCACCCTCCCCGGATTGAAGCTGACTTCATACAGCTCTTTGAAATCGAAATAGGCCGCTGCTCTCGTCCATGCGCGCATAAGCGGGCCGGCGCGGGTGACGGTGGCCGTACGATCGAACACGGCGGTTTCGCCAAATGCGATCTGGATCGGATCGCCATGCACGCGAACCTTGTCGCCTGGCCGGATCATGACTTCCTCTGCCAGTTCCACATGGGCGTGGAAGTGGTGCTCGCTCTGCTCGACGGAAATGCGGCAGGGCAGATCGAAGACACGCGCATTCATGTCGTCTCCCCTGGTTCGAGCATATCGAGGAAAACCGCGCGATTATCGTTCCCGAACGCTCCGAGCTCGATATTCCGGCCCGTTGCGCTATCCTCGAGCGAAATACTCCCATCGCCCCACAGAGTCAGCGCAAAAGGCTGCTCCGAACCGATGCCGTGCATCCGCCGCTCGCGCGCCATACCGCGCATCACGCCGCGCACGAAGCCGCCGCTTTGCGTCTCGGTATCGACCACTACCACTGTTTCGCCACTGTCCATGTCGGACACCAGCACCGACCCATCCGCCTGGTCGGCGAAGTGCAGCGTTCGCTCTGCCACCGGCGCGATATTCGCTTCGGCGCGGGCGACGCTCGGCACGGCCTCACGGTCGATGAAGCCGAAGGTGACGGCGAGTGTCAGCAGGAAGGTCGCACCCACAAACGCTGCGGCTGAAAACAGCGCGGGGCGCGGGACTGTGTTCTCATGGTCGTGCGAATGGCTCATGCCGTGACTTCCTCCAGTCTGGCGGGAACGGCGGACGCGCTGGCGGGCTGTCCATCTTCACCGGCGACATTAGGCACAAGCGCGTTGCAGGCTTCGGTGAGCATGGCTGCAACGCGCTGCGCATCGGGAACGGCACGCAGCATGGGTTGCACAGCGCTTAGCTTGAACGGGCGTGCATGCGGCCAAAGCATGGCATAGCCAAGACCGTGGCGTCCTGTCGGGAACAATGCAATATCCCCATGTCCGCCGGCGTGTTCACGCAGCTGGGCAGAGCCGATTTTGTGCAGTGGCAGGTTAATGCATTTGTTGAGCGCTACGCCAATCCGCAGCACGATGCGTGCGGTAGTGAGCGTGTATACCGTGGTGCGTGCGACCAGCATGGCAAAGATGGCCAGTAGGCCGATGGTGGCAACGGCTGCAATCAGGCTGGCTACCGCACCACCGACACTCCCGCTCGCCACAGCCCACAGGCCAAGCAGAGCAAAATAGCCCAACACCCAGCGACTGTAGAGTGCAGTACGCAAGAACGTACGCCAATCCGGCGTGCCCTGCCAAAGGATGCGCTCACCCTTGGGCAGGTCGCCCGGCAGGCCGCGAACCGGTTCGTGATCGTATTCGATCATACGAACGGCTCCTGCCTGCTTTCATTGGCGTAAAGATAGCCGCCGCCGAAATAGGCGATGACGCGCTCTTCCTCGTACCGGGTGATCTCCGTCGGCGAGGCCGGTGAGGGGACGCTGGCATAGTCCGCCGCATTGATCGCATCGATGTTGACGTGGTCCTTCCGCACGACAGCCATCGTCATCGGTGCGAGCACGGTCTTCTCGCCAATATCGACCGCCAGATAGCGGACGATGTGTTCAGAACGGTCGACCCACATATCCGTTACGGTGCCGGCTACTTTGCCGTCTGCTGCGACGACCTTCAGTCCCCGTGGATCGGTGCTGAACATGAACGAGGCAACGCCGAAATCGTCATCCGAGGACATCGGAACGATGCGCGGCGTCCCATGCGCCGTCAGGTCCGGATACTTCGCGCGGTCGGCGAAGCTTGCCGGGCCCACGCCATCAACCAACGGGTTGCCCGTGGGCGAATAGGGTGCGCCGGGGAAAGGCTCGATTCGCTTGGCGGCAATGTCCACTGCCTCACGCGGATTGTTGTTGGGTGCCGAAAACGTGCCCTTTCCAAAGGGTAGCTTGAAGGTTTTGGGCTCAGCCGTGCTGAGCGGACCGCCCGGCTCGCGCACATGGCCGGTCATCTCGTCTTCCACGGGATAACCTTCGCGCCGGTCTTCGCGCCGGAGCCAGAAAACCAGGGAAATGAAAAACAGCACAAACAGGTAGAACGCCAGTTCTGCCACATCGATCGTGCCTACAATGTTACCGTCAGCCATCGGTCTTTCCTTTCAGGGACTTCATGTCGGGAACTCCTGCAATCCGAACGGTGCAGAACCGTCTTTCGGCCTGCCCGAACGGCGTTTCCCGACGAGGGGGCCAAGCACCGCCAGCGTGCCCAGCAACAGGATGATTTCGATCATGTAGACGGTGCCATAACCGGTAGCGCGCCCTGCCAGCGTGGCACCGAATGCGTCGGCCAGGGCGTAAGTTGAAACAAGATCGCGGATGATGCCGCCAAGCGCGATGGCAAGGCCCATCGCAGTCGCCTGCACAGCACCCCACGCGCCAAGCGCGAGGCCTGCACTGTCTTCGTTCGCAAGCTCCATCACGGCAACCAGCGTGCCGACCGAGAACAGGCCGACACCAAGGCCGATAGCAATTGAGCCCAGACTCAGCAGCAGCGGCAAGGAGAGCGGCGCCGCGAAAATCACCATCAAGAAAGCGGCAATGCCAATCGCAGCACCCGTTCCCGAAAGCCGCAACGGATCGCGTCCGTCACCGAGATAGCGGCCCGAAAGGAGGAAGCCGGCAAGAGCGCCGAATGCCCATCCGCCGGTCAGGCTCGTGGTCGCCCCGACACTGAGACCAAGGATTTCGCCGCCATAGGGTTCAAGCAAGGCATCCTGCATCGCAAAGGCCATGGTGCCGAGACCGATAGCGACCAGTAGTCGCATCGTGTTGGGCTGCGCTGCGAAGGGTTTCCAAACCTGTGCGAACGGCACGCGCGGTTCTTTAAGTTTGGTGAGCACAGGATTGCGTGCTTCCTGTTTCCACAGCGCGGTCACGTTCAGGATCACCGTGATGACAGCAGCGCCCTGAATCACTTGAACCAGCCGGGTCGGAGAGAAATCGCGCAGGAGGGTGCCGATCACCATCGCCGCGAACATCATGCCGACGAGTAGCATTACGTAAAGCAGCGCCACCGCCCGTGGACGCTTTGCAGCAGGAGCCAGATCAGTGGCGAGGGCAAGCCCGGCGGTCTGGGTCATATGCATGCCCGCGCCAGCTAGCGCGAAAGCCAGCATTGATGCGGTGACGCCGAGGGTGAAATCTTCCGGACGGCTCATCAAAAGCAGGGCAAATGGCATGATGGCAAGGCCGCCAAATTGGCCCAGCGTGCCGAACCAGATATAGGGCACTCGTCTCCAACCAAGCACCGAGCGGTGCGTATCAGAACGATGGCCCAGCGCCGCGCGGAATGGTGCGATGAGCAGCGGTAAAGCTATCATCGATGCCACCAGCCAGGCCGGGATGCCCAACTCCACGATCATCACGCGGTTAAGCGTACCGTTGAGCAGGACAAGGCACATGCCCACGCTCACCTGGAACAGGGCAAGGCGCATCAGCCGCCCGAGCGGAAGGTCGGCACTCGCCGCGTCGGCAAAAGGCAGGAAGGCTGTCGCCACCTGCGTCCATTTTGCCGAAATGGGAATGCCTTGGTCCATCAGCGCCTCACCAGTTCGAACGCATGGGACGTATAGAAACCGCTGGACACGCGGTGGCTGCGGCCCACTCGCCACTCGGCAAGGCGCGCGAGGCGTTGGCGCAATTCATCCTCGGCCACCGGGACGATGGCGGGGGATCGGTCCGAACGCGGGAATAGCTTGCCAACCTTGTGCATCGTGCCGAGTAACGGCGTGTAAGGCGCAAAGGTGAAAAGCATCGACTTGCGGCAGCGCGGTGCAAGGTGACGTAACGTCTCGACAATATCTTCTGGCTGGTAATGGATCAGCGAGTCCATCGCGACCATGTGGTCGAAATTGCCAAGTGCCGGGTCGAGCATGTCGCCCACTTTCCAGTGAATACGGCCATGGCCGTGAAAGCTATCGGCCCGCTTGCGCGCGATATCGACCAGCCCCCCCGCCACATCTATGGCAGTGACTTCTGCGCCTCTGCAGGCGGCATCGATACTCAGTGCTCCGGTGCCGCAACCGGCATCGAGCAGATATTGTCGCCGCATATCTGCAGGTAACCATCTGAGGAGCGTATTGCGCATCTCTTCGCGGCCTGCGCGGACCGTCGCCCGGATGCCACTGACCTTCGCCTCTGACGTCAGGTCGATCCAGGCTTTTCTTGCGGTGCCATCGAAATAGGCCGCAAGCTTTTCGCGTTGCGCGTCATATTGGGTGGGTGGCCTGGATTCTGAAAACTGAGTGGCCATCATTCGAACCCCAGGAAATCGAAGATGTCGCGGTCTTTCATCGGCTGTGCGGCCTGCGGCTCGACACCGTTCCAAAGCATCTGCGCAAGCCGGATGTATTCCTGCTGCGCGGCGAGGACGCCTTCCTCATTCTCGTCCATTTCAAAAAGCGTGCACTTCTTGAGCCGCGAGCGGCGAATGGCATCGACATCGCGGAAATGCGCGAGGCGGTCCATGCCGATCTCATCACAGAAGCGGTCTATTTCGTCGGTTTCGCGGCTACGATTGGCGACAACCCCTGCGAGCCGCACATCGTAATTCTTGGCCTTCGCGCTAATCGCTGCAACAATGCGATTCATGGCGAAGATGCTGTCGAAGTCGTTGGCGGCGACGACCAGCGCACGTTCGGCATGCTGCAGTGGCGCGGCGAATCCGCCGCACACGACATCACCCAGCACGTCGAAGATCACCACGTCGGTATCCTCGAGCAAATGATGCTGCTTCAGCAGTTTGACGGTCTGGCCGACGACATAGCCGCCGCAGCCGGTGCCCGCCGGGGGCCCGCCGGCCTCCACGCACATTACGCCATTATAGCCTTCGAACATGTAGTCTTCGGGCCGCAGCTCTTCGGAATGGAATTCCACTTCCTCCAGCACATCGATCACTGTCGGCATCAGCTTCTTGGTGAGAGTAAAGGTGCTGTCATGCTTGGGATCGCAGCCGATCTGCAGCACACGATGACCGAGCTTCGAAAATGCGGCCGAGAGGTTGGACGAGGTTGTCGACTTGCCGATGCCGCCCTTGCCATAGACGGCAAACACCTTCGCGCCCTTGATCGCATCTTGCGGGTCGAGCTTGACCTGTACCGATCCTTCACCGTCGGGGCGCATTGTTTTCGGGGGTGACATTACATTCATAATCTAATTCCTCATTCGGCAGCGATGATGCCTTCCAGCCGATCTTCCAGATCGTTGCTGGCTTCACGCAGCGCATCGAGTGTTTCGTCATCCGGCTCCCACAGCCGGCGCTCGCACGCTTCGAGCAAACGCTCGGCTACACGCGCGGAACTTTGGGGGTTGAGCTTGGAAAGCCGTTCGCGCATCTCTTTATCGAGCACGAAGGTTTCGCTGATTTGCTGATAGACCCACGGATCGACCTGCCCGGTAGTGGCGGACCAGCCCATTGTATTTGTCACGTGGCTTTCAATGCCCTTCACACCTTCAAAGCCGTGCTTCAGCATGCCTTCGAACCATTTGGGGTTGAGCGTGCGAGTGCGGGTTTCAAGGTCTATCTGTTCGGCCAGCGTGCGCACTTTGGCAGTGCCTTGCGTAGCGTCGAGAATGTAGACCGGTGCATCCTGCCCTTTGGCGCGGGCGACCGAGCGGCTGATGCCGCCAAGCCCGTCTACATACTGATCAAGATCGGTAATACCGACTTCGACGCTTTCGAGATTTTGATACGTGAATTCCACGTCTTTGAGGGCACTGCGCAAGAGGTCGCGATGCTGTACTGGTGTGCCCTTGACGCCGTATGCAAAGCCCTTGTGCGTCTCAAAAGCATTGGCCAGTTCGTCCGGATCGGCCCAAACGCCGCCTTCGATCAATTGGTTCACATTCGCGCCATAGGCACCCTCGGCATTCGAGAAGACGCGTAGGGCCGCTGTTTCAAGATCGCATTCATGCACCGCCTGATGTGCCAGCGTATGTTTACGGATGAAGTTCCGGTCGAGCGGTTCGTCGGCCTGCGCAGCGAGCAAGGCTGCCTCGGCCAGCATACGTGTTTGCAGCGGCAATAGGTCGCGGAAGATGCCCGATAGCGTGACGACCACGTCAACTCGGGGGCGGCCCAGTTCGTCGAGCGGGATAAGTTCTGCCCCGCACAACCGACCATAGCCATCATGCCTTGGCCGCGCGCCGATCAGCGTCATCGCCTGTGCAATCTGGACACCGTCGCTTTTCATGTTGTCCGTGCCCCACAGCACCATGGCGAGGCTTTCGGGGAAGGGCTGCCCGTTGGCGAGGTGCCGGGCGATCAGACCCTCCGCCTGAACCCGGCCTTCCTCACAGGCGAAGCGGCTGGGAATACGGAATGGATCGAATCCGTGAATGTTGCGGCCTGTCGGCAGCACTTCGGGATTGGTCAGCAGATCGCCGCCTGGAGCGGGTTTGACATAACCGCCATCGAGCGCGTGGATCAGCGCGCCAAGTTCATCGCAGCTATCGAGCTTATTTTCGACATCGTCCCGGTCCGTGTCGGGGTCCGCTTCGAGCATCGCTTCGATAAGCTCTTCGCGCTCTTCACCTTCAGGCGCGGAACCAAGGACATGCAAGCCATGTGGGATCAGCGTGCGTTCGAGCTCGTAGAGCCGCGCGGCGAGTCCGCTGATCTCTCCGCATTCGATATCAAGCGCATAGCACTGCTCGGCAATCGACGCTTCGAGCGCATCGCGCTCCTTGCCCGCATCGGATGAACGCCACCGCTCGACCGTCTCTTTGAGCTCGGCAAAACCCTTGTAAAGCCCGGCACGTGCGAGCGGCGGGGTGAGATAGCTGACCAGGGTCGCCCCCGAACGGCGCTTCGCCAGAATGCCCTCGGACGGGTTATTGGAGGCGTAAAGATAGAAGTTCGGCAGATCGCCAAGCAGACGTTCCGGCCAGCAATCGCCCGATAGGCCGGCCTGTTTGCCAGGCATGAATTCGAGCGCGCCGTGCGTCCCGAAATGCAGCAGGGCATGTGCGCCGAAGTCTTCGCGGATCCAGCGGTAGAAGGCGGCGAATGCATGGGTCGGAGCAAAATCGCCCTCGAACAGCAGCCGCATTGGATCGCCCTCATAGCCAAAGGCAGGTTGCACGCCAACAAAGACATTGCCGAACTGCGCACCGAGCACGTGGATCGTCGATCCGTCGCTTTGCACCTTGCCCGGTGCCGCGCCCCATTGTGCCTCGATCTCGGCGAGGTGCGGTTCGCGGCGGACATGCTCGTCTGCCGGAATGCGTGCGGCGACATTGGCATCGCTGCCATAGGTGTCCGCATTGCCCTTCAGAATGACATTGCGCAGCGCGTCGACGCTTTCCGGGACTTCGACCGCATAGCCTTCCTCCGCAAGCCGCTGCAGCGTCGCATGAAGCGATTCAAACACGGCAAGGTGTGCGGCGCTGCCGACTGAACCCGCGTTCGGTGGGAAGTTGAAGATGGCAATGGCGAGCTTGCGATCTGCGCGAGCGGAATTGCGATTGCCGATCAGTTTCACGACCTTGCCTGCCAGCGCTCCGGCGCGCTCCGGATCGGCATGCATGGCCCGGACCGGGCCGTCGCCGCTCTCTCTCCGCCCGCCATAGACGGTCGGACAGATCGCGCCATCGAGCTCGGGCAGCGAGACCATCATGGTGGCTTCAAGCGGTAAGAGGCCCTGGCGGCGATCACGCCATTCGCCCAGCGTCTGGAACTCGATCGCGTGCGCAGCGATATAGGGAATGTCGAGGTCGGCGAGCAGTTCTGCCGCGGCCTCGCTGTCATTATAGGCTGGGCCACCGATCAGCGAGAACCCTGTCAGGTTGACGATAGCATCCACCTGCACCTTGCCGTTCTTCATGAAGAATTTGTCGATCGCCGGACGTGCATCGAGACCGCTGGCAAACGCGGGAATGACGCGCAGACCTGCGGCTTCCATCGCCGCAATCACGCCGTCATAGTGGCCGGTATCGTGGCCAAGCAGGTAGGACCGCAGGATCAGAAGGCCGACGGTGCCGTTCTTGCCTTTCTTTGTGGGCAACAGGCGCAGGCTTTCGCTGATCTTCTGATCGGTACGCGGGTGGTAGACGCCGGTATCGGGATATTCGACCGGCTCGGCAGCCTTGGTCATGCCGCGCCTTGTCAGGCGATCACCCGCTGCATAGCGGTCGATCAGGGCGCGAACCATCGCAACGACATTCTCTTCCGAACCTGCCAGCCAGTATTGCAGAGTCAGGAAATAGGCGCGCACGTCCTGGGCGGTACCGGGGATGAAGCGCAGGATCTTGGGCAGGCGGCGCAGCATCTTCATCTGCCCTGCGCCAGAGCTGGCCCCCGCCTTCTTGGAGCCACGCAGCCGCTTGAGCAGCGCGAGGGGCCCCTTGGCCGGCGCATCCATGCGATAGCCACCCATACGCGTGAGTTTCACCACTTCGCCAGCCGACATCATGCAGACCATCGCGTCGCAGCTTTCCTGCCGCTCCTGCAGCGCCGGCATGATGGTGCGGACGTGATCGTCGAGGAACAGCATGGTCACGATGACGATGTCTGCCTCGGTGATGGCTTTCTGGGTTTGCTCCAGCGCTTCACCACCGCGATCCCAATCCGCTGCTGCATGCAGAGAGACGCGGATATCGCTCTTGCGCAAAGTCATGTCTGCGCGCTCCACCGCGCCCTTCAGGTGGTTGTCCAGCGTCACAATGGCGACGCGCACAGGAGGCGTGAAGCTACCGGGCATAATGTGCCTTTGCGTCATAAAGTGTGGCGAGATCGATTTCCGCGCGACCTTCGAGTTCGGCGAAGGCTTCGGTGTTCCGGCGTGCCTTGCCGCGCACGAAGAACGGGATTTTCTTCAGCTCGCGCTCGGCTTCATCAGTCCAGAGTGATCCTTCGGCGACGGGTTCCTCGATGGCGACCTTCGGAGTCTCTTGGCGAGGCGAATGCGCAGCATGATGCGACGGGCCAGCTTCATCGGAGAACTCGAAATCCTCGCGGAACATGGTCAGCAAATGCTCTTCCAGGCCCATGACCAGCGGGTGCACCCAGCTGTCGAAGATCACATTCGCGCCCTCGAAACCCATTTGCGGGGAGTGACGAGCGGGGAAATCCTGGACATGAACGGGCGAGGAAATCACTGCGCAGGGCAGGCCGAGTCGCTTGGCGATGTGCCGCTCCATCTGCGTGCCCAGCACCAGTTCGGGCGAGGCGGCGGCAATCGCGTCTTCGACTTCCATATGGTCGTCGGTGATCAGCGGTTCGACGCCATATTTCTTCGCGGCGGTACGGACTTCGCGAGCGAATTCGCGGTTGTAGCAGCCCAAGCCGCACACTTCGAAGCCGAGCTCTTCGCTCGCAATTCGCGCGGCAGCCACCGCATGCGTCGCGTCCCCGAAGATGAAAACGCGTTTGCCGGTGAGATAGGTGGAATCGATCGAGCGGCTCCACCAAGGCATGCGCGAACCTAGGTCACCCAGAGCGGGTGCTGGGTCGACGCCGGCCAGCTTGGCAATGGCTGCGATAAACTCGCGTGTCGCGCCGACGCCGATGGGCACCGTCCGTATGGCGGGCTGGTGGAAAGTCCTTTCCAACCAGCGCGCGGCTTCCTCTCCAGCTTCGGGATAAAGGACGATGTTGAAATCGGCAGCGCCGATACGGGTGATATCGGCAGGCGTTGCTCCGAGCGGAGCGACGAGGTTCACCTCGACGCCTAGCGTTTCGAGAATCTTGCGGACCTCGACGACATCGTCCCGATGGCGGAAGCCCAGCGCCGTTGGCCCAAGGATGTTGACCAGTGCCACCTTGCCGCCGCGCGGAGTGATATCCTGATCGGCGAGGTTGCGCACGATTTGGTAGAACGTCTCCGCCGCCCCCCAGTTTTCCTTGCGCTGATAGCTCGGCAGTTCGAGCGGAATGACGGGGCAGGGCAGCCGCATCGCTTCTGCGAGGCCCGCCGGATCATCCTGGATCAGTTCTGCCGTGCAGCTCGCGCCGACGATCATCGCCTCGGGTTTGAAACGCTCCAGCGCGTCGCGCGCGGCATCCTGGAAAAGCTGCGCCGTGTCCTTGCCCAGATCGCGCGCCTGGAAGGTGGTGTATGTGACGGGCGGACGCTTGCCGCGCCGCTCGATCATAGTGAACAGCAGATCAGCATAGGTATCGCCCTGCGGGGCGTGCAGCACGTAATGCAGGCCCTCCATCGCGGTCGCGACGCGCATCGCCCCAACGTGGGGCGGGCCTTCATATGTCCAGACAGATAGCTGCATCGCCCCTATACCTTCAGCAAGTCGCGCCGCCGCAGCGGCCGGGCGAAGAGCTCGGCAAGATCGCCTGCCTGCTCGAAGCCGTGGATAGGGGAGAAAACGAGCTCGATCGCCCATTTGGTGGAAAAGCCTTCCGCCTCCAGCGGATTGGCAAGGCCGAGACCGCATACGGTCAGGTCCGGCTTGTCTTCGCGCACGCGGTCAAGCTGCTTGTCGACATGCTGGCCTTCGGAAATGCGGGTGTTTTCGGGAAGCAATTCCAGCTCGCGCGCGGTGTGGTGCTTGTGGAGATAAGGCGTGCCGACCTCTACCGGTTGCATACCCAGTTCAGTTGCGAGGAAACGCGCCAGCGGAACTTCCAGCTGCGAGTCCGGCAGGAACGTAATCCGCTTGCCATTCAGCCGCTCGCGGCTGTGTTCGATGGCACGCTTGGCGCGTTCACGGCCAGGCGCGATCACGCTGTTGAAGTGCATTTCATCTACGCCGAACGCCTCGGCTGCGGCATGCAGCCACGCAGTTGTGCCCTCCGCTCCGAACGGGAACAGTGCATCGAGCCGTTGCGCGCCGCGATCGTCCAACGCCCTGGCGGTCTCTGTCAGAAAAGGCTGGGCGAGAAGATATCGCGTATGCGGCCCGACCGAGGGGAGCTGTGCCGCAGAGCGTGCGGGCAGGCAATGAACCGGCCCGATGCCTAATTGGTCGAACAGACGCAGGAACTGGTCTTCGACAATATCCGGAAGCGCACCGACAACCAGCAGTTCAGGAGCCGCATCGGGCTCTGCTGCCAGCATTTCGGGCACCAGCGTGGCGAGGCAAGCATCTTCGCCTTCGGTAAAGGTGGTTTCGATACCGCTGCCCGAATAATTCAGGATCCGGGTCTGCCCTGCATATTTGGTGCTGAGTCGCTGCGCTGCCTTGCTCAGGTCCATCTTGATCACTTCGGACGGGCAGGAGCCGACGAGGAAAAGTGTGCCGATATCGGGGCGGCGGGCGAGCAGCTTTTCGACGATCCGATCAAGTTCGTCCTGGCAATCCGCCATCCCGGCAAGGTCGCGCTCCTCGATGATCGCCGTGGCGAAGCGCGGCTCGGCAAAGATCATCACTCCGGCGGCGGACTGTAGCAGATGCGCGCAGGTGCGCGATCCAACGACAAGGAAGAAGGCATCCTGCATCTTGCGGTGCAGCCAAACGATTCCTGTGAGGCCGCAGAAAACTTCACGCTGGCCCCGCTCCCGAAGCACGGGCGCGCAATCTGCGCCATTGGCCGGAAGGGGCGCGGTGTCGTTCATGCTGCCATAGCCCTGGTTTGAGCTTGGCCCTGCAGCCGTGCAGCGCGCAGTTTCAGAAGGAATTGTCCGGCATTAATGATGTAAGCCGAGTAGGCAGCCAAGGCTATAAGCATACGCTGCTCAACGGTGCCGATCGCGCCGAACAGCATTGCGAGATAAGCAGTGTGCAACGCCAGCACGAGCATCGAGAAGACGTCTTCCCAAAAGAATGGGCGGGCAAACAGCCACTTGCCGAACACGACCTTCTCCCAAATCGAGCCGGTTACCATGATGGTGTAGAGGACGAGTGTCTTGATCACGACAGATGTATCTGCCGCCGCAGCGCCTTCGCCCGTACCCAGGTACCGAACGACGAGCACGAGACTCACAATGAAGACAAGGAATTGTAGCGGGGCAAGCACGCCTTGCACGATGGTCCAGACGGACTCGTCACGACGACGACGACCCGTCGCCGAAGGATCACTCTGGACTGATGAAGCCGAGCGCGAGCTG
>CAYRBB010000003.1:42491-125888 GCA_964422435.1 uncultured Sphingomonadaceae bacterium
GAGTGTCCCTTCACCCGAGCCAAGACAGCGCAACACAAGGCCAAGGCTGACGATGAGTACAAGAAACTGAAGGGGAGCGAGGATGCCCTGGACGAGGGTCCAGCCGGACTCGTCACGACGGCGACGCTCTTCCGGTGTGTAGAGCATCGCCGAATGTGTCGACAGGCTGCGTTCTGACCGCGCGACCTGTGTAAAGTTGTCGTCCCCTCTCATCCCAGACGCTATCCTCCGCTGGTGTGAAGGTGAACCTACGCCTTTACATCCCCAAGTGTCAATCAAACTGGACGTTAATTTAAATTGACACTTCCTCGTTTGCCAGAACGGGACAATAGGCGTAGGCAGATGTGCCCGTATCGAGTCGGATCGAACTTCTGGCCGAACGGGTTGACGCGATACGCGCCGCTGCCAGACGGGAGGGTCTGATATGGCTTCGGGCAAAGATGGAGACCCGAACAGCCGGGCTGATAGAGCATCACAAATATCTGAAAGTGCGAAGGAAAACCCTTCTTCTTCGGAGCCGTCTTCTGTGACTGAAGGCAAAGGGGTTGCAGTCGATCAACTCATCGAGCAGGAGATTTTGCCGCGCCTTTTGGTGGCGCATTCGGTAGACAGCAAAGATGCTTCCCCAAGGATTTTTGCGACCGACGCAAAAGAATTTGCCCACAAGCCGCTGACGCACGAATTTGATGATCTGCTCACTGAAGTAGAGGAATTTCTGCAGCGGGGTGTGAGTGTCGAGTCGGTCTATATTGATCTCCTCGCACCTTCGGCACGTGCACTTGGCGAGGGCTGGAAGAACGACACATGCGATTTTGTCGATGTCACGATGGGATTGTGGCGTCTTCAGGAAGTGATGCGCGAACTGGCAACGCGCTTTCCCGCCCATCCTCACATTGCCCGCACTATACGTAGTGCACTGTTTACACCGATCCCCGGGGATCAGCACTCTTTCGGTGCGCTGATGGTGGAAGAGTTCTTTGCGCGATCCGGATGGGACAGCGAGGCTTTGATCGAGCCGCAACGCACGGAATTGCTGCAGGTTGTGGCGGATAGACCGTTCGATCTGGTAGGATTGACCGTCAGCAATGATTGTCCTAGCGCGACGCTTTGCAGCCTTGTGGCGGCTATTCGATCTGCATCGAAGTGCCGCACAGTCAAAATTATTGTCGGTGGTGCCGCCATCAATGCCAATCCTGGGCTGGTAAGCCTGATTGGTGCTGATGGAACGGCTCCCGATGCGCGTTCCGCCCTGATCCTCGCAGACAGGATCGTCTTGGAGTCGAAACGGATCGACTTGCCGCAATTCTGATCCAAGGAATGTCATGCTTACCCGAAAGCACAGCATCGAAGGCAAGCTGCACTACGGTGATTTTGCCGGCATCTTCGATGATGTCGACTCCGAAAGTGCTGCCAAGCTTTCGCTGATTGCGGGCGACATTTGCCTGGTGCTCGATCTGTCCGGCACGATCGTTGGCGGAAGCGCTGATCCGACCCAGTTTGCGGATCTCGAAGGCTGGATCGGTACACATTGGCAGGATGTCGTAACGGTCGAAAGCAAGCCCAAGATCGTGGAGCTCATGGACGGTGCGCGCGAAGGGCGTACCCAAAGCTGGCGACAGATCAACCATCCCGGAACGAATGCCGACCTGCCGGTGCGCTATGCCATTGTCGTGATCGAGGGCGCTGATCGCTGCTTGGCCGTTGGCAGGGACATGCGTGAGGAGGCAGCTCTCCAACAACGCTTCCTGCAGGCGCAGCAAGCGCTGGAACGCGACTATATGCGGCTTCGGCAGGCGGAGAACCGCTATCGCATTCTCTTTGAGCACATTGCTGAAGCGGTATTGGTGGTCGAAGCAGACACATATCGTATCCGGGAAGCCAATCCTGCCGCGCACCGCTTGCTCCAAGCCAAGGCTGGAGCGCTGAATGGCGGGAAGTTTCCTGGCCTTTTTGCAAGGTCTGCGCGTGACACGCTGATTGGATTTCTTGGCTCAGCGGTCACATCCAACGCGGTAGACCCGCTGGTTCTGCCGGTGGCCGAGAATGGTGGCGATCTGACAATCAGTGCGAGCAGTTTTCGGCAACGGGGCAAGCAGTTTCTGCTCGTCCGCCTGAGGAATGAAGCGACTCTGGATGATCCGATTGTCTTGCCCATGCTCGATATTGTCGAGCGCATGCCCGATGCCTTTGTACTGGTTGATACCGATCTCAACATTGCTGCCGCCAATGCCGAATTTGGCGAACTTGTCGGCGCAGCCAGTGTGAGCCAGCTCATCGGGCAGCCTGTTTCCGACTATGTCGGTCGACCGGGCATAGATGTGGATCTCATCCGCGGACAGCTGGCCAAGCATGGTGTTGCGCGCAATGTCAGCACGGTTGTTGGTGCGACCGATGGCTTCGAAGGTGAGCCGGTGGAACTGTCCGCCGTGCAGACCGATGAAGACGAGCCCTATCTGGGGCTTGTGATTCGGCCGGTCGGACGCCGCATGCGCGATCTGCCTTCGGCGAGTGACGAATTGCCGCGGTCGGTGGAACAGTTGACCGAACTGGTGGGGCGGATGTCGCTCAAGGATATCGTGCGCGAGTCGACCGATCTGATCGAACGATTGTGCATCGAAGCGGCGCTTGCGCACACATCAGACAACCGTGCTTCGGCAGCAGAAATCCTCGGGCTCAGCCGCCAGAGTCTCTATTCAAAACTGCACCGGCACGGCCTGGGAAATCTCGTTTCGGATCAGGACTGAAACAAGCTGTCAAAAAAGTTTGACGCATTGGTTTGTCAGGCATAGCCTGACTCAATGGCGCGTTCTGCAGTTTCCACTATTGCTGCGCCGCTTCCGGCGGCGCGCGACGTGCTGGAACTTCTCAAACCCATCACCTGGTTTCCACCCATGTGGGCCTTTATGTGCGGGGTGGTGTCTTCAGGTGCATCCTTGGATGGGCGCTGGCTGTTTCTGGTTGCCGGCATCGTGCTGACCGGACCTCTCGTTTGCGGGACGAGTCAGGCAGTGAACGACTGGTTTGACCGTGATGTCGATGCCATCAACCAGCCAGAGCGCGTGATCCCTTCAGGCCGCGTGGGAGGCACGTGGGGGCTGCGCATTGCTGTACTCTGGAGCCTGCTTTCGCTGGCCGTCGGCTGGCTGATCGGCCCCTGGGTTTTCGCTGCGACCATTTTTGGTCTTGCCTGTGCCTGGGCCTATTCCGCGCCACCTTTCCGATTGAAAACGAGCGGCTGGATCGGGCCTGCCGTGGTCGGGCTGACATATGAAGGGCTGAGCTGGTTTACCGGAGCGAGCGTGATGGCAGGGTCATTGCCATCGGGTTCGATTCTGGTTGTGCTTTTGCTCTACAGCATCGGCGCGCACGGGATCATGACCCTCAACGATTTCAAGGCCGTAGAAGGTGACAGGGCAACCGGTTTGCGTTCGCTTCCGGTAACGCTCGGCATTCACAATGCTGCGCGTCTGGCATGCGGCGTAATGGCCGTGCCTCAGCTTGTCGTCATCGCTCTCCTTGTCAACTGGAGCATGATGATATCTGCCATTGCTGTTGGTATTCTGCTCGCCCTGCAGGTAGCCTGCATGCCGCGAATGCTGCGCGATCCGGCGCGCTTTGCGCCTTGGTATAATGCGACAGGCGTCACGCTCTACGTACTCGGCATGCTGGCCGCTGCGCTCGGCCTCGGGGGGTATCTATGAGTGTGAACACGCAAGTTTCCGGGGGTGGTTTCGGCTGGCTTGCGATTGCCCGGCTTGGCGCGGTGCAGGCTTCTATCGGCGCGATTGTGATGCTGGCGACTTCGCTTTTGAACCGCGTCATGGTTGTCGAATACGCACTCGCTGCTGCGATCCCCGCCGGGCTCGTGGCTTGGCATTATGCCGTGCAGCTGACGCGCCCACTTTGGGGCCATGGTTCGGATATGGGCCGCAAGCGCACACCGTGGATCATCGGTGGTGTCGCGATGCTGGGCCTTGGCGGTTTGCTAGCTGTCAATGCGACGGTGATGATCGAATTCAATTTCGGCCTCGGTCTCGCGCTTGCCATCCTTGCTTTCACCATGATCGGCGGCGGCGTAGGGGCGGGCGGAACGTCCATGCTGGCATTGTTGGCATCTGGCGTTGCGCCCGGCCGCCGGTCTGCTGCCGCGGCGGTCACATGGATCATGATGGTCGCGGGGATAGTGATTTCTGCAGGCGTCGCCGGCGCTTTGCTCGATCCGTTCTCTCCGCAAAGGCTGGCGCTTGTGGCGAGCGGTGTCGTGGGAGTGGCGCTAACGGTCTGTTGTCTCGCCATGTTCCGGCTTGAAGCCAATGCGCCAAAGCTCGAAGTGACAGTGCCCAAAGGGCCGGCGCCAGATTTCCGGGCAGCCATTTACGAGATTTTTGCTGAGCAGGAAGCCCGACGCTTTACCGCATTCATTTTCGTATCGATGCTCGCCTATTCGATGCAGGATCTGATCCTTGAGCCGTTCGCGGGCCTCGTATTTGAAATGACCCCGGGCGAGTCGACCTCGCTTTCGGGCATGCAACATGGCGGTGTGCTGATCGGCATGATCGTGAGTGGAATTGGCGGCAGCGCATTTGCCGGACGGATGCCGGTGGAATTACGCACCTGGATTGTTGCAGGTTGCGCCGGTTCGGCTCTGGCGCTGTGCGGTCTCGCGATTGCTGCGCAAACTGGCGTGGGGTGGCCGCTAGAGGCAAATGTTTTCGCCCTCGGTTTCTGCAATGGTGTGTTCGCCGTGGCAGCCATCGGTGCGATGATGGGACTTGCCGGTTCGGGCGAGAATACACGCGAAGGCATCCGCATGGGCGTGTGGGGTGCATCGCAGGCGATTGCCTTTGGCGCGGGCGGACTTCTTGGAGCGGTCGGTGTCGATTTCGCACGGCGCGTGCAAGGGCAGGATGGCGCGGCTTTCCAGATCATTTTTGCAGCTGAGGCGGCACTTTTCATTGTTGCAGCGATGCTGGCGATACGCGCGGCAAGCGGGTGCAAGGCCGCGCAAACGGAATTGGTGGGAGCATAGGATATGGCACAACACGAATTTGACGTTGTCGTAGTGGGTGGTGGTCCCTCTGGCGCAACGGCCGCATGGGATCTTGCCAAGGCCGGGCGTAGCGTGATGCTGTTAGACCGAGCGGGACGGATCAAGCCGTGCGGAGGAGCGGTGCCGCCGCGCCTGCTGGAAGAATTCGAAGTGCCCGAAAGCCTGCTTGTCGCCCGCGCCAATTCTGCCCGCATGGTCGCGCCGTCCAACCGCCATGTGGATATGCCCGTGGGCGAGATCGGCTTTGTCGGTATGGTCGATCGCGACATCTTCGATGAATGGCTGCGGGAACGCGCGCGAATTGCCGGCGCTGTTCGTCGCAAGGGCACTTTCGATCATATTGAACGTGATGACGGCGATGGGCCGCTGGTCTGCTTCCGCGAGGAACGCGGCGGTGAAGTGCAGAAAGTCCGCGCCAAACTTGTTGTCGGGTGCGACGGCGCACGTTCTGCTGTGGCTAAAGAAAACATCGAGGGCGCGGAGAACATGAAGTGTGTTTTCGCGTACCATGAAGTAATCAAATCGCCTGAAAGCACGCCCCAAGGCTTCGATGGCTCGCGCTGCGATGTCCTTTACCAGGGGCACCTTTCGCCAGACTTTTACGCCTGGGTTTTTCCGCATGGCGACCAGTCCAGCATCGGCGTGGGTAGCGCGAACAAGGGCTTTTCGCTCCGTGGTGCAGTAAAGACGATGCGCGATGATATGGGGCTGGACGATTGCGAAACAGTCCGCTGCGAAGGCGCGCCCATTCCATTGAAGCCGCTCAAGAAGTGGGACAATGGCAGAGATGTTTTGGTGGCGGGAGATGCCGCTGGTGTGGTTGCCCCTGCCTCGGGTGAAGGTATTTACTACGCCATGACCTGCGGCCGTATCGCCGCACAAACTGCAGATGCTTTCGTCGCTAGCCGAAATCCCGTTGTGCTCAAGCAAGCGCGCAAGCAATTCATGCGCGCGCATGGCCGCGTGTTCTGGGTACTCGGGATGATGCAATATTTCTGGTATTCGAGCGACAAGCGGCGTGAGCGGTTTGTAGACATGTGCGCCGACAAGGACGTGCAGCAGCTCACTTGGCAAGCCTACATGAACAAGAAGCTGGTGCGCGCGAAGCCAATGGCACATCTGCGCATCTTCTTGAAAGACACCGCCCATCTGCTGGGATTGAGGCCCGCTACACGATGACGAAAAGCTGGATTCTGCCGGTCGTCCTCGCGGGGCTGGCGGCGCTTGGCGTTGCTGCTATCGGCGGGACGATCACCGATCTGGGGCCGTGGTATCAGGCGCTCGAAAAGCCGGATTGGACCCCGCCTCGACCAGCGTTTCCGATTGTCTGGACGACTGTCTTCGCCTTGACGGTGATCGCTTTCGTGACAGCCTGGCGCAGATCGCCCAGTACCAAGGTATCTGACACCCTGATTGGCCTGTTCGCAGCCAATGCGTTTCTCAATGTCATGTGGAGCCTGCTCTTCTTTCGACTGCAACGGCCGGACTGGGCATTTTACGAACTGGTTCTGCTATGGGTCTCGATCGCGGCAATGATTGTCTATTGCTGGCGGCTTTCGCGCGTGGCGAGCCTGTTGCTTCTTCCCTACCTTGCCTGGGTCACGGCTGCTGGTGCACTCAACTTTCAGGTCGTGCAGCTTAACGCCCCGTTCGGATAAAGCCCATGGAATGGTTTTTTGCCAGCGGACATGCAGTCGACCTCGTTCTGCTGGTGCTGGGAAGCGAGTTCCTGCTGCTCTGGCGCATGGGCCGCGATCCGAAGCAAACGTTCTTGATGCTGCTTCCGGCGGTGCTGATCCTGCTGGCGCTGCGTGCCGCACTGGTCGGCGCGGACTGGATCTGGGTTGCAGGCTTCCTCGCGTTGTCCTTTCCGACACATCTAGCTGATCTTGGTCAGCGCAAGAAAAACGCCGGACCATAGGCCCGGCGTCATCCTTACTATCATAACGGTACGCTAGGCTGAGGCTTACTCGGTGTCCTCTGTCTCGGTTACCACCGGTGTTTCTTCCGGCATTGCGGTAATGCGCTGCAAGGCGGGATAATCCTGCGCCATCGGGTAGCCGCCGAGTGGTCGGTTCTGGCCTTGGTGGCAGGTCGTGCAATTGACCTTGTAAGGATCGCCTGCCGGACCGAGACGGTTGTCCGGGAATTCGCCAGTCAGCGGCGTGACATAGGCTTCGTTGATATTGCCGACCATCTGGATGCCATGCCACGCGGTCGTGCGGGGCGGACCCGAAATGCTCCAGTCGCCAAAGGACTGCGTATTGTGGCAATAGGTGCAGTTCACCCCAAGCGATTCCGACATATGCACCATGAGAGCATAGGTCTGTTCGGTATCCATTGTTGTCGTGGTATTGTCACCCGGATGCATCCCGGTGGACTGGACGCGGATACCGGCCGTTGTGTCGCCATTCAGCAGATAGCGCGCCACTGCCGCTTCGGGCAGGGAAGAGTAGGCGGTTGCAGCCACCGGGTTGTTCTGACCACGGCGATTGTCGGCGATGCTGGGATGACCACCATCTTCGGGCAGCGTCCAAACATTCTCCGGAATGTTGTTGCCCGCATGGCAGGTCCAGCAGGTCACACCCGTGCCGCCAACGTGGTCGGTCCATTGCGAATTGATGTCCTGGTTCATCTGGATCATCCGCCGCGCAACGACTTTGGTGTAGACCTCGTCAGACGCCATGTTGGCCGGGTTGTGGCAATAGTTGCAACCTTCATCAGGAGCGACCCATTCTGTGATCGCTGCCATCAGATAGTTGAACTCGTCGGTCGAGATATTGCCGAGCACCTGGACGTTCTCATACGTTTCCGATGCCAGCGGCCCGCCCGGCGGCGGCAGGTCGTAAGGCGGGGCCGGGATGTCGGCCATCATCTCATCGCCATCGGCGACATAGATCTGGTTCATGCCCGTGCCACGGTAGCCGTTCTGCTCCGACACCTTGGGCGCCAGCTCACAGGCGGTGAGTACCAGCGGCAGCGTTGCCGCAAGGCCTATGGTTGCAAGCGTTCTCATTGACCTTCACTCCCCATGCTGGCCGGGTCTACGACGCCGGTATCGGGATAAGCGGGCGCATAACCATGCTGCTGCGCCCACAGGTACCAGTTGTCGACCACGGTGCCGGTCAGCAAGATGCCGATGCCCCCGGTAAGTGTCGTCAACACGGCGAACCACCATGCCCAGCGGTGGATCGATTCCATTGTGGCATTGAAGCCCATCGTCCAGCGCCAGAACAGTGCTGCACGCTCCGATGCAGTACCGCGATCGGTGATCTGCTCGATTTCCCGTTCACCGCCATAGCGGCCGACTGCCAGGATGGTCGCTCCATGCATCGCGAAGAGCAGGGTTGAGCCATAAAGGAAGACAATCGAGAGCGCGTGGAACGGGTTGTAGAACAGGTTGCCGTAGCGGATCGAGAATGCCGCCGTCCAATCCAGGTGCGGGAACACGCCATAAGGCACCGCTTCTGCCCAGCTGCCCATCAGCATCGGGCGAATGAAGCCCAATACCAGGAAAAGGAAGATGGCCGAGGCGAACGCCCAGCACACATGCTTGCCCATGCCCAGCGCAGAAGCGCGCTTGTACGTGCGTACCCACCAGAGGATGACCGACAGGGTCAAACAGGCACCGGCGTAAATGAACCAGCCGCCTTCGGACAACGGTACGAATAGCGAGAAGCCGTATTCAGGTGCCGGCGGCTCCAGCGAGAGCCAGAAGAGATCGCGAACGAAAATGACCGGGTCCCAGCCCACCGAAGCGAGCATGTTGAGACCGATAATCTCAAAGGCGATGATGCCGAGCACCAGCGACAGCACGCCGAGCCAGCCGAGATAGATCGGCCCGATCTGCGCTTGTCCGATCAAGCCCATCCAGTAGTTGAATGTCGCCTTCTTTGTTCGATGCTGTGCAGAATCGGCGGTGGGGATACCCATTTCCGGTGCGGCTGCGAGCTGTACCTGGGTGAAGATGTTTTGATATCGAGCCATGTCTCAGTGCTCCTTCACGACCAGATCGGGAGATTGAGCCACCAGGTCCACCATTCGGGCCAACCCTTGGTCCACAATGGTCCGCTGATGACGATGCAAACCGCGCTCCAGAACCCGGCATTCAGTGCCAGCAGCAGGCCCACTCGGTGGATGCCCAGCGTGCCGACTGAATAACCGATCAGATCGCGGAAGAAGGTGTCTTCGTATTCGGGTGTTTTCACTTCCTCGCCAGCGGCAGGGTTGGTGGCTGACAACACCAGGGCCCCGTGCAAGGCCAGCGCCAGGGTGGTGGTGAAGAAGAAACTCACCGCCAGCATATGCGCCGGGTTGTAGTGGAAGTGGAGGTATTGGTAGCCCGTGTTTGATACCCAGTCCAAGTGGCTGAATATCCCATACGGGAAGCCGAAATGCCACCCGCCCATCAGGACGGGCCGGATTACCACCAGCGTGAAATAAGCGAATATAGCCACGCCGAAAGCAAACGGCACGTGATAGCCCATTCCCAATTTGCGGCATATCTCCACCTCGCGCAGCGCCCACGAGACAAATGATATCAGTGCGCACACCGTAATGACCTGCCAGAAGCCGCCTTCGCTCAAAGGAGCAAAGCTGAGGCCATATGCCAGATCCGGTGGTGCGATACTGATCAGCCACGGATTCCAGGTTGGGCCTTGCGATGCTGCATAAAAAATCAGCATCGTCCCCAAAGAGGCAAAGATCGCCGTAATGATCCCGAACAGGCCCACGTAAAATGGACCGACCCAGAAATCGAACATATCTCCGCCTATCAATGTGCCGCCACGCACACGATACTTTCGCTCAAAACTGAGGAGCGCCATAGCCCAATCCTCCCCCGCTCAATGCGGGACAATTGTTAGTCAGCATTTCGACCGTGAGGCACGGCTGGCTCTGCCAGCCGCACCTCTCGCACAGTCGAAAGATTACACTTCGCTAGCGAGCGTTATTCGGTCGCAAGTGCTACCGAGCTGGCCGCATTCGGGCCGTCAAGCCAGTTATACGTGTCCGTGCTCAGCAGAATGAAGTGGATGGTGAATGCCAGCACGGCGAGGAACACATGCAGTGCCACGATTGCCGTACGGGGATTATAGATCATCCATGCTCTCCACATGATGCATCTCCTTGTTCAATTGAGATTTTCATGACCAGGCTTCGCCCGATCGTTACGATCTTGTTTGGTTAGGGAAGCCAGGGCCTCCATGCCCAAACCAGCGCGTGCGCGACGACGGCGATTGCCACGAAGCCCACGAACGTGGTCATGAACAGCTTGTGGAATTCCTTTGCCTCTTCTGGCGTCAGGTAAGTCCGAACGCCGAAGCGATCATCGGGATCACTCATAGCTTTTCTCCAGTTCTGGTTATTGTGCGAGAGGCGCATTGCCTCCGGTTTATCCTCGCAGGAGACCTGCGGGGATCAGGTGCGCCCCTCGACCGGGCAGAACGGATATTGTGTGTCGGCTTCATGCGCCTTCTCCTTGGAGCAGGGCATCGGCCAGCAATTCGGCGGTTACGCGGCTCTCGCCACCACGGCGTGCAGCGCGCTCGGCAGCATCGCGCAAGCGCTTTGCAGCGGAAATACGGATCAGGACGGGTTGCGCTTCGACCAGGGCATCAAGCTTGGCCTTGGCATCATCGTCCCACGGCATCTCGCGATGCTCCTTCGCCAGCGTCGCATCGACTTCATCCAGATCGGTACTGAGCGGGATGATGTGGAACAGCGCATCGAACAGCGCATTGCAGACTTCCTGCACAAGATAGGTCGCGCCCGCATAACCCATGAATGGCGTGCCGGTGTGCCGGCGGATTGCCGCGCCGGGGAAGCTCGCGGGAATGTAAATGCCGCGTGCCCCACACTCGGCCATATACATTCGCTCATTGTAGGAGCCAAACACCACTAGTGGCGGATTGGCGTGGATCGCTTCGCGCACCGCGGCATTGTCCGGCTTCACCCCGGCGGAGCGGCTAAACGCGAAGGCGCAGGGAAGGCCAAGATCATCCTCGAGGAATTTGCGGATGCCGCGCGCATAAGTCTCATTCGCAACGATGCCAAAGCTGGCGGTGGCGAAGAAATCCTGTGTTACGGAGCGCCACAGATCCCATAGCGGTTTGATCGTGGTGTGCTTCTCGCGCTCGATAAAGGGTTCGGGATCAAGCCCGAGTTCTTCGCCCAGAGCACGCAGGAACTTGGTAGTGGAATCGAGGCCGACGGGCGCCTGATAATACGGGCGCTCCATCAGCTCGCACAAATTGCGGCCGAATTCGCGATACATGCAGACATTCGCCTCTGCGTCGGCAAGGCGGCGGACATCGGCAAGGTGGCTGCCAAGTGGGAAGACCATGTTTACTTCCGCGCCGATCCCTTCGATCAGTCGACGGATTTCGGCAAGGTCGCTAGCCATGTTGAACATGCCATACGCCGGGCCGAGAATGTTGACCTTGGGCTTTGCGCCCTCCTTGCGCGGGCGCAGCTTGGGTACCTTTTTGGGGCCAAACTCGGTCCACAACCAGCTCATCGCACGGTCCGCGCTTTGCCACTGATCTTCGTCGATAGTGCGTGGCAGGAAGCGCTTTATATTGGTGCCCTCCGGCGTCACGCCGCCGCCGATCATTTCGGCGATCGATCCGGTGACAACGACGGCCGGTAGCTCGGGATCGAGCGTTTGCCATGCGCGTTTCATCGCGCCTTCGGTACCTGTCTTGCCGAGCTCTTCCTCACCAAGACCGGTGACAACAATCGGCAGTTCATGCGGCGGTAAGCCATCGGTATAGTGAAGCACTGATGTGACGGGCAGGTTTTCGCAGCCCACCGGTCCATCGATGATGACTTGCAGGCCTTTCACCGCAGTGAAGACATATGTCGCACCCCAATATCCGCCGGCGCGATCGTGATCGAGGACCAGGCTCATGTGCCCACCGCCTCGGCCGCCTTGCGGGCCGCTTCATTGAGTGCTGCGTACTTCTTCTTGAACTTGGGTCGGTCTTGCGGGGTGTCTTCCCACACTCCAGAGGTGTGTTCGGTCCCAACGCCGCCAAAGAAGGCGCTCATCTTGTCCATGCGGGCCTTGTTGCCCATCGCGCCATTGATCACCTGCGCGAGCGAGCCTGCGCCTGCCGGACCCATCAACGGACGCGCCGAAATCAGATTGGTGAAGTAGAGCGACGGGATCGCTTTCTGCTTGGCGTGCTGGACGACCGGTGTCGTGCCGATGGCCAAGTCGGGGCTGAATTCCTCGATCGCCGCGATATCTTCTTCCAGGCTCGCCCGGAAATTGACGCGCACGCCCTTCGCTTCGAGCCATTCGCGGTCCGGATCGGACCATTTGGTTTTGGGGCAAGCGCTGCCGACATAAGGCACATCCGCGCCGCTTTCGATCAGCAGGCGGGCAACCAACAGTTCCGAGCCTTCATAGCCCGATACCGTGATGCGTCCGGAAATGGGGTTGGCGGCGAGCGCGCCACGGATGGCGGCGACAAAGCGGTCCTTCGTGCCATCTACCGTTTCCTGCTTGATACCGCAGATCGAGCCAAGGGCGTCGAGCCACGCCGCCGTGCCCTCTGCACCAACGGGCGCAGAACCGAGAATGGGCCGTCCAGCCGCTTCGAATTCGCGAATGCTGGCGGTGTAGAATGGATGGATCGCACCGACTGCGGCGCAATCGAGCGCAGAATAGAGCTCACGCCATTCGCGGGTTGGCACGACCGGGCCGGCTGCGAGGCCCAGCGGTTCCAGCATCATGCCGATGCCCACGGGATCAGCGGGGAACATTTCGCCCAGCAGCGTGACGGTCGGCTTGTCGGCTTTTTCGCGCGGTGCCGCTACGGGGCCCTGTGCAACTTCTTCGCGCGCATATTTGAGCATGGCGCCGGCAAGGACGTCCTTTGCTTCGGCATGGGTTGGAATGCCAAAGCCGGGAACGTCGATGCCGATGATCCGCACACCGTTGATTTGGTCCGGCAACAACCTTAGCGGTACACCGCTGGCGGTTGGAACGCACAGATTGGTGACGACGATTGTATCGTACTTCTCCGGATCAGCCAGACCCTCTACCGCTTCCTTGATGTCTTCGAAGAGCTTGCCTGTGACCAGTGTTTCGGAGCTGAACGGGACATAACCGACCGTACGCCGAGCGCCGTAGAAATGGCTCGTGAAAGTCAGACCGTAGACGCAGCAAGCTGAACCCGAGAGCACCGTTGCTGTGCGCCGCATACGGAGCCCGACTCGGAGCGACCCGAAGGCGGGACACATGCTTTGTGGCTGGTCATGCGGACCTACCGGATAGTCGGCGGCATATTGATCGAGCACTTCGCTCTTGCCTGCCTTGCGCGCGGCCTCCTGCATGGTCGATGCATTTGAGCACCCGCCTTCCTCGGCAGAGCCGATATCGAGCGTATCGCGCTCGCGGGTCGAGACGCCCAGATCGGTCAAGCGCTACACCTCATCGTAGATCACCTCGAGGCTGGGCTTGGGTTCAAAAGAACCGCCGCGCATGTCGGCCTGGGTGGCGGGCACCAATTTGATGTCACCACCTGTGTCTTCCGGGGAGAAGAGGCCCAGCAGCCCGTCCTGGTCGAGAGGGGTGGGCTGGCGCGGCGGAGCCTCGGCAACGTTCGTGGCGAGCTCTTCAAAGAGCCCGGCCCATTCGCTACCTGGCGTTCCGATAATTTGGTAATTAGCTGATTTGCGGCGAATATCTTCATTCGCTGGAATGGCTGTGAGCACCGGGATGTCGACAGCCTCTGCAAAGGCCTGTGCCTCGCCCGTGCCATCATCTTTGTTCACGATCATGCCGGCAACCCCGACATTGCCACCCATCTTGCGGAAGTATTCGACCGCATGGCAGACGTTGTTGGCGACATAGAGCGATTGCAGGTCGTTCGATCCGACAACGATGACCTTCTGGCACATATCGCGCGCAATCGGCAGGCCGAAGCCACCGCACACAACATCACCAAGGAAATCGAGAAGGACGTAATCGAAGCCCCACTCGTGGAAACCGAGCTTTTCGAGCAGTTCGAAGCCGTGGATGATCCCGCGTCCGCCGCAGCCGCGACCGACTTCGGGGCCGCCGAGTTCCATGGCGAAGACCCCGTCGCGCTGGAAGCAAACATCCTCGATGCTGACTTCCTCGCCTGCGAGCTTTTTCTTCGAAGAGGTCTCGATAATCGTCGGGCAGCTCTTGCCACCGAACAACAGGCTGGTGGTGTCACTCTTGGGATCGCAGCCGATCAGCAGCACGCGCTTGCCCTGCTGCGCCATCATGTAGCTGAGGTTGGACAAGGCAAAGCTCTTGCCGGAGCCGCCTTTGCCATAAATCGCTATAACCTGTGTCTCGCTCTTCACCTCTCCGGTGTGAACCGGATCGGGTTCAATCGCGGCTTCTTCGCGCAAGGCTGTGTCGGCTTCGAGCATCGTCATGCGGCTTGGCTCCAGTCCAGCACCATTTTTAGGCAGCCGGTATCGTGAAAGGCGGTAGGGTAAGCCCGCGAGGCATCGCCTGCCGGGCTCGTGTGTGAAATGAGATCGCTCAGATCGAGCGCGCCGCTGGCGATCAGGTCGCGCGTCGCGGCGAGGTCTTCCGGTTGCCATTCAGCAGCAACGCGCAGGCGCAATTCTTTCATAAAGGCGGGCGGGAAGGCAAAGCTTGGGCGATTCGCATAGAACCCGGCCAGCACAAGCTCGCCACCATGGGCAAGGCGACCGATGAGTGTGTCGAACCCGTCGGCATAGCCGCTCGCGTCGTAGATCGTGCCGTAATCGCAACGGTCATCATCTTTGGGCGCAATCACATCATAGCCAACGCCACCGGTCCGGCGGTCGACTTTGTTGTCCCAGACTATTGGTGCAGGATGGCCTGTCGCGATGGTCAGACGGGCGAGCAAACGCCCTAACGTGCCGTGCCCGACGATCAATTCGGGAGGCTTTTCACCGGCCATGGCATGGAGGGCAGTGGCAGCGAGGGCGAACAATACACCGTCTTGCCCAAGTGATTCGTCAACCGGAAGCGCGCGAGTCGCAGGAACGATAACGCGCTCTGCAGTACCTCCAAACAGACCCTTTGCATCTTCGTAACATGTGGCCCCCGGAACGAAGACCCAATCGCCGATCCGGCTTGCCGCCTCCGCCCCCGCATCGACCACGCGGCCAACCGATTCATAGCCCGGTACAAGCGGGTAACCAAACCCCGGGAATCGCGGCATTTCGCCTGTCCAGAGCAATTTCTCGGTGCCTGTGCTGATGCCGCTCCAGCGGATGTCGACAACGACATCTTCCGGGCCGCAAGGAGACAATGTGAGTGCACGCAGCGAGAGCTGCCTTGGTGCATCCAAAATGACCGCGTTGGCGTGCATTCGCCCGGTCGTCCCCTTTCCGACCCGGATGGGTCAATCGGTATCTGTTGATACTCGTCCTGACTGTCATCTACGCCTGACAGGCCGCAGTGTCAATTTTAACAGACATAATGAACTGTCAATCGTAACTGACAATCATGCTGGCGATGACGGGTTGGCGTGTGGGAACTTTTTTCCAGCGGGAAAATCCGGCAGCTTTGAGCAGGGATCCTATCTCTTCCGCGCTGCGCGGCCGTCCAGCATTCATGGCCCATAGGTAGAGCCCGAAATAGGCATCCCCCATGCCCCTTGCGCCGGGCGTATCGGCCATGGGTTCGGCGATGACCAGCCTTCCGTCTTCGGGAAGCGCTTCGCGGATCGCCCTAAGGATGTGCAGCGCTTGATCGTCGTCATGATCATGCAGGATCCGAACAAGGCTGATGCAATCATATCCGCCAGGAATGGCATCGTGGAAAAAGCTTCCGCTGTGCAGCGTGATGCGGTCTTGCAGGCGTGCTTCCGACAAGCGCACTGCGGTCCCATCCAGCACTGGTGGCAAGTCGAAGATGCCGAGTCGCAACTCGGGATGCGCCGCGGCGGCGGCTGATACAAAGCGACCATGACCGCCCCCAACATCGAGCAAGGCTGTGTGGCGTGAAAAGTGATAGGCGGCAAGCACCTGGTCGCTCACCATGGCTTGTGACGTCGCCATAAGGCGGGAATAGGCCTCGGCTTCTTCTCCGCCAGCTTGTGAAGCATAGTGCCAGAACCGTGACAGCTCGGTTTGTTCCTGTCGGTCTGCGCGCAACAGGGCGAGTGGATCGGACAAGTCCTTGTATAGCAAGCGATGGTGCAGGATCATCGCCCTGGCGCCATCATTGGCTCGCAGAGCCGCCCCTTGCTGGCCGAGCATCCACCAACCCGGCGAGACTTCCTCTGCTATCTCGATGGCTGCTGCGGCGCGCAGCAATCGCAGGGCTGCTGCGCGCGAGAGCGCGGCGGACTTTTCGATTTCTGAAACTTCGACCGGCCCTTCTTCAAGTAGATCGAGCAAGCCGCTTTCAACGCATGCAAGGAGGGTCTGAGAGTATGTGAAGCCGGCTACAAGGTCGAACAGAGAGGCCGCCCGTGCGCGTGCCACAGACCGGATCGGCCACAGCGCGGAGGCCCATTTCTGGAAGCCATTGGACGCGATGATCCGGTTGCGCCAGGCCACCCAATGCCGCTTCCATTCCGGGGGCGGCCTCATGCCGGATCGAGAAAAGCTGTCCTCCATATGTCTAATGAACTGGACAGATGCACTGTAAAGGTCAATCATCTTGCAAGAGGAGGACGAGGGTTTGCCAGCTGCTGCGCATCCACCTGCCAAGGTGCACGGTGATCCGCATGTCGTGATCATCGGCGCGGGGATTGGTGGCTTGTGTTCTGCGGCACTGCTGGCCGCGCAGGGCTGCCGCGTGACGGTTATCGATAAGGAAGACCATGTCGGCGGCAAGGCACGCCGGTTTGCGGTGGATGGCGCAGAAGTCGATGCCGGCCCAACCGTCTTCACCATGCGCGATGTGTTCGATACGATCTTCGAGAACTGCGGCACCTCGCTGGATGCACACGTCACCGTGCGCCCGGCCGAAACGCTTGCACGCCATGCGTGGGGCCTGGACGAGCGGCTCGACCTGTTCGCCGATCCGCAACGCAGTGAAGAGGCGATAGGTGACTTTGCCGGGGCTGATGCCGCGCGCGGCTATCGCGCCATGCTGGCCGAGGCGGCGCATATCTTCGACATTCTCGACGAGAAACTGCTGCGGCAGGACAAGGTCTTCTGGCCACCGCAATTCATGTGGCGCATCGGCTTGTCGCGCATTGGTGAGCTGTCGGCAGTACGACCATATGAGAGCATGTGGAAAGTGCTGGGCGAGCATTTTACCGATCCGCGCCTGCGCCAACTTTACGCCCGCTACGCCACCTATTGCGGTTCCTCTCCGTTCGATGCGCCTGCCACGCTGATGCTGATCGCGCATGTCGAGGCAAAGGGCGTATGGATGATCGAGGGCGGGATGAGTGCGCTGGCTTCTGCCTTGCAGATAGTCGGCGCGGCACAAGGTGCGCTCTACCGCACTGGAACCCGTGTAGCCCAGATTACGACCGATCGCGGGAAAGTATCGGGAGTAATGCTTGACAATGGCGATCACATTGCGGCCGACCGGGTGATCGTCAACGCCGACCCGGCAGCGCTTGGTAGCGGTTCGCTGGGAAAGGATGTGCAGCGCGCCGTGGCCAGGCTCAAACCAAAGAACCGGTCCTATTCAGCCATGGTATGGCTTGCCAACGCGGAAACGCTTGGCTTCCCGCTCAAGCGCCACAACGTCTTTTTCTCGCCCCATTACCCGCGCGAATTCGCGGATCTATCTGTCGGCAGTCCGCCTGCTGACCCATCCGTCTATGTCTGCGCAATGGACCGCGAACGGGCGGACACTCCTGCCGAACCGCAAGGCCGTGAACGCCTCCAGGTCATCGTCAATGCGCCGGCCAATGGCGATACGCACACATATTCTCCTGAGGAGCAAGAGCAATGCACAAACGCCATGAGCCGGACCCTGGCGCGCTGCGGGCTGGAACTGGAGACGAGCTTTCCGCACCGGCTGCTGACACCGAACAGTTTCGAGAGCTTTTTGCCCTCGACGGGAGGAGCGATCTATGGACGGGCCTCGCACGGATGGGCGGCGTCCTTCCTGCGCCAGGGCACGCGAACGAGGATCCCTGGGCTCTATTGCGCGGGTGGAAGTACCCATCCGGGGGCAGGGGTGCCGATGGCCGCCTTGTCCGGGCAGCTGGCAGCCCGCATGGTGATGCGAGACCTCGTTTCGACACGGCGGTTCCACCAGGCGGCTATGCCTGGTGGTATGTCGATGCAATCAGCGACGACGGGCAGCACGGGCTGACGATCATCGCCTTTATCGGCAGCGTTTTCAGTCCTTATTACAAGGCCAGCGGCAGGGGTGATCCGCTTGACCATACATGCCTGAATGTCGCGCTATATGGCCCCAAAGCCCGATGGGCGATGACTGAGCGTTCGAATGGTGTGTCGCGACAGGAAACCGATCAGCTGACCATCGGTCCAAGCCATGTGCGCTGGACGGACGAGGCGTTGGAAATCGACATCGTCGAGCGAGACAAGCGCCTGTTCAATCCGTTCCGCCGGCCTGTGCGTGGCAAGCTCAGGGTTATCCCGCGAGCAATCAACACTGTCGCTTTCGGGCTCGATCCGGATGCGAAGCATCGCTGGCATTGCCTGGCCCCCAAAGCGCGGATCGAGCTTTTGATGGAAGAACCGAATGTGAGCTGGAACGGGGAAGGCTATCTCGACAGCAATTTCGGATCTGAATCGCTCGAAGAAGGGTTTCGTGTCTGGCACTGGTCGCGCGCGCACACGCGCGAAGGAAGTGTGGTAAACTATGAAGGCGTGCGGCGTGACGGGTCGCATTTCGCCAGCGCGCTGCGGTTCACGAAAGATGGCCAGCCCGAGCCTGCCGAACTGCCGATGGTGGCGCCATTGCCGCGCACATTCTGGCAAATCGACCGCAAGACGCGGGCGGACAGAGGCCATGCGCGCGTGCTCGATACGTGGGAGGACAGCCCGTTCTACGCCCGATCGCAACTGCTGACGCAGCTATACGGAGAACGCGTGGTGGCGGTACAGGAAAGCCTCGATCTCGACCGGTTCAAATCACCGGTCACGCAATTCATGCTACCCTTCCGGATGCCGCGCGCGCGGGGGTGACTTTGCGGCTTCCTCTTCGGCCTTGGTGGCCTTGTCCTTCGTGATCTCGCGATTGACAGACCAGATCTGGTAGAACCCGAAGCCGAGTGCGACCGCACCCGAAAAGGCTATTTCGATCCAGGGCGGTATCCAGTCGACGCTCATTTCGTAGTCTCCTTGGCGCGCAGGATACCATGCTTGCTTGCGAAGTCGGAAATCAGCGTGGCCGCAGTATCAGGCGCCTCTTCGTGCAGAAGGTGGCCCAGTTCCGGCAGCAACTCCAGTTCAGCATTCGAGAGGCGCGATGCGGCAGCTTCGACCGAGCCAGTGGGCACGGCCTTGTCCTTGCGGCCATGCACCAGCAACGCCGGATTGGGTATGGCAAACAAGTTTTCGGAGAAGCCATCCAGATCCCAGTCCGCCATCATCGCCAGAGCGCCTTCGCAATGCCGATGATTGCCGAGCAATGCTTCGTAACAGCGCAGATCTTCAGGCGCGATTTGCGAGCCCGTGGCGCGGCGCATGAATCGCTCTGCTTCGCCCGGGATGCGTGTCGTTGCGGCGAACATGCGCGGCACCAGCGGGTTGACGAACAGCATCTTGGCCATCGCGGGAAATAGCTTGGCCGCGAGACCGGGGAAGGGCATCACGGCGGGCGCGAAGCCGATAACAGGTAACTCGCGATTGTGCTTGCCGGCATAATCGAGCGCGATGGCGGCGCCTGCTGAGTGACCCACAACCAGCTTCGGGCTCACGCGCAATTCTTCCAGTAAGGCAGCGAGAGCATTGGTGACATTCGCCAGAGTTATGCCGCCACGCAGCGCTCCAGCGGTAAAGGCATGGCCGGGCAAATCGGGCACGGTCAGGGTAAAGTATTCGGCGAGCATTGGCATGGCGCCACGCCAACTATGGCAGGATGCCCCGGTGCCATGAAGCAGCAGCAGTTCTGGGCCCGCCCCCATGCGCTGGACGTGCCAGAGGAGCCCTCCGGCCTCCACGAATTGTGATGTCTCGCGGTTGGGCCAGCCTTGCCCTGTGCGCTCCCAATCGAGCGCGGCTTTCATGCCGGGGTCTTTTCGGGCTGCGCCGCCATCACCACATCGCTCAGCGCCTTTGCGTCGGCAAAGGGAAGCAGGAGATATCGCGCGCGCATCGCCTTGGCGAGATTGCTCGCCTCAGGGCGCGCACGCGGTGCTATGTCGATCACCAGCGCGTCGAGGCCACTTGCAGCAAGGGCCTTGGCAGCAGCTTCGGTATCCTCAAACGCCTGCTTGCGGCCCGGATTTCCGTCGAGCGCGATATTGGCGCTGCCGTCTGTCAGAAAAACAAGGAAGGGCGTGTTTCCCCGCGATGCGATGCTGGTGCCCAGTTCACGCGCCAATGCAAGGCCGGAGGCGAGGGGAGTGCCACCACCGCCCGGCAGCCCGGCCAATGCACGCCGCGCACGGGTGAGCGAACGGGTGGGTGGGAGAAGCAATTCCGCACTTGTTCCTCGGAATGCAATCAGGGCGACTTCGCTGCGTTTCACATAGGCCTGCGCCAGGATCAGCTCGACCGCGCCCTTGGCTTCGGCAAGGCGCGCGGCAGCAGCGGAACCCGACGCATCGACGCAGAAGACGGTGACGCTGGCAGACCGTTCCTCGAACCTCCGGATGCGCAAATCATCCTTGCGGACATGCAGCCTGTCATCGTCATCGTCGGCTCGCCGCAGCGGTTGCCATGGCACAGCGGCGCGCAGCGTATCGATTAGCGCCAGGCGTGCGCCATCGCGCGGTTGGCCTGGGCGACTGCCCAGAGGTTTGCCGCGCAGCTTCGACTTCGTCCGCTTACCGCTGCCGCCACCGCTGGCACCGCGCCGCGCGCGGTCATTAGTGATAAGCTCCAGCACATCGGGCGGGATCGATGCAAGCGCGGCTTCGAGGACGAGGTCATCGGGAATTTCGTCCTGTTGGGACTGGTTCTCCGCCTCACCATCGCCTTCGGAATTTTCAGGAGGAGGCGTTGCTTGTTCGTCGTCGGGCGGTGGCGGTTCGGGAATGCGCGTTGCGCGTGGGGCGAGGACCAGCCGGGCTGCCACTTCGGTATCCTCCTGCGCTATCACCGCTCGAGAGTTCAAAGCAGCATGCGCCCGGGCAGCCGACAGGGCGAAAAGGAGTGGTCGTGCGGAATCGATGCCGAGAGCCATCGCCACACCGGCAAGTGTCCTGAGAACGTCTTCCGAAGCCGACTCCACTGCTTCCAGCTCGATTCCTTCCAAACTTTTGACATGCTCAAAATCCAGCGACCTCACTCCCGACAGATCGCACAGGAATGCTACGCGGTCTTCCAACGCGGCAGGCGGGCGTTCATCCGCCTCCACACCGTCATCGAGCAGGATCAGGCCAAACCCTGACCCGGCATCCATCGCCTGCGCCAACCGGCCCGCCAGTGCATCGGTCATCCGTTCCGCCATCGGTGCGATCAGAGCGGAGCCCTCGGCGTCTGCGAGCAGTCCTTTTTGCATCACAGGTTTTCCCGCTGTGAGACTCGCGACGATATCAACCCCGCCCATCAGCCGGGTTTCATCGACATGTGGAGGAATGCGGCGAGCAGGCAGCAGTTTAACCAATTGTGCGAGCGCTAAGTCGCGCGCTGGACCGCCTCCTCGCAACACCATCCCGCCAAAGGCACAGGGGGCGATGGTGAACAGTCTTGCGGCCAGCAATGCTTCTGCCAACGGGCTGTGCTGTGCCGCCTCGGTCATCCGAACAGTTCGGCAATCGCGCGCTCGATACGCACGGTCGATCCTGTTTCGTCAAGGACATCGCGCCGCAATCTGTGTCGCAGAGCGAGTGGTGCCACGGCGACAAGATGCTCGCGTTTGACCGCGCGCGCTCCTTGCAGAGCGGCAAAGGCACGCGCCGCACGCATCAGCGTAAGCTCGCCACGCAATCCATCGGCATTCACCTCGGCGCAGAGGTTTGCGGCATCGGTCAGCACATCATCGGGCACCGACAGCTTGGGAAGCTTGTTCTGGCCCCGCGCTATCTGCTTGAGAATTTTCGCTTCTGCATCAGCCCATTCCGCAGCAAAGACTTCCGCTTCCTGCTCCTGCGCGGCGCAGCGTTTCATGATCTCGACGCGGTCCTCGATCGCTTCGGGCGTGCGGACCTCGACCGAGAGGCCGAAGCGATCAAGCAATTGCGGACGCAGCTCACCCTCTTCCGGATTCCCGCTGCCGATAAGCACGAATTTGGCACGATGCCGCACCGAAAGTCCTTCGCGCTCGACTACGTTATCGCCCGATGCTGCGACGTCCAGCAGCAGATCGACAAGGTGATCCTCAAGCAGATTGATCTCGTCGATATAGAGAAAGCCGCGATGAGCCTTCGCCAACAGGCCCGGCTCGAATGCTTTCTCTCCCGAGCGCAAGGCCCGTTCCAGATCGAGTGCACCCAGCACCCGGTCCTCGGTTGCACCCAGCGGCAGGTCTACGAATGGCACCGGCTGCTTGCGCGCCCGCTTGGAAGTGCATGGATCGGGGCAAGTGCCTGCCTGGTCGGGCGTGCAGCCATAGCGGCAGCCCTCCGCAACCGAAATGGGCGGTAGCAGAGCCGCCAATGCCCGTGCCGCAGTGCTTTTGCCAGTACCGCGATCGCCGAACACCATCACCCCGCCGATCGATGGGTCTACCGCCGCGATCAGCAGCGCCAGCTTCATCTCGTCTTGACCGACGATTGCAGAGAATGGGAACTTGCTCACGTGTCAGGCAATCTGGACAAAACTATACGTCAGGGCAAGCATAGATTGGCACACTGCTCAGCGGAAATTTGATTGTTCTGCAGATACCGACAAAGGTTGGGGGTGGCAATTCGTTCGAACGAACAGTATACGATGCGGTGTGAGGGAACGGCTCATCAGTGTTGCTATACGGCAGTTTGGCGAGCGCGGCTTCGACGGCGCGAGCACACGCGATATTGCTGCTGAAGCCGATACCACAATGAGCAACATCACCTATCACTTCGGCGGCAAAGAAGGACTTTACCGTGCTGCCGCCGAAACCATCGTCATGCGGTTTGCCGCGGTGACGGCAGACCTTTTCAAGGACCAGCCTGGCGGCGAAGCCGAGCCTGATACTGCGCGTCGCATCGAGATTGTAATATTGGTCCTGCACACTATCGGGGCCTTCATGCTGAGTGATGAAGCAGCGCCGTTGGCGCGTTTCGTTGCCAGAGAACAACAAAACCCGGCTTCGATTATGAGCGAATATTTCGAGCGCGAGATCAAACCGCGTGTGGAAATGCTGGAAGAACACGTGCTTCACTTGCGGCCTGATCTTTCGGTGCAGGACGTAAAGGCTACCGTTTTCTACCTACTCAGTATGGCGATTTCCCTGCGCAGTTCACGGCTTTCTCTGTGCATGTTCATGGAAGTGCCGAACATTGATGAACCGCTTGGTGAACGGTTGCTCGACCGCCTCGACCAAACGATCCGCGAAGTATTGGAGGTAGCCCCTTGAGAAGGTCAGTGCTCTTTGCAGCACCGCTGTTGCTTGCCGGCTGTGTCTCGCTCGCGCCTGAAGCAGAGGTTCCGCAAGTCGCGACCGAAATGCCAGACCGGTTCGCCTTCGATCCGTCAGAAGGTGATTACAGTCCCGCAGCATGGTGGAACGACTTCGAAGATCCGCTGCTCAACAGGCTTGTGAACCGCGCGCTGGAAGAAAATTTCGACATTGCCCAGGCAGCGTCCCGGGTAGAACAGGCGCGCGCACAGGCCCGTATCGCCCGGAGCGCGCTTCTGCCCAAAGTGAATGCCACCGGTAGTGCCAGTTCGTCCAGCACGCCGACGGCAGGCTCTGCCTTTGGCGGTTTCGGCGGCACAGACCGGATCGAGAACGATACATTCACGCTGGGCCTTGCCACTGCCTATGAAATCGACCTGTTTGGCCGGGCGCAAAACGATTTTGCTGCAGCCCGGCAAGATGCCATTGCATTGGAGCACGACTTCCGGGCCATCCAATTGGCTTCCGCAGCGGAGGTTATCTCCGCCTATTTCGATATCGTCGACACGCGCCGGCAGATTGCGTTGGCCGAGGCGACCGAGGAGGTCCTGCAGGATCGCGCCGAGCGCACGAATGAGCGTTATGACCGTGGCCTTGTGACCAGTTTCGAGCTCTACCAGGTGCGTCAGGATCTCCGCGCAACACAGGCCTCGCTTCCACAACTCGAGGCAAGTCTCGTTGCCAATGAAGGGCGCCTCGCAATACTGCTGGGCACTTATCGTGAAACCTTGTCAGCCGACCTTGATGGTGAACTGACACCCAGACTGGTTTTTGCCCCTGTTCCGACCGGTCTCCCCTCCGACCTCCTGCGTCAGCGACCGGATGTAGCTGCCACATGGGCGCGGCTCGAAGCGTCGCGCTTGCGGGTTGGTGCTAGGCGCGCAGAACGCTTTCCGACGCTTAGCCTATCGGGGTCGCTGGGTTCGCAAGGCGGTGATATTGGCGGTGCGATTGACATCTTTGACAATTGGGCGAGTTCACTTGCAGCCAATTTCCTTGCGCCGCTGCTCGATGGCGGGCGCATTTCTGCAAATATCCGCGCGGCCCGCGCGACCTATGATCAGAATGCGGCGGCTTATGCACGTGCTGTTGTGACCGCTTACACAGAGGTCGACAACGCGCTCGCAAACTATGAGCAGCAGCGCGAACGATATCTTCTGATTACTGCCCAATTGCGCGAAGCGGAAGCATCGCTTGATTTGCAACGGCGTCGCTACGCTGCGGGTGTTGGCGGTTACATCGCCTATCTCGATGCTTTGCGGACAGTCTATCAGGTGGAGGCGAGCCTCTCCTCTGCGGCGCGGTCCACCGCTGTCGCGCGCTTGGGCGTACACCGGGCACTCGGCGGCGACTGGGCGCGCGACACCATTCCTTCCCCGATTGAAATGCAGCCTGCCGAACAAGGCATGGCCGGAGACGATCAATGAGCAAGCAGGTCAAATACTCGCTCCTTTTTATTGGCGGTGCCATTTTGCTTTCCGCGCTGATGATCTGGCTGCGCCCGGATCCTGAGGAGCAGGAGCGTGTCGAAGCCGTGCCGTTGGTGGAAGCTGTAGCTTTTGAAGCCGCAGCCGGACCTATTCCCGTTATAGCGTCAGGCACGGTGCAGGCGCGCGAGGAAGTCACGATCGGTGCACAGGTCGCAGGACGCCTGGCTTACGTGCATCCGGCTTTCCGCGAAGGCGGCACCGTTCCTGCCGGGGCGACTCTGCTGCGCATCGAAGCCAACGATTTCCAGAACCAGGTACGCATCGCGCAGGCCGATGTGGCCGCGCAGAATGTCGCCGTTCTGCAAGCACAGGAAGAGGTCGCGATTGCGCGCGAAGAGCTGGAACGGTTCGGTGCGCGCGAGGCCGGCTTGGCTGCTGCCAGTGGATCGCAAATCTTGCCGCCAGAGGAGCTTGCCGCTGCTCGCAACGCTCAACGACAAAGCACTGTTTCGACCAACGGTCTCGCTACCCGGGAGCCGCAACTGCGCTCAGCCGAGGCCGCACGGGATAGAGCCAATGCAAGTCTTGACGTGGCGCAATTATCGCTTTCCCGCACGCGTATATCCGCGCCTTTCACCGGACTGGTGCGCGAAGAGAATGTTTCGGTCGGCACACTGGTGCAGCCGGGGCAGGCGCTTGGCTCCGTCGTTTCGACGTCCTCTTATGAAGTACGCTTGTCAATCACGCCGGATGAGGCCGCGCTGATCCCCGGCCTGCTCGGTGCGGGCCGTTCGGGTATACCCGCAGCAGTCTTTTACGATTTCGGCGGACTCACCTATCGCTGGGACGCCGTGGTCGATAGGGCGGATAGCAGTCTTGATGCGCAAACCCGCAACGTGGAAGTTTTCCTGCGTGTTTCGTCACCGCTCACAGGCGGGCGGCTGGTCGCGGAAGAAGGTGTGGAAAGCGTATCGCCCGCGCCGCCTTTGCTGCTTGGGGCATTTGTTCGCGCAGAGATTACCGGTTCTTCGATCGACAGCTATGCCGCCATTCCGGCACCCGCGCTCCGGCCCGGGAACGAGATTTGGGTCGTGCGTGACGGTAAGCTCCAGATCCTGCCCGTTCGCGTTATCCAGCGCACGGATGACCTTGCCTATGTCACCACGCCGAGCCTTGCGCAGGGCGGTTATCTGGTGACGTCCAGCCTTGGTGCGCCAGTAAATGGTATGGCTGTCCGCCTCGCCGTTGGATCTGCAGAATGAACGATCCCGCAAAACCCGGTGCAGCCGTCGACGACAGCGAAGGTGCGCGCGACCGTTTCGGCAATACTTCCGATGAACGCGCACGCGACCGTGGTGGTATCATCGCCTTCATGGCCAAGAACGGGGTCGCGGCAAACCTGCTGATGATCTTCATGGTCATTGCCGGTGTCGTCTCGTTCGGCCGCATTGTGCAGGAAGTGTTTCCCGAAAGCAGCCTCGATACGGTCGCCGTTACGGTCGTATATCCGGGCGCTACTCCGCAGGAAGTCGAGGAATCGATCCTCCAGCGGGTGGAAGAAGCGGTCGCCGCTATAGAAGGCGTGCAGGAAATTACTTCGGTCGCCAATGAAGGCTCCGGTACGGTCAATGTCGAGCTGGAGCTGGGCGTCAATCTGTCCGACGCGCTTGACGAGGTAAAATCGGAAGTCGACCAGATCGACACTTTCCCGGCGGAAGCGGAAGAACCTGAAATACGGGAGCTGACGACGCGACAAGTCGTGCTGCGCATTGCGGTGTTCGGGGACGTCGGCGAGCGGTCGCTGAAGGAAACCGCCTATGGGTTGGAAGATGCCATCGCCGGACTGGATGATGTCAGCTATGTCGAAACCAGCGGCGTGCGCGATTACCGAGTTTATGCCGATGTCCCGCAAGACAGGCTGCGTGCTCTCAACCTGTCATTGACCGATGTATCGCGCATTGTCGCCGCCAGCAGTCTCGATAGCCCGGCCGGTTCCATTGATACCGCGACCGAGGAAGTGCGTGTCCGTACGGTGGGACAGAATTACGACCAGCAGGATTTCGAAGATATCGTGCTGGTGAGTTCGGGCGAAGGCGCACTGCTGCGATTGGGCGATGTCGCGACTATTCGCGACGAC
Organism: uncultured Sphingomonadaceae bacterium; assembly: GCA_964422435.1. GTDB lineage: Bacteria > Pseudomonadota > Alphaproteobacteria > Sphingomonadales > Sphingomonadaceae > Alteraurantiacibacter. The sequence goes on from CAYRBB010000003.1 coordinate 69,737, forward strand.
TTCGAGGATTTCGATCTGGCCACGCGGTTCAATGAACAGCCGGTGGCTTTCGTTGATGTCTATCGCACCAGCGATGAAAGAGTTCTCGATGTTGCAAGCTCGGTAAAGGGATTGCTGGAAACGCACAGTTTCCCAGAGGGTGTGTCCTACGCAGTCTGGGAAGACACGTCTGTACTTCTTGAAGACCGCTTGTCGCTGTTGCTTAAGAATGCCGCCATCGGTCTTTTGCTGGTGCTGATTGCCCTTACCTTGTTCCTCGACTTGCGACTGGCCTTGTGGACGGCGGTGGGTATCGGCGCGACCTTTACCGGAGCGATTTTCCTGCTCGAATATGCCGGTTCCAGCATCAACATGTTCTCGTTGTTCGGCTTTATCCTGGCACTCGGGCTGGTGGTGGATGACGCAGTTGTGGTGGGTGAGAATATTTACGCCGAGCGTGAGCGGGGACGATCGGGCCTGGGCGCCGCGATCGCGGGCGCGCAGCGGGTGAAGGTCCCGGTAATTTTTGCTGTGCTGACGACGATTACCGCTTTTGCTCCATTGCTCGCCGTGGGCGGTGTGATTGGGAAGATCCTCGCTGATGTGCCGCTGGTTGTGCTGGCGGTATTGGCACTGTCACTGGTCGAAGCCTTGCTCGTTTTACCTTACCACCTCTCGCATCTTCCGGCAGCGGGAACGGCAGCGAAGAACCGCGTTACGCGGTTCTTCGAAAAGGTGCAGAAGGAGGTCGATGACAGGTTGACCGCCTTTGTCGAAGGACCACTTGACCGTGCTCTGCAGGTCTGTGTGAAGACACCCTACCTGATCCTGTCGGGCGGGCTGGCGATCCTGATCCTTTTCTTTGCCATGATTCCGGGCGGTATCATCAAGGTTTCCTTCTTTCCGGATATCGAGGCCGACCGCGTAGTCGCTTCGCTGGAAATGCCAGCCGGGACGACGGTGGAGCGGACGACCGAAATCGCCAATCGCGTCGAAGAAGCACGCGACCGGGCAATCGCGCGTTTCTATGATGGCGACCCATCGGATGCGCCCTTTGTAGATGCGACCTATACGGCAGTAGGCTTGGTTCAGGTGCAGACCGGGCCTGAGGGATTGCAGTCCACCTTCCGCCCTTCGCTTGCAGATATCCGTATCGAGCTCGTCCCTTCCGGAGCGCGGGAGATTTCCGCTACGGAACTTGAAGAGGCGTGGCGTGAAGAGATGGGGCAGGTGCCGGAGGCGCGTTCCTTCTCAATCAACTCATCGCTGCTTTCCATCGGGGACCCGGTGAATGTGCGGCTTTCGCATCCCGATAATGCCGTGCTCGAGCAGGTGAATGACCGGGTAGTGGCAGAGCTGCAAACCATTGCCGGTGTTTTCGATATCGAAAGTGATCAGGACGCGGGCATGCGCGAGATCGAGCTGCGGCTGAAGCCGGAAGCTCGTACTCTCGGCGTAACCTTGCAAGATGTGGCGGGGCAAGTGCGTGCAGCATTTTTCGGTGCCGAGGCAGTGCGAGTGCAACGTGGACGCGAAGATGTCCGGGTTTATGTCCGATTGCCCGAATCAGAGCGCGACTCCATCGCCGATGTAGAGGATTTTCAAATCCGTGTTCCGGGCGGCTTTGCTTCGCTTGGTACGATTGCCGATGCAAGCTTCACCGAAGCACCTTCGCAAATCCGCCGCGAAGATGGTCGCCGCGTGGTGACCATTTCCGGCGATGTCGATGAGGAAGTGATCACCGGTCAGGAAGCCAGCCAGGTTATCGATGAACAGATCATGCCTGCGATCCTCGCCGATTATCCGCAGTTGCGTTATGCGCAGGGCGGTGAGCAGGAAGAACAACAGGAAAGCTTCGGCTCGCTCGGTGCGGCTTTCGGGCTTGCGCTGATCGTGATCTACGCGTTGTTGGCGATCCCGTTCAAATCCTACACCCAGCCAATGATCATCATGGCAGCGATCCCGTTCGGTTTCGTCGGCGCGTTACTCGGGCACCTGCTCTTGGGCATCCCGCTTGGTATCCTGTCGATGTTTGGCATCGTGGCTCTATCTGGCGTGATCATCAATGGCGCGCTGGTGCTGATCGACTTCCTCAACGAGAATCTCGAACAGGGCATGGCGCCGGAAGAAGCGATGATGGCGGCCAGCAAGTCGCGTTTCCGCCCGATCATGCTGACGGCGGTCACAACCTTCCTAGGCGTGGCACCGATCACGTTCGAAACGAGCCTCCAGGCACAGTTCCTCATCCCCATGTCCGCCAGCCTCGGCTTTGGCGTACTCGTGGGTACTGCACTGCTGATGCTCGTCATCCCGTCGCTGGCGATGATCCATATGCGCGCCAAAAAGCGGTTGGCACTGAAGCTTGGACGGGAAGATCCGTATCCGGAGATGAGCTTGGCGCTGTAGCTACTCGTCCCTGCTGGAGAACAGGCGGAAGCCCCACGGCGCGAGCTGTACCGTGTCACCCTCGGCGAAGATGACGTCGTCGGCACCGCGAAACTCGCGATAGGAACCTGCCGCCAAACCATCTGCCAACGTGGCCTCGACCGGCTGGTCAGAGAAGTTGAACATGCCGAGCACCTTGTTCCCATCCTGCTGTCGCACCCAGGCAAACATCTGTTCGGGCCGGTCGGTAACGACTTGCTGCATGCGCGCGCCCCAGCGCCCGTTATGCAATGCTGGATTGTTGGTGCGGAAGGCAATCAGCTGGCGCAGCAATTCGCCATATTCGCAATCCTCGCTTTGACGCCAGTCGATCGGATCCTTCTCGAAGAATTCGAGGCGCTTGGCGTTACAGGCCTCTTGCCCATTATGGATAAGCGCAAGCCCTTCTCCGGTGAAGCTGAGCGCGGTCATCGCATCCAGCGCATCGCCGTAGTTCTCGTAGATCGTGCCTTCCCAGGCATTGCTGTCGTGGTTTTCGATATAGGTCATGCGCATGGCCTCCCGCGGCCACAGGCTTTCGTTTTCTGCATAATAGCCGAACAGGCTGGTAGCGTTGCCGTCTCCTTGCGCGATGCGTTTGGAAGTCTGGTGCCAGTCCCACGCATAGGTAGCGTCAAATGCGGCACGATGGTAAGCCGTTTCCTGAACTTCACCAAGCATGAAGACCGGGCGGATCGCATCAAGCCGTCGGCGCATGGTTTCCCAGAAATCGACCGGAACATAGCCCGCCACGTCCGCGCGAAAACCGTCGATCCCAAAGTCACGGACCCAATATTCCATTGCCAGGCCGACATGCTCACGCACGCCCGGCTGAGACCAGTCGAGATCGATAATGTCGGACCAGTCCCACCAAGGGGTCGGGCGGAAATTGCCGTCCCAGGTCTTCTCGTACCAATCGGGATGTTCGGTCGCGAGTTCGTTGTCCCATGCGGTATGGTTGGCGACGAGGTCCAGGATCACGTGCATGCCCTGCTCATGCGCCGCATCGATGAAGCTGCGCAGGTCGTCCTCAGTCCCGAACTCGGGGTTCACCGCGTAATAGTCCTGCACCGAATAAGGGCTGCCGAGCGTGCCTTTGCGGTTGACTTCGCCGATCGGATGGATCGGCATCAGCCAGAGGATATCGACACCCAGTTCGCGAAGGCGCGGGAGTTCCTGTTCCGCCGCAGCGAAAGTGCCTTCCTCCGTGAAATGACGCGTATTGATCTGGTAGAGCACGGCATCACGGGTCCACTCCGGGTTTTCGATCTGCACATAGCTCTTCGGCGTCCACGGATCGTTCGCTGCCGTATCGGCTTCGCTGCAGGCAGCAAAAGCCAGCGGAGCAAGGAGCAGGGGAAGGGTGCGGAACAGCTTATGCACTTGTGGTCTCCTGAACTAGGACTGCTTTAACTCTTAACATGAAAGCTGCGGCAAAAAGCCACGCTGCGGCGGCGAACAGCATCGTCCAGATCGGCTCGCCCGGGAAAACCGCGTTCATGATTGATCCCATGACTGTCGCAACCAGCAATTGCGGCAGAACGACGAAAACGTTGAAAAGCCCCATGAAGATGCCGAGCTTTCCTTGCGGCAGGTTCGAAGCGAGAATGGCGTAGGGCATGGCAAGGATGCTTGCCCAAGCGATGCCGATGCCGATTTCTGCTATGATCAGAGCCTGGGCATCCCGTACAAGGAAGAACATCAGGAAGCCCAGCGCACCTAGGGTAAGGCAGATCGAATGGGTTAGCACCTGACCAAACTTGCGGCTGAGAACTGGTAAAAGGGCGAGCGCGGCAATCGCGGCAACGCCATTGTAGACGGTGAACAACACGTTCACCCAGTTGGCGCCGTCATTGTAGGCGACCGAAGTCGTGTCGGTGCTGCCGAACACATATTGCGTCACGACAGGCGTCGTATTGATCCACATGATGAAAAGCGCGGACCAGCTGAAGAACTGTACCACGGCAAGTCGTTTCATCACCTCGGGCATTCCCGAGAAATCGCCGACGATGCTGGACAGCATGTTTGCCGAGTTACCGCTCTTCGCCATGTTGATGCCGATAGCGCTCAACACTCCGTAGGTCGCCAGGAGGCCACCAAGGAGATAGATTTCCTTCTCAAGGCCAAGTGGGTTGACGGTCAGCGCAACAATTGCACCAAGAACGATCCATATGAAGCAAGAAGTGTAAGACTTTGATGCCAAGGCGAGCGTGGGCTCTGCCGTTCCGACAGTCTGCTTCGTGCTTTCGAAGGCCGCCATTTCCTCGGGGGAATATTCCTTGGTTGTCACGACCGTCCACGTCACGGCGATGAGCAGTGCGACAGCGCCGAACCAGAAGCTCCACTTCACCGTATCCGGTATTCCTCCATCTGCCGCGACGTTGGCGACACCCAGCTGGTCCAGAAAAAACGGGAAGATTGAACCGACGACTGCACCCGCACCGATAAAGGCCGTCTGCACGGCATAACCTGCGCTGTGTTGGTCGGTTCCGAGCATATCGCCAACGAAAGCGCGGAAGGGTTCCATTGAGACATTGAGCGAGGCGTCCAAGATCCAAAGCAAGGCAGCGGCAAATAGGAGCGGCGCACCAAAGGACGGCGCAAGTGGCATTAGGACAAGGGAAAGCGCTGCGAAAATTGCCCCGATCATGAAATAGGGGCGGCGGCGTCCAAAGCGGTTCCAGGTCTTGTCGGACAAGTGCCCGATGATTGGCTGTACAATCAGGCCGGTAAGCGGGGCAGCCACCCACAGCGCCGGCAAATCGTCCATCGGCGCGTCGAGCGTCTGGAAAATCCGGCTCATATTGGAGTTTTGCAGCGCAAAGCCGATCTGGATGCCGAAAAAGCCGAAACTGATATTGGCGAGCCCTGCCCAGCTCATGCGAGGCTTTGAAACGGGCTGTGCGCCCTGAACCGATGCCATTGGTAAGAACCCTCTTCCCGATTTCCCCGTGGGCGGATGGTTCTCGCCATCCTGCTCCATCTCTCTTGGCTGGCACGGATGCGCGGCCACGACAATACGTATACGAATGTGGCGCCTGGTTTAGCCGCCCGTACTGCCGCGCTTGATGAGGCGCGCCGGAAGGCGGTTGTCAGGCTTCTCCTGGCCCTTCAACTCGGCCAGGAGCGTCTCCACCAGCCGCTCTCCCGCGCCCTTGATGTCCTGCATCACAGTGGTGAGTGGCGGGTTGGTGAGGCTGGCGGCGGGGATGTCATCAAAACCGACGACCGCTACATCGTCGGGCACATTGCGACCATCATTTTTCAGGGCGCGCATGGCGCCAATTGCAATGAGATCGCTGGCGGCAAAAATTGCATCGAATTCCTTCCCCGACGCTATGAGATTTTTGGCCGCAGCATAACCCGCCTCTTCCGTGGTGATCGCGTCGAATTGGAGCTCCGGGTCAGGCTCGATACCGGCTTTGACCAAAGCCGCATATAATCCCTGATAACGGCTTTCAAATTCGGGATAGTGTTCGTCTGCGTGACCAAGAAAGGCAATTTTGCAGCATCCTTTGGACAATAAATGCTCGCCGACTTGTTCCCCGGCGTCGAAATTGTCGGAACCGACAGTGGTGCCCATCAGGTCGCTCGATACCGACCCCCAACGCGCAAAATGCGTGCCCTGGCTTTCCAATTGGTCGAGCCGCTCGCGATACAGCGTGAAATCGCCGTAGCCGAGCAGGATCAGACCATCTGCGCGGTGGCTGTCTTGGTATTGCATATGCCAATCATCTTCCATGCGCTGGAACGAAATCAGCAAGTCCAGCCCGCGATTGGCGCAAGCGCGCGTGATCGACCCGAGCATTGCCAGGAAGAACGGGTTGATCATGCTCTCGTCAGGCGTCGGATCTTCGAAGAAAAGCAAGGCTATGGTGTTGGATCGCTGTGAGCGCAGCGAGGAAGCGTTTTTGTCGACCGTATAGTTGAGTTCGCGCGCAATTTTCTTGATACGCGCGCGGGTAGCTTCACTCACAGATTTGTCACCGCGCAGCGCGCGACTGACGGTGGGCTGCGATACCCCGGCCAGATAGGCTATGTCGAAACTGGTTGGTCGGCCAGTTGGGGCGCGTCCCATGGTTTCTCCTGCGGTGCCCTCTCCCTATGCACCGTGGAAGACGTTAGGACGCGGCACGGGCATTTGCAAACAGGAACGATCGGCAGTCACAGGTTTGGCGGTGCTCGGCTTTTTGCACTTTGGCGGCTTGTGCCGATCCGACGAAAATGTCGATGAAGGCGGGTGTTTCATAGAGCGTGCAAGTGTATGAAAATACACATTAAGTATGCGGCGCTTTTGTTGCAATACGAAATGACCATCGCATTGCGTATACGTATGCTGTCTTCCTTATCCCCTGCTTGTCGCCGTAAGTGAGGAGCACGCGAGGCGGGCAAAAGACCCAGATTGCCCGCGAGTTTTTGGAGCAGGACAGCCGGAAGGGATGCGCAGCACCCTCGGCCTATTTATTCCCGGGGGAATGCATGAATATCCGTAACACACTCCGCGTTGGCGCAAGTACCACCGCATTCGCCGTTGCCGCGCTTACGCTTCCGGGCGTTGCGCTGGCACAGGACACCCAGACTGACGAAGAGCAGATTGAAGAACAGGATGAGGATGAGGGCAACGCCATCATCGTCACGGGCTTCCGCGCCGCGCTAGATAGCGCCGTGTCGGAAAAGCGCGACAACGACCTCATCCTTGAATCGGTCACTGCCGAAGATATCGGCCGTTTGCCGGATGCATCTATTGGTGAGTCGATCGCCCGACTTCCGGGTATTACCTCGCAGCGTCTCAATGGGCGTGCGAATGTGATCTCGATCCGCGGATTTGGCCCGGACTTTTCCCAGACTACTCTGAACGGTCGCGAACAGACCTCGACTAGTGACAGCCGCGCGGTTGAATTCGACCAGTACCCTTCGGAAATCGTGAGCCAGGTCGTTGTCTACAAGACGCCTTCGGCCAGTCTCGTTGGTCAGGGCCTTGTTGGAACGATCGACATCCGCACGGTTCGTCCGCTCGAAGTAAACGAGCGCGTACTTGCTGTTGGCGTTCGCGGCTCTTGGGCAGATCTCGGCGCCCTGAATGCCGGTTCCGACGAATTCGGCTACCGTGCCAACGCGACCTACGTGGACCAGTTTGCCGATGATACCATCGGTATCGCACTGGCAGCAGCATACACCAACGAGCCATACCAGCTGCAGGAATTCAACGCCTGGGGCTATGCTGGCAGCGGTGAGCCGGGCAGCCCGTTCGTGATCGGCGGCAACAAGAGCTTTGTCACCTCGACCAGCCTCGAGCGTATCGGCTTCAACGGTACCTTCCAGGCCGAGCTTTCGCCGTCACTAATGCTGACCGTCGACGGTTTCTATTCAAACTTTGAAGACGAAAGCATCAAGCGCGGCATCGAGCTTCCGCTCGGCTTCGGCGCGTTCGGGACGACTTTCGATCCGGGAACTGCCACCACGATCTCTACTCCGACCGGCGAATTCGCTTCGGCCGGCACCTTCGAAAATGTCGAAGGCGTTATCCGTAATGACATCTTCACCCGCGAGGCAGATCTCTATTCGGGCGGCATCAATCTTGCCTGGGAAGGCAATGACGGCTGGAGCGCTTTTGCCGACTTTGGCTACTCGCGCACCGACCGCAACGAGCTGAGCCTCGAAAGCTATTCGGGTACCGGATATAATGCAGGCGTTGGCGCGACTGACACCATCGGCTTTACCTCCGGCACCGAAGGCACGGTCTTCTCGCCGAGCCTGAACTATTCCGATCCGAACCTGATCGTTCTGACCGACCCGCTCGGCTGGGGTGGTTCGCGTGTGCAGGCCGGTTACTTCAATAACCGCATCATCGAGGACGAATTGCTGCAGTATCGTGGCGAAGTCTCTTACGATTTCACCAGCGGCTTCCTTTCCGCTCTTCGTTTCGGTGTTTCGTACACCGACCGCGAAAAAAGCCTGACGCCGGATGAATTCTTCATCGTCCCGGCAGGCGGTGCGACCGAAGTTCCGATCCCCAGCCAATTCCTGCTGGAATCGACTGACCTTGGCTATCTTGGGCTCGGTCCGATCGTGAGCTACGATGCGCGCGACATTATCGCTTCCGGTGCTCTCGTGCTCGAGCCGAACCTCTCGAACGACATTCCGGCCAAGGCTTACAGCATCACCGAAGACCTGGTCACTGCCTATGTGCAGGCCGATATCGAGCAGTCGCTTGGTGCCGGTGTTCTGACTGGTAACTTCGGTGTGCAGATGGTCTACACCGACCAGAATTCGACCGGTGTTGCGTTTGCGAATGGTGAGCAGGTAGATGTTTCGGTTGGCGACACGTATTGGGATGTGTTGCCGAGCGCAAACTTCTCTCTGCGTCTGGATAGCGACTGGGTGTTTCGCCTTTCGGCATCTCGCCAAATCCAGCGTGCCCGCCTCGATGCGATGCGTGCTGCTATTGGTTACGGGATCAACAACAACGTCCAGGACAGCCCGACGGGCCTCGCGCCGTTCATCAGCGGTGGTGGCGGTAACCCATTGCTCCGTCCATACCGTGCCAACGCAGTCGACTTCAATATTGAACGCTACTTTGCTGGCGGATCCGGTGTCGTTGCCCTGCAGTTGTTCTACAAGGATATCGTGAGCTATATTGATGGTTCGCGGACGGTCTTCGATTATTCGGGCTTCCCGCTTCCGGCTGGCCAGCCTCCGGCCACGCTGATCGGCACGCTGGATTCAGAAGTAAACACTGGTGGAGGTGACTTCTTCGGTGGCGAGTTCTCGGTAACGCTTCCGTTCGATGTCTTCACCGAAGCACTTGATGGCTTTGGTGTGACGGGCGGCGTCGGTTACACCGATACCAAGATCGAAAACGCTAATGGCGATATCGACGTGATCCCAGGCTATTCGGAGTGGGTGGCTAACGGGACGCTCTATTTCGAGCGTGGTGGTTTCAACGCGCGTACCAGTGTTCGATATCGTAGCGAGTTCCTTGGTGACTTCACCGGTTTCGGCGGTTCACCGACCCGTCGCCTCGCTCGCGCCGAGACGATTGTGGATGCGCAGATTGGCTACACCTTCGAAGGTGGTTCGCTGGACGGACTATCGCTCTTCCTCAACGGATCGAACCTGACCAATGCACCGTTCGTTGCGCAGGCGAATGAGGAGAACGAGTTCTTGGTACTTGACTACCAGGAGTATGGTCGCCGCTTCCAGATTGGCGCGACGTTCCGCTTCTGATAGCGCTCATTCCGGCGGGGGGCTGCACCTCCCTTAAGGCTTCCCGCCGGTTTGCTGTGTCATCGTCCGCTTGATTGCGGCATCATCCCGGGAACACGCAGCGCTATGCGCGGGGCAGTGCTATGACGAAAGGCAAGTCAACACGATACGTGATCGCCGGCGGCGGAACCGCCGGGTGGATGATGGCGGCGGCGTTGACGCGCTTTGCCCCTCCCGGATCGCAAATCACACTGGTCGAAAGCGATGCCATCGGCACAGTCGGCGTTGGCGAAGCGACGATTCCGCAAATCCACAATTTCAACCGCGCACTCGGATTGGACGAGCAGCAGTTCGTTCGGGAAACGCGTGGCAGCTTTAAACTGGGCATCGAGTTTGACGGCTGGCTGCGCGAAGGCGAGGCCTACATGCACGCCTTCGGTGCCATCGGCCAAAGCTACGGTCTGCTACCGTTTCAGCATTACTGGCTCCGGGCCAAGCGTGCTGGTCTTGCCAAACCGCTGGCGCACTATTCGCTGAACGAACTGGCGGCGCGCAACCATCGCATGCAGCGCGGCCCAACGCGCGGCGGCATGGAAATGCCATATGCCTATCACTTCGATGCGGGGCTCTATGCGGCCTTCCTGCGCAAGTTCGCCGAAGCGCGCGGTGCGGTTCGTATCGAGGGCATGATCGCCAGTGTCGATCAGCATTCCGAGAACGGCGATATCACTTCGCTCACCCTTGAGACGGGCGAGCGGATCGAGGGCGATTTCTTCATCGATTGCACGGGTTTCCGCGCCATTTTGATCGAAGGCGCCATGGAAGCAGGATTCGACGATTGGAGCGGGCACTTGCCGTGTGATCGCGCTATGGCCGTGCCTTGTGAAAACGGCGGAGAGTTCACGCCTTACACGAAGGCCATCGCACGCAAGGCCGGATGGCAATGGCGCATTCCGCTGCAGCATCGTATTGGTAACGGTCTCGTCTATTGCAGTTCTTATCTTTCGGACGATGAGGCGCGCGAAATCCTACTCGCCAACCTCGACGGAAAGCCGCTTGCCGAACCACGCCCGATCGTGTTCACAACAGGCAAGCGCCGCGTTCACTGGAGGAACAATTGCCTGGCCTTGGGCCTTTCCGCCGGTTTCATGGAGCCGATGGAGTCGACCAGCATTCACCTGATCCAGAGCGCCATCAGCCGCTTCCTGACCATACTTCCGGGCCAACAGAACGATCCTGCAATAGTCGACTGGTTCAACGCGCAGGCCGACTTTGAATGGCAGCGCATTCGCGATTTTCTGGTGCTGCACTACACCGCGAACGAGCGTGTGGGACAGCCATTCTGGGACCATGTCCGCACGATGGATCTGCCCGATACGCTCACGGCCAAGCTCGACCACTGGAGGGCGACCGGCTTTATCCACCGCGAGCACGAAGAGCTCTTTACCGAAGTGGCCTGGCTTCAGGTTCTTGCGGGGCAGGGCGTCGAAACGCGGGGATACAATCCCATGGCCGATGCTATGCCCGAGGCGGACTTGCAGACGATGCTCGAAAATATCGAACACGGTCTGGCCGAACAGGCTGCCCCGATGCCGCACCATATCGATTTTCTGAAAAACTTTATCAGCGGCTCTGCCCGCGTGGAGGTACCCGCATGAAATCCACACAAAGCCATCTGTCCGGCTTGACGCTAGCGGCTTGTGCGCTGGCACTTTCGCCCTGCGCAAGCGCACAGGAGATGGATGAGGATTCGCAGGTTCATGCCGCTTCGGAGCATCAGCTGCCGGGGTATATTGTCCGGCCACCGTCGGATGAGGTGATCTACTTTGTCTTGCCGGACCGCTTCGAAAATGGTGACACATCAAACGATCGCGGCGGATTTACCGGCACGCGTCTCGATCACGGTTTCGACCCGACAGCGCGCGGCTTGTTTCAGGGTGGCGACCTGGCGGGCCTGACCAGCCGGCTCGACTATCTCGAGGGGATGGGCATTACCGCTATCTGGTTCGCGCCGATCTTCCAGAACAAGCCGGTACAGGGTCCTCCGGGTGACGAAAGCGCGGGCTATCACGGGTACTGGGTGACCGATTTCACGCGGCCGGACAGTCACTTCGGCACGCGCGATGAATTCGTGGCTTTCGTGGAGGCAGCGCACGCGCGCGAGATGAAGGTCTACATGGACATCATCACTAACCACACGGCCGATGTGATCCGGTTCGAAGAGGGTGACGAAACCGGCTATGCCTATCGCAGTCTTGCCGACTATCCCTATTCGCGCCGTGGCGGTGTCGATGGCGAGCCGATCAACGAAGGGTTTCGCGGGCACGAGGATTCGAGCGAGGAGAACTTCGCGCTGCTGACCGATCCCGGCTATGCCTACACGCCGTACGTTCCCGAAGCCGAGCGTGATGTGAAAGTCCCGGCATGGCTCAATGATCCAATCTACTATCACAATCGCGGCGATACGACCTTTACCGGCGAAAGCAGCCGGCAGGGCGACTTTGTAGGGCTGGACGACCTCTTCACGGAGAATCCTTTCGTCCGTCAGGGTATGATCGACATCTATTGCGACTGGGTGGTTGATACCCGCGTTGACGGGTTCCGGATCGATACTGCGCGCCATGTCGATCCGGGCTTCTGGCAGCAATTCGTGCCCGCGCTGGAGGAATGCTCCGAAGCGGCGGGTATTCCTAATTTCCACATGTTCGGCGAAGTATACAACGAAGAGCCAATGGCGGGGTACATCGCCGAATATACGCGCCGCGACCAATTGCCGGCCGTGCTCGACTTTGCCTTTGCCGCTGCCATGCGCGAAGTGATCGGGCGCGGGCAGGGAACGCACGTCCTCAACCGCTTGTTCGATGGTGACGCGCTGTATGAAGGTGGCGAGGAAGCGGCGCTTAACCTGCCGACCTTCCTTGGCAATCACGACATGGGTCGCTTCTCCACGCTGATCCGGCAGGACATGCCGGATATCTCTCAGGAAGAGCTGCTTCAGCGCGTGATGCTGGGCCATGCCATGATGTTGAGCCTGCGCGGATCGCCGACCGTCTATTACGGAGACGAACAGGGCTTTGTCGGTGATGGCAATGACCAGATGGCGCGCGAGCCAATGTTCCCGAGCCTGACCGCCGAATATAACGACAACGTGCTGATCGGCACCGATGCCACAACGGCAGAAAGCAATTTCGACACCGCGCACCCGCTGTACCGCCTGATCGCGGAGTTCTCTGCCATCCGCCGTGCGCATCCGGCGCTGACCCGCGGTAGGCAGGTTATCCGGCATTACGAGCAGGAGCCGGGCTTGTTTGCTGCAGCCCGTTTCGATCCCGATGACGGAACAGAGTATCTGGCAGTCTTCAACACCAGTAGTGAACAGCGCTTCGCCAATATCTGGGTGAACTACGACGCGCGCGAACTTGAAACACTGGCGGGAGATTGCCCGTCTGTGGTCTCCGCCCCCGGCAGCGCCGCGTTCACCTTGCCTGCATTTGGCTGGGCTGTTTGCCGTCTGAACGGAGGTGCGGAATGAGCCGGGGAGACAACACTCTCCCCTGGTGGAAGGGCGCGGCGATCTACCAGATCTATCCGCGCAGCTTCATGGATTCCAACGGCGATGGCATTGGCGATCTGCCTGGTATTACCGCGCGTCTCGACTATGTCGCCGATCTTGGTGTTGATGCGATCTGGATCAGCCCGTTCTTCACCAGTCCGATGAAGGATTTCGGCTATGACGTGGCGGATTATCGCGATGTCGACCCGATTTTTGGCAATTTGGCGGATTTCGATGCACTCGTTGTAAAAGCGCATGAACTTGGCCTCAAAGTGTTGATTGACCAAGTGTATTCCCATAGCTCGGACGAACATCCGTGGTTTGCCGAAAGCCGTTCGAGCCGGGATAATCTGAAGGCGGATTGGTATGTCTGGGCAGACCCGAAGCCCGATGGTTCTCCCCCGTCTAACTGGCAAAGCGTCTTCGGCGGTCCGGCGTGGACGTGGGATGCGCGGCGGCGGCAGTACTACCTGCACAACTTCCTCAGCAGCCAGCCGCAGCTCAACATGCACAACCGCGCGGTGCAGGATGCAGCGCTCGATGTCATGCGCTTCTGGCTCGATCGCGGGGTCGATGGTTTCCGTATCGATGCGCTGAACTTCTGCATGCACAACCCGGAATTGACGGATAATCCGCCTGCGCCCGATAATGGCAAGGAGCGTACCCGGCCCTTCGATTTCCAGTTGCGCGTGAACAACCAGTCGCACCCGGATATTCCAAAATTTATCGAGCGCATCCGTGCGTTAACGGACGAATACGACGGCATTTTCACCGTCGCCGAGGTTGGCGGCGATGATGCCGATGCGGAAATGAAGGCCTTTACAGCGGGCGAGACGCATCTCAACTCGGCCTACGGCTTCGACTTTCTTTATGCGGACAAGCTGTCTCCCGCGCTCGTGTGTTCTGCTCTTGCACGTTGGCCTGCGGAAGACGGCATTGGCTGGCCGAGCTGGGCATTCGAAAACCACGATGCACCGCGCGCGCTCAGTCGCTGGTGCGAGCCTGAATATCGCGATTCTTTCGCACGGTTGAAGGCGACGTTGCTCGCCTGCCTGCGTGGCAATGCAATCCTCTATCAGGGGGAGGAGCTTGGGTTGACTCAGGTCGAGATCCCGTTCGACCAGCTTCACGACCCTGAAGCTATTGCCAATTGGCCGCTTACGCTCAGCCGGGATGGCGCGCGGACCCCGATGCCTTGGGAAGATTGCTCTTGCGGTGGCTTCGGATCGAAAGCACCGTGGCTGCCGCTTGGCGAGGAAAACCGTGCCCGCTCTGTCGAGGCACAGCGGGCAGATAGCCAGTCGCTTCTCCATCACACCTGCGAAATGCTCGCTCTTCGCAAGGCGCACCCGGCGCTGCATCATGGCGAGGTGGCCGCTTGCGACGTGGCCGGGAGCACACTGATGCTCGAACGGCGTTTCAATGGTGAAACTGTCCGTGCGCTCTTTAATCTCGGCAGCGAAACAGTGCAGCTTGGCCCCGACCAAGGCGGCGGTGAAACACTTGCTGCGATCAATGGCGGCACAGCAACAACCCTCCCCCCCTACGCAGCTCTGGTGGTGCAGATATGACCCTACTTCGTTTTGCCCTTTCGTTCCTTGCTATCATCCTGCCAGGTGCAGCGCTGGCCGGAGAAGTTGCATCACCCGATGGCCGCATCGTGGCAACGCTTGATGCCAATGGCGAAGGGACACCGGTCTACTCGGTGACTTTCGACGGCGAGCCGGTGATCAACGAGTCGAGTATCGGCTTCAATTTCACCGATGCGGATCCCATGCGGCGCGGCTTCACAGTCATTGCGGAAGTTGTAACCGGCCACGATGATGTGTGGGAGCAACCCTGGGGTGAGCGTCGCTATGTGACCGATCGACATAACGAGCTGGCTGTGACTTTCCGCCAGGAGGCAGAAGAGCGCGAAATGACTGTGCGGATGCGCGTGTTCGACGATGGTGTTGGTTTTCGCGTCGAGTTCCCCGAACAGGACAGTCTGCCTATTGCCAATATCGCGGAAGAATTGACCGAATTTCGTATCGCGAGCGATGGCGAGGCATGGTCGATCCCAGCGGGTGACTGGAATCGCTACGAATATCTGTACGAGCGTACGCCGATCAGCGCCCTTTCCACTGTGCACACGCCGGTAACGATGGTACTGGAAAGCGGGACGCATATTTCCTTCCACGAAGCAGCACTGGTCGATTACTCAGGCATGTGGCTCCGTCGGATGGAGGGTACGCGGCTGCGTGCACAGCTTGCACCCAGCCCAAGAGGGCCCAAGGTTGTTCGGGAAGGGGCGTTCCACACCCCGTGGCGGACGATCCAGATCGCAGACGGTCCAGCCGGTCTTTTCGAAAGCAGCATGATCCTGAACCTCAACGAGCCCAATGCGCTGGGCGATGTCAGCTGGATTGAACCGCACACCTACATCGGCATCTGGTGGGAAATGCACCTCGATGAAAGCAGCTGGGCAAGCGGGCCGAACCACGGCGCGACGACCGAGAACGCCATGCGCTACATCGATTTTGCTGCCGAACACGGATTCCGCGGTGTGCTGATCGAGGGCTGGAACGTGGGCTGGGATGGCAACTGGTTCGGCAATGGCCGCGATTACAGCTTCACCCAGCCCTATCCGGATTTCGATATCGAGGTCCTCGCAGAATACGCACGCGAGCGCGGTGTGCGCATCATCGGTCACCACGAAACCGGCGGCAATATTGATGTCTACGAGCGCCAGCTTGATGATGCGATGACCTTCTACGAGCGGCTCGGCATCGATGCGGTGAAATCCGGCTATGTTGCCGATGCCGGTGGCATTATCGCGCCCGATGGCGAGGGTGGAGAGACTTTCGTCTGGCATGACGGGCAGGAACAGGTGAACCATCACCTGCGCGTGGTGCAGGAAGCCGCAGAGCACCGTATCGCGGTCAATCCGCATGAACCGGTAAAGGACACCGGTCTTCGCCGGACCTATCCCAACTGGGTAAGCCGCGAAGGTGCGCGTGGTGCAGAATACGACGCTTGGGCGGTGCCGAAGAATGATCCGGGCCACGTGCCGGAGCTGATCTTCACCCGCCTGTTGTCGGGCCCAATGGATTACACCTCCGGCGTGTTCTCGCTCGAAGGGCGCGGCGCGACTGAACCGGACATTCCAAGCACTCTTGCACGCCAGCTGGCATTCTACATCGCGATCTATTCGCCAATCCAGATGGTTGCTGACTTGCCGGAGAACATCGTCGCCTATCCGCAAGCACTCGACTTCGTGCAGCGGGTTGGCGTGGACTGGCACGAGAGCCTGCTGCTCGATGGCGCGGTAGGCGAATATGCGGTGATTGCTAGGCAGGTCCGGGACAGCGAGACCTGGTTTGTGGGTGGAGTAACCGATGATCGACCGCGCGATGCGAGCTTCGCGCTAGACTTCCTTGATCCTGGCACGGAATATGTCGCAACGATCTGGGAGGACGGCGAAGGTGCTGACGGCATGGGTGATGATCGGCACGCAATGAATGTCCGCACAGTGACCGTACGCCAGAGCGATACGCTTGACTTGTATATGGCGCGAGCAGGCGGCTTTGCGGTCGAAATTGCTCCGGCCTCAGAGTGATCATCCGCTTGTTCGCGGCCTTCGGCGCCTTCCTGCTCGCTGCCTGTAGCGTTGTCGGGCCCGAGACAAAGATGGTCGAGGCAGGGCATTTTGTCGATCGCGGTCCCTTCGCTGTCGAGGGGCTGCCAGACCAGCGACTAACGATCTGGCTGCCGCCCGGCTATGATGATAGCCAGCGCCGCTACCCGGTGCTCTATATGCATGACGGACACAATCTGTTCGATCCGGCGGTCTCCAATTTCAATAAAGTCTGGGCCGCAGATAAGGCAATGCTCGAGGCAGTACGGAGCGGCATGGTCAAGCCCCATATCATTGTCGGCATTTGGCCGCCCGGTGATGATCGTTATCGCCAATATCTCCCGGCTTTCGCACCGGAAATAGCCAGTGGCGATCTGGCGCGCGGTATTGAGAATCTTGCAGGCGGGCCTGTGGCTTCACGGCGATATCTCGACTGGATCGTCGATGAGCTGAAGCCGCAAATCGATGCCGAATATCGCACTCTGGCTGGCCCGATGGACACCGCCATCGTAGGATCGAGCATGGGCGGGATCATGAGCTGCTGGGCCATTGTCGAACGGCCTGATATCTTCGGACGCGCTGGGTGTGTGAGCTCGCATTGGCCGCTCATCATGCCGGAAGAGGCGGATCAGCTCCGCGATGACGTCCTAAACGTTTGGAGTGCATATTTCGCCGCGAACCTGGGAGAGCCAGATGGTCGGCGCATTTGGATGGACCATGGCACCGCGACGCTCGACCAATTCTATCCGCCTTACCAGGCGGCAATCGATGAGTACTTCAGTGCTGCTGGCTGGATCGAAGGCGAAGATTTCCGCTCCGAAGAGTATGACGGGGCAGAGCACGAAGAGAACGCGTGGGCCGCGCGTTTGCCTGAGCTGTTCGTTTGGCTATTAGCGAGCGAATGAGCGAAGCCAATCCACCGCATACCGTTGTACTTGGCGGCGGAAGCGCCGGATGGATCACTGCTTGCCTGCTTCATCACCGTTGGGGCCATCGTGGCGGGAAAGTGACCGTCGTCGAGAGCCCGGAGATCGGCATTATCGGAGTGGGGGAGGGCTCTACGCCGCAACTCAAAGCCATGTTCGAGCACTTGGGTATCGAAGAAGCCGAGTGGATGGCGGCTTGCGATGCGACCTACAAGCTGGGAATCCGCTTTAGTCGTTGGAGCGAACGCCCCGGCTTCGAAAGCTACTTCCATCCGTTTCCCGGGCCGGTCGATCTCCACTCCGAGCCCGCTTTGATCCATAATTGCGCACTGGCGCGGCGCGGTTTTGATGTGCCCGCCCATCCCGACTCCTGGTTTCTCGCCAGCCTGTTGGCCGAAACGGGGAAGGGGCCGCGAGCCGCCGACAGTTTCCCCTTTGCGCCAAGCTATGGCTACCATTTTGATGCTTACAAGCTGGGCGCATTCCTGCGCGCTTGGGCGGTGGCAAGAGGCGTCGAGCACAAGCCCCTCACGGTGGAAGAGATTGCGCTTTCAGAGGGTGGCAATGTTGCTGCGTTGATTTGCGAAGGCGGTGAACGCATCGCTGGCGATATCTTCGTCGATTGCTCGGGCTTTCGGGCAATGATCGCCCAGGATGCTCTCGGCGGCGAGTTCATTTCGTTTGGAGACAACCTGTTCAACGATCGTGCGGTGGTGGTGCCGACTGGACGTGTGGATACCTTCCGGCCGCAAACCGAAGCCATCGCCATGCATGCCGGCTGGCGCTGGCATATCCCGCTCACTACGCGGACGGGCAATGGCTATGTCTATTCCTCACAATATATTGCCGATCAGGAAGCTGCTGCAGAGTTGTTTGCTGCTGTCGGGCTGAACGAAGGCGAAGCCGAACCGCGCTTCCTGCAAATGAAAGTCGGGCGCGTGGCAGAAAGCTGGCGAGGAAACTGCCTTGCCGCAGGACTGGCGCAGGGCTTTGTCGAGCCACTGGAGGCGACCGCGCTACATATTGTTATCGCCACCGCGCTGGAGTTTGCAGATGCCTATGAAGCGGGCGGCTTCTCGCCAAAGCATCGCGGCGACTTCAATCGCAATATCGATGCACGCTACGATGCGATCCGCGATTACATCGTTGCGCATTATCGACTCAACCAGCGCAGCGACACGCCATATTGGCGGGATAATGCGGCTAATCAGAACCTGTCCGATGGCCTGAAAGCGATGATGACAGCGTGGTTTACGCATCAGGATATCGCCGCTGCCAACCAGCAGAACTATCCGATACAGGCATATTCATCGGCCAGTTGGCACTGTCTGTTTGCGGGATACGGCACTTTCCCGCCGTGTGCAAAAGTGCAGCCACTGCCGCCGCAGGTGAAGGCGGCTGACTTCGAAGAAATCGCCGCCATGCTCGAAGCATGTGCCCGTAATTTTGTTACAGCATCCTGAGGAACCAAGACGAAAAGAGTGCTTGATTGCGCTGGAGTTGTAGCGGTCTATGGTCGGAATGCCTCAAGCACCGGGCCAATCAGTTGGGGTGGGGCTTCGGTAAAACTGTACCCTTTGTTTCGGCCTCTTACGGCCTTTGTGTTCTCGGCAGGTGCATTGGCTGACTTCGTTAGGAGCACGAGCCCAAAGCTAAGGTAGAGTGTCTTGCGCACGGTCCAGGGCCACACTCTTGTTTCGGTGCAGAATTGCTTTCTGCTGGGGAAGCGTGCATTCCGGCAAGCCGCCTGACTGGGTCATAGCGGCAATCCACGATGAATGGCGGTCGGTACGGTTCTTCGCCTGCCGCGCGCAATGCATGCTTGTCGCCGGGCGCAGGTTGCAGTCATCGGTTTCACAGAACCGTTCACGATCAATGGTGTTCAGGCCAAGGGTGGTGCTCCACTGGATGAAGGCACCGAGGTGATGACCGGTCCGGGCAGCTTTGTTTGTTGCCGTGCGGTTGACCGCGGAACGATTGCGCTTCCCTCGGATCCGCTCCTCACAGCTCACCCGGTAAACTCTTATGCCCATGTCCCTGCAGCCGATGTCATTAAAGGGCGCGTCGTGCCCGAGAGTCTGGCAGGCAAGACTATGCTGGTTGGTGCCGCAGTATGGGGCCTTCTATCGCTACGATGACGTTCGCGTTTACAAAGGCATTGTCCAGCGCCGCTGTAAACTTACGCCCCTACCGTGCAGCGCATGCGTCCATCTCTTCTGCATTCGTTTCCTCACCAAAAGCATCCATACGGTAGCCGAAGCCAAACACGGTTTGAATGGCAAAGCCATTCTGTGGGCGGAGTTGCAGCTTGGAGCGAACACGCGACACATGCATGTCTAGCGTACGGGTCGCGATTTCGCCCACATGCCCCCAGATTTGGGAAAAGATGTAGCTGCGCGAAAGCGGGCGATTCAAATTGTCGAAGAACAGGGCGGCAACCTTGAATTCCTTCGATGTTAACTTCACCGGTTCACCATCGTGCTCTATGACTTCATTAAGGCGATCCAGCTGGTATGCGCCGAATGTCTGGAAGCGGTCGGGTTTTGTGGTGGTGCTGCGCCGTCGTGCCGCCGCTTCGATCCGAGCAAGGAGGACTTCTTCGATCTCGGGCTTTGCGATATAGTCGCTCGCTCGGTTTTCCAGACCCTTAACGATGTCCGACTTGTCGGTATGGCTGGCGATCAAGATGAAGGCCGGGGGGCGTTCTAGCGTCGCATTACTCCGGGCTACAACCTCAGGCCCGCTTGCGCCTGGTATGTTCCAGCGAACAAGGGCGACATCATAAGTTTCGCGAAGCAGGGCGATGAGCAAGTCTTTGCCGTTCCGGAATGTATCGAAAATGTGTTCTGTTGGTTCTAAACAGGAGGTTATCTGCGCAAGTACCTCTTGATCATCGACAGCGACTGCTATTCTCATCCCATCTAATCCGATAACTTAACTGCATCTATTGTTGTGATTATCTTACAAGCTAGGATGGAATAACGGCCGACGCCATAAAATGCATCCATTTCGGCTTCAAATAATACGAAATTTTACAATTGAACTGCTTGCGGTCATTGGCTTGGAGACGAAGTCTTTGGGCGCTTTACGCGCGGAACCTTTTTCGCCATTGGGGGCGCAGTATTAATGGGAGTTGGCATGCAGGCTGTCCGTAACGACTGGACGCGTGAAGAGATCGCGGAACTGTTCGATCTACCGTTTACCGAACTGGTATTCCGTGCAGCCGAATTGCACCGGACGCATCATCGTGCGGGTGAAGTGCAGCTGTGCACGCTGCTCTCCATCAAGACCGGTGGCTGTCCCGAGGATTGCGGATACTGTTCGCAGAGCGCGCATGCCGATAGCGGGGTAGAGGCGACCAAGCTGATGGATGTGCGCCAGGTGCTGCAGAGCGCGGCGCAGGCCAAAGATGCAGGCAGCCAGCGCTTCTGCATGGGTGCCGCGTGGCGCAATCCGAAAGAGCGCGACATGCCCAAGATCGTTGAGATCGTGAAGGGTGTGCGCGAAATGGGCATGGAAACCTGCATGACTCTGGGCATGCTCTCGCCTTCGCAGGCGCAGCAGCTCGCCGAGGCGGGGCTCGATTACTACAATCACAATGTCGATACCGGCCCCGAATACTATGACCGCGTGATCACCACGCGCAACTATCAGGACCGTCTCGATACGCTGGAGAATGTTCGCAAGTCCGGCATCAATGTGTGCAGTGGCGGGATCGTCGGCATGGGTGAAACGCGCGCCGATCGCGTGGGCTTTGTTCACACGCTGGCGACTTTGGAGCGCCACCCGGAGAGCGTTCCGGTCAACGCGCTGGTGCCGGTCAAGGGAACGCCGCTGGGCGATATGCTGGCCGACACACCGATGGCAAAGATCGACGATATCGAATTCGTCCGCACCGTGGCCGTCGCGCGCATTTGCATGCCGATGAGCATGGTACGCCTCTCTGCCGGCCGAGAAAGCATGAGCGATGCGACGCAGGCGCTTTGCTTCATGGCGGGTGCCAATTCGATCTTCACCGGCGAAAAGCTCCTCACCGCGCCCAATGCCGGCGACGACAGCGACGCCGCGATGTTCGAACGCCTTGGTCTGAAGCCGCTGCAGGGCGAAGAACCCCTGAGAGCCGCAAATGGGCGTGCTGTCGGTGGTTGCTCGGGTGGCTGTGCGACTGGGGCGGAGGCTCAGGCCGAGCTGACCTGACGCTTCTACGGCAGTTTCCATGATCGACCATATCCGCAAATCGCTCGAGACAATCGCAGCGAAAGACCGCATGCGCTTGCTCCACGCTGCGCAAATGACCGATGGCGGACGCATTGAGCGCGACGGGACTGGACTGATTGATTTTTCGAGCAATGATTACCTGGGCCTTGCCCGGCATCCACTGCTCAAGCAGCGTTCCTGTGCGTTTGTTGAAGAGTACGGCACCGGGGCTGGCGCTTCACGCCTGATTACCGGAAGCTTGCCCGCGCATGTGCAGGTCGAACAGCAGATCGCCGCGTTCAAAGGCACCGAAGCGGCTTTGGTCATGGCAAGCGGCTGGCAGGCAAACGCGGGCGTCATTCCCGCGCTCGCCAAGGCCGCACCGCGCACTGCCATCTTCGCGGACGAGCTGGTGCACAATTCGATCCACGCGGGGTGTCGCGGTTCCAGAGCGGAGGTGCATTTCTTCAAGCACAACGATTTGGATGACCTACAACGACTGTTGAGCAAGACAGCCAGCGGTTTCGATGTGCCTATCGTGATCACCGAAAGCGTGTTCAGCATGGACGGCGATCGCGCCGATCTGGCCGCGCTCAGTGCGATCGCCAAAAGCCATGACGCGCTGCTTTATGTGGACGAAGCTCACGCCACAGGAGTGCTGGGAGAGCGCGGGGCCGGGCTGACCGCTGATCATCGCGGCGCGGACATCGTGATGGGTACCTTCAGCAAGGCGCTGGGTGGTTTCGGCGCTTACGTCGCCTGCTCCGAAGTGATGCGCGACTACCTCGTCAACCTGTGCGCCGGGTTCATCTTCTCGACCGCGCCGCCACCGGCCGTGCTCGGCAGCATGTCGGCCGCGCTGGAGCTGGTGCCGGAGATGGACGCGGAGCGCGCGCATCTGGCGGCCCTGTCGGAACAGCTGCGGAAGGGACTGGCTGCGATGGGCTATGACACGCTCGGCTCGACCACCCAGATCGTGCCGCTTGTGGTCGGGAGCGAGGCCGATGCATTGGCAGTGGGACAACACCTGCTCGATCGTGGCATCGCAGCTCTGCCAATCCGCCCGCCGACGGTGCCCAAAGGCACCAGCCGTATTCGCTTTGCACTGCGATCAACGCTTTCGGGCGAAGACGTAGAGCAAGTCCTGTCCGCCGTTTCAGAATGGAAAGCAGCATGAGCCGCTATGTCATCACCGGGACCGATACCGATGTCGGCAAGACCGTTTTCTCCGCCGGACTTTCGCAAGCGCTCAAGGCGACCTACTGGAAGCCGGCACAGGCGGGACTGGATGGCGAAACAGACAGCGAGGCCGTTGCGCGGCTGGCCCCCGATGCCAATGTCCTGCCCGAGGCCTATCGCCTTCATACGCCATGCTCTCCGCACGAAGCCGCGCGCGTCGATGGCGTAACGATCGATATGGCCAAGCTGGCACTGCCCCACGTTGACGGGCCGCTGGTGGTAGAGGGCGCTGGCGGTGTGCTGGTTCCTTACCGGGAGGATCTGCTCGCGGCAGATATCTTCGTCATCTGGGGCCTTCCTGCAATCGTGGTGGCGCGTACCCAGCTTGGCACAATCAGCCATACGCTGATGTCGCTAGAGGCATTGCGGTCACGCGGCATCGGGATCGCGGGCGTTGCCTTTATCGGGGATGAGGAGCCTGTGGCGGAAGGTGCCATTACCCGCATCGGCAATGTCCGGCACCTTGGCCGGCTGCCGCTGCTTGATCCGCTTGATGCGATGACTTTGGCTGGTGCCTTTTCAACCCACATCCGCATGGATCTACTGACATGAGCGTGCGCTCACCCGTCTGGCATCCGTTCCACCAGCATGGTCTTGGCGAAGACATTCCACTGGTCGAACGTGCCGAGGGCGCCGTGCTGCACACCGCCGACGGGCGCGAGGTTCTTGACGTGATTTCGAGCTGGTGGGTCATTACCCACGGCCACAACCATCCGCGCATTGTCGAGGCAATCCAGAGCCAGGCGGCCCAGCTCGATCAGCTCATCTTCGCCGGGTGGACGCACCAGCCGGCAGAGGATCTGGCGCGCGGACTGCGAGCGATCATGCCGCCGGAACTGGAATATGTGTTCTTTTCCGATTCCGGATCGACCGCGGTCGAAGTCGCGTTGAAGATGGCACTGGGTTTCTGGGCCAACCGGGGCGAGCCAAAACACAAGATCGTGGTGATGGAGCACAGCTATCACGGCGATACCATCGGTGCGATGAGTGTGGGTGAGCGCGGTGTCTTCAACCGTGCCTACAGCCCCTTGCTGTTCGATGTGGAAACCATCCCGTTCCCGCATGAAGACGCAGAACAGGTCACATTCGATGCACTGGAGGCGGCCTGTGCTTGCGAGGATGTTGCCGCCTTTATCGTTGAACCGCTGGTGCTCGGTGCGGGTGGCATGCTGATGTATCCGCCCGCGGTTTTGCGAGAAATGCGGGCGATCTGTGCGCGGCACCAAGTGCTCTTCATCGCCGACGAGATTATGACCGGCTGGGGCCGGACCGGCACTTTGCTAGCCTGCGATCAGGCCGGCGTGGTGCCCGATATCCTGTGTCTCGCAAAAGGCCTCACGGGTGGATCGATGCCGCTTGCTGTCACCATGGCCAGCGCGCCGATCTACCATGCGCATTACTCCACCGACCGCAGCAAGCTGTTCTTCCATTCCTCCAGCTTTACCGCCAATCCGATTGCCTGCGCGGCAGCCAATGCCAACCTGGCGATCTGGCGAGAGGAGCCTGTCTTGGAGCGGGTCGCACTGCTGGCCGAGCGCGAGGCGGAGGGTTTCAAGCGTATCGCTGCAAGTTACCCGGTTACCAACCTGCGCCAGACCGGCAGCATCATCGCGATGGATGTCGAGGTCGAAGACGCAGGCTACCTCGCCGACATCGGCCTGAAGATGCGCGCAGGACTGTTTGCCCGCGACGTGCTGCTGCGCCCGCTGGGAAACACGCTATACCTGATGCCGCCTTATTCGATTACCGAAGCGCAGCTGGATCGCACCATGACGGCCATTGATGAGGTGCTTGGCGAAGTCCTCTAATGTGCATCTGGCTGGCTGTCGGGATGGGCGCGCTGGAAGGCGGGCAGAGCGCTGCACGCGGCCTCGATCTGCGTGATCCGCGGGCAGCCTGAGAAGTCGAAGTCGAACCGCCGCGCGTTGTAGATCTGCGGCATCAACACCGTCTCGAAGAAGCCGGGTGCGTCGAACAGGAAGTCGCCGCTGCCTAACTGCTCCAGCCGCTTCTCCACCGGGTGAAGCGTTTTGGCGAGCCAGTGGCGGTACCAGGTGTTGATCGCTTCCTGCTCTTGCCCAAGCTCGTGCTTGAGATACTTGAGTACCGGCAGATTGAGCGGCGCGTGAAGTTCGGTCGCGATGGCATAGGCGAGTTCGCGGGCCACGTAGCGTTGCTCGATATCGGAAGGCAGCAGCGGCGCATCGGGACAGGCTTCATCCAGCCACTCGATGATCGCCATGCTCTGTGCACGGTCGCCCCCTTCGGTTTCCAGCATAGGCACGGTGGCAAAGGGATTGCGGCTTGTGAAAGCCTCTTCCTTCTGCGTGCTTTCGAGCAGGTTGACCGGGCAATTCTCGTAAGCAATGCCCTTCAGCTCGAGCGCGCAGCGAAGGCGGTAACTCGTGCTGCTGCGCCAATATCCGTACAGTTTCATGGAACTCTCCTGCTTCCCATTCCGTTACAGCACCATAGGCCCAATAGGCACCATAAGCATTGTGCCATAAAGTTTCATGTGATACTAAATTGGATATGGACTACCAAACGGGGTTTCTCAACCACTTCGCCACCGAGGCTGTTGATGGCGCGCTGCCCGAAGGCCGCAACTCGCCGCAACGCCCCGCATTCGGCCTCTACGCCGAACAGTTCAGCTCCAGCGCCTTCACCGCGCCGCGCGTAGAGAACCGTCGCAGCTGGCTCTATCGCATGCGTCCGACGACCGAGCATGGTACGTTCACGCCATATGCAGGTGCGACGCTGCTTGCCGCGCCCGATGGTTCGCACACGACGCCCAACCGCCTGCGCTGGGATCCGCTGGCAATGCCCGAGGGCGAGGTCGACTTTGTCGATGGCATGGTGACCTATGGCGGCAACAGCGGCCCTTCCGAAGGCGGGATCGGGATTCATCTCTACGCCGCCACGGCGAGCATGGACGCACGTGCGTTCCAGAACAGTGATGGCGAGATGCTGATCGTCCCGCAGCAGGGCGCCCTGCTGGTGACGACCGAGTGCGGCCGGATGGATGTGCCGCCGGGCCATATCTGCGTCGTCCCCAAGGGCATGCGCTTCCGTGTCGAACTGACCGACGGGCCAGACTCGGGTGGGGCACGCGGGTACATCTGCGAGAACTTCGGCGCACCTTTCCGCCTGCCCGATCTCGGCCCCATCGGCGCCAACGGCCTTGCCAATCCGCGTGATTTCGAGGTTCCTGTGGCGTGGTTTGAAGACCGCGAGGAAGACTTCGAGATCGTCCAGAAGTTCAACGGCAAGCTGTGGGCGACGACCATCGACCACTCCCCGTTTGACGTAGTTGGCTGGCACGGTAATTCCGCGCCGGTGCGTTACGACCTTGCCCGCTTCAACACGATCGGCACGGTCAGCTTTGACCATCCCGATCCCAGCATCTTCACGGTGCTCACCAGCCCGAGCGACACGCCCGGCACCGCCAACTGCGACTTCGTGATCTTCCCGCCGCGCTGGATGGTGGGTGAGGACACCTTCCGCCCGCCGTGGTTCCACCGCAATGTGATGAGCGAGTTCATGGGCCTCGTCCACGGTGAGTACGATGCCAAGGAAGGCGGCGGATTCGTCCCCGGCGGGGCGAGCCTGCACAACCAGTTCAACGGGCATGGCCCCGATGTCGACAGCACTGCCAAGGCGATGGCTGCCGACTTGAAACCGATGAAGATCGACAACACGCTGGCCTTCATGTTTGAAAGCCGCGCGATCATCCAGACAACCGATTTCGCCATGAATGGCGGGCTCTTGCAGAGCGATTACGATGCATGCTGGAGCGGATTTCCGAAAGCGAGACTTCCCTGAATGACCCAACCGACGATCAACTACACGCATGATGCGAACGCCACCAGCTGGGTGGAGAGCGCCAATGGCCATTCCGATTTTCCTGTTCAGAACCTGCCGATCGGTGTCTTCAGCCACGGCGATAGCGCACCACGTGGCGGCATGGCGATTGGCGATATGGTGCTGGATGTGCCTGGCATTGCGATGCTGCTCGAAAACCCGGCAGGGGACGCAGCTCTCACCGCCAATGCACCGTTCCTCAATGCGCTGTTTGCCGGTGGTCGCAGCCCGATTAAAGCACTGCGGGAAGCCGTGTTCGCCTTGCTCACCGATGAAGGCAAGCGTGCTGAAGTGGAGCCGCATCTCTATCCGGCGGCCGAATCCACCATGCATACGCCGTTCCTGATCCACGATTACACCGATTTCTACACCGGCATTCACCACGCAGTGAATATCGGCAGCCTGTTCCGCCCGGACAATCCGCTGCTTCCCAACTACAAGTACGTGCCCATCGGCTATCACGGGCGCAGCTCCTCGATACGTGTGTCAGGCACCGATGTGAAACGCCCAACCGGCCAGCAGAAGCCGGTAGAGGAAGGCGGTACACCTGAATTCGGCCCGTCCAAGCGGCTCGATTACGAGCTCGAGATGGCGATCTGGATCGGCAAGGGGAACGCCTTGGGTGAGCCCATTCCGGTGGACGAGGCGGAAGAGCACATCGCCGGTATTTCCATCCTCAATGACTGGTCGGCGCGCGACATCCAGGCTTGGGAGTACCAGCCGTTAGGTCCGTTCCTGGCCAAGAACTTCGCCTCGACTATTTCGCCCTGGGTGGTGACGATGGATGCGCTTGCGCCCTTCCGCACCGCGCAGCCCCCGCGCCCTGAAGGCGATCCGGCACCGCTCCCTTACCTGCAGCATGATACCAGCGCAGCCGCTTTCGGCATCACTATGGAGGTGCTCATCACGACACCCAGAATGCGCGCGGAAGGAACCGAGCCGCATCGCCTGTCCAAGGGCCCGATGACGGCGATGTACTGGACCGCGGCACAGCTGATCGCGCACCATTCGGTCGGCGGGTGCAACATGCAGCCGGGCGACCTTCTCGGAACCGGCACGCTGACTAGCGGCGAAGAGGGCGGCGAGGGCAGCCTGATCGAGCTGACCAAAGGCGGCAAGAAGGCCATCGCGTTTCCCAATGGCGAGGAGCGCAAGTTCCTCGAAGACGGGGATGAGGTCATCATGCGCGCCTATGCCGAAAGGCAAGGCTTTGCCCGCATCGGCATGGGCGAATGCCGCGCCACGATAACCGGCTGAGTCACCGCTGCCCACCATCGTCACGCTCGGGTGTGACAGGTGTCACAGTGTCCTGACGAAGAAAAAGCCCCCGGAAGTCGTGCGTGATTTCCGGGGGCGTTTTTGTGCGCAAAGGTGAGAGGTTTGGGCATTTCCCGGTGCTGGCGCAGCACCTATCCTGTAGGAAACCTATTCGTGCCGCAGCGCGTCGATCGGGTCGAGCTTGCTCGCGCGGTGGGCGGGGTAATAACCGAAGAGGATTCCCATCACTGCCGAGAAACAGAATGCCAGGATGTTCAGGCCCGGATTGAACAGGAAAGGCAATTCGATGATGTTGGCGATCAGGACAGACAGCCCGAGCGCGAGCAGAATTCCGATTACGCCGCCAAAGCAGCACAAGACGACAGCTTCGGTCAGGAATTGCAGCCTTACCTCTTTCGCGAGCGCGCCAATCGCGAGTCGGATGCCGATTTCGCGCGTCCGCTCAGTAACGCTTACCAGCATAATGTTCATGATACCGATGCCACCTACCAACAGGCTGATCGCAGCGATCACCGAAACCACCGCAGTCATCGCATTTGTAACATTGGCAATCGTGTCACTGATTTCGGCGGTGTCGACGATGTTGAAGTCATTGTCCTCTCCCGCCTGGATCACGCGCCGTTCGCGCAGCAGGGCGATGAGCTGATCCTGCACCGTGGCGCTGTCAAAGCCGGGATCGTATTTAACGACGAAAGACTGGATATTGTCGTTGCCGATAAAGCGCCGCTGGACGGTCCTCAGCGGCAGGTAAATCCTGTCATTGGCGTCTCCACCGGGGCCGCCACTCGCTGCTTCTTCTGTCACCCCGATAACCCGGCATGAAACGGTGCCGACGCGCATGTCTTCCCCGATCACTGCACCTTCGAGAAAAATCTTGTCGACTATCGTCTGGCCCAGCACACAGACGCCTTCACCACGCGTCTCTTCTTCTTCGTTAAAACCGCGGCCCTCGGCGATTTCGATATTGCGCGCGGCGAGATAATCGGTGTCTGCACCCTGCACGCTGGTCTGCCAATCCTGCCCATTATGGAAGGCCGTTGCCGAAGCACTGACCGTACCGGCGGTGATCGTCACTCCCGCAATCTGAATCCGCGCCGCATCGACATCGTGTTGCTTGAATGGGGCAGGTGGCCGGTTGGGCTCGGTCGGCGTCGGGAATACGATGAAAACGTCCGATCCCAGGCCGGAAATGTCTTCCTGCACATCGGCGGTCAGGCCCTGTCCGAGCGTCACCATCGTGATCACCGCGGCCACGCCGATGATGATCCCGAGCGTCGTCAGGAAACTGCGCAGCAGGTGCCGCCTGATTTCGCGGAACGCCAAAAGCAAAGTCGCGCCGAACATGCGCATCAGGATGGCTCCCCCAGCGGCGTACCCATGCGGTGGCCGCGATCGATCCGTTCGACGAGGCCATCGCGGAAATGCACGATCGTGCGCGCAAATTCGGCCATTTCCTCTTCATGGGTCACCATCAGCACGGTGATGCCGGTACCGCTGAGATCGGAAAGAAGTTCCATGATCTCGATAGAGCGTTCGGTATCGAGATTGCCGGTTGGCTCGTCTGCCAGCAAGACATCGGGATCGGTGACAAGCGCGCGGGCGATCGCCACACGCTGCTGCTGACCGCCCGAAAGCTCTGCCGGGGTATGCGTGGCCCAAGGCAGCAGGCCGACCTTGTCCAGCGAGCGCTCCGCCGCTTCCCGCCGCGCCTTCTTGGTCTCCCCGCGATAGAGCAGCGGCAGTTCGACATTCTCCAGTGCAGTGGTGCGTGCAAGGAGGTTAAAACCCTGGAACACGAAACCGAGATAGCGCCGCCGCAGCAGGCTGCGCTGGTCGCGGCTGAGCGCCTGCACCTGTACGCCGCGAAACCTGAACACGCCGCTGGTTGGCACATCAAGGCAGCCGAGGATGTTCATCGTGGTTGATTTGCCCGAGCCGGATGGCCCCATCACCGCCACAAAATCGCCACGGTCGATGGTCATGTCCACGCCCTTTAGCGCCTGGAACGCGGCTGCGCCCGTGCCGAAGGTCTTGGTGATCCCTTCCAGTTCGATGAGCGGCCCTTCGATCACTGTCCGGCAGCACCCTGGGCTGTTACCACTTCCATCCCCGGTTCGAGTTCGTCCGACGTCACAACAGTAAGGCGGCCATCGCTCCGGCCGGTGACAACCTCGATAGCACGCAGCGATCCGTCTTCTTCGACCACATAGACCGTCTGGCGGCTGCCCACCCCGATCGACGCTTCGTCATTCTGGTCCAACCCGACGCGGATTTCGCCGAATGCGGGGCTGTCTTCCTGTTCGTCAGGATCGAAGCGCAGCGCCGCATTGGGCACCAGCATCTGCTCACCGGTGCTCTGCGTGGCAATCGTTGCAGTCGCCGTCATGCCTGGGCGCAGCAGGCTGTCGCCATTGCTGACGATCAGTCGCGCTTCGTAGCTGACCACTTGCTGGCCGCCCGCCTGTTGCTGCCCGGTCTGGGCGATATTGTTCGAGGCAAGGTCGACCCGCTCGACCGTCGCCGGGAAGCGACGACCGGGATAGGCATCGACGGTAAAGGTGGCTTCCTGACCAGCCTCGACCTGTCCGACATCGGCTTCGTCCAGCTGGACGCGCAGCTGCATGGTTGAAAGGTCTTCTGCCAGCACGAACAGGGTGGGCGTGTTGAAGCTGGCTGCTACGGTTTGTCCCGGCTCCACCTGCCGCGCGAGGACGACGCCGGACACTGGCGACCGCACGACCGCACGATCGCGGCTGACCTGTGCGGAGTTGAGCTGCGCGCGCGCGGAACTGACATTGGCCCGCGCAGCAGCAACACTGGCGCGGCCTCGGTTCACGGCGGCGGTCGCTTGGTCGATCTCCGCCTGAGAGGGGACGCGGCCATCCGAAAGGCGCTGCACTTCCAGTAGGCGTTCGAGCTGGGCTTCGTCCGCCTCAAGCGTTGCCTCTGCCTCTGCCACACGCGCGATCGCTGCGTTGAGATTGGCGCGCCCCTGCTGGATCTGGTCGTCGATCACTTCGGTATTGATGATGGCTAGAATTTGGCCGCGCGTAACCTGATCGTTCACATCGACCAGCACATCATCGATCCGGCCCGAAACCTCGGAACCGACTTCCACCTGGTTCGTCGGGCGCAATCCCCCCGTTGCGGTAACTGACAGGTCGAGCGAGCGGCTTTCCACCTCTGCGGTGATATAGTTGGGCTGCGCATCGCCTGCCGAACACTGTGATACGCCGACAAGCAGCAGGACGACCAAAATAGCCAGCGCCCACCAGCGCTTGCGCTTGTACCATTTCTTCGGTTTGCCCTCGTCGAGATAGCTTTCAATATCGGTTTCGGTGTCGCTCATTCTGCATTCCCGTCAACAGCAGTCTGCAGGGCGGCACTGCCCGGCAGCGTAAAGTTATAATCATCAGCTCGCCAGCCACCGCCCAGTGATTGGGTCAAGCGGACGAAGGCGATGGCGCGATCGGCTTCGGCGCCGACAAGGCCGTTGCGAGCGGAAAGAAGCTGGTTCTCCGCGCTCAGCAAGGTGCGAAAATCGGTGAGACCCGCCTGATACTGGCTGCGTGCGAGAATTGTGGAGTTTTCTGCCGCATCGACCGCTTCGAGCTGGATTTCCACCCGCTCGTCCGCCGTGCGCTGGTCAACTGCTGCGCTTTCTACTTCTTCCAAAGCAGAGAGGATGGATTGCTCCCATGCGGCGAGCGAAGCGCGTGCGCCGGCCTCCGCGCTGTCAACTTGCGCTGCCGTGCGTCCGCCGTCGAACAGCAACTGGCTCACACCGCCGAAGATACTGCCGGTAATGATATCGAACAGGTCGCCGAAATTAGTCGCGCCAGTGCCGATCGAGCCGGTTAGGCGGACTAATGGCAGCAATTGCGCGCGGGCGACGCCAACACGGGCACTGCTCGAAAGGAGCGCCGCTTCCGCCGCGCGCACATCGGGGCGGCGGCTGATAACATCGGCCGGCGCTTCGAACCCGGCGAGCTTGGGTGGGGCAGGGACGCGGGTTTCCGCATCGGCCTTTATCAGATCCAATACCCGGCCGGGCGGTTCGCCGATCAGCGTGGAAATGGCATTGGCTGTCGCAGTCAGACTGCTTTCGAACAGCGGAATGGTGGCTGCAGTGGCGGCACGCTGCGCTCGTGCTTGCTCGACATCGAGGCTGGAGACGAGACCCGCCTGGTTGCGCCAGCGCGCGATCTGCAGGTTGTCATCCTGGAAGGCCAATGTACTGCGCGCGATCGCGAGCTGTTCTGCAGTGGCGCGCGCGTTGATGGTGGCGATGGCCACTTGCCCCACGATAAGGCGCTGCAAATCGGCCTGAGAATATCCGGCGGAAGCAAGGTCGGCTCGTGCGGCGGTGACACTGCCGCGAATTTGCCCGAACAGATCGAGCTCCCAGCTGGCATCCGCACCAAGGCTCAACTGCACGCCATCGCGCGCACCATTGCCGATATCGCGATTGACGCCGGCCGATGCCCCGGCGGTCGGGAAATAGCCGGCGCGCGCTTGCACGAGCGAAGCACGCGCCTGATCGAGGCGGGCAGCGCTTTGCGCAAGTTCGCGGTTTCGGACAATCGCCTGCTCGACAAAATCCGTGAGCAACGGATCGCCCAGCAGCGTCCAGTATTCGGTAAGATCGGTTGCTACCAGCGCGGGTTCGCTCTGCGCCCAGTTGGCGGGCATGGAGAGCGAACCTTGCGGAATATCGCCTGCCGGCGTGGTACATGCACCCAGTGCCAGCAAGGCCGGGGCAACCATCAGCCACCCTTTTGCCCGGTACCCACGTTTGCTTTGCAACATTCAGCCCCTCGATCCCACGTCAGGTCCAAATCTGACGCGCTCCTTCGTATTCGTCCAGCCTCTTGTCGATTACACTGTCGGTAACTGGCTGAATTCGTGCCTTTCCGGCAATTAATTCGTCGTGACGCTTCGTTTGAACCCCCTGTAATATCTGCCGCCCAAGATTCCAGGAACGTACAGTGTTGTCTGGGGAAAGATCCACATTGCCCGACGAGCGTGTATTGCTCACCCAATACGCTGGTAGCAAGCATCAGGGCGACAATTTCCACGATGTTGCAGAAGTCACAGTCTTAAATTCGATTGCCAGACTACGCAATTCCCCGGTTGATTCTGCATCGCGAAAGGTCGAATACGCTTGAAAGCATGGCGCTCTGCGCCATTGGCGGGCGACTGACCGGGGAGGGAGCGCCCGTTGTGAATGAGAATATTGGCGCGGAATATGGCAGGATGCGCTGCTCCCCACCGAAACTGGAAGAGATGCGCGCGACCGTTCGAGCCCTTGCGACGTTTTCCATGATTGCCCTTTCCGCAGCTCTGCACGCGCAGGATGTGAACGAGGGTGAGGCGGCAACGGTGCGCTTTGGCGAGATGCCGGGGCAAGTCTATGGTCCGCCCGCAACCGGCTCTGCCGTCGCCCGACCGCCCGCACCGGTGGCGATTCCGGAAGAGCTCGACCTGGCCGCTGCGCTTGCCGCAGCAACCCATCCGCAGGTCCGGGCGAGCGAGGCAGAGGCCGATGCGCTCGATGCCGAATATCGTATTGCCCGCTGGCAACGCTACCCATCGGTTTCGGTCGAGGCACTGATGGCGACCGAGGGATCAAGCTTCGCTGATCAGGATGGTTTTGCGCTCAACGCCATCCTCGAACAGCCGATCTGGACGGGCGGCCGCATCAATGGCGAAATCGACAGGGCGCGTTCCGCCTTTCGCGCCGGACGCGATCAGGTGGGTGAAGCGCAGCAGGATATCATCCTGCGCGTCGTATCCGCCTATTATGATCTCGTGCTCGCCTCGGAACGCGTAAAAGTACTTGAGACGAGTCTTGCCGAACACAACGCACTGCTGGAAGCCATCGGTCGCCGTGTGGACCAGGAAGTGTCTCCGCTGGCAGACCTGACCCTCGGACGTTCGCGCACCGCGCAGGTCGAACTTGACCTGACCACCACCCAGGAGGCGCGCGATTCTGCGCGATTGCGGCTCATTGAGCTGACTGGCGGCGTGGAAATCGAACCTGCGCTTCCGCCATCGGACGTGTCTCGTACACTCCCGGCAGAAGAGGTCGCGCTGGCCGATGCGCTGGGATGCAGTCCGAGCCTTGCCGCGCTAACCGACCTGATCGCCGTGGCCGAAGCGCAACGCGATATTGCCGAGGCCAATCTGTGGCCGCAGCTTCTGTTGCAGGTGTCGCAAAACGAGATCACCGGCGCGCGCGCCGCTGTGGTGCTGCGCGCCCAACTCGGGCCGGGGCAGTCGCAGATCACCGCGCTCGATGCCAGCGATGCCCGTATCCAGCGGGCCCTTGCCGAATTTGCCGATACCGAACGCGTCCTGCGTGAACAATTGCGCCGCGATTACGTTGTTGTTCGCGCGTCCGAGCGGCGGATCGAGTCCGGTATCGTTGCCGCCGATGCCGCTGCCGACATTATCGAGAGCTACCAGCGCCAGTTCATCGCTGGACGGCGCAGCTGGCTCGATGTGATGAATGCCGTACGTGAATCGGCCAGTGCAAGACTGTCGGAGAGCGATGCACGTGTCACAGCTGCGGCGGGTACGGCGCGGATCCTCGCACTGGCGTGTCGCTGGCAACCGGACGGGGCGGAGATTACCGAGTGAATGACGGCAGCGCGGAGCGCGCGGTTCAGCTTTATGCGCGGGCAACGGGCAAACCGCTTGCGCCGCAATGGAATATCGAGCTCCGAGAGGTTGCGCTGGCGGAAGGCATTGATGCGCTTCCCGGTCTGATAGCCGTACTCGGCTGGGAGCCTGCACGCCGTATCGATGGTCGTCCGAGGCCCGACCAGTTCCCGCTCATTGTTTATGACGAGACCGTCGGTTGGGCGGTTGTCCAGCAATGGGATGGTGAAGACGTGATGGCGCTGGTTGGTGAGCGTAGCGTGCTGCCCTACGATTCCGATCAGCGCTTTTTCACGATGCACTTGCCCGATCCGCTGGCCGATGATGGCGAGAAGGCGGTCTCCGTATTCTGGCGCGCGATCAAACGGCGCAAGCAGCCGTTGGTCATGGCTGGCCTCGCCACTGTGTTCGCTAACCTGCTGACACTGGCGACATCGCTGTATTCGATGCAGCTTTATGACCGGGTCATCCCGCTGGCGAGTTACAATACACTTTTCGTGCTGACCGCCGGCGTGCTGTTCGCGCTGACGCTCGACCTTGCGCTGCGATCCCTGCGCGCGTTGCTGATCGAGCGGGAAGCGCAGGACATCGATGCCGAAGTCAGCGAGTTCTTCTTCGCGCGGGCGCAGGCCATCCGGCTCGATGCGCGACCGCCCGGCATCGGCACCATGGCCAGCCAGCTGCGCGGGCAGGACCAGATACGGCAGGTCATGTCTTCCGGTTCGCTCTTCCTGCTCGCGGATTTGCCCTTCGCGCTGTTCTTCGTCGCGGTGATTGCGATGATCGGCGGGCAATTGGCCTTCGTGCCGCTGGTCGCGCTGCCCATTGCCTTCATTCTGGCCATGATCCTCAGCAAGATCATCCGCACGGGCACCGATCGGGCGCAGGTGAGCGGCAACCGCAAGAACGGGATGCTGGTGGAATCGCTCGACGCGGCGGAGACGGTCAAGGCCAATCGCGGCGGATGGTTCATGATGGGCCGCTGGAACCGGCTGGTCCGTGAAATCCATCATTACGAATTGCCGGTAAAAAAGGCTTCGGCTGTTGCTGGAACGCTGTTTGCCACACTCCAGCAACTGGCCTTTGTCGGGATTATGGGCTGGGGTGCGCTATTGGCATCGCAAGGCGAGATTACTACCGGTGCGCTGCTGGCCTGTTCGATCATCTCGGGCCGGATCAACGGCCCGCTGGTTTCGCAACTGCCCAATCTTATCGTGCAATGGGGCTATGCGCGCTCCTCGTTGAAGGCGCTCGACATGATCATGGGTCTGCCGCTCGATCCGGCCAGCGGAGCAGGCGCGCTGCGGCCCGACCATATGGATGGCAGCTACCAGTTGAAGGACGTGGTGTTCGCCTATCCGGGCGCCCAGCGGCCCGCGCTCGAGATCGAGGGCCTTCGGATCGATCCGGGCGAGCGGGTCGCGATTGTCGGCGGTATCGGTTCGGGCAAGTCGACCCTGCTCAAGCTGATGAGCGGTCTCTACACGCCAGTGCAGGGCAGTTTGCTGCTGGGCGGTATCGACCTTAGCCAGGTGGCGGAGGATATCGCCCGCAAGCATGTCGGCTACGTTTCGCAGGATGCACGCCTCATCAACGGCACTTTGCGCGATAACCTGGCTATGGGACTGGGCGATGTCGGCGATGAGGAGATCATGGCGGTGGCGCGTGAAACGCGGCTCGATGCGATGATTGCTAATCAGCCTGATGGCCTGATGTTGCAAATACAAGAGGGCGGTCGCGGCCTTTCGGGTGGCCAGCGCGCGATGGTGGGGCTCAACCGCCTGCTGCTGTCGACGCCGAATGTCTGGTTACTGGATGAGCCGACCGCATCGCTCGACCAGAATACAGAAAACGCCGCGCTTACCGCGATCGGGGAACAGCTCAAGAAAGATGCGATCCTGGTGATGGTGACCCACAAGCCGCAGTTGCTCAACCGCTTTTCCCGCGTGATCGTGATGGCCAATGGCAAGATCGTGAAGGACGGGCCGACACAGGAAGTGCTGCAAGAGCTAGCCCCCAAAAAGCTCAATGAGAAGAAACAGGCAAAGCCAGACGCTGTGGCAGGGACGGTGAACACACCGATCCGGAAAAAGCCCGGTTCTGGCAGCGCGCCCGACACCAGTACTCCCGAGGCCGCCGCGCCAAAGACAGCTACGCAAAAGACCGACGAGCCAGGCGCCAACGGGTCTGACAAGAATGAGGATGCCTCGTGATGTCCCGCCTGCGTCCCTCGCACTGGATCATCGTTTCGATCTGTGTTGCTCTCGTCGGCTTTATAGGCTGGTCCCAATGGGCGGAACTCGATCAGGTAACGCGCGCGCCTGGCCGCGTTGTGCCGTTTGCGCGGATCCAGATCGTGCAAAGCGAGGAAGGCGGTGCGATCAATCGCATCCTTGTGCGCGAAGGCGATCAGGTCGCCGCCGGGCAATTGCTGGTGGAGCTGGACTCGGTGCAGCTGGTCGCCGGCGTCGAGGAAGCGCGTGCGCGTGTCGCTGCGCTGCAAAGCCGTATGGCGCGTATCGATGCAGAACTTTTCGACCAGCCGCTGACTTTCCCTGCATCCTTGCGCGACTTTCCCGAATTTACCACCAACCAGCGCCAGCTGTTCAGCCGCCGCCGGGCCGCGCTCGATGCCGAAGTAGGTTCGCTCCAGAACATGGCGACATTGCAGCGCGAGGAGTTGGACCTGAACCTTCCCCTCGTGGAAACGGGCGATGTTGCACGCTCCGAAATCATCCGGATGCAGCGCGCGATCGTAGAGACCGAAGGGCGTATTTCCAATATTCGCGCGCAATATATCCGCGACTTGCAGACAGAGTTTGTGACCACCGAGGAAGAGTTGGTGGCAGCCCAGCAATTGCTTACCCAGCGCCAGGACAGCTTGCGTGCCGCGAGCATAATCGCGCCCACCGATGGTATTGTGAAGAATGTTCGCCTTACGACGCTGGGCGGAGTGCTGCGCCCTGGTGACGAGGTGATGCAGATCGTACCGACGGGTGAGCGCTTGATTGTCGAGGCACAGGTGCCGCCCCGCGATATCGCCTTTGTGGAGAATGGCCAGCGCGCGCGTGTCAATTTCGATGCCTATGACAGCGCAGTCTACGGGTCGGGCGAGGGCGAGGTTGTCTTTATCAGCCCCGATACACTGTCCGAGGAAGCGTCAGACGGAACGGTGAACATCTATTACCGCGTCAATCTGGAAGTCGATACCGATACCATGCGTCCGCGCAGTGAAGGCGAGCGGATCGACCTGCAGCCGGGCATGACCGCCACTGCGGAAATCCTCACCGGCAGCCAGACGGTGTGGGAATATATTACCAAGCCGATCTTGAAGACAACACGCGATTCCTTGCAGGAACGCTGATCAGCTTTCCGGCTGGGTGACCTTATTTGCGAAGTGCGTCACATCT
Source organism: uncultured Sphingomonadaceae bacterium (assembly GCA_964422435.1). Taxonomy (GTDB): domain Bacteria; phylum Pseudomonadota; class Alphaproteobacteria; order Sphingomonadales; family Sphingomonadaceae; genus Alteraurantiacibacter. The sequence goes on from CAYRBB010000003.1 coordinate 108,089, forward strand.
TCCAGCACGGGCGCGCGACCGCGCAGGGGGCGCGCCATAGCGATCAGGATATCGATGTGGTCTACACCTTCATATTGCGTGACTTCCGCGTTTACGCCAGCCTCGGCTAAATGCGCGGCGAGTGAAACGCTGTTGCGCGGTTTGACTGTGGTGTCGTCTGCTCCCGTCAGCAGCAATGTCGGCGGGCTAGTTTCATTGACAAATGTGATGGGCTGCGTGTCTTCAAGCTGCGACCATTGCCCGAAGGCCTCTATGGTCGATGCGGTGTCGAGTGGCAGGAAATCATACGGGCCGGCAAGTCCGATGAGGCCCTTGATCGCAGCGCGATCCTCTCCCAGCCATTGGGGATCCACGGCCAGCATGGCCGCCAAATGCGCGCCGGCGGAATGGCCCATCACAACGATGCGATCCGGATCGCCGGCATATTCATCGATATTGGCACGCACCCAACGCATGGCTGCTGCGCCATCCTCCAGAAAGCCGGGAAAGCGCACTTCAGGAACGAGCCGGTAATCGGGCACGACCACTACATAGCCCTGTGCTGCGAGCGCGCGGCCTACGAAATCATAACCATGGCGCGTCCCGCTGTTCCAGCTGCCGCCGTAGAACCACACAATCACCGGCTTGGTCACGCCGGGATTTTCGACTGGGGCGTAGATATCGAGCCGTTGGCGCGGGTTTTCGCCATAGACGATATCGGTCGCGATTTGTGCACTTGTGCTGTCTTTCGGCACCAGCGCATTGAACGTGCGCAGCCGGTCGATTGAGAAGGATATACCAATCGCCAGCGCAGCAAGAGTTATGGGAGCGATAATGAATTTCATCAGGCGCATGTGGACGCAGCGTTACGGCTAGGCAAGCGGCAAGCTGCTTTCAATTCGCTCGTCTGGCGCTAAAGCGGGGCTATGATCCATCAGACAATCCGCACGGCCCGCTAAGCCATGCCAATACGCTTTCCAAAATTCGGCAAGGCGAACCGCGCCGCATCCAACGCTCCACTCGCCGGAATTAAGGTCGTCGAACTGGCGCGCATACTTGCTGGGCCGTGGGCTGGCCAGGTGCTTGCCGATCTTGGGGCGCAGGTCATCAAGGTGGAAAGCCCGGAAGGCGACGATACCCGCAGCTGGGGGCCGCCTTTCATAGACCGCGAGGATGGCAGCAAGGATGCCGCTTATTTCCACGCTGCCAATCGCGGAAAGAGCAGCATCGTTGCGGATTTTGCCGACCCGGAGGATCTGGCACGGGTAAGGGCGTTGGTTGCCGAGGCGGATGTGGTGATCGAGAATTTTAAGGTGGGCGGCCTCGCCAAGTTCGGCCTCGATTACGAAAGCCTGAAAACGGACAATCCCCGCCTCGTATATTGCTCGATCACTGGTTTCGGTCAGGATGGCCCTTATGCGCCGCGTGCGGGTTATGACTTCATCATCCAGGGTATGAGCGGGATCATGGACTTGACGGGCGAGCCCGATGGTGAACCACAGAAGATCGGCGTGGCCTACGCCGACATCATGACTGGGCTCTATGCCGTGATCGGTATTCAGGCCGCTTTGCGCCAACGCGAAACCACCGGGCGCGGACAGCTGGTCGACATGGCGCTATTCGACGTAATGGTGGGCACGCTCGCCAACCAGGCGATGAATTACCTTGCCTCAGGCCGCAATCCGAAGCGGCTGGGGAATGCCCATCCCAACATCGCGCCCTATGAAGCGTTCGAGGCAAAGGGAGGCTGGCTGATCTTGGCCGTGGGCAATGATAACCAGTTCGCCCGCTTTTCGGAGCTTATCGAGCTTCCCCTTCGCGAGGAATGGCGCACGAATGCCCGACGGGTGAAGAATCGCGAGAGCCTATCCGCTTCGGTAGCACGCCGTATTGCCGAATGGGAGCGCGATGTATTGCTCGCCAAACTGGAAATGGCGCGCGTTCCTGCTGGCCCGATCAACAGCGTGAAACAGGCGTTGACCGATCCGCAGATAGAAGCGCGAGGAATGGTCGTAGAGCTGGCGGAAGGGCTGAAAGGCCTGCGGACCCCGATCCGCTTTTCCGACGCCGAACTTGCGGTTGGCAGGGCATCGCCAACACTGTCCGATGGCGAGGAGTAAGCTACCAGCCAATTGTAAACGTTCATAAAAGAAGGGCCGGGAGATTGCTCTCCCGGCCAATTCTGTTTGCCTGTTTGGCGTAGCTTACATGCCCGAGCCCGGACCGTAAGTGATTTCCACACGGCGGTTTTGCAGTTCGCGAACACCGTCTGCGGTAGCAACACGCGGCTGGCTTTCGCCAAACGCTTCACTCATGATGCGGGCATCGGGGATGCCGCGGCCTGTGAGATATTCCCGGACCGAAGCGTTACGCCGCTCGGACAGGCCGACATTGTACTGTGTTGAACCCGAACGGTCGGCGTGACCGGCGAGCATGACCTGCGCCGAGCCGCAATTGCCGTAAGCTGTAACAGCCGAGTTGAGCACGGTGGCTGCCTCTGCAGTGATCGTGCTTTCATCCCAATCGAAGAAGACGATGTACGGGCCCGTATTGCACTCAACCTGCGGCGGCGGAGGCGGCGGAGGCGGCGGAGGTGGCGGAGGAGGCGGGGGCGGAGGCGGCGGAGGAGGCGGCGGAGGCGGAGGTGCCGCTTCTTCACCACCCAGCGAGAAGCGCAGGCCAACCGAGCCGATATGCTGGACCGGATCGGTCTGGAGCGTTGCCGGGATCAAAGTGTTGGTCAGGTCCGCTTCATTAAACAAGCCGCGATACTTGTACTCCGCAAACAGTTCTGCGCGATCGGAAACGCGACCCGAAAGGCCGACGATGCCCTGATAGGCGAAAGTCGTATCTGCATCGTTAGTAACGCGAACACCGCTCGGGATGTAGTCGGCATCGATTACATAGATACCGGCACCGGCGCCGACATAAGGCTTCACTGCACCAAGGTCGAAATCATAGAGCAGATTGAGAAAAGCGCCATAGGATTCCACATCGCCCTGACCGTCGGCCAGGATATTCCACACCGACTGACCGGTGCGGGGACCGCGGGTCAGCACGTTGGCATCAAGTGGTCCGATGTTCTGGCCACCGACAACCGGGTTGGCGTGATATTCGATGTCGTAAGTCACGTAGCTGCCGTCAAGTTCAACGCGGAAGCCGTTGTCGAACGCGTAACCGATTTGGCCGTTAACGTTCCAGCCGAGATCTGCGTTCGTTTCGAACGAATAGCTCGTACCCGAGGGAATGGCCGGATAGGGCCCGCCATCGGCGCCATCGAGTGCAGGAATATCACTTGTGGTGGCACCGTCATTGACCGTGTTTTCGGCCGTGGCCACACCACCGCTGATCGCAATATACGGATCGGCATGCGCCACACCCGGTACTGCGAGCGCCGCAACGGACGCAGAGAGCAGAAGTCTTTTCATTAGTAATCCTCTTTCGAAACGGGAACAACATGCCCCCGGGATACACTCGCAATGTGCAATATGGGCCATTGTTCCGCGCTTGCGAAGTAAAATATTTGCGACAGTTCAGTGTGTTGCGAATTTGCAGCACTCAATGCGGCGAACCGTGTATTCAGAACGCCGAAATGCCGGTTATCGCGCGGCCAAGGATGAGTGCATGGACATCATGCGTGCCTTCATAGGTGTTGACCGTTTCCAGGTTCACCATGTGGCGCATCACCTGATATTCCTCGGAAATCCCGTTGCCACCATGCATGTCACGGGCCGCACGCGCTATGTTAAGCGCCTTGCCTACATTGTTCCGTTTGACCACGCTGATCATTTCCGGCGCGAATTTGCCTTCATCCATCAGGCGGCCGACCCGCAGCGAGCTTTGCAAGCCGAGCGAAATCTCGGTCAGCATGTCGGCCAGTTTGAGCTGGTAAATCTGCTTGGAGGCTAGCGGCACGCCGAACTGGTGGCGATCAAGGCCGTATTGCCGCGCCGCGTGATAGCAGAATTCGGCGGCGCCCATGGCACCCCAGGAAATTCCGTAGCGCGCGCGGTTGAGGCAGCCGAACGGGCCCTTCATGCCTTCTACCTCAGGCAGCAGTGCATCGGCGGGCAGCTTGACCTCGTCCATCTGGATCATGCCCGTCGTGCTGGCGCGCAGGCTCAGCTTGCCGCCAATCTTGGGCGCTTCGAGACCGGCCATGCCCTTTTCGAGAATAAAGCCGCGCACCTTGTTGCCGTGCGCTTCGCTCTTGGCCCAGACGACGAAAACGTCGGCAAACGGCGCGTTGGAAATCCAGGTTTTCGCACCAGAGATCGAATAGCCGTCACCATCCTTCTTGGCATAGGTGCGCATGCCGGCAGGGTCAGATCCGGCATCGGGTTCGGTCAGGCCAAAGCAGCCGATCAACTGACCGCTGGCGAGGCCAGGAAGGTACTTCTGGCGCTGTTCATCAGTCCCATAGGCATGGATCGGATACATGACCAGCGACGACTGGACGCTCGCCATGGAACGATAACCGCTATCGACCCGCTCGATCTCGCGCGCAACGAGTCCGTACCCGACATAACTCGCGCCCGATCCGCCAAATTCTTCCGGGATGGTGACGCCGAGAATCCCGGCTTCCCCCATCATTGGGAAAAGCTCGGGCGTGTCCGCCTCCTTGGCATAGGCTTCGATTACGCGCGGCTGCAGCGTGCCCTGCGCGAATCCATGCGCGGCGTCGCGGATCATCCGCTCTTCCTCGGTTAGCTGGTCATCAAGGTTGAAAGGGTCGGCCCAATCGAAAGGCACCATGGCAGCCATGAAAGTAGTCTCCTTTGAAACCACCCCCTAGATAAGCGGGCACGGCGCGGCAAGCCGGCAAATGGCCGGTGCCGGAATTCTGGAAGCGGTAATTCTTAGTGGACTCGCTCACAAGCGCGCTCGATCATTGCGATCAAGCGGCTGGGGGGACACGGTTTGGCAGCCGCCTGCGCTTCGGGATAGCGTTCTGCGACATCCTTGTCCGTCACATGTCCGGAATGGAAGATAATCGGTACGCCGGCTTCAGTGAGCATGTCGGCAAGCGGAAAAACCTCACCATCGGCGGTCATCACGTCGAGGATGGCGAGATCCGGCAATTGCTCGTCAATTGCGATCATCGCATGATCCTTGTTGGCATAGGGGCCTTCGACACGATAGCCGAGGTCGCGCACCGTCTCTGAAAGATCGAGTGCGATAATGAATTCGTCCTCTACCACGAGGACGCGTGGCGGTTTGCCCGCGAGCTGAGTGGCCATATTTTACCTCTGGCAGTGTCTTAAGTCTTACACACCATACGCAGGGGCGCGGGGCAATGTTCCCGCGGAGGGTTAACCCGGATTAAGTTTTTGCATGGATTGACCTACAAATTGCCGAACTTCGCCTCATAACCCGCGACGTCATTCGCAGCGAGAAACTTGGCCTGCTCGACCCAATTGTCCCTCCGGATACGGCCCTGGAAACGACCAAGCCGGGCGTCGATCCGGTCGATATCGGCATCATCCCAAGCGGCGATCTGGGCGAAACTTGTTACGCCGTGTTCGGCGAGCATCGCGACAAGCTTGGGGCCAAGGCCCTTGATACGGCGCAGATCGTCACCTTCCGTAGACAAGGCTTCGGGACCGGGCGATGTCGCCGCAGGAGTCTCGAGAGCCATTTCGGCAGGGACTTCCTTCATCGCCTCACGCGCTGGCACGGCTGCGCCCGCTTCGGCATCGACATTGGCGGTGGCGGCAGCGACCTTGTCCGTATTGGCGGCGGCGGAAACCGGCCCGACCGAAGCGGAAGGTGCGTCGATCAGCGCCTGGTTGCGTTTCGTCCCCGTTTCTTGCGCCTCGCTATCGTCCCGCTCGATCCTGGTGCGTCGGGAGGCCGCGAGGAGCCACCACAGCAGCGCCACGGCCACAATCAACGCGACGATGAAAAAGATCAGATATTCCTGCGGCAGACCTTCCATGATGAATCCCCTCTTGAGACTTCAGTCCGGGCAGCACTCGCCATGCCCGGCGCAACCGCCCCGAGACATAGGCGAGTGACCCAGAAGCGCAATGGGCGCGCGGCTATTTGTCGCGCGGCACCGCCGCCAGTGAGGAAAGCTGGGTGAACGCGTTGCGTGATCAGCTATACTTGTCATTCGGGAGAAGGGTGGCATCAGCAAAGGTAAAGCCGTTCATAACTGTGCTACCCTGCAGAATCTGGCCTTGGGCAGCACCCGCACCGACAAACACCACATCGCGGAGCGGGGGCACGGGCATCGCGGGTCAGGAAACCGGAGTCGAACCGTGTTGAGCCTTTGCTGGTCGCCGGCTTTTCTTGAACAGAACCTTGTCTTCATCGGTGAAACCGCGCGTCCAGATGACAAAGCCGTATGTCGCCAGGATAGCCGGGATGCCGAAAACAAGCTCTGCCCATTGCGGCATCAGGATCGCCACCTGTCCCACTAGTACCGCCGCACCCGTCGCCCAGACCAGTGCAAAGCGCAGGTTTCCGACCGGTGCCTGGAGCAGCCGCTTGAGCAGCAATGCCTTTATCAAACTCGACGTCCCCAGCGCCACCAGCAGCGCTACCGCAGCGCCGCCCGCCATATACCCTTCATCAAGCCCCCAGTGCCGCGCAAGCAGGATCAATCCGATGGTGAGCCCGGCCTGCAGTGTTATCACGCCAACCGAGATCGCGAGATTGCGCTTCTTGGCAATGTAAACAAGGACGCCTTCGGACACGACCGCCATGCTCGCGACAGCCTCCGCAATTAGCAACAGCGCCAGCGCACCGGTACCGCCGACAATATCCTCATTACCGAGCCACATAACCGCTTCGCCAGGGATCGCCAGCGCGAGCGCGATCCCGAGCTGCAAGGCAATAATCCAGAAGCCCACCTGTCGCACCTGCTTGGCGATGGCAGCCATGTTGCCGGTCTTTAGATTCTTTGTGATGACGGGTGACAGTACCGGTTCGAAGCTGGTTTTCAGCTTCTGCGGCAGGCTGGCGATTTCCTTGGCAAAATAATAGATACCGACCGCATTGGAATTGGTGAAGAAACCGAGCAGGATCACGTCGATCAGCCGCGTCCCCCTCTCGATCACATCGGCACCTGCCAGCGGGAAGGCTCTGCTCATCATCTCCACAAGATAGCGGGGTCGTGGGCGCCAGCCACGCGGCGGTCCGTAGGTGCGGAAGTACGTCCAGCCGGCGGTAAGCAAAGCGGCATAGACAGCCGCAAGGTAAGCGAGCGCCACGCCGCCATCACGCAATGCCGGGATGTAGAAGAATGCCACAACGGCAATAGACCGTGTCCACGGCTCGACAATGGCGCGTGCGCGCACAGTGGTGGCAATATCGAATTTGTAAGCCTGCGCCGCAAGCAGGATCTCGGTGAGTGCGAAGGCCGGAATCGCTCCGATGATGAGCATATCCCATTCGCCGCTCGTCCCGTTGGGGAATAGCGGCCATGGCCAGATAATCAGCATCGTGACGAAGAATGCCGAGACGATGAGCGAGGCGAGCATCCCGTCGAACACGAGGTTGACGCGCCTCTGCCCGTCTTCCTCTGCCCCTTGCGTGAGCCTTTGGGCCAATCCTCGCTTTTCGCCAAGCGCGCAAATCAGCGCGAACAGCTCCACCACCACCACGGCCGAGGCAAAACGCCCCATCTCTTGCGTCCCATACAACTGGTATCCGATGAAAAGGAACGGGATGCCGCCGATGAGACGGAGTACAAAGCCTAGCGTATTTGTGCGCCCGCCTTTAACGAGCGCGTTCATATCCTCGCGGTCGGCTGCCGCCGGATCCGGTTTGGCGCTATCTTTCAAGTGGTCAGGCCTTCAGCCTTGAGCGGACGGGCGAGCAATTCAGCGACGACTTCGCGAGCGCCGCGACCTTCGAGGAGGTGGTTCACGGCTTCGACGATTGGCATTTGCACGCCGTTGTCGCGAGCGATATCTCGCAGCACCGGCGCAGTATGCGCGCCTTCGGCGACGGTCCGTTTATCTGCCAGCGCTTCAGTCGCGCTCATCCCTTCGCCAAGCGCTTTGCCGAGGGAGAAATTGCGGCTGGAAGTGGAGGAACAGGTCAGTACCAGGTCGCCAAGGCCGCAGAGACCGTTCAGCGTTTCCGGCTTGCCACCAAAGGCTACGCCGAAGCGCAGCATTTCTGCGAAGCCGCGGGTGATCAACGCGTTGCGCGCATTCTGCCCCAGCTCCAGTCCTTCCACCACACCGCAGGCAATCGCGAGCACGTTCTTCACCGCGCCGCCGATCTCGGCTCCCACGACATCGTCCGAATAGTAGGGACGGAAATTATGCCGCGCGATTGCGGGCGAGAGGCGCTCCCATTGCTTGGTGCCCCCTTCGCAAGCGAGCGTGACTGCGCACGGAAGGCCTGCCGCTACTTCGTGTGCAAAGGTTGGTCCGGAAAGGACGGCGATGTCGCTGTCCGGTGCCCCTTCATGCGCAACCGTATGCATCATGCGCCCGGTATTCGCTTCGATGCCTTTGGAGCAGAGTACAAGGTCGCGCGGAAAGTGGTCCAGCTTTGCCAGGGTCGCCCCCATGTGCTGGGCCGGAGTGACAATGAGCAGCGCTTCACATGCCGACATTTCCGCCAGATTGCCGGTCGCCTTTATGCCGGGTGCCAGGGTGGCTGATGGCAGGTAAGGCTCATTGCGTCGAGTGGCATTGATGGCATCCGCCAGGCCTTCTTCCATCGCCCATAGTTTCACTGTGCGGCCATCGCTGGCGAGCGCCTGCGCCAGCGCCGTACCCCAGGCGCCAGCACCGACGACTCCTATTGCCGTTTCGCTCATGCTTTTACTCCTGCGCCGCGTGCGGGCTCCGCATCGGGATCAAGCGGCCAGCGTGGTCGTGCCCTGAAATCGAGCGGGTCGTTTTCGAAGCCGGCGTCCATCCGCTCAACACCTGCCCAGGCGATCATCGCAGCATTGTCGGTGCACAGCGGCAGTGGCGGAGCGGTAAAAGGTAGACCGAACTCCGCTGACAAACCTTCCAGTCCGCCGCGAACCACCTTGTTGGCCGCGACGCCTCCTGCAACAACCAATGCGCTCACCTGACCCATCTCCCCCAACGCCTTGCGTGTCCGGTCGAGGATACAGTCCAATGCAGCCGCCTGGAAGCTTGCCGCGATATCGGTGTCCCGGAATTCACCAGTTTCATGCGCGCGCAGCACGGCGCTCTTCAGCCCGGCAAAGCTGAAATGTGGCTCGGGCGAGCCCTTCAGGGGACGTGGCAGGGGAACGGCTTTCGCATCGCCTTCTAGCGCTAGTTTTTCGACAGCTGGGCCGCCCGGATAGCCGAGGCCTAGGATCTTTGCGGTCTTGTCGAACGCTTCGCCCAGCGCATCATCTATCGTGGTCGCGAGACGCTGGTATTTGCCAACACCTTGCACGCGCAGAATCTGACAATGCCCACCGCTGACCAACAGCAGGGCATAAGGATATTGCAGGCTCTCGTCTGCGAGGCGCGGGCTCAGCGCATGGCCTTCAAGGTGGTTGATTGCGAAGAGAGGCGTGTCGCTCGCCATGGCCAATGCCTTCGCGGTGACGAGCCCAACCATTACACCACCGATCAGACCCGGTCCGGCAGTCGCGGCAATCGCGTTGCAATCTGCCAGCGTGACACCAGCCTCTTTCAGCACCTTCTCTATCAGCGGAGCGAGCCGCTCTGCATGCGCGCGCGCGGCAATTTCAGGCACTACGCCGCCGTAGGGGGCATGTTCTTCCTGCTGGCTCGCAATCACCTGCGCCAGAATGCGCCTCTCACCCGTCACCAGAGCGGCGGCGGTTTCATCGCAAGAGCTTTCTATGCCGAGAACCAGCGTCATGGCGCTTTCCCTTAGACGATACCCAAGCTAGGGCAAGCAAACCGATGCCTGATTATCCCATCCTGAAACTCGGAACTCGCCAGTCCCCGCTCGCTATGGTGCAGGCGGAGGAAACCCGCCGCCGCCTGTGCGAAGCGCATGGCTGGCGGAACGAAGCCGTCGAACTCGTGCCCGTGGTGGCGAGCGGCGACAAGGTGCTCGATCGTCCGCTGTCCGAGATTGGCGGCAAGGCACTTTGGACCAAGGAACTCGATGCGTGGCTGGCCGAGGGCAAGATCGACGCATCGGTGCATTCGCTCAAGGATGTCGAGACCATTCGGCCCGATATTTTCGGCCTGACGGCGATCCTGCCGCGAGAAGACAAGCGTGACCGGTTGATTGGCGCAACCCGCATCACAGATTTACCCCACGGCGCAGTCGTCGGCACCAGTGCCCCGCGTCGCGCTGCGCAATTGCTCAATCAGCGGCCCGATTGTTCGGTCGTGATGTTCCGCGGAAATGTCGCAACGCGCCTTGGCAAGCTGGAGGCGGGCGAAGCTGATGCGACTTTCCTCGCGGCTGCGGGGCTCGCCCGATTGGGTCAGGACGATGTCGGGGCGCCACTCGATGCCGAAGATTGGCTCCCGGCTCCTGCACAGGGCGCTATCGCCGTCGAAACGCGTGCCGATGATGAGCGGGTGAAGGAACTGCTCTTTCCGCTCGATCATGCGCCGAGCCGCGCGGAGGTGATGGCCGAGCGATCCTTGCTGCTTGCACTTGGCGGCAATTGTCATTCGCCGATAGCGGTCCTGTGCAATCAATCCAGTGGCAATCTCTCCATGCGTGCAGCTATTTTCAGCGTCGACGGGGCTGAGCGGGTGGAAGAGACCGCCTTTTTTGCCGCGGATGATGCGCAAGCACCCAAGCGCGTCGGCGCAGCACTGCTGGCGAACGCGACCCCTGCCATCCGCGCGGTGTTTGACGAAACCGCATGATCTTCGCCATTCGTCCCGAACCCGGCCTGCAATCGACTTTGCAAAAGGCGCGTGAGCTGGGGTTGGCGATCATCGGACGTCCACTGTTCGAAGTTGTTCCGCTCGGCTGGGATGTGCCGGAGGCCAGCGAATTCGATGCTCTACTGATCGGTAGCGCCAATGCTTTTCGTCACGGCGGAGATGCGCTTGAAAGCCTGCAACACCTGCCGGTGTATGCCGTCGGGGACGCCACCGCCGAAGCTGCCAGAGATGCGGGATTTACCGTCGCCAACACCGGATCGGGCGGCCTGCAAAAGCTGGTCGATGCCGCGAAAGGCAAAACACACTTCTTGCGGCTCGCGGGTGAAGATCATGTTCGGCTCAATCTGCCGGAGGACATAAAGGTCGCCACGCGGATCGTGTATTCCGTCCGCGCTATTCCGTTGACTGGCAGCGATGAAATCAGCCTGAGGGCCGGAAGTCCTCTCGTTTTGCTCCATTCTGCCGCTGCAGGCGCGCATTTCGCTGCCGAATGTGACCGGCGTGGCCTCGATCGCTCCGCAATTTCATTGGCTTGTATCGGTCCGCGAGTGGCCACAGCGGTGGGAGAGGGTTGGAAAGCGTGTAAAAGCGCTCCACAGCCCGATGATTCCGCCCTATTGGCCTTGGCCAACGACATGTGTCATTAATGTCAAACGCTCGTTCAACAGGGCTTCCTTTCTGAAGGGCCGCAGAAGGATATAATGGACGACACTTACTCATACACCTCTCGTGGTGCGCGCCAGGCCGCGCCATCTCTGCGCGCGATACTGATGGGCCTCGGTGTTGCCTTCTTGCTCGGTGTTGCCGCAATGTGGAGCCTTTCCCGCAGTGAGCTGTTCTCCGATCTTTTCACTTTACGGGAAACATCGGAGCAATTGCCGGTCGAATCACCGGCTGCGCTCGCTTCAACCGAGGTGGAAGTCCCGGATACGCGGCCAACCACCCCCGAAGAGGCGGCCGAGGATGCCCGCGCAGCAGTGCAGCAGGTGGAACAGGTGGTCGAGCAGCAGGGCGGCCTCGACAGCCGTATCGTGGCCATGGAACAGCGCCTGACGCAGCTCGACCTGCAGTCGCAAGCCGCAGCAGGCAATGCCGCGCGTGCGGAGGCATTGTTGATTGCTTTCGCCAGCCGCCGCGCCATCGAGCGGGGCCGCCCGCTGGGCTATCTGGCAGATCAACTGCGCCTCCGCTTCGGCGAGGATCGTCCGAATGCCGTGCAGACCGTGATTGATGCGGCGCAGGACCCGGTGACGCTGGACCAGCTGCTGGCACGCCTTGAAGGCCTCGCACCTAATCTGGATGATGCGCCTGAAGGTGAAGACGTGTTCACCCGGCTTGGCCGGGAATTATCCGAAGTTTTCATCGTCCGGCGTGAGGATACCGCTTCGCCCGTGGCGGAACGTCGCCTGGAACGCGCGCGGCTGTTTCTCCAGAGCGGCCGCATCGAGGCGGCGATTTCCGAAATACGCAACATGCCCAATGCGGTTATCGCAGAGGACTGGCTGGAAGATGCCGAGCGCTTTGCCGCGGCGCAGCGCGCGCTGGAAACGCTCGAAACCGCCGCCGTGCTCGACCCACGCGAACTGCGCGATGGGCAAGGCGACAGAGTGGAACAGCGCAGCCCTGCGGAGAATATGCAGCGGTAATGCTTCCCGCGCGAAGGCTGGACATCAGCCCTTGAGCAGTTCGGGCAATTGCCCACTCATCCCGCGCGCTTCGTCCATAAACCAGCGTTTGAGCGTGGGCATCCGTTGCACCGCGCCCATACCTAATCGGCGGATTGCGCTGGGGGCTTTTCCAGGAATACTGAACAGGCGGGTCAGGCCATCGGTGGCAAGCGCAACCATGAAGCTGTCGAGCCCGCGCCATTTCTCGTACCGCGCGAGCAGTTGTGCGTCGCCGGGTTCGAGGCCCAGCCGCATGCCCTCAGCAATCACTTCGACCAGTGCGCCGACATCGCGCAGGCCCAGATTGAGACCCTGGCCTGCAATCGGATGGATACCGTGTGCCGCATCGCCCACCAGCGCGAGCCGATGTTCGACGATCTTCGCCGTGTGGTGGAAGCCGAGCGGGTAAGAGCTCCGCCCGCCATTGAGTTCAATTTCGCCGAATATGCCGTGCAGGCGCTTTTCGACCTCGGCCTTGAACGCGCGTGGACCGAGCTTGAGAACGCCTTCACCGTCTTCTTCGGAAACGGTCCAGACCAATGCCGATCGGTGGCGGCCTTGCTCATCATCGAGCAGCGGCAGCAGTGCAAAGGGACCTGCCGAATAGAAGATTTCCCACGCCACCCCGTCGTGCGGCTTTTCGTGAATCAAGCCCTGAATGATCGCGCGGTGGCTGTAATCCCACTTGGCAATGGAAATGCCCGCAGCATCGCGCGTGGGTGAACCGCGCCCTTCGGCGCCGACCATCAGGCTTGCAGTCAGAACGGTGCCATCCTCCAGCGTAGCCGACACACCGTGTTCGCCGCGCTCGCGCGCAACAACGTTGGCCTTGGCATGCCAGGTGATGAGCTGTTCGTCCTTGGCTGCTTCAAACAGGGCAAGGCGCAGCTGGCGGTTGGCGAACATGCGGCCGAGCGTTCCTTCGTGCGGTTCGGGCACGAAATCGATACGGCCGGGGCGCATGTTGTCGGTCACCGCAATGGTCTCGATCTTGCAGCCGTGCGGCTCCAGCGTGTCAGTCAGGCCGATGTTCCCGAACAGGTTCCAGCTTGCCGTGGAAATGGCCGATGCGCGTCCGTCAAAGCCTTCTGCGGTCAGGTCTGCGGGGTCGGCCCGGTCGACCACGTGGCTGGAAATGCCCTTCTTTGCGGCGGCGAGGGCGAGGGTCATGCCAACGAGGCCGCCACCAAGGATCAGGAGATCGCGCTTGTCTGTCATCGCCTGCGCTCCTAGGTCTCCCGCCATATGCAGGCAAGTCTCTCCTTTGGTCTAGCGGTGTGGCGGATGGTGCTTGCCGTGATGGCACTCGGCGTTCTGGCATCGCCGGTGGCCGCGCAGCAGGTGCAGGAGAACAAGATTGCGGCGGACCTGGTGGCCGAGAATGCGCCGGTGCCGGGTGAGACCTTGTGGCTCGCCCTGCGTTTCCGCCCCGAAGAAGGCTGGCACGGATACTGGTCCAATCCCGGCGAGGCGGGGCTGGGTATGGAACTGCAATGGAATGCCCCGCCTTCGTGGGACATCGGTGATCCGCAATATCCCGTGCCGCATGTCCTGACGTTGTTCGACATCGCCAACCACGCTTACAAGGAAGACTATGCCGTCCTGATCCCGGTGCGGATCGACATGTCCGATACCGAAATCGACTATGGTCCGCCCACGGTGGAGGCGCAGTGGCTCGCCTGTTCGGACGAGCTGTGTATTCCCGAGCGCGCGACACTGACTGTCCGGTTCCCGCAGCAGGGTGACGCATTGCGCGCGCAGTTTGACGAACACCGCGCGGCGATCCCCCCGCTGCTGGACCAGCAGGGCAGCTTCACCTTGTCGGGCAATCTGCTTCGCGTTGCGGTTCCGCTTCCCCAAAGCGTGGAATTGACGCAGCCGCATTTCTTTATCGAGCAGCGCCGGCTGAGCACGGACAAGCGCCCCGATTACGGCGGCGTGCAGCGCTTTTTCCGCAACGGCGACACGGTCATTGTCGAAATGCCGCTGAGCGATTTCCTGCTGCCCAGAGGTTCAGAATTTGCCGATTTCGCACCGCTCGAAGAGATCACGGGTATCCTTGCCTTCGATGATGCCGGAAACGGCGTGCAGCTTACAGCCTTGCCGGGAGAGGTGCCCTCGGGTGGAACGCCGCTTGGCGGAGCAATGGCGGACAGTCCGCTCTACGTGCTTCTCGGCGGTGCACTGCTCGGCGGGCTGCTGCTCAACCTGATGCCCTGCGTCTTCCCGATCCTGAGCCTGAAAGCGCTGACGCTGGCGCGCGCCGGAGGCAGCGAGGCAGAGGCGAAGCGCGAAGGCATGGCTTACACCGCGGGTGTGATGCTTGCTGTTCTGGCGCTCGGTGCACTCATGTTGGCATTGCGCGCGGCGGGTGAGCAGGTGGGCTGGGCGTTCCAGCTTCAGCAACCGCTCGTGGTTGCCGCGCTGCTGGTTCTCGCAACGCTGATTACTGCCAACCTTGCCGGCCTGTTTGAAATCCCCATGCTGCCCATTCGCTCTGGCGGCGGAGGAAGCGCGTTCAGCACGGGCTTGCTCGCCGCGGTTGTGGCAACGCCCTGTACCGGGCCGTTCATGGCAGCGGCACTTGGCGCGGCGCTGTTGCTGCCAGTGCCGCAAGCGATGCTGCTGTTCGCAGCGCTGGGTTTCGGCCTTGCATTGCCGTTCCTGCTGCTTGGTTTCGTGCCTGCCCTGCGCAATCGACTGCCGAGGCCGGGCGCATGGATGGAGACATTCCGCAAGGTCATGGCCGTGCCCATGGGGCTGACGGCGCTGGCTCTCGTCTGGCTCGCATGGCGGCTGGGTGGTGCACACTTCGCCTTCAGCGCACTGGCGCTGGGGATGCTGATCGTGGTCACACTTGTTGCAGCGAGCCGGGGGCATCGCGGCATCGTGGCGATTGGCGCAGTTGCCTGTATCTATTTCGCGGCATCGCTGCCGTTCCGTGTGGAAGAGCAGTCGCTTCTGTCAACCGAAAGCGTACTCGATCCCGTGCCTTACAGCGAACAGGCGCTGGCCGAAGCACGCGTATCGGGCCAGCCGGTATTCCTGTGGTTCACCGCGGACTGGTGCGTCAGTTGCAAGGTGAACGAAGGCGTGGCGATAGAGCGCGAGGCGACGCGAGCCGCGTTTGAAGAGGCGGGCGTAATCGCCATGCGCGGGGACTGGACGCGCGCCGATCCGGAAATCACACGCTATCTGGAGCAATGGGGCGTCGCCGGGGTGCCGCTCTACGTCTGGTTCCCCGCAGCGGGCGAGGGCGAACAATTGCCTCAGGTGTTAACGCCAAATGCGCTGGTGGAGAGGGCGGAAGCCTCGCAATAGCGCATCAGGCTTCGGGTTCCGGCTCAACCTCGATCGGATCAGGTTGTCTGCCACCTGCGCGACACCATAACAGGAACTGGCCCGGTATCCGGCTTCCGCCAATTTCCAGCATTCCGCGCCCGGGAAGAGTCGCGGTCAGATCACGCGCACCTTCAAAGATGTCGAGCTGCGGATCAGTTGCGGGTAGGCTGGCTTCCCAGCGCCATTCGCCCCCGTCCGCCGTCTGCGCAAGCACTGCATCGGCCAAAAAGCGGCTGCGCATGCCGTTGCCGACAAACGGGAACAGCGCGCTTTGCCCTGGCAGCGCTTCGGCGTGGCGGATGATGGTGAACTGCGCAGGGCTTTCCGAAAGATCGCAAGCCAGCGTCAGCCAGGGCGCCTCGCCGGCATTGCTGAACAGGATCGATTGCCCATCTTCCGCCACTGTCCATCCCGCAGCCGAGGTATCGGGGGACGGGTTTGCTTTGGCTTGTGGCGGACCGATCTCGTCAATCGCGATCTGCTGCGCGCTTTCGGGCAACGGCTCGCTCTGCTGGCGATCGCAGGCGGCGAGCACGAAAATGGGCAGGACAAGGAACGAGGCGAGGCGCATCCAAGGCAGATGATACAGGCGAAGGCACTGTTCAAGATTGGCGCTGCAATTGTGCCCCGCTCGTGTGAGCAGGCAGCGCGCAGAAGACTACTTGCCCATCTTCCGCTGCGTCTTCCCGTACCGCAGCTTTCGCGTCCCCGGCTTGCCTTCGTTCGAGCGGCCCACGACAGGCGCCTTCTTTTCTGCATCGCCAAGGCCCAGTTCGTCATTCTCCAGACGGCGGATTTCGTCGCGTAGTCTTCCAGCCTCCTCGAATTCGAGGTCGGCGGCGGCGGCGCGCATCCTTTTCTCCAGATCCTCGATATAGGCGCGCAGGTTGTGGCCGACGAGGTTGTTCACCTCGTCATCGCCGGTATCGACGGTGACGCCGTCCTTGCTGGCAGTGTGGGCAACGATATCGGCGATGGCGCGCTTGATCGTCGTCGGCGTGATGCCGTGTTCTTCATTGTAGGCACGCTGCTTTTCGCGGCGGCGTTCGGTCTCGGCCATCGCGCGTTCCATGCTGCCGGTCACGCGGTCGGCATAGAGGATCACGCGCCCGTCGACGTTGCGCGCGGCGCGGCCGATGGTCTGGATGAGCGAGGTTTCGGAGCGCAGGAAGCCCTCCTTGTCAGCATCGAGGATCGCCACCAGCCCGCATTCGGGAATGTCGAGCCCTTCGCGCAGCAGGTTGATGCCGATCAGCACGTCATAGACGCCAAGCCTAAGATCACGGATCAGCTCGATGCGCTCCAATGTCTCCACATCGGAGTGCATGTACCGCACGCGCACGCCCTGTTCGTGCATGAATTCGGTGAGGTCCTCTGCCATGCGCTTGGTGAGCGTAGTCACGAGGGTGCGGTAGCCCTTGGCAGCGGTCGCCTTCGCCTCGGCAATGCAATCCTGCACTTGGTCTTCGACCGGGCGCACATCGACCGGCGGATCGATCAGGCCGGTGGGGCGGATCACCTGTTCGGCGAAGACGCCGCCGGTCTGCTCCATTTCCCAGCTGCCGGGCGTGGCTGACACGGCAAAGGTCTGCGGGCGCATCGCGTCCCACTCGTTGAAGCGCAAGGGGCGGTTGTCGATGCAGCTGGGCAGGCGGAAGCCATATTCGGCAAGCGTCAGCTTGCGGCGGTGGTCCCCGCGCGCCATCGCGCCGATTTGCGGCACCGTCTGGTGGCTTTCATCGACGAACAGCAGCGCGTTTTCGGGCAGGTATTCGAACAGCGTGGGCGGTGGTTCACCCGGCAGTCGGCCAGTGAGGAAGCGCGAATAGTTCTCGATCCCGTTGCAGCTGCCGGTGGCGGCGATCATTTCAAGATCGAAATTGGTGCGCTGTTCCAGCCGCTGCGCTTCGAGCAGGCGGCCTTCCTCGTGCAGTTCCTTGAGCCGTTCCTGCAGCTCGAACTTGATGGCCTCGCTGGCCTGTTTCATCGTCGGGCCGGGCG
>CAYRBB010000004.1:0-54442 GCA_964422435.1 uncultured Sphingomonadaceae bacterium
GCAGTTGATTTGTAATCATCAGGTCGCGGGTTCGACTCCTGCAGCCGGCACCATTCCTACCGTCCCACAGCCACATATTTAAACCCGCGTTCCTCAACGTCCTTGCGGCTGTAGAGGTTTCGCAGGTCAACCATTACCGGCGAGGCAAGGCGCGCCTTCACGGCGTCAAGATCTAGCGCGCGGAAGGGCTTCCATTCGGTGACGATCACCATCGCGTCAGCACCATCGATCGCTGAATACACATCGGCGCAATAAGTAATGTCTTCCGCACCAAGGCCGTCGATTTTCTTGGCTTGATCCATGCCTTCGGGATCATAGGCACGCACTTTCACCCCGGCAGCGGTGAGCTTGCGGATGATATCGATCGCCGGGGAATCGCGCATATCGTCGGTATCGGCTTTGAAGGTAAGGCCAAGGATGCCTACCGTTTTCCCGGCCACTTCGCCATCCAGCGCGGCCAGCACCTTGTCGCCCATCGCAGCCTTGCGATTGTCGTTCGATTCGACCACGGCCTCGACAATCGAGACCTCCGTACCGAATTGCTCGGCCGTCTTGAGCAGCGCAAGCGTGTCCTTGGGGAAGCACGACCCGCCATAGCCCGGGCCGGGCATCAGGAAACGACTTCCAATACGCGTATCGGTGCCAATGCCATGCGCCACGTCGCGCACATCGGCGCCGACTTTCTCGCACAAATCGGCCATTTCATTGATGAAGCTGATCTTGGTCGCAAGGAAGGCATTTGCAGCATATTTGGTCAGCTCTGCAGCGCGGCGGTTCATCACGATCAACGGCGCGGCATTGCTGGTGAGTGGTCGGTAAATCGCTTCCATCACCTCCTTGGCGTGATCGTCATTCACGCCAACAACGATGCGATCAGGCTTGGCGAAATCATCGATGGCAGCGCCCTCGCGCAGGAATTCCGGGTTCGAGGCGACGGAAAATCTCAGATTGGGCGCAGTCTCGCCGATGATGCGCTCCACCTCATCGCCCGTTCCAACTGGCACTGTGGATTTGTCGACCACCACCGCGCCATCGCGCAGCAACGGTGCCATCTCTTCTGCCGCGGAGTAAACGTAAGACAGGTCTGCGTGACCATCGCCGCGCCGCGTCGGCGTGCCGACCGCTATAAACACCGCATCGGCTTCCGGCACGACTTCAGCAATGTCGAGCGTGAACGACAGGCGACCGGCTGCGACATTGCTTGCGACCAGTTCATCCAGGCCAGGCTCGAAAATCGGGATTTCGCCGTTCAGCAGTGCATCGATTTTCGACTGGTCCTTGTCGACGCAGGTCACGGTATGGCCGAAATCAGCGAAACAGGCACCCGAAACGAGGCCCACATACCCGGTGCCAATCATGACGATGCGCATCAGCTTTGATCCTTTTATAGTCGGTTGCGCACAGGCCTGCGCTACCTCCCGTCAATTCGCCGCGCTCCTAGTCGAATGGCATGGCGCAAGGCAAGTATGTGAGCGCTGGGTCAGCCGCGCCCGCGATAGGGGGCAACGCCTTGATCCGGGAGCCAGAGATCGGCAGGCGGGGCCCCACTTTGCCAGAACACGTCGATGGGAATGCCTCCACGTGGATACCAGTATCCTCCGATGCGGAGCCATCGCGGTTGCATCTCGGCAAACAGGCGCTCGCCGATACCAACGGTCACGTCTTCGTGAAAGCCATTGTGATTGCGGAAAGACCCGAGAAAGAGCTTGAGACTCTTCGATTCCACGATGGTTTCACGCGGCGCATAGTCGATCACAAGATGGGCAAAATCGGGCGCACCGGTGACCGGGCACAGCGAGGTAAATTCAGGCGCCGCGAAACGCACCAGATAAGTACTGCCCGGCCGCGGATTGGGTACGTAATCGAGCTGTGCTTCCTCCGGGTTGGCGGGAAGCGGGCTCTGCTGGCCGAGGAATTTCGGCTGGGTGGTGTCGTCGGTATCGCTCATGCCCGCCACATGGCGTGTCCTCGCCTTGTGCACAAGCGCGCTTTGCATCGGAAATGTGCGGCATTAACGATAATATGGATAGCGGAAGTGGGTAAGCCGGAGGTGCTGGCCGAGGACGAAGAAGCGTACGCTGCCGCTTCTCTTACGTTCCTGTTTACGCCGACACGACTGACATTGAGCGCCCCCTAGATGATTGCAAGCGGGTTTTTGTCGATCTCGAGGCAGTGCAGCTCGATTGACATTTACGCCAATCTTGCAAGCAGCTAGGCCTCTTATCCATGCAATCGCTTGTTTCCACCCAATGGCTTGAGGCCGAGCTCGGAGCAGCCGACTTGCTGGTGCTCGATGCTTCGGCGCATTTGCCGACCGCCAATCGTGATGCCCAAGCAGAATTCGAGAAGTCGCATATACCCGGAGCGCGTTATCTAGCGCTAAAGAGCATGTTCAATCCCGATGATCCGGTGCCTTCCGCTCCGCCGACGCGCGCGCAGTTCGATGCGCACATGGCCGCACTGGGCGTGCGTGGCGACGAACGGATCGTGCTGTATGACAATAGCGATTTGCGCTATTCAGCCCGCGGCTGGTTCCTGCTTCGGCTGTTCGGTTTGACCGAAGTAGCAATCCTTGATGGCGGATTTCAGAAATGGCTGGCCGAGGGACATCCGGTAGAGAGCCACAGCAAAGAGACGCAACCAAGCCGGTTTGCCAGCTCCGGCGGGCGAGGCACTATCCGTTACAAGGCGGACATACTCGCTAATATCGATACCCTTGCAGAACAGGTGGTCGATGCGCGCGCCGCGGCGCGCTTCTCAGGCGAGGAAGGCGATTTTCGCCCGGGCGTTTGCAACGGACACATACCCGGATCGCGCAGCCTGCCCTTCGGAGCTGTGCTGAATAGTGATGGCACATTCAAGGATGCCGACGGGATCCGAGCGGCCTTTGCGGAGGCTGGCGTCGATCTCGACAGGCCAATAACGACAACGTGCGGCAGCGGCGTAACGGCTTCTGTCCTCCTCTTCGCCATGCATCTGGTGGAGCGTGAAGGCGCGCTCTACGATGGCAGTTGGAGCGAATGGGGTAGCGACCCGCACATGCCGGTGGAAACGGGGCCCGCAAGATGAGCGATGACAAGCAAAAACCGGCAACGCGCCTGGTCGAGGTCGGACGGCGCAAAGAATGGACGACAGCCCCCGGGAAATCCGGCGGTGTGGTCAATCCACCGGTCTGGCGTGGCAGCACCCACCTTTATGAAGACGTGGCAGATCTCGCCAAGGGCCGCCCCAATGCCGATGGACATTTCTATTACGGCAGGCGCGGTGGACCAACGCAGTGGGCCTTGGCTGATGCGCTTACCGATCTGGAGCCGGGTGCGGACGGGACCGAGCTCTTTCCCAGCGGGGTCGCGGCGATTGCCTGCACGCTTCTCGCGCTGCTCCAGCCGGGTGATGAGTTGCTGTTCGCCGACAATGCCTATGAGCCTACACGCACCATCGCGCTGGGGCTGCTCAAGCGAATGGGCATCAACGCGCGCTCCTTCGACCCGCTCGATCCGGACAGTTTTGCGCAAGCCATCGGTGAAAGCACCAAGGTCGTAATGCTTGAAAGCCCCGGCAGTCTGACAATGGAAGTGTGCGACATACCCGCGCTCACGGCGATCGCTCGCGAACGCGGTGTAATCAGCGTAATCGACAACACTTGGGCCTCTTCACTCGGCTTCGCAGCGTTGCAGCACGGCTGCGAAGTCAGCGTGATGAGTCTCACAAAGCATGTTGGCGGCCATTCGGACCTAATGATGGGCAGCGCCTCGGCCGCCAAGCCAATCATCGAGCGCATCAGGCTGCAATCGCAATATATGGGCCAAGTCGTCTCGCCGGACGATGCCGCCTTGGCGCTGCGCGGCCTGCGAACGATGGGCGTCCGGCTCGAAAAGTCGACTTCAAGTGCACTTGAGATTTCCAAGTGGCTGCAAATGCGGAGAGAAGTGTCCGCGGTGCTTTGCCCTATGCTGCCCGATACACCCGGCCACAATCTGTGGCAGCGCGATTTCACCGGTGGATGCGGCCTGTTCAGCTTCATTTTCCGCAGCGCTGACAAGAAGTCGCGCGGCCAATTTATCGATGCACTCAATCTGTTCGGTATCGGCTTCAGCTGGGGCGGCTATGAGAGCCTGACTGTCCCCGTTGACCCGGATCGCGTTCGCGATCACCGGGCTTGGCCTGTCGGCGTGGACCAAGGAAGCGGACTTGGCGTGCGGCTCTCCATCGGGCTAGAAGACCCTACCGATCTGATCCGTGACCTCGAAAGCGGGTTTGCTGCAATGGAGAACGAATGAACGCGACCACGCCCACGTCACCCGCTACACAACAAGCCAGACGGGACGAATCTGAAGCGGTGCCGCTTAGTGATCCGCAAACTGGTGAGCCGTTGCTCGACCCGGAAACGGGCGAGCAGCTAATGGGGATTCCTGCGCGGGAGCCGGTCCCGGTTCTCGATCCGGAAACCGGCGAACCGATGATGGATCCCGAAACAGGCGAACCGATCATGGCAATCCCTGAATTGCCAGACTCAGAGCTTCCCGACGCCGAGCCGACGGAAGCCATTTCGACTGCAGCCGACATAGGCGATGCCGTGAGCGAAAAGAGCGAGACCATAGGCAGCATGATTGACAGCATGCGGGGCATGGCGCTCGAATTCGGCGATACCAGTATTTCGGTCTGGGATGTTTTCGTGGTGATGCTCGTCATCGCTGTCGTAATTACCATCGCATGGGCGGTCACCAAATTGATGCGTGGCGGCGTAAGACGCGTGACCAAACTGGACGAATCGCAGCGCGTCCTCGTAGAAAAAATCGCCACTATCGTCATCTGGGTCGCCGCCTTCCTGATCGGCATTGATGTGCTCGGGATCGATCTGACTGCGCTGGCAGTATTTTCCGGCGCATTCGGCCTCGCAATCGGTTTCGGCCTGCAGAAAACATTCGGCAACCTTATCTCCGGGATAATCCTGTTGATGGACAAGAGCATCAAGCCAGGGGACGTCATTTCCGTCACGGACAATGCGGGAACCGAAAGCTTTGGGCAGATCCGCAAGATCGGCATTCGTGCCATTTCAGTGGTGACCCGTGATCAGACCGAATATCTCATCCCGAATGAAAACCTGATGATCAACCAGGTGGTCAACTGGTCCTACAGCTCGAAGGATGTGAGGGTGAAGGCACCGGTCGGCGTGTCATATGGCAGCGATCTCGATCTCGTGACGAAGTTATTATACCAAGGGGTGGATGAAGTGCCACGGGTGTTGAAGTCCCCCAAACCACGCGTCAACATCATGGGGTTTGGTGACAGCTCGGTGGATTTCGAAGTACGCTTCTGGATCCAGGACCCGGAAGAGGGGATGGCGAATATCCGTTCAGACGTTTACACGCGTATTTGGCAGCTGTTCAAAGAGAACGATGTCGAGATTCCTTTCCCGCAGCGCGATCTCAATCTGCGCACGAATGACCAGTTCCAGCAGCTGGTGGAGGCGATTTCGCAACGAATGCAAAAGAGCGAATAGGCCCCGGAATTCTAAGGTTTCACGACGTTCCTAAAGCAAACCTACACCCGCCCCAATCCATTCTCGCTGGCGATGCCGCGCCGTCGCGCGCATCTGGGCGGACATGGAAAAAGGCACAATCTATCTTGTCGGCGCGGGACCCGGTGATCCCGACCTGCTGACGCTGCGCGCGGCGCGACTGATCGCCAATGCGCAGCTTATCGTGCATGATGGACTCGTCGATCCATCAATCCTGGCGATGGCAAGCCATGACGCACAGCTCGTTTCGGTCGCCAAGAAGCGGTCCAAGCACACACTGCCGCAGGAAGACATCAACGCCCTGCTGATCCGTGAGGCGAAGGCTGGGCGCGATGTCGTGCGGCTGAAGGGCGGCGATCCGTTCGTGTTCGGTCGCGGTGGTGAAGAGATGGAAGATGCACACGCCGCCGGTGTGCGCGTTGAAGTGGTGCCCGGCATTTCCGCCGCCAATGGCGCGGCCGCTGCATCGGGCATACCCCTCACCCATCGTGACAGTGCGAGTATCGTCAGCTTCGTGGCTGGCCAGTGCAAAGGACTTTCCGAACAGGATTGGTCGGGCCTCGCTGGGGTCGGCCGCACGCTGGTGATTTATATGGGCATAAAAACCGCGCCTGAGATTGCCGAGAAGCTGATGACAGACGGCCTCGCGCCAGACATGCCCGTGGCCGTAGTGGAAAACGCATGTCGCCCAGAAATGCGCGTGTTGCGCGGCCCGCTCGCTGCTCTGCCTGATCTTGTTGAAGCCGAAGAGGTGAAGAGCCCCGCGCTCATCATCATCGGTGATGTGACAGCGCGGCCGAACGCGGCCGTCGCTCAAGTGCTGGCGGAGGTTGCAGCATGAAAATCCTCACGGGAAACGATCTGAAGTCGGGCGCAGTCGTATGGTGGGATGGCCAGAATTGGTCGCTCCACATCGCCGATGCTGTAGATGCCGGCGAAAAGGCTGCCGCCATCATGGCTCGCGAGGAATCCGCGCGCCGAGTAAACGCCCCTTACACCATTGATGCCGAAGCAACCGAAGACGGCCCGCGCCCAGCGCACATCAAAGATCGCGTCCGTGCACTCGGTCCGACCGTGCGCCCAGACCTTGGATATAAAGCCGCCGAACAGCGCGGCTGGGATTGGGTCATCTGATGTATCAATACGATCAATACGACCAGGCGATGGTCGATGCCCGCGTCGAGGAATTCCGCGACCAGGCGCGCCGCAGGCTCGAAGGCAAGCTAACAGAAGACCAGTTCAAGCCGCTGCGGCTGATGAACGGCCTATACCTCCAGTTGCACGCATACATGCTGCGCGTTGCCATTCCCTATGGCACATTAAACAGCCGCCAGATGCATGCGCTGGCAGACATCGCCGACAAGTACGACAAGGGGTACGGCCACTTCACCACGCGCCAGAACATCCAGTACAATTGGATCAAGCTGGAAGAGGCCGCAGACTTGCTGGCAGACCTCGCCAAGGTCGAAATGCACGCTATCCAGACGAGTGGGAATTGCATCCGCAATATCAGTAGCGATCATTTCGCCGGCGCCGCGGCGGACGAACTGGTCGATCCAAGACCTTATGCCGAATTGCTGCGCCAGTGGTCGAGCTTCCACCCGGAGTTCAGCTATTTGCCGCGCAAGTTCAAGATTGCCGTCATCGCGTCTGAACGGGACCGCGCAGCGATGCGGCTGCACGATATCGGCATCAATATCGTGCGGAATGATGCGGGAGATCTGGGCGCTGCATTCTATGTGGGCGGCGGTATGGGCCGTACCCCGATGATTGCCCCGTTGATCCGCGACTTCGTACCGCTCGACCAGTGCGTCACCTATGCTGAAGCGTGTCTCCGGGTCTACAACCGCCACGGACGGCGCGACAACAAGTACAAGGCGCGCATCAAGATACTCGTGCATGAAATGGGCGCAGAGGAATATAAGCGGCAGGTCGAGGAAGAATTCGTCCACCTGCTGAAGCAAGGCGTTGAGCCGCCTCAGGCAGAGCTGGAACGGATCAAAGGATATTTCGCCGATCCGAACTTCAAGTCCGGCCTGACCGAACGCGTCGACCGTTCCGATCCGGATTTTGCGCTGTGGATCGATCGCAACTGCACGCCACACAAAGCCCCCGGCTATGTCTCCGCTGTCATCAGCCTCAAGCCCGTCGGCGGCATTCCTGGCGACGCAACCGCCGAGCAGATGCACCTGATGGCAGAGCTCGCCAAGGAATACAGTTTCGACGAATGTCGCGTCATGCACACGCAGAACATCGTCCTGCCGCATGTCGAAATCGGGCAACTCTACGAATTTTGGCAGAAGCTCGAGGAAGCCGGCCTCGGTACACCCAACCTGGACCAGATCGACGACATCATTGCCTGCCCCGGTCTCGACTATTGCAGCCTCGCCAATGCCCGCTCGATCCCCGTTGCGCAGAAGATTTCGGAGCGTTTCGCGGCGTCCGGCAAGGGCGATGCGCTGGGTGAATTGAAGCTCAAGATCTCCGGCTGCATCAACGCCTGCGGGCACCACCATGCGGGCCATATCGGCATCCTCGGCGTCGACCGGAAGGGCGTCGAAAACTACCAGCTTCTGCTCGGCGGAAGCGAGGCCGAAGACGTGTCGCTCGCAAAGATCACCGGCCCCGGTTTCGACGAGGCGGGCATTGTCGATGCGGTCGAGAAAGTCGCCGACACCTACCTTGCACAGCGAGAAGAGGGCGAGCGCTTCCTCGATACCTATCGCCGCGTTGGCATGGATACCTTCAAGGAGGCGCTTTATGGCTGATACCGATCTGGGAACGGGCCGCGATGAGGTGCAGTTCCGCTTCCGCGACGATGAGCCAAGCGACGGCGCACAGGTGACTGTCGACTCCTTTCTCGAGCAGACGGACGCAAGCGCCGTGCGCATCGAGCCGGGTGATGACGCTCGAGAACTGTTGCCGCATCTTACCCGTATCCGGCTTATCGAAATCAATTTCCCGGTCTTTGGCGATGGCCGCGGCTATTCCGCCGCGCGCTTGCTACGTGAATACGGCTATACCGGAGAGCTGCGCGCGGTCGGCGATGTCCTGATCGACCAGCTTGCCTACATGCGCCGCTGCGGTTTCGATGCTTTCGCGCCCGAAAGGGCAATCGACGAAGCCGACGCGCAGGCCGCCTTCGCGCACTGGGAGCATGTCTACCAACTTGCTGCAGATAACGCTGTGCCGATCTGGAAGCTGCGTCATGGGTGAGGCTGCACGCAAGCTCGATCTGATCGATACCGGTCCTGCCTTCACGCAGGCCGATGCCGATGCTCTCAACGCAAGGTTCGAAGGCGTAGACACGCTCACCATGTTGCGCGAGCTGTTCTCCGAGGACTCGCTGGGCCGCGTTGCCGTGGTCTCCAGCTTTGGCACGGAAAGCGCGGTGCTGCTCGATCTGGTGGCGAAAGCCGACAAGAACATTCCGGTGATTTTCGTCGACACTCTCAAGATGTTTCCTGAAACGCTGGCCTATCGCTACGAACTGATTGCCAAGCTAGGCTTCACCAACACCGAAATCGTGACGCCCGATGAAAAGGTGCTGGCCGAAAAGGATGAGAGCGGCCTCAGATGGTCCTACGATCCCGATGGCTGCTGTGCGATCCGCAAGGTTGAACCCCTGGCGCGCGCCAAGTCCGGCCTCGACGCGTGGATTTCCGGACGCAAGGCGTTCCAGTCCTCCACCCGCGAGAACATCGCGCGGTTCGAAATCGAGGATGGTCGGCTCAAGATCAATCCGCTGGGCGACTGGGTGAAGGACGATTTGGAGGCGTATTTCGCGGAACACGATCTGCCGCGCCATCCGCTTGAAGCACAGGGTTTCCTCTCGGTCGGCTGCGCGCCCTGCACGTCTCCGGTCAAGCCCGGCGAAGATCCGCGTGCGGGGCGCTGGCGCGGTTGGGACAAGACCGAATGCGGTATTCATGGTCCCGACGGCACCGAAGGGGATAGCAACGCATTGCCCCCGGGTTACGAGCCGTTTCTGTAGACCATAAATCGACCAACAATTTTCAGGCTCGTACATGTCCGGGCTCCCGGCCAGTGCGACAATCGCCAGCGCTCCACCAGCAGTGCATCTGATTGCAATTCGGGATGCACCGACAGGGCTTGTAGATTTGCTTCAAAAAAGCCATCCGAACAACCCGCCCGATTGATCCGAGTTACACGCCAAAGACGTTCCCGCGTTCGGCTACCCCATCCTCATACATCAAGGCAGACTACGAGACATGGCTGCGGGTATTTACTGGAAGCTCCGAGAACTCATGCCGACCTCTCCGCGCTGTAAGCTGGAGTCATAACTGATTGATGGTTGCACCAAGAACAATGGCAATCGCCCATGCCATCACCCAGGCAAGCAACGCATGGAGCACGGCGCGCAGCACGGGTACGCCCAGCATCCGCTGGAACCACATTGCCTGTATGACAAGGTACCACAGCGCCACCAGCACCAGGACCACAATACCTGCAAGCGAATGACCATAGGTCATGAGGAGTGCGCCCAAATCGATACCCAGTGCAAAGGGCGCCGCGATGAAACACTGGGCATAGAATGGCGGCCGCAAAGTCTTCCGATCGAGCGGCACGTGGCGCGCCTGCAGTAATCGAAGCGACATCATCAATGGAAATAGCGCAAAAGCCACAAGCCGGAATGCAACCAGATTTCGGTGATCCGCCAGCAAACCGTCTTCCACCACATTGAGGCTTTGAGCGATTTCAAAGAGATGCACCAACGCCAGTGTTATCGCCAGGAAAATCGGCGGACTAAGCGTGTCCGAATAGCGATCGTCATCCGGATCGTCGATCTCATCATCGGCATAGTCCATCAATTTCAGCGGATGGGCGACCGAACGCCACAGCGTAAGTGGATAGAAGACGAGCCAGACCATCAATTCGTAAAGCAACTGCTCCAGCGATTTGATTACCTTCATGAAATCCATATGCGGCTCCCCTTGCCGCTTGCGACTATGCCCTCATCAACAGACCATACGCAACCAACGTGTCGATCACGTCGTTGAGTTCTTCCGTATCGCTGACTGTGAAGTGGCTTTTGCGCAGCGAACCTGGCGCGATGCGGGCGCGCAACTGTTCGGCAATTTCGTCGCTCATTAGAATGCGCGTGCCGGACAGGACGATCTGCTGCTCCGTCTCCTCCGCATTGTCTTTCGGCATGATCTCAAAGCTGAAAAGGATGTTATCGCGGAGCGCCAATACGTCATCGGGGCCAATCCCTTCTGCCAGCACTTTCAAGGCTCCACGCAGAGCAGCCCCCTGCCCGCATACGAATTTGCCCGAGAAGGCCGATAGAGTTCATCGAAGCTCGCCTTACCGGCAATCTCGGCAGCCAATCGCGCGAACTTGGCCATATGCGCTTCGCGCCCTGTTTCGTCAGCAAAGTAAAGACCTCGCGGCAGGGAACGGCGCATATCGGGAATGCGCAGGCTGGCTTCGGCTACCGCCTCCCGCAAGAATACCTCTTTCAGCGGACCGGTCTGGTCAACGCCCCTGCGGAAGCCCTCACCACGGAAGGGCAGACCTTCGCGATAGCCGCCACGCCCATTGCCCTTTTTCCCATGAAATCCCCCAAGTCCTGGTCGAAACCCCGTTTTCAATGCCACGGCCAAACTCTGACAAATGATCGGTTGCTGACACGAGTCTCGCATTAATCATGTTGCGACAGATTAAAGCCAGCCATTTTGCGCATACCAGTGGGCGGTGTCCGAAAGGCCTTTTCTGGCTGAGATTTCAGGCTGCCAAAGTGTTTTTGGCACAGCCTTGTCAGGGGAACTGACCCAATCGGGATGAGCCATATAACTGGCGCGATCCAGAGTAAGCTTGGCCTTTCTGCCACGCACAAACCGATCAAGCCTGGCCGCAGCTTTGAGCATTCCAGCAGGGATACTCGGCGCCCAGACCTTCTTGTTCATCGCTTCTCCGATGGCGCGCGCGAAATCTCCATGCGTCCAGCCATCAGGCGTTCCGTCATCGGGCTCGAATATGCACCCAAAGGTCCCGCTTTCGGGGATGGTAACTGCGAGCAGCATGCGCGCCAGATCCCGCACATGGATGATCGAAGCACGTCCGCGCGGTGGCATTGGCAGGAAGCGCCAGCGCGCAGCCTTGAACAGCTCGAAAATCTCGGTGTCGCGCGGACCGTAAACCGCTGGTGGGCGAACGATCGTCCACTCAAGTCCGCTCACCTGCACGACTTCCTCCGCCATCAGCTTGGAATAGCCATAATCGGAAAGCGAAGGCTCTCTCGCCGCGAGCGAGGAGACGTGAATGATGCGTTGTACACCGGCTTCGCGCGCCGCGTCGCACACGGCCCTTGTGCCATCGACATTGCCCGCCAGAAAGCCGGCCTGGTCCGCTGCGTTCACCACACCCGCGATGTGCAAGACGGCATCGGCGCCGCGCATGAGCTCGGCCAGCGCAGCCGTGTCGGAGAGATCGCCCGCGACCCAGGTGATGCCTTCGCCCGCGTCCTGAGGTCGGCGTGTCAGGGCGCGAATGGTGATGCCACGTTTTGCCGCTTCTTCCAGAACACTCTGGCCAACAAATCCCGTGCCCCCGGTAACGGCCAGGATCACATCAGCACCAGGTGATCGCGGTGCATCACGGACGATCGCGGCGCGTGGCCAAGGATAGCCTCCTGCGCATCGCTCTGCTTGCCCATGATTGCCTCGACATCGTCGACATCATATTCGACGAGCCCTTTGGCAACCATATTGCCGGCAACATCGTATACGGGAATAATATCGCCGCGTTCGAAGTCACCATCTGCGCTGATGATGCCCGCCGCCAACACGCTCTTCCCGGCGCGTAGCGCGCGCACGCAGCCATCATCCACCTTGATCGACCCGGCAAAGCGCATACGCCCGCCGATCCATGCACGGCGTCCGCTTTCATCGCGCTGTGGCAGGAAAAGCGTGCCTGTTTGTGCCGCCATCGCGCGGGCGATAGGGTTTTCCGGCTTGCC
The DNA here is from genome assembly GCA_964422435.1 of uncultured Sphingomonadaceae bacterium. Taxonomy (GTDB): domain Bacteria; phylum Pseudomonadota; class Alphaproteobacteria; order Sphingomonadales; family Sphingomonadaceae; genus Alteraurantiacibacter. Next base: position 12,504 of record CAYRBB010000004.1, read on the forward strand.
GTTGACAATGGCAAGGGCAATCCCCGCCCGCTCGGCAATCTCTGCTGCAAGCAGTTTGGCAGTCATCCCGCCCGAACCCAGGCCCGACCCCGAACCGGAATCGGCCATATCGTGGATTTCCTGCGTTACACCATCAACCGAGTCGAGCCGCGCTGCGCCCGGCTCGCTGGGGTGCTTGTTGTACAGGCCATCGACATCGGTCAGCAGGATCACGCCATCGGCATCGCACGCTTGGGCCACACGCGCGGCCAGCCGGTCATTGTCACCAAAGCGGATTTCGCCCGTGGCAATCGTGTCATTCTCGTTCACGACGGGCACAACACCGCTTTCAAGCAGGCGCCCCAGAGTAGCGGAGATATTGAGATACCGGCGACGGCTCTCGAAATCATCCAGTGTCAGCAGCATCTGCGCCGCGATCAGGCCACGTTCTGCCAGCAATTGCCGCCACACACTGGCCAATTCGATCTGCCCGACAGAGGCTGATGCCTGCGCTTCGGCCAGTGTACGTCGCCCGCCCTGTTCGAAGTCCAGCTGCTTGGCTCCGATCGCAATCGAGCCAGAGCTGACCACGACCACATCCATGCCCATTTCTCGCGCAGTCCAGATTTCGTTGACGATGGTGCGCAGCCATTCGACTTCCACGCGCCCGCTATTGTCGACAAGCAGTGCGCTGCCGATCTTGATCACCATGCGTTTGCATATCTCGGGATCACGAAAGTCGAGGAGGTTTTGAATTTGCATTCGTATCTCGGCTGCTTGGTTGTTGAAGGTCGGGAGGCGACGGTCAGATGGGTGACCAGGTGGAACCATCACTCTCAGCTTCGTCATCGTCTCCGGAAATGCTACCCGGCTGTTCGGTCATGGTGCGTCCGGGCAAATAACCCAGCACAGCATCCATAAGTTCCTCGATACCCTGCCCGGTAGCGCCCGACACGGCGAAGACCTCATCCGCGCCCGCCGTTTTCAGTTCACCGGCAAAGGCTTCTGCCAGTTCTTCATCGGCAAGATCGATCTTGTTGAGCACCACGAGCCGTGCCTTGTCTTCAAGACCCGCTCCGTAGGCCTCCAGTTCGGCGTCGACGATACGCATGGCTTCTACAGGATCGGTCTCGCCCTGACCAGAGATGTCGATCAGGTGCAGCAACACCCTGCAGCGTTCGATATGACCGAGAAATCGGTCTCCAATTCCTGCGCCTTCGGCAGCGCCCTCTATCAGGCCGGGAATGTCTGCCAGCACGAATTCGCGGCCCTTGTGGCGCACCACGCCCAACTTCGGTATCAGTGTGGTGAAGGCATAAGCGCCCACTTTGGCTCCAGCATTCGAGACCGCATTGATAAAGGTCGACTTCCCGGCATTGGGCAGGCCGACAAGCCCGACATCGGCGAGCAGCTTCAACCGCAGCCACACCCACATTTCCTCGCCCGGTTCACCCGGCTGGTGCTGGCGGGGCGCGCGGTTGGTGGAGGTTTTGTAGGATGCATTGCCTCTGCCGCCCATACCGCCTTCGAGCAACACGATGCTTTGCCCTTCATGGGTGAAATCGGCGATCACATCTTCCTTGTCTTCGGACAGGACCTGTGTGCCCACGGGGACTTCGATCACGAGATCATCAGCCCCCGCACCATAGCGATCCTTGCCCATGCCGTGGCCGCCGCGTTTGGCTTTAAAATGCTGTGCGTAACGGAAATCGATCAGCGTATTGAGGCCTGGAACTGCTGTCATCACGACATCGCCACCCTTGCCGCCATTGCCGCCATCGGGGCCGCCGAATTCGATGTATTTTTCACGCCGAAAGCTGACAGCGCCGGGGCCGCCTGCCCCGGACTTCAGGAAAATCTTGGCTTGATCCAGAAAGTGCATGGCCGCCCCTTAGAGCAGATCGCGGCCATATGCACCTGCTGGATTGCGCTATTGCGTGGTGTCGTCCTCATCCGGATCCAGCACAATCTCCTCATTCGGGATCGGCTGCACAACCGGCGTGCCAGAATTGCTTTCATCCACGGGAATAACGGGGATTTGTGCGCCGGTTGCAGTATCGGGGACGGCAACCGTGTCGACTGGCGTGATATTGAAGTTCTGCACGCCGGCTGCAGCCTGTTGAGCGGGTGTACCGTAAAGTGCCACCCAGCCGGGCTGCGATGGGCCGTATTGCGCACCATAGCGCGAATCCCATGCTGTCGATTCCACCTCATAGGTTTCATAGGCGGTATAGAAACGTTCAAAGGCAACTTCATACAGCGCCAAACCATTTACCGCGAAAGCGGCAAAATCCGCCGGGCGCGCGGTGTTGTAATCATTCGCCAGCGACAGCGCGACATTGCAGAATTCTCGCCGTGCAGCGGGTAGAGCGAAGTAATTGTAGAGCTCAGTCGAATGCGTTTCCCGCAAACGGATGGCAGCACGGCGATTGCCGCCCGCTTCTGAACGGAAGCGCGCTTCAAGGCGATTGTTCACGCCTGTCAGTTCAGTCGCCTGTGATCGCAGCATCGTCGCGTAGGTATCGAGCACCGGCTGGTATTGGGCCTGCGTGCAATTAAGCGCAGCGACGTTCCACCCGGCGCGGAAATGCCACACCGCCTCATCCTGCTCCAGCGCGGTATTGATCGTGGTGCGATTGCCCAATGCGTCTTTGGGCGGAATTTCCATACGATAGGCCGCGAGCGAAGGCGGGACAGGGCGATAGGGGATTGCCTCAACCACGGGCGGTGGAGGAGGCGGCGGCGGGGGCGGCGGCGGCGGCGGCGGCGCGGTCGCACATGCAGCGAGCAGCGCAGCGCTTGCGCAAACGACGGCAGCTCTTGCTGCGAAACCTTGACGTTCAATCGACCGAATGGTGATCGGAGGCGTTTTCATAAATCGCGATAATCCCTTGTGTGGGACCAATGTCCCAACTTGACCCTTAAGCTCGTCTGACTATCGCGCGGGATGGACAAAGAAAATGCCCGGAGCGCAAATATGCACCCCGGGCACGATCAGTTGAATCTCTTGTGCGACCAATGGAGCCGCATCACGTCCTATTCGCGGGCGGCACCCATGAAGCGGAGAAGGAACAGGAACATGTTGATGAAGTCGAGGTAGAGCGACAGCGCCCCCATGATCACCATCTTGCCGAGCGGATAGGCCGCTGCGACCGAAGGGTTGGTCATCTTCATCTGCGAGATCATCAGGTATTCCTGCTTCAGACGCTGCGTATCATACGCGGTCAGGCCGGCGAAAATCAGTACGCCAAGCGCCGAGATGGCCAGTTCCAGACCGGGCGAGCCGATCAGGAAAGCATTGAGCAGCGAGGCAACGATCAGGCCGATGACGCCCATAATAAGGAAGCTGCCCCAACCTGAAATATCCTTCTGTGTAGTGTAGCCGTACAGGCTGAGACCCGCGAAAGCACCGGCGGTCGCGAAAAAGGTCATCGCGATGGACGAGCCGGTGTAGACGAGGAAGATCGTCGAGAGCGAGAGTCCCATCAGGATAGCAAAGCCCCAGAACATCGCCTGCAGTGTACCGGTCGAGAACTTGTCGCGGCCAAAACTCATCGCAAAGACGATGGCCAGCGGCGAAAGCATGATGATCCAGGTCAACAGGCCGCCACCCATAAGCGACACGGCCATGCCGCTTTGCGCGGTCAGCAATGCCACGATACCCGTCAGCAAAACGCCAGATGCCATGTAGTTGTAAATCGAGAGCATGTGCTTGCGCAGGCCAGCGTCGAAACTGGTGCGGCTCTGCACATCACCTGCTTGGCTCGGAGCGGTGCCGAAACCCTGGCGGGTCTGGTTGTCGTTCCATTCTGCCATTTATCCAAAACTCCTTTTGCCCGGCCACCCAATAGCGGGCCGGATCCACCATAATATCGGCATAATCGGCCGATTTTTCAAGGGAAAGCGGCGGAAATGCGGTGAGTGCCGGATTAACCAGCCAAACCCGCCTAATCCCTTGATTATTCTTGCGCTTCTTTCGCCATTTCCACGCTGCGATCGCGCGCGGCACGTAAGGTCTTGGTCATGAGCTGGGTCAAAGCCTCGCCATCATCGAGCACATCCATGCCCTTGCGTGTGACCCCACCGGGGCTGGCGACCATGTCTGCCAGCTTGCCCGGAGCATGCTCCGATTGCTGCGCAAGGGCGGCCGCCCCCTCCGTCATGGCAACCGCCAGTTCGCGTGCCTGATCGTCTGGAAGGCCGAGCCGCACGGCTGCGACATTGAGCGCATCGATAAAGCGATAGACGAAAGCCGGACCGCTACCTGCAAGTGCGGTGACAAGATCGAAGCGATCTTCCCCCACCCAACTGGGGGTACCAAGCGGTTCGTGGAAGTCGAAAATGGCTTCGCGTCCCTCTTCATCCAGCCCTTCTTCTGCCAGTGCCACCGGCGATTTGCCCATGGCGCATGCAAGATTGGGCATGACCCGAACCACGGCCTGCGCGTCAGGAAAATGCTTGCGAAGCGTATCCAGCTGCACCCCGGCAAGCACCGACAATACAATTGTGCCAGGCCCAGCAACCCCCTGAAGCTTGGGCGCAATATCCCCGAGCATGTAGGGCTTGAAGCCCAACAATACCGCGTCGAACGGCCGACCTTCCGGTACCTCTCGCAGCAATTCCACATCACCCGGCACGCTTTCGCGCGTCGGTGTAACCACGGTAAAACTGTCCTTGGGCAGACCGGCAGCCAGCCAGCCTTCCAGCATCGCCCCGGTCATATTGCCGCAGCCGATGAGAAGAATTTTTGCCGATGTACTCATGATTGTCTCCGCTGTTGCAGCGGATGTAGGCGACTGGCGCGAAGTCTCAACCCTAGGCTTCGCCGACGGCGTCGACCAGCGCGGCATCTAGCGCCTCACGCGAACTCTTGTCTCCCCACAGTACGAACTGGAAGGCGGGGTAGAATCGATCGCATTCTGCCACGGCAGACTCGATCGCCATCTGCGCCATATCGATGCTCAGCATGCCGTCATCCCCCAGCATCAGGCCGTGGCGATAAAGCAGCATGCCACCCTGCGACCACATGTCGAAATGGCCAAGCCAAAGCTGTTCGTTGATCATCGCCAGAAGCTCATAGGCGACAGGGCGCTTGTCATCGTTCACGCGTATCTCCGGCAGGCAGAGAAGTTGCAGCACGCAATCTTCCTGTCGCCAGATGGCTCGCAGCTGATATGTTGTCCAACTACCTGGAATTTCTACAGTAACTTCGTCTTCGCTAACCTGTTCGAAGCTCCAGCCATGCGCGTCAAACAGCGCGGAGAGCATCTCCACCGGGGCCGCATCATCGGCCGGTTCCATCGTTGCGCGATCTGTATTCATGCGGGGCTTTTCTGTAGGAAGACCATACCGAGCTTAATGCGTCGTAAGGTATATTGGGCGCAATCGAAGCGGCCAAAACGGTCGGGCAAAACTCGTTTCGCCTGTTTACAAGATGTGCACAAATCGCCGCTGACAGGGGGGATCTCCGAACGACCGATCAGTCGAGTGGCCGAACTTCTTCACCCTCTGCACTGGTGAAACGGAATGCATCCACGCCTGCTTCGGCAAGCTCGGAGACGAAATCCTGGGCTTCCCGGGCCGAATCGAATGGCCCGGTCACCAGCCTGTTGGTAGCGTTCCACGGCGCTGTGAAAGCGTCGCGTCCTTCCAGCAGGCCGTTGGAATTGCGCTGCAATCGCCTCCAGTCGAAACGGAACGCGGACACATCTTGCCCGGTCGCGACCTGCACCCAGTGGCGGCTGGGATGCGCAGGCGGTGGCGGCGATTCCGGTTCCACTTCCTCGCGCGCGGGCTCAATTGTCGTAATGTCGACCGCACCTGCGCTCCGCGCCACGGTGTTGCCGGCGGGAAGGACAAAATCGGCAAAGGCCTCTTCCAGGCCAAGTTGTTCGGGCGTGCGCTGCTCGGTTTCCGCAATCACTTGTTCGACGGTCGGATCGCCGGTTGTCTGGGCTACAGGGTTACCAACCGAGAAGGACGGGCGCGCCTCCTCGGCCGGTGGAAAACCGGGCTCTTCCGTCAGTTCTGCAACAACAACTGGCCCAGGTTCCTCTTCGACGGGAGTCGGCGTTGCCTCACCCCCCCCCACCGTGACGGAAGGCAAGCTCTCTTCTTCTGCAGGCTGCTCTCCAGCAGGCATTTGCGACGACGTCAGGGCAGGCAGCTCGCCATTCTCATCCACCTGAACCTCGGCGCGCGAGCCCAGTGGCTCTCCGCTGGGAGTCAGGCGGTCATTGATGGCCGGCAGCGTGGTGTTTGCCGCCACATTGCGGGCCAGGGCAGCAACTTGCGCGGTATCACGCCCAATTTCTGATGCCTGCGGAAAGCGGCCCAGATTGGCCGCAGCTGCCTGCTGCGCGCGTGTAAGTCGCGGCATGTAGCGCAAATAGGGTGCCAGCCTGCCGGAAAGGCGTGCGGGCAGCATCGTTTCGGCAATTGCGATCGCTTCCTCATCCCGGCCAAGAATGGCGAGCGCAAAAGCCCGTGTACGGAAGGCTGCCCGGTCCTGCCGTTGGAGGAGTGGCAACAGGGTCGCTTCCGATGCAGCGGCGTCTCCGGCGATGGCATAGCTCAGCGCAAGCCGCCGGATGACGTCGTTACTATCCTCCCGCGATAGCGCCTGGCGATAATAGCGCTGCGCCCGGGCATTGTTCCCGATAAGGTCGTAAGCGAGCCCGCGCTCTGCCGCGACGCGGTTCAAACGTTCGCCTGCGGCTTCCGCATTGTCGAACAATTGCACTGCAATCGTGCCTTCGCCCCGCCGGACGGCAACCTGCCCCAACCCCGCGAGCATTGCGCCATTTTCCGGATCGATACGCTGGGCACGATTGAAGAAACCGAGCGCACCATCGTAATCGCCCAGCAGCATCGAAGCGTTCCCGGCATCGATCAGCGCACGGATATTGTTGGGGTTGCGTGATAGTCGCTGCAGGGCATCGGACAGATCAGCCTGCGCCGGATTGGGCAGCGGCTGCACCACCTCCTGCGCATAGGCCGGATCCCAAGCGACACTCACAAAAGCCAGAGCGCCAGCGCCTGCCAGCAATACACAAAAATAGAAGCGCGACCGTTTCATTGGCTGCGCCCTATACATGTCCGGCTTAACCCGAAAAGAATGAAAATCGACGATCTGCCCGGTCAGGACTACTGGTTGTTCTGGCGGCCGAGGAAGCGCGGAATGCGCATGGCACCGCCGCTATCTTCGTCATCATCGTCCTCTTCTTCATCATCGCCGGTAGAACCCTGACGGGACAGATTCGCCATGCGTTCGAACAAGGTGCTGCCACCGGAACTTCCCCCACCGCCGGAGCCGGTCGATGCACTGTCCGATTCCGAAGATGCAGGAGCGGAGTCTCCGCCACCTTCGCCACCTTCTACCGCTGATGCTTCACGCGCTGCCGCCGCGGCGCCGAGCATTCGGGCACGGCGACCGCCGCCGCCAGGGTTGGGATCAACATCTTCATCAGCCTCGGCAAGACGGGTGGCATCGAGCAACAGCTCATCCTCCTCCCCTTGGCCTTCTTCACCAGCTCCGTCCTGACGTGCCGCAGCCTCCTCCAGCGGATCCTCACCCATACCCGATGGCACAGCGGGTTCCTCATCAGCAGCCTCTTCCTCTGCCGTCAGGTCGAGTGCATCGTCACTTTCGCCATCGGCATAACCGTCATCCTCGTAAGCGCCGTATGCCGTATCATCGGCCGGTTCGGGCATCGGCTCTTCCGCAGGTTCTTCCGCGATAGGCTCGGGAATAGCCGGAGCCTCTTCCTCGGCATCGTCCATCGCACCCAGGTCAAGCGCATCGTCTTCCTCATCCACCCCATCATCGGTGGGAATCGGAATGGCCGGGCGCCCAGGGCCGCGCGATGCCGACAAGTCTACCGGGCGGGAGGCTTCCCGCACTCCCTCTGCACTCGCTTCAATACCTGTTGCGACTACCGAGACGCGGATCTTTCCGTCCAGTTCCGGATTGAAAGCGCTACCCCAGATAATGTTGGCTTCGGCATCGACCATTTCACGAATGTGATTGGCCGCCTCGTCCACCTCGAGCAGCTTCATGTCTTCGCCGCCGATGATCGAAATAATAACGCCCTTGGCACCGTGCATCGACACACCGTCGAGCAGTGGATTGGCGATGGCTCGTTCGGCAGCTTCAAGCGCGCGGTTATCGCCATCTCCTTCGCCCGTGCCCATCATGGCTTTGCCCATTTCGCCCATCACCGAGCGAACGTCAGCGAAATCGAGATTGATAAGGCCCGGCATCACCATCAGATCGGTGATGGAGCGCACACCCTGCTGCAACACTTCGTCTGCCAGCAGGAATGCTTCCTTGAAAGTCGTTTCCGCCTTCGCGACCAGGAACAGGTTCTGGTTGGGAATGACGATCAGCGTGTCGACATTCTTTTGCAACTCTTCGATGCCGCTTTCCGCACTGCGCATCCGGCGCGTTCCTTCGAACAGGAACGGCTTCGTGACGACGCCCACAGTAAGGATGCCCTTATCCCGCGCGGTCTTGGCGATAACAGGAGCCGCACCCGTACCGGTACCGCCACCCATGCCGGCAGCGATGAAGACCATGTTCACACCTTCCAGTGCGCGCTCGATCTCCTCTACGGTCTCTTCTGCTGCCGCGCGTCCCACTTCGGGGCGGGACCCTGCGCCAAGGCCCTGGGTAATATCCGGCCCGAGCTGGATACGGTGCTCGGCAGCCGAAGTATTCAGCGCCTGCGCATCAGTATTCGCCACGATGAAATCGACACCTTCGATCTCGCTTTCGATCATGTTGGCGATTGCGTTGCCACCCGCGCCGCCAACACCGATCACCGTGATCCGCGGACGCAATTCCTCCACAGAGGGCGGACCGATATTGATGCTCATCTTAAAATTCTCCTGAGGAGAGACAGTCTTTAATCATTTCGCACTCTGCCACAAAGCGATTCTCAGGGTGAGAAGAGCGTAAATTGTTTCCACAGCTACGCATTTGACTCAAAAATACTCTCTCATCGCTGCCCATACCCGCATGACAGAAGCAATCGGGCCGTATGAGCTGGTGGTGGTAAAGCGCGAGCCGATCGATCGAATGTCCACGGGATCTTCCGCAGCATATAGCACAAGGCCCGCCAGTGTAGCGAAACCGGGAGCCGAGTGCGCTTCTGGCAGGCCACGCAGTGCCACCGGCTTGCCGACCCTTGTCGGCACGCCCAGCACGCTTTGCGCATAGTCCGCAAGGCCCGCGAGTTCTGCGCCGCCGCCGGTCAAAACCACTTGACGCGCGCTCGACCCCGATTGCCCGCCGGTAAAGCCCATGGAATCGAGAGCCTTGCCAACATCGCGCATCAACTGGTCAAGCTCGCCCGTAATCACGGCTATAAGCTCTGACCGCGGCACCTGATTGCGATCATCCGCACCACGCGCGACAGGGCCGCGCCCTTCTTCGCCCGGTGCGGTAACCGAAACCATTTCCCGATGATCATGCGGGCTGGCGATGGCAGACCCGTTCACGCATTTAAGCCGTTCAGCCTGAAACCGGCGAATTGAAAAAGCACTAGCAATGGCATCGGTAATATCGTTGGAGCCGCGCGGAATAGCGGTGAGACCCACCAGCATGCCACCGGCATAGACCGAGACATTGGTCACCTCCCCGCCAAATTCGACCATGGCCACGCCAAGGTCACGCTCCTCTGCGGTGAGACATGCAAAGCCGGTCGCAAGGGGCGAGGCAACCACGCCCTCGACATCAAGATGAGCGTTCTGCACGGCTTCGGTGACATTGCGCACGGGCGCGCCATCTGCCAGCATCACGTGAACATCGACGCCCAGCCGGTCTGCATGCAGATCCTTGGGATTGGCGACCCCGTGAGCACCATCCAGAAAGTAACATGCAGGCTGTGCATGGAGCACGCTACGGCCATCAGGCTGGAGCGTTTCGCGAGCAGCAACCAGCAGTGCCTCTATATCTTCTTCCTCGATCCGCCGACCACCGATGGCAATTTCCACCGGGCGAATCTCACTGGCAAGGCCTGCGCCCGAACAACCGATCCAGACGCTATCGACGCTGGTCCCGGCGAGCTTTTCAGCCCGCTCGAGCGCGTCACGCACAGCGTAGGTTGCCGCCGCCATATCAACTACATAGCCGCGACTGATGCCCTGGCTGGCACGGTGGCCGCTACCAAGCACCTGCATCTCTCCATTCTCCGTAATCGCGGCAATCATTGCAGATATGCGGAAAGACCCGATATTCACCGCGCCGATCACCCGCGCGACGTGTTGCTGACTGGACATCAGCTTTCCTCCCCCATGGAAACTTCCTGCTGCTCAGACCGGCCCGGCACATTCATATACATGCGGGGCGCATTGCGCATATCGAAACTGGCGGCCTGCCCGCCGATCAGGCGATGCACGCCATCGGCTTGCGCAAAGCTGATCAGCGCAGCCGCCGCCCGTTCTTCTCCCTCCGGCAGAGCTAGCTCCTGGTCCGTGACAAAGGTCAGATCCCAGCGTCGATTGCCGATCCATTCGGCAGCCTTAATCTGGTTTTGCAAGGCAGGCGCGGAGTCAAGCAGTTGTGCCAACTCCTCCACTTGGTCCTGCGCGCCCGGCCCGGCAATCAGCAGGTAATCAGCGGCGTTTTCTCGGCTGATGGGTTCCAGCTCCACACCACTCGCATCGATTAGCATCAACCTGTCGGGGCGCTGCAACACTGCATGCGGCTCACGCTCGATGATATCGACCCGCAAGGTCGAAGGGAGCTGGCGCGAAACGCGTGCATCACGAACCCAGGGCAAGGCTACAAGTTCTTGCCGCAAACCCTCCAGATCGACCTGAGTCATGGCAAGGTTCTGCTGGCTGAGGGCGCGCTCATACACGGTCTGCACATTCATCCGCTCCACCCCGGTCGGCCTGACGTGAATGACTTTGAACCCGGCATTGGATGCAACGTGGGCGACGCGTTCAGAAACCACCGCACTCGCACCGGAGATATTGGCAATAAAGAGAGCGCCGACCAGCGCTCCGCCAAGGATCAGCAATGTGAACGCCTTGTGCAGCTGTTCCTCAGTGAAAGGCAACATTCCGAGCATCCGCCCGATGATCGACTGGCCTTTGTTGCGCGCGGTCCGCACGCGGCGGCTTGTACCCTGCGCGCGGGCCTGACGGCGAACGCCTTTCGTCTTGCGGGTGACCTTGCGCGCCATCAACCCAGCTTTCCGGCACGCCGGAGCGCGTCCTCGACAATCATTTCGCACAAGGTTGGGTAGTCGATATCGCAATAGCGCGCCTGTTCGGGAACCAGGCTGAGCGGCGTCATGCCGGGCTGGGTGTTGGTCTCCAGCACGTAAAGCCCGTCCTCCCCGCGCTCGTCATCCCAGCGGAAATCCGTACGACTGGTGCCGTGGCACCCCAGCACCTTGTGCGCACACTCGGCATAGCGGCGGCACAGCGCAGCAATATTGTCCGGGATGTCGGCGGGGAAGACATGCGTCGTCTTGCCGTCGGTATACTTGTGTTCGAAATCGTAGAAACCGGCATCGATGATTAACTCGGTCACGCCGAGCGATTGCACACCGTCCGCCGTATCGATCACCGCCGCCGTCAGCTCGCGACCGCGAATATAAGGTTCGGCGAGAAGGCTTTCGAATTGCTGCCAAGGGCCCACAGCATCGCGGACGATCGGATTGCCGTAATTGCCTTCATCGGTGACAATCGCAACACCGACAGACGAACCTTCATTGACCGGTTTCAGCACATAAGGCCTTGCAATCGGGTCGCCTTCAAAAAGCTCCTCCGACTTCACGATACGCCCGCCTGGCATCGGCACGCCGTGCGGTATCAGCGCCTGCTTGGTCAGTTCCTTGTCGATGGCGACGACCGAGGTCGCGAGACCCGAATGCGTGTACGGCATACCCATCAGATCGAGCATGCCCTGCACCGTGCCGTCCTCTCCCGGGACGCCGTGCAGGGCGTTGAACACCACATCGGGCGCTGCTTTACGGATCTTCGCGGCAACATCGCGGTCCATATCGAGCCGCGTGACCTTGTGGCCCACACTCTCCAGTGCCTCGGCCACGCCATTGCCCGACATAAGCGAGACTTCGCGTTCATTCGCCCAGCCGCCCATAAGGACGAGGATATGGAGGGGATCGAGACGCGCCATCAATCTACGGCCGCCCCACCCGTTTGATTTCCCACTCAAGCGCGACACCCGTTTTCTCGCTCACGCGGCGGCGCACTTCCTCACCCAGATTTTCGATATCCGAGCTGGTCGCATCGCCCGTATTGATCAGGAAATTGCAGTGCTTCTCGCTCACTTGCGCTCCGCCAATCGTCAGGCCCCGGCATCCGGCTTCATCGACGAGCTGCCACGCCTTTTGGCCTTCGGGATTCTTGAAAGTCGATCCGCCCGTCTTGGTACGAAGCGGCTGAGAATTCTCGCGCTCTTCGGCGATGCGGTCCATTTCCGCGCCGATTGCCTCGGGATCACCAGGTTTGCCCTTGAATCGGGCGGCAACCACGATTGCCCCGTCGGGCAGGCGTGAATGGCGATAGCTGTATTCCATATCCTGCACCGGCAGGGTGATGCATGTTCCATCGGGCATCACCACATCACAATCGACCAGGATATCCGCCACTTCGCTACCATAGGCACCGCCATTCATGCGCACGAAACCGCCAACCGTACCGGGAATGCCGCGGAGGAATTCCATCCCCGCAATTCCGGCGTCCCGCGCCTGCGATGCAACAAGAATGCCCGGCGCACCGCCACCGCATTCAACCACACAATCGCGTTTCACCTCGACGGTCGAGAACGGCTTTCCCAGTCGAATCACGACGCCAGGAACACCGCCATCGCGGATGATAAGGTTCGATCCAAGGCCAAGCGCCATCACCGGCGTACCCGGCTCCAGTCCGGAAAGGAAGGTGGTGAGGTCTTCCAGATTGGCGGGTTCGAACAGCCAGTCGGCGTTGCCACCGCTTTTAAACCAGACGAGCTTTGCGAGCGGCGCGTCTCTCTTGAGATCGCCCTCCACCTTTCCGGGCACGGGGCTGGGCATGCCGGGCTCCTCGCCGCCGCCGGGGGCTCCATTCACCCAGACCTGTTCACCCATTTGCAAATTGTCGATCACGCGCGATCTCCTCCAGCCCGGAAGCTCGCAACATCCTTGGCAAGGCCGGCAGCCCATTTGGTGATGTCGCCAGCGCCGAGGCACACCACCATGTCACCTGGCGCAAGTACTGCGCCAAGTTTTTCCGCAAGATCGACGGGCCCATCTACAGCTTCGGCATGGCGATGGCCACGCGCCTTCAATCCGGCGACAAGTGCGTGTTCATCCACACCCGGAATCGGGTCCTCGCCTGCCGTGTAGACCGGTGCTGCGTAAATGAGGTCAGCGTCTCCGAAGGCACCTTGAAAGTCTTCGAGGAGGTCCCGCAGGCGTGTGTACCGATGCGGCTGGACAACTGCTATGACACGTCCCGATGCAGCATCTCTGGCGGCGGAAAGCACAGCGCGAATTTCCACTGGGTGGTGCGCGTAATCATCAATTACTGGCGCGCTCGTGCCACCTTCCAGCGCGATATCGCCGACACGGGAGAAGCGCCGCTTGACTCCTGCGAAGCGAGAGAAACCTTTGCGGATCGACTCTGCCGAGCAACCCATTTCCAGCGCCACCGCAATCGCGGCGCAGGCATTCTGGACATTGTGTCGTCCGGGCATCGGCAGATCGATCCCGTCTATGCGTGTTTCCGTACCGTCGCGGTCAGTCTGGACCGCGTCGAAACGGGTGATGCCGCCTTCGGGTACGACATTCTCCGCACGCACATCGGCATGGGCGGAGAAGCCATACGTTATGACCCGGCGATCACGCACCTTGGCGATAACATTGCGCACCTCGTCATGGTCGAGACATAGAACCGCTGCACCGTAGAACGGTACGTTTTCGATAAATTGGACGAAGGCATCCTTTACCGCATCGAAATCGCCATAATGATCGAGATGTTCGGGATCGATATTGGTAACGACAGCAATCGTCCCGTCGAGCCGGAGGAAGCTCCCGTCGCTCTCGTCGGCCTCGACCACCATCCAGTCGCTGTCACCCAGACGGGCGTTTGAGCCATAGCTTTCGATAATGCCGCCATTGATCACAGTCGGGTCTACCCCGCCCGCATCGAGCAGCGCAGCGACCATGCTCGTCGTTGTCGTTTTACCATGGGTTCCGGCCACGGCGACAGTTTTCTTCAGCCGCATCAGCTCAGCGAGCATCTCCGCGCGACGCACGACTGGCACACGGTTTTCAATTGCAGCAGCAACTTCGGGATTGGTGCGCTTCACTGCAGTGGAGGTGACTACCACCGCCGCATCACCCAGATTGGCCGCATCGTGCCCGATATGCACTGTCATCCCGGCGGCGCGCAATGCCTCGATCCGCGCACTTTCCGAGAGATCGCTACCCTGCACGGTGTAGCCGAGATTGTGCATGACCTCAGCAATGCCGGACATACCGATACCGCCGATGCCGACAAAGTGGATTGTCCCGATGTCGATGTCGACTGCCTTCATTCGGCGCGCTTTCTTGCCGAGCCGTTCACCGCAGCTTCTTGCGAAGCGCCGCGCGCATTATTCTCGCCCACGCGAATTACATCCATCATGTCTGCCCCGCCGAAGCCCTCTACAAGGTCGGCCAGATCGCTCGCCGCCTTGGGGCGACCGCAATTCCACGCGGCATGGGCAGCATTGGCGAGCGTTTCGGGACGCTGCGCCATCGCCTGAATCTGAAGGCAGACGTCCTTGGCGAGCTTCTGCAGCACATCCGACTGTTTGGCGAGGTCGGCATTGCCCTTCTCACTGGCCTGCACATCGGACAAATCCGCAACTGTACTCATCGGCTGGCGTATTGAACGCGCGCCACCTGCCTTCACCATCTCGCGCACATTGGCGCTCTGGTGATCATCGGTCGCGATAGGCAGCGGGATCAGGATCGCGGGACGGCCAACGGCAGTCAGCTCCGCAATGGTCGACGCCCCTGCACGGCCAATAAAGAGATGCGCATCGGCAAGGCGCGAAGCCATATCCTCGAAATAAGTGCCAAGTTCGGCAGGAATGTCATATTCCGCATAGGTCGCGCGGACGCCCTCAAGATCTTCGGGGCGACATTGCTGGGTTACTTGCAAGCGGCTGCGTAATGCCGTGGGGAGCATCGACAAGCCGAGCGGCACGATTTGCGAAAGCACACGCGCCCCCTGACTGCCGCCGGTTACCAGAACACGGAACAGCCCGTCTTCGGTAAAAGCCGGGAACGGCTCTTCACGCAGTGCCAACACTTCAGGCCGCACCGGGTTGCCAACGAGGTGGACCTTGCTTTCGAGTTTGGCATCGAGCCGATCCACATCGGGATAGGCGATCGCTATCGCATTCACCCGGCCCGCCATAAGCCGGTTGACGCGGCCCAGCACAGCGTTCTGCTCGTGAATAATCGTGGGAATATCCATTGCCTGCGCGCCGAACAGGGCAGGTAGCGCGGGGTATCCGCCGAAACCGACAACGGCGCTGGGCTGGAAGGTCTCGAACAAGCGCTTTGCCATCGCCTTGCCCTTGAGCACCGCCGCAAGACCGCCCGGCCAGCGCAGCGGGTTCTTCCCGAAACGCCCAGCCGGCAGAACATGCGTGGTCAGGAAATCGGGCTTGCCCGGAATAGCCGCCCCACGTTCGTCAGTAATCAGAGCGACATGGTGACCACGCCGTTCCAGCTCATGCGCCAGTGCGAAAGCCGGTGTCAGATGCCCGCCGGTTCCACCGGCAGCCAGCACGAAATGGCGCGAAGACGCAGTCATAAGTCACCCTCTTTCTCGATCGAACCTTTCCAGTCGAAAGGTTCTCGCGCGAGATAGGGATTGCGGCGAGTCACTGCCAGCAACAGTCCCACGGTGAAGCAGATCGCAAGGGTCGAAGAGCCGCCGTAGCTGATCAGTGGCAGCGTCATCCCCTTAGACGGGAAGAGCTGCAGGTTGACGAGGATGTTGATGAAGGCCTGACCGCCGAATATCGCGGTGAGGCCACTGGCGGCAAGGATAATGAACAGCCTGTCTTCGTCCACCATCCGCGTCAGCACTCGCAGAACTATGGCGAGGTAAAGCAGCACGATAATACCGCAAACAAGCAGGCCGAATTCTTCCCCGATCACCGAGAAAATATAATCCGTATGCGCTTCGGGCAGGTTCATCTTCTGGTCGCCCAGCCAGAACCCGCTGCCCGTCCAACCGCCCGCATGCAAGGTGCGGCTGGCGAGGTCGACGTGGTCGAAAGGCGTCGGACCGCCGAGAAATGCATCGATACGATGTCGCGCATTGTCGTAGAACAAGTAAGCAGCGATCATTGCGGCTACGACAAGCCCTGTCAGCATGCCGATACGCTGGAGCGGAAGACCTGCCAGCATCACCATTACGAACCAGGTGCCGATGAACAGGATTGCGCCACCAAGGTTCGGCTGCGCCATCAGCAGCACGACGATCAGCGCCACCAGCGCTCCTGTAACCGCGATCACCGGAAGTTTGGGATCACGCAGCTTCCACGCTAGAATCCATGCCATCATTATGGCGAAAGCGGGCTTGAGGAACTCGCTCGGCTGCAGCGACATACCGACATTGATCCAGCGCCTTGCACCGTTGATCTCGCTGCCGATGAAGGGGACCAGCACCATCAGGAATAGCATCGCACAGCCAAGCCCGATTGCGCCACGGCGCAACAGCTTCACAGGCAATAGCGAGGTGCCGATCAGCACCATGAGGCCGAGCAGTTGCAGGCGCACATGCATCCAGAAGAAATGCAATTCCGGCAGCGTCACTTCCGCCGTCGAAAGGCGATCAGCGCTGGCGGGAGATGCGGCCGCCACCGCCAACGTGCCGACCGCCATCAAAAGCAGCACCAGCAGCAGCAGAACGCGGTCGACCTCGCGCCACCAGATCCGCAGCTCTCGCCGCCAGTCGGGTTTGATGCGCGGACTACCCGGTCGTGCGCGGCGCTTTTCGCCAGGTCGTGGTATGTAGATGGGGCTGGTTGTCACTTGACAGATCCCCATTCGCTCGCGGCGTCGAGCCCACACGCGCCACGATCACCGCCGCAGCCCAGTTCGGCCACCGCTTCTTTGAACACTTCGCCGCGCGCTTCATAATCACGGAACTGGTCGAAACTGGCGCAGGCCGGGCTGAGCATGATGACATCGCCCTTCTCCGCCTGCTCAACCGCGCTGCGCACCGCCTCGGTCAGCATTTCGCAGCGTTCGACGGGCATATGCTGCTCGAGCAGATCGGCAAACATCGGCCCCGCCTCGCCAATCGTGTAGGCGCGAACGACATTGCCGAAATGCGGCGCGCAATCGTCGAGATTGTCTTCTTTCGAGAGACCACCGCAAATCCAGTGCACGCGCTTCTTGCCGTGTTCGGGAGGAAAGGCCGCAAGCGCCGGAGCGGTTGAGGCCGCATTGGTCGCCTTGCTATCGTTGATGAAGAGGATGCCGTTGCAATCGGAGACGCGCTCCATGCGGTGCGGAAGCCCTGAGAAAGTGCACAGGCCTTCCGCCACATCATGCAGCGCCAAACCTATTTCCGATGCCAGCGCCCCAGCTATAGCAGCGTTCTGCAAATTATGTGGACCCTGGAGGCTTGGCCACTGATCCATTGCTTCCACCCAAAGCGAGGTATCCACGCACACTGCCCGACCTTCCGCCCGGCGATTGGCCTCGGCTGCCTTCACCGCATGGGTGGGCACATCATTGCAACCAAAGACAGCAAATTGCTCACTTCCCTGCATCGCGAACAAGCGGCCCTTCGCAAAGGCATAGGCTGCGAAATCCTCGTAGCGATCAAGATGATCCGGCGTGATGTTGATGAGTGCAGCAGCCTCGCAAGCAAGCGATCGCGTCAGATCAATCTGGTAGCTCGACAGCTCCAGCACATAGACCCCGCCTTCAGGCAAAGGCTCCTGCGCCAGGATCGGGAGGCCGATGTTGCCGCCCATCGTGGTCGGCACGCCCGCAGCCTTGAGGATATGATGCACGAGCGCGGTCGTCGTCGATTTGCCGTTGGTGCCGGTGATGCCGACGACCTTGTGCGGCGGCAGCTCACTTCGGGCCTGCGCGAAAAGTTCGATATCGCCGATAATGGGCACACCAGCCTCTGCCGCACGCGGGGTGAGGGGGTGGGTATTGAGCGGCACTCCAGGCGACACGACAATCGCATCGAATCCAGTCAGGTCGATTTCCAGCGGATCGGCGATTGTCGCGCGGCCTTCCAGCGCGCGCTTGGGCGCGTCCTGCCGGTCCCAGGCAGTGACTTCCGCGCCGCTCGCCAGCAGGCTCTCGACCGTGGCCAAGCCCGATCGCGCCAGTCCCAGCACCATGTAGCGTTTGCCGCGGAAGGCCTCTGCTGTGATCATCGCACCTTCAATGTCGCAAGCCCGATCACGGCGAGCACGATCGCGATGATCCAGAAGCGGATCACGACGGTACTTTCCTTCCAGCCGAGCTGTTCAAAATGGTGGTGGATGGGAGCCATGCGGAAAATCCGCTTGCCGGTGCGCTTGAACCAGAACACCTGAATGATGACGCTGGCAGCTTCGAGCACGAACAGACCGCCCACAATCGCCAGCACAATCTCGTGATGGCTGGCAACGGCAATCGCGCCAAGCGCACCGCCAAGGGCAAGCGATCCCGTATCACCCATAAAGACGGCTGCCGGAGGCGCGTTGAACCACAGGAAGGCTAGCCCCGCACCCATGATGGCAGCACACAGGATGGCAAGTTCACCCGCCCCCTCGACATACGGGATGCCGAGATACTCGGAAAAGTCGACGCGGCCGGTCAGGTAGCAGATGACAAGGAACGCCCCGGCCGCAATCACCACCGGCATGGTGGCAAGTCCGTCCAACCCATCGGTTAGGTTCACCGCATTGCCTGCACCCACTATCACTACCGCAGCGAAGACATAGTAGAACCAACCGAGCGGAATGTAGACGTTGGAAAGGAACGGCACGTAGAGATTGGTGTTAATCTGGCTGACGATCAGATAGCTAGCGACACCGGCCACGATGAATTCGGCAAGTAGGCGGACCCTACCCGAGACTCCCTTGTGACTACGCTTGGTGACTTTGTCATAATCATCGAGGAAGCCGATCAGGCCAAAGCCCATCGTCACCGCGAGGCAGGCCCAGACGAAGGGGCTGGATAGGTCCATCCACAAAAGCATCGAAATGGTCAGCGCGATAAGGATCATCAGGCCGCCCATTGTCGGCGTACCAACTTTCGCGAGGTGAGTCTGTGGCCCATCATCACGGATCGGCTGGCCCTTGCCCTGACGCACCCGGAGCATGTTGATGAATTTGGGTCCGATGATCAGACCAATAACGAGCGCTGTCATCATCGCCGCACCGGCGCGCGCTGTCTGATACCGGATCAGGTTGAGGATGCCTTCAAATTCAAGCAATTCGGCAAGAAAGTAGAACATTGTCCCGGGGCGTCAGCCTTTCCTCGCGGCAAAATGGTCGACCACGCGCGAAAGCCCTACCGAATTGGAACCTTTCACCAACACGGCGTCCCCGCCGGTCAGCCCGAATTCCTGTAGCGCCGCTATAGCTTCGCCCGCATTCTCGCAATGGGCAAAGCGAAAGGGATTGCCAAGCGTGTCGCGTGGCAGTTTCCCCATTTCCCGCGCAAGCGCTTTCATCTCGTCGCCTACGAGCACCGCATAATCGACTTTCGCCTCTGCCACGGGCTGCGCAAGCTGTGCATGAAAGCTCGGGGCGAAGTCACCCAATTCCTTCATGCTGCCGAGTACGGCAATGCGACGGTTGGCAGGCGTATGGCCAAGCTGCGCAAGCGTGGCGCGCATACTGGCAGGATTGGCGTTGTAGCTTTCGTCGATCACCAGCGCATGGCCTCCCGGCACGGAAGCGCGCAGACGTGCACCGCGTCCCTTGATGCCGCCCATCTCGGCGAGAGCAAGGCCCGCGGCCCCCAGATCACCACCAGCTGCATGCACGGCGGCCATTACGCACAAAGCGTTGTCGATCCAGTGCTCCCCCGGCTCTGCCACGGTGAAGCACAGACGCAGATCGCCCTTCGCGGCAGTCACCAGGGCTCCGCCGGTGGCGCTATCTGGAACAGCATCCAGCAGGCGCATATCGGCATGGGCAGCGCGCCCGAACGACACGACCTTCGCGCCTTGTACTTCTGCTGCGTTGCGCAGCTGTTCGAAATGCGGGCTGTCGGCAGGGATGACGGCAGCGCCGCCCTCGACCAGACCTTCGAAGATCTCCGCCTTGGCAGCGGCAATCGCTTCCATGCTGCCAAGGTTTTCAATGTGAGCCGGAGCAATGGTGGTAATGACCGCAACATGCGGGCGGACCTGAGCGGTCAGTCCGCGGATCTCGTCCGCATGGTTCATGCCCATTTCGAACACGCCGAATTCGCTGCGCGGTGGCATGCGCGAAAGGCTGAGCGGCACGCCGACATGGTTGTTGTAGCTGCGAACGCTTCGGTGAGCCTTCCCGCGACTGGTGCGCTCAAGCGCGGTGAAGATCGCTTCCTTTACACCCGTTTTCCCGACCGAGCCTGTGACACCTATGACTCGCGCCTTGGCACGGTTCCGAGCAGCGGCGGCCAGCGCGTGGAGCGCAGTGGTGGTGTCATCCACCAATACATGCGGATAGTCGATCGCGCGGTCGACAATTGCAGCGGCAGCGCCGTTTTTGAAGGCGGCATCGATAAAACGGTGGCCGTCCATCGCTTCGCCCATTAGCGCAACGAAAAGGTCTCCCTTCTGCACGTCGCGGCTGTCCATTTCGACACCGCTAACCTGAAATTCACCATAAGCGGTCCCGCCTGTAGCGGCCGCGATGTCGGCAGCAGACCACAATGCCAGCGGTGCGGCATCGCCTTTGGCGCGTGGCCAGCGGATGACCTGGGCAAGCGCGCTCACGCAACGCCTCCTGCGGCTAATTCGGCGGCACATTCACGTGCAACCGTCACGTCGTCGAATGGCAAAACCCGCATATTCTCTCCCGACCCGATGATCTGTCCCTGTTCGTGGCCCTTGCCAGCCACCAGCACGATGTCATCTTTCCCAGCCTCGGCAATGGCAGCGGCAATCGCTTCACGCCTGCCGCCGACTTCGCGTGCACCCTTGGCTCCCGCCATGATTTCGGCGCGGATCGCGGCAGGGTCTTCCCCGCGCGGATTGTCGTCAGTCACAATGACCAAATCCGAGCCCTCGACCGCCGCCGCGCCCATAGCCGCGCGCTTGCCTTTGTCGCGATCCCCGCCGGCACCAAAAACGGTGATAAGTCGGCCTGTCACATGCGGGCAGAGCGCAGCAATCGCGGCGGATAGCGCGTCTGGTGTATGGGCATAGTCAACATAGACCGGCGAGCCGCGGTGGCTGATGACAGCCCGCTCCAGTCGACCGCGTACCGGCTGCAAGCGCGCGACTGCATCAAAAACTTTTGATGGCGAACTGCCTGTTACGAGTGCGAGGCCCGCAGCGATCAACGCATTGGCGACTTGGTACGCACCGATCAACGGCAGCCGAATGCTGCGCGTTTCGCCGCCATGCTCCAGCGTGAGTTCCTGCCCCAATTGCGTGGCATTGCGAGAATTAAGGCGTATATCTTGGCCCTTCTCGCCGACCGTGAAGATCGTCAGGCCCCGCCGTTTCGCGATATCGATTGCCCGGTCGGACCATGGATCATCCGCCCAGATCACTGCCACACCGTCATCATCTACAACTTCCGAGAACAACCGCATCTTGGCGGCGAAATATTCCTCCATATCCTTGTGATAATCGAGGTGGTCGCGGCTAAGATTGGTAAAGGCACCCGCGCGCACGGGCAGTCCTTCATTGCGATACTGGCTGAGGCCGTGGCTGGAGGCTTCATAAGCGACGTGGGTGACACCCTCGCGCGCTAAACCGGTATTGTTGCCAAGGAATGTCACAATGTCGGGCGTGGTCAGCCCGGTGGAAACGCTTTCATCGGGCGTTGTCACACCCAGCGTCCCAATGCTAGCGGCGCGCTCTCCACACATGCGCCAGATCTGGCGAGTCATTTCGACGCAAGAGGTCTTCCCATTGGTGCCCGTTACAGCGACTACTGTCTCTGGTGTTGGACGAAAATATAGCGCAGCCAGATCGGCGAAGAGCTTTCGCGGATTGTCGCTGGCGATGTGCAGCGCACCTTCGACCTTTGCCTCCGGGCGCGCCACCACGGCGACAGCACCGCCAGTGATCGCAGCGGGAATGAAATCCTCGCCATTCACCGAATAACCCGGGAACGCGCCAAACACATTCCCGGGTGCAATCTTGCGGTTATCAATGGCAAAGCCGGTGATGGCAGTATCACCGGCTTCGACTGGTTCGATGCCTGCAGCAGCGGCAAGTTCGGCCAGGCGCATCAGTCGAGCCCCCCCACCAGCGGCTGCAGATCGGTAAGGTCGATGTCGCGGTCGGCATCCGGGTACACCCCAAGCTGCGGTCCGATACGCGGAATAAGGCGCCCTACGATGGGAGCGGCGTTCCAAGCTGCCGTGCGCTGGTAGGAACTGGCTGCGGTGCCCTCCGGTTCATCCAACATGGCGATCACGACATAGCGGGGGCGGTCCATCGGAAACGCTGCGGCGAAGGTCGAAACCAGCGATGTCCGGCGATAACCGCCTGCCCCCCCGGGCTTTTCGGCACTGCCCGTCTTGCCGCCCACGCGGAAGCCTGGCGCATCGGCGCTACGACCCGTGCCATAGACCGAGATCATGCGCAGTAGCTGATTCATGCGCGCACTAGTGCTGGCCTTGAAGACGCGGCGTCCGCGCGGAGCTTCGCCTGCCGCTAGGCGGTGCAGGGTTGCGGGACGCCAGATCCCACCATTGACCATGGCGGCATAGGCGCTTGCGAGATGCAGCGGAGTCACCGCTATGCTGTGCCCAAAGCCGACATAAGCCGCCTTGGAATCGGTCCAGCGGTCACGCGCACCCAATGGAGCGCCGCGTGCCGGAAGCTCGATATAGGCGGGATCGAGCATGCCGAGTTGCTCCATGTAGTCATGCATGCGCTGACCACCCACTTCCTGCCCGATCTGCACCGACGTGATGTTGGACGAATGGATCAGCGTTTGCGGAACGTTGAGGTGATCGCCGATAAAGTGACTGTCTCGCACTGGATTACCGCCGATGATTACGGGGCGAGATGCCTGCCACGTACGACCGAGATTAGTGATGACCCCGGAATCAATAGCCATCGCCACGGTCAGCGGCTTAAAGGTGGAGCCAAGCTCGTACACCTGGTTCGTCACGCGATTATAGACCCGCGGCATTTCACCAGCGTCGATACGCCACTGTGGCAGCACGACATCTTCGGTTTCGACGGCGTTCGGATTGAACTCTGGAAGCGAAGCCATGGCGAGCACTTCACCTGTATCGACATCGAGCACTATTCCGGCGGCACCCACAGCATTCACCGCCAGCATACCACTGCGAAGTTCATCTTCGAGCGCACCCTGCACCCGCATGTCGATGCTGAGCGCCACGGGTTCACTGCGGGTTGCTGCATCGTTCAACCGGTCATTGAGGACCTCCTCCATGCCGGTGTTGCCGTTGCCGTCCGCGCCGACATAGCCGAGCACATGCGCCGCCATCGATCCGTGAGGATAGTGACGATCTTCCTCGCGCGGTAATTCCAGAGCCAGCTCTCCCAAAGCGCGAACACGGTTTGCATCTTCGGGCAGGATGCGCCGGCGAAGATAACCTGGACGGCCCGTTTCCAGCCGCTCGGTCAGATCATGCACATCAAGGTCGGGGAAAATCGCATTGAGCCGGCGCGCCACGTCTTCCGGCTCGGCCACGAGGGGCGGTCCACCATCGCCACCTTCGCTCATAGCAGCCGGATTGAACCACAGGGCATAGGCGGGGAAGGCACGCGCCAGCGGCACTCCGTTGCGATCGGTAATCTCGCCACGCGGCGGAAGCAATTGCTCGGCCATGCTCGCGCGCGAAGGACCGGGCTGCGCCACGCCGATATAGGTGATCTTGAGCAGCGCGATGCCAGCGACCAACACAAAAACGCAAAGTACCAGTAACAACCGCAAGCGCGCGATCAAAAGTGATCGCCGCCTGTGATCGATCAGGCCCGGCTGCCCGGCAATTATCGTGCGCGGAGCGGCGAAGGCTGTCACCGGATGGAGGCCTCCGCGACAACACCACTTACCCCTGCAATCGGCGCGCGGATAGGACCAGGAGCTATGGTGACGGCAAGACGGCCATCATCACCAGGCTCCTCTTCCAACAGGTTTGCCTCTATGCGGCGCCCCGTTAGCGGAGAAACGAGCTGGGGAAAGTCCGGCACATGCTCGGTCGAGCGCATACCCGCAAGGCGAATGGGCGTTGGCGCGCCTTCCATCGGCGGTGCGCCATAGGATGCCAGCATGCGCGGGCCATCGATAAACTGTTCCGCCTTGGGCGCGGTAAAACCGAAATCCACGCGGTTCCATGCCGCCAGCTGGACTTGGCTGGCGCGGGTCAGGAATTCCGTTTCGAGCAGTAGCTTTTGCTCTTCCAGATGTACGATGCGCTGTTCGGCGCGCACCACCTCCGCGTGCACGGACGTTACTTTCACATGCAGCATGGCGTAGAGCATGAGACATATCCCGAGCGCCGCGAACCAACCCATCCGGCGAATGCGATGTGTGGTGCTCATGCGGCATACTCCTGTGCTGGGGCGGCGGTACGGGTCCCTCCCCGGAGGGTCGAAGAACGCGCGCGTGGGTTACGGTCAATCTCGGCGACTGAAGGGCGAATGGCCTTGGTCAGTTGCCCGAAGCGCGGGAGGGGTGCGTTGCGCGCTTCGGGCAGGTGACGCGAGCCACGGGGGTTCATATTCGCGGCATCGCGGAAGAAACTCTTCACAATCCGGTCTTCAAGGCTGTGGAAGCTAACGACGGCGAGCCGGCCGCCTTCGCGGAGCAGCTGTTCCGCCGCGGCGAGTCCTTCGTGCAGCTCGTCCAACTCGCCGTTCACATGGATGCGTATCGCCTGAAAACTGCGGGTTGCTGGGTCTTTCTTGTCTCCAGGGCGATGGCCGAGCGCCTTGCGCACAACGGTCGCGAGCTCGCCGGTTGTCGAAAGCGGGCGCGCAGCAACAATAGCGCGTGCCACTCTACGGGATTGGCGTTCCTCACCGAAACGATAGAGCACATCGGCGATATCCTTCTCATCCGCTTCATTGACGAAGTCTGCGGCGTTGGGGCCGGACTGGCTCATCGTCATGTCGAGCGGACCATCGCTGCTGAAAGCAAAGCCGCGTTCTGCCTGGTCCAACTGCATGGAAGAGACGCCGATATCCATTACGACACCATCGACGCTGGCGACGCCCATTCGGCGCATCTCCGCTGCCATTTGCGAGAATCGGTGGGGGTGGAGCGATAACCGGCCAGCGAATTCGGCTTCCATCTCTGCCCCGCCTTCGATGGCATCAGGATCGCGATCGAATGCATAGACGCGCGCGCCTCGCTCCAGAATGGCGCGGGTATAGCCGCCAGCACCGAAGGTCGCGTCGATGATGACATCGCCCGGCTGCGGGTTCAGCACCTCGATCACTTCATCGAGGAGGACAGGTATATGGGGTACAATGCCGGTCATTTGCGCGCCGCCTTTGTCGCGGCTTTGGCGCGCGCCTCTTCAGCTTCGGCGAGGCACAGCTCGTACTGGTCTTCCCAATCCTCGCCGGCAGCCTCGAGCTCGGCGATATCCCACAAGGTGATGAAATTGCCGCCACCCAGAAAGCAGATATTGTCGGCGATCCCGCCGACCTTGCAGAACTTGGGCGGCAGCACGAAGCGACCGCTCTTGTCGAAAGGAATTTCTGTGAAGACCCACATCTTGGTGGAACGAACTTCGCGGTTGTAATCTTGCCCGCGACGCACGGCGTTATCCTCTTCCTTGTCGAGAATGTCCTCGAACATTTCCGTGCGAGAAAGGCCGAAAGCGCGCAGGCATTTGTAATCTGGGTGCTTGCCGATGCAGAGCGTGCCTTCATCACCCAGATCGGCAAAGACTTTGCGGAACAGCGGAGGCAGGACAAAGCGATCCTTTTCGCCGCGAAGCGAAAAGCCCTGTCCCCTGTATCCTGTCGGCCGCTGCGCCAAGTCCCAATTCCCCGGTTCCAAATCCCCACGAACACAACTTCCCTGAGTCCAGCCGCGCGCGAGCACGACCGCACGGCCTCCGAGGGAGACGCAACACGGGCTTGTTGTCCGATAGAATCACGGAATAACGCGGGTTATCGCGGGATGGAAGGGGAAATTACGGGAAATTGTGGGAGAAGATTGTAAGTTCTTGTTTTTATTGTGGTCGAATCACTCCTCTGCTTGGAGGCGCCTAACCCGATTTACCGATGGATCAGGCAGATTCGCGCCGCTAAGGGGCGAATCCGGTCTGGTTATGGGTCGATTTCCCGCATCATCCCCGAATTCCGGAAAAACCTGGCCCAGGAGCCACGCGAAGGCGTTCCTTGCACCAGGATGTGGTCCTTCAAGATCTGTCAGTGCAGCATCTGCAACAATCTGTATCGTTCCCGCACCAAGCTTGCATTGCGCGATCAGATGATCGGCCAGCACGGTGCAGCGGCTCGCAGCTTCTCCCACGACGAGACGTCCACGCAAGTTGAACGGGATCGCGACACCTGCCTGTTCGACACTGTCCATTCCAGCGGCCTGTCCCTCATCATATTGAAGGTCCAGCCCCCAGTGGCTGAGGATCGGCGAGAGTAGAATCACATCTTGCGGACGGCGACGATCACCAATCCCGAAGCGGGATGCTCCTGTCATCATCGGGTCGGCAAACAGTAGCAAACGCCCCCCTGAACGCACCCAGCCATCGAGCGCGACATTCTCTTCGGCGGTCAAACCGCGGGGCTGCGCCATCAACAGCATGTCGAACGGTGCGAGAGCTTCCTGGCTGAGGTAATCGAGCGGTACGGGCTCCGCATGCTTTTCCAAAACGTCGCGGGCCCAGTGCACAGTCACTTCGCCTTGCAACAGTTCATCGAATCCCGCGGCTTCGCCCCAGTAAATCGGCACGGTCCCCATCAAGGCAATTGGCGGACGAGCGGCATCGCCCTCGACAACCGGATCGTTCTGGCCAAGCACAGGTGCTCCTGCCAGAAAGATGAGCGACGCAAGAAGCTTATTGAAGCTGCGCATTGGCTGGGGGCAGATCTTCGGTCAGCTCGGGTTCGGCCTCGACGGGTGTGGTATCGGTTTGCTCGGCAGGCACTTCCGGCACCACACCGACATCGGAGAGCGGATCGCGCGGGGCGGCGGTTTCCGTTGGCTGGACAGTTGGTGCAGCATCGGGCACTGCCGCTTCTTCCGTGAGTTGCGCGCGCGTAATCACGATATCGGCCAAGCCAATCATAATCACCACGGCAATGATCCCGAACAGACCGATCTGCAACCGCTGCACACGCTCCCGGCGCGTCCCGCCCAGCGGGACAACAGGCGGAGCTTCCGTATCGCGGTTCTTCAGATATTCGCGCGGATCAAAGGCCATGGCGGCGATTCTAGCGAGTCAAGATGAACCTAGCCAGTCGAAAACGGGCAGGTCTTTCGAACGCAACCATTCGGCATTGTATAGTGTCGAGAGATAGCGAAAGCCGGTATCACAAAGGATCGTGGCGACGCGCGGCTTCTCGCGCCCCTCCTCGACAAGTTGACGGCCGAGGGCAATTGCCCCAGCGACATTGATACCGCTCGAGAGTCCAAGGCAAAGACCCTCCTCACGAAGCAGGCGCGAAACCCAGTCGAGACCTTCCATGTCGGAAATGCGAAATTGCGTGTCGATTGGCGCGCCCTCAAGGTTTGCCGTAATGCGCCCCTGCCCGATCCCTTCGGCAACTGAATTGCCTTCCGACTTAAGTTCGCCTTCCGCGTAATAGCTATATAGCGCCGCGCCATGCGGGTCGGTCAGCGCGATCCGGATATTCTCGTCCCGCTCTTTCAATCCCATGCCGACGCCAGCCAGCGTGCCACCAGTGCCCACAGCACAAGTGAAACCGTCCACACGACCTTCCAGCTGCTCCCAGATTTCCGAGGCTGTAGTCTCGATATGGACGCGGCGATTGGCGACATTGTCGAACTGGTTGGCCCAAATCGCATTTTCCATATCTTCCGCTATTCGGCGGCTGGTGTGGACGAAATGGTTGGGATCGGCGAATTTCGTGGGCGGAACAGTCACCAACTCCGCGCCGAGGGCTCGCAGCGTGTCCATTTTCTCACGAGACTGGTTGTCCGGCATCACAATAACCGTTTTGTAGCCGAGTGCGTTGGCCACCAGCGCAATGCCAATTCCGGTATTGCCAGCGGTACCTTCCACGACCGTCCCGCCGGGCTTCAGCTCGGCGCGTGTCTCCGCGTCACGAATGATGCCCAATGCCGCGCGATCTTTCACGCTGGCACCGGGATTGGCGAATTCACACTTGCCATAAATCTCGCACCCTGCCGCCTCGCTCGGGCTGGAAAGCAGCACGAGCGGCGTATTGCCGATGAGGGCGAGCGTGTCGGAGCGAGCAGGTACGATGGTCATGGTGCTGGAATTAGTCCGCGCACCGCCATTTCGCAACGCGATTGGTTCTTGAGGGGCCTAAACTCAGTCTTCCTCAGCGATCGTGACTTTCAGCCCATCCAGATCTTGGGTGAACGGGATCTGGCAGGCGAGGCGCGAATTGTCGTCGCGGTGATCGCTCGAATCGAGCAGGTCATCCTCATCTTCATGCAGCTCGGGAAGCTTTTCCTTGAAAGCCGGGTCAACATGCACATGGCACGTTGCGCAGGAACAGCAGCCGCCGCACAGTGCCAACAACTCGTCAAAGCCGTTGTCACGGATCGCTTCCATCACGGTCAGACCGTCTTCGACTTCGATCGTGGACTCTTCGCCTGCGCGGTTGACGACGGTAAGCTTGGGCATGGGCTTGCAATTCCTCTTGTTTGAAGCGAGGCGGAGCTAGGCAATCATGCCGGGATTGGCAAGGATGGACGAAAGATGGGGCTTACCGCTGCCCAGATCAAACATGCGCTGGACAAAGTCGCGAGCCGCGAACCGAAGATTGCCGCTGCGCTTGAGAAAGCGGGCTATCCCGAAACGCGCATTCGCCCGACAGGCTACAAGACCCTGCTGCGCACGATCGTGGGCCAGCAGGTAAGCGTCGCAGCGGCCAGCAGCATGTGGAACAAGCTGGAAGCCGAACTGGGCGAGGACTTCACCCCCACCTGCCTGCTCGAGCGCGACTTCGACACCCTGCGCGCCTGCGGCCTGTCACGCCAGAAACAGGGCTATGCGCGGTCGCTGTGCGAGCTTGTCAGCGCAGGCGAGGTCAATTTCGATGACCTTCCCGAAAACGATGAAGAGGCAATTGCCGAGCTGACGAAGATCAAGGGCATCGGTCGCTGGTCTGCCGAAATCTACTTGCTCTTCGCGGAGGGTCGACCCGATATCTGGCCCGCCGGAGACCTCGCCGTAATGGCGGGCATAGGTAAAATCCTCGGCCTCGAAGAACGACCGGACGAGAAGGCCACCCGTGCGTTGGCGGAACCTTGGCGCCCCCATCGCGGCGCGACGGCGATCTTCACCTGGCACTGCTACAACAATCCTGCGCTTTAAGTGCAGTTCAGAGCCCGTCAATGCATGATGAACGCGCGCCAGAACTCTTGCACTTCCGGTGATCGTGCGAGCGGTTCCAGAATAAAGTAAAGAGCGTTGGCGATAATTGCGAGCCATGTTGCGGGATGTTTCAGTTTCCCAAACCGCCATGCGAAAAGCAGCGTGAAAGCAATGATCAACCCCTGCGTGACCAGCAAGGGGTGGGTTTGCACAAATCGAACATCGGCACTGAAGCCATAAGTCATGATCCAAACATTCTGAATACCGCGGCCGAGCGCAGGCATCAGGGTGATAAATGCAGTCGAGGCCATCCACCATGCGTGATCTTGCAGCGACTTACGCTTCACAATTGCCATCACCACAGCGACTGCGAAAGCGCTGACCAGCACCATCTCTGCCATCATGATTTGGAAAAAGAACCACGGTTCAAACGGCCCCCAGTTCTCGGGGTTGTCGCGTACCGAATTGGCGTAAACGATATCGCGATTGAGCTGGCTTGCAGAGAGCAACACCATCCCACCCGCCAACATAAGGCCGATCATGCCCCACGTTCGGTGCGCAGCTAACCTCCCCCTCTCGATCATCCAGGGTTGCAGTATGAGCAAGCCGAACCAGAGCGTCGCATTCCAATAATGCGCATGGACTGCCCAGGTATTGCTGGCGAAGTCACCCCAGTAATCCAAGAAGATGCCGAGTTGCATCAGCACCATCACCCCCAACATCCAGCGCCAGAGGCCTTTCAATTGTCCCATGTATTCCCCCTTGGACAAAGCAATATCACAATGGCCTCGGTTGCCAAAGGCCTTGCCCGCCAAAGACCGCAACCCGATTGTTTTTCGTGGCATACTCCCTAATTGGCCCCAACAGGGACCAACCGGGAGCCACCATGACAACGACCGCCGCCGACCGCATTTCCGACACACCGTTGATCCCGCGCGATCATCTCTTCGGCAATCCGACCCGTTCCAGCGGACGGATCAGTCCGGATGGCAAATGGGTAAGCTGGATGGCTCCGTGGGAAGGTGTGATGAACCTGTTCATAGCTCCCGCCGATGATCCCGATAATCCGCGAAGGATGACGAGCGTCAAAGATCGTCCGATACCGACCTATCTTTGGGCACCGGACAGCCAAACTTTGCTTTACATCCGTGACAAGGAGGGGGACGAGAATTACCTGCTATACCAAGTCGATCTGGATCGCGAAAAAGAGAGATGTCTCACCCCTTTCGAAAATACGCGCGTACAGCTGATCGGCGGATCGGAAACAATTCGTGACAGAATCCTGATCGGCGTGAACAATCGCGATGCGCGTTTCCACGATGTGCATTTGCTCAACCTGACCACTGGCGACCTCCAGCTGGTGCTCGAGAACAATGAATGGGCGGGTTTCGCTGCCGACGACAGCCTGACGCTGCGCTGGGCCATGCGCCAGAATGCCAGCGGCGGTACCGACATGCACGAGATCGTGGATGGCATAGTGGCGGAAACTCCGCGCGAAAGCACCGGTCTTGACGATGCACTGACCACGGGCATGGCGGGCTACACCACCGATGGCAGCACGCTCTACTGGCTCGACAGCCGCGGCCGGAACACTGCTGCACTCTATGCCGAAGACACTGCCACAGGCGAGCGCCAGCTGATTGCCGAGCACGACAAGGCCGATATCGGCGGTACGATACGGGATACGAAAACCGGCGTGATACAGGCGTGGAGCGCGACCTATCTGCGCACTGAACATCACCCGATCCATGAAGGCATCGGCGCATCGCTTGCTTGGCTGCGCGAGCAGCTGGATGGAGATTTTGGAATCATGTCGCGCACTGACGACGACCTGCGCTGGCTGGTGTGGAACGATCCGATGACAGGCCCGACGGCCTGCTATCTGTATGACCGGGATGCCGAAACGCTGACGCAGTTTTACGTCACCAAGCCGGAGCTGGAGGGCGCCCCGCTGGAGCCGATGCATCCGGTCGAGATCACGTCGCGCGACGGTCTCACCCTGCCCAGTTATCTGACCTTGCCCAGTGGCTCCGATCCATTCGCGACGAGCAAGCCGATGGAACCTGTCCCGATGGTGCTGCTGGTCCATGGCGGCCCATGGGCGCGCGACAGCTACGGCTCCAATCGCGCTCACCAATGGCTCGCCAATCGCGGCTATGCAGTGCTCTCTGTCAACTTCCGCGGCTCGACCGGCTTCGGCAAGGATTTCGTCAAAGCTGCCAATCGCGAATGGGCGGGCAAGATGCATGACGATCTAATCGACGCGGTCGAATGGGCCGTGGCCGAAGGGATCGCTGAGCGTGACAAGGTTGCGATCATGGGCGGCTCCTATGGCGGCTATGCCACCTTGGTCGGCCTGACGTTCACGCCCGATGTCTTTGCTTGCGGCGTCGATATTGTCGGCCCCTCCAATCTCGAAACGCTGCTCAAGACCATCCCGCCTTATTGGGAGCCGATGGTGAAACAGTTCCACGAGCGCATGGGCGATCCTTCGACCGAGGAGGGCCGCGAATTCCTCAAGTCCATTTCTCCTCTCTACAAGGCGAGCGCAATCACCAGGCCGCTGCTGATCGGCCAAGGCGCGAACGATCCGCGCGTTAAGCAGGCCGAAAGCGACCAGATCGTGGAAGCGATGGAGCGGGACGGGGTGCCTGTCACCTATGTCCTCTTTCCCGATGAGGGCCACGGCTTCCACCGTCCCGAGAACAACATCGCCTTCAACGCAATTGCCGAGAACTTTCTTGCCGAGGTGTTGGGCGGCCGCGCAGAGCCCGTGGGTGATGTGCTGAAAGCTTCCACAGCGGAAATTCGCGCAGGCAAGAAGCATATCGGGCTCTAGGTATCTGCCATACCGCCACTTGCCGCCCGGTCGAAATTCAGATTGACACAAATGTCAGTAAAGATATCCACCTCAGTATGAACGACTACAAAAGCATCTTCATCACCGGCGGAGGATCGGGCATTGGCCGGGCTGTCGCGCAGCGTTTCTCGCGCAGCGGATGGTTTGTTGGCCTCGCCGATATCAACGAAGATGGCATGGCCGAGACGGGCGCCTCGCTTGCGGCCGGTACATGGTCGTCGCATAGGCTCGATGTCCGCGATCCCGCGCAATGGGAGAGCGCGCTGGAGGGCTTCCATCAAGCCTGCGGTGGGCGCATCGATGCACTTGCCAACAATGCAGGTGTGCCGCTGGGCGGTGATTTGGCAGACCTGACAACCGAGGAAATCGACCGCACGCTGGCGATCAATCTTAATGGCGTGATTTATGGCGCGAGAGCGGCTTATCCCTATCTGAAAGCGTCCGCCCCCGGTTCCTGCCTTGTCAACACGTGCAGCGCGGCGGGGCTTTACGGACAGGCCGGTATGACCGTCTATTGTGCCAGCAAGTTCGGCGTACGCGCGATTACCGAAAGCCTTGATATCGAATGGGCAGGTGACGGTATTCGCGTCACCGATGTGATGCCCAGCTTCATCGATACGCCTTTGCTTGCCCAGTCCAGCCATTCGCATGACAACCGCCCGATCCGCGACCGTGTGGCTGCTGCCGGACTTGAGTTCACCCCAGTGGAGGACGTGGCCGAGACGTTCTGGCGTGCCGTGCATGGCGACAAACTGCACAACACTGTCGGCAAGACCGCGAAAAAAATCGAAACGGCGGCACGCTGGCTGCCTTCCTACATCCGCAACAAATCGCGTAGCCTCGCAAAAGCCGGCCTCAAGCCGATGGGTTGACGCAGACGCGCTCTCCCCGGATAGCGACACGCAGAGAAGAGAGGCTAGCATGCGCGCACGCAAGGGCATTTTCATCACCGGTGGCGGCAGCGGAATTGGCCGCGCAATGGCGCAGCATTTTGCCGCGCAGGGCTGGATGGTCGGCATCTCCGATCTCAACCAGCAGGGCATGGACGAAACCAATGCGCTGCTGCCCGATGGCCAGTGCAAAACCTATAGATTCAACGTCACTGACTGCGAGGCATGGGACGAAGCCCTTGCCGATTTTACGAAGATCACCGGTGGGCGCCTGGACGTGCTTGCCAACAATGCCGGGCTGCCTTCCGGAGGGCCGCTGACCGAAGTCACGCATGAGGAACTGGACCTGCTGCTGGACGTAAACCTGCGCGCGGTGTTCTACGGGGCGAAGGCTGCGTTCCCGTACCTCAAGGCGGCGGCTCCGGGTTCTTGTCTGCTCAACACGGCGAGCGCGGCGGCGATTTACGGGATGGCGAACCAGAGCGTGTACGGCGCGACCAAGGCCGGCGTGCGCAGTATGACCGAAAGCCTCGATTGCGAGTGGGCCCCCTACGGCATCAAGGTCCGTTCCATCATGCCCAGCTTCATCGACACGCCGCTTTTGCAGAACCCTCCCAACCGCAGCCGCAACACCCCTATCCGCGATAGCGTGGTGAAAGCCGGGCTGGAATTCACTCCAGTAGAGGAAGTGGCACTGGAAGCGTGGAATGCGGTGCATGGCGACAAGGTGCACACGCTCGTTGGCAAGACCGCGCGAAAGATGGGCTTTGTCGGCAAGTGGTTCCCCGGCATGCTTCGCAAGCGCGCCAAGACGCTGGCGCAAGCGCATGAGGCCAGTGAAGGCCGCCCGGCGGAAAGTTAGCGCCTAACCCATCAAGGCATCAATATCTGCCGCGAGCTGCATATCGCGCTCGCTCAGACCGTCCGCATCATGCGTGGTCAGTGTGATCTCGACCTTGTTGTAGACGTTGAACCATTCGGGATGGTGATCCTGCGTTTCGGCGAGGATCGCGACGCGGCTCATAAAGCCCCATGCCTCTACGAAGTCGCCGAATTCGAGGGTCCGCTTGATCGCATCGCCATCGCGGTCGAATTCCCATCCATTGAGGTTCTTGAGGCCTGCTTCGGCCTCTTCTCGAGTCAGTTTGGCAACAGCCATGGGCATTCCTTTTCTTGCGCGTTTCGCCTTCCATGCCCTAACGCTTCGGACGATGGAATCGTGCCGACTTTCCGCGAAAGACCTTGCCTGCCGCCGCGGAGAGCGCTTGCTGTTTACCGGCCTCTCGCTGGAACTCAGCGCGGGAGATGCGCTCCATGTGACAGGACCGAACGGCACGGGCAAGTCCAGCCTGATCCGCATCCTTGCCGGATTGCTGCGCCCATTTTCCGGCGACATGGCACGCGAAGGCAGCATGGGCTTGCTGGATGAACGATTGGCGCTCGACGAACACCTTCCGCTGGGCAAGGCGCTCGGGTTCTGGGAGCAGGTCGACGGGTGCAACGATCACGCGATGGCATTTGCCACTATGCAAATCGCTGAGTTGCTCGACATACCGGTGCGCTACCTCTCCACTGGCCAGCGCAAGCGCGCCGCGATTGCACGGCTACTGAATGGCGGAAGGCAGATCTGGCTGCTGGACGAACCTTTCAACGGTCTGGACAAGCAGGCATGCGGAGCGCTCGAGGCTTTGCTCGCGCTGCATTGTGGCGGCGGGGGGATCGCGCTTGTGGCAAGCCATCAGGATTTTGCGATGGATAACGTGCAGAAACTGCATCTGCCGGATTTCACCGCATGAATACGCTCGCCGCCCTCCTCAAGCGTGATCTCGCCACTTTCCTGCCCGGATCGGCGCGTGGCAATTCGCTGCTGCCACTGCTGTTTTTCCTCGCGGTGGCGATGCTCTATCCCTTTGCGGTGGGGCCGGATGCGGCGCTGCTAGGCGCAACAGGTGGCGGCGTGATCTGGGTCGCTGCCCTGCTCGCCGCGATCCTTCCGCTGGACCGCTTGCTCGCCCCCGATGTCGAGAACGGCTTTTTCGACCAATGGGCCCTGCGCGGGATTGCCGAGGAGATGATCGTCGCCGTGCGCTTGCTCGCCCACTGGCTGAGCTTCGGCCCCTTCATCATCCTCGCCGCATTACCCGCGAGTGCTTTGGTCGGCATCGAAGGAGCGACACTCCACACGGTGCTGCTCGGCCTGCTCGCCGGCACGCCGGGCCTCGCCGCCATCGGGATTATCATCGCTTCAGTGACTGTCGGCCTCAAGGGCAATGCTGCGCTTTCGGGTCTGCTCACTATCCCGCTCGCGGTACCGCTGTTGATCTTCGGCGCTGGATCGCTTTCGAGCGACGGTGACGGCGGCCTGGCACTCACCGGAGCAATCAGTCTCGTGCTGGTGGCGATAGCGCCTTTTGCCGGTGGTGCCGCAATCCGGGCGAGTAGGGAGGCTTAGGCCCCGTAAGGCGGCTTGTGTAAACCCTTCGGACTCGTTGTGAAAATCTCTGCGCCGTCCTCGGTAATGCCAATCGAATGTTCGAACTGCGCGCTCAGGCTCTTGTCCCGCGTCACTGCAGTCCAACCGTCATTAAGCAGCTTCACATGAGGGCGGCCGAGATTGATCATCGGTTCGATGGTCATGAACATGCCCGCCTTCAGCTCCGGACCTGTACCTGCCCGTGCTGCGTGTACTACCTCCGGGGCATCGTGGAACAGACGGCCGAGGCCGTGCCCGCAGAAATCGCGGACAACGCCATATCGCTGGCGTTCGGCATGTTTTTGGATCGCCGCCCCGATATCGCCGAGCCGTGCGCCGGGGCGCACTTCGGCTATGCCAAGCATCAGGCATTCATAGGTCACTTCGACGAGCTTCTTGGCCTTGAGCGAAGGTTCACCGGCAAAGAACATCCGGCTGGTATCGCCATGCCAGCCATCGAGCAGCGGAGTGACATCGATATTGACGATATCGCCATCCTTCAGCCGCTTGTCGCTCGGAATTCCGTGGCACACCACGTGATTTATGGAGATGCAGCAGCTATGAGTGTAGCCGCGATAACCGAGCGTCGCCGGAACTGCGCCACCATCCAATGTCATCTGCCTGACGATGTCGTCCAGCTCTGCGGTACTCACCCCGGGCTGCACTCGGTCTGCCATTTCGTCTAGGATCTGCGCGGCAAGCTGGCCGGCCTTGCGCATGCCTTCATAGCCTTCTGGGCCGTGCAGCTTGATCGTCCCGTCACGGTAAACGGACATGTCATCGGTTACGTGCTGATATTGAGTCATGTCGGCCATGTAGGCGATCTTCACGGCAATTGCGAGATGGCCCTATTCCGGAGCTTCAAACGCTGCGCGATATTCCGGCTGTACAATCTCGAGAATTTGGTCGTCAACCGCGAAAGTGAATTCATAAGAGCCCTCTGCATAAGGCCCTGCAAGATAGGGTGCGATCTGGATGCCGATGCGATCAAAATGCTCGCCATTCGTTGAACCCAGCAAAAGGTTGGTTTCATCGGGCTTGACGCAGCTATTGAAACTGTCGGTCGACCGGGCGTCGACCGGCGTGCCGCGACGGCTTTCTCGCTCGGCATTCAGTGCTTCGCACAAGCGATCTCCCAAAGCACCATCAAGCGCCTCGGGCGAGGTGAAAAATGCAATCGGCTCCAATGCGCGATCGTTTTCCTTGTCCCACACAATGGCATCGAAGCCGTAATTGGGATGCGCCCCGCCCTGATAGCTGTCGAGCGCAGCAGACAAGCTGAGCCAGCCCGGCAAGTCCGCCACCACTTCCCAAGCAGTGCCGCTGGAATACGTGTTGAACGGGAAGCCGTTGCTGCGTGCGCGTTCTCGCCCCTCTGCAGCTTGCGATGCCAAGGCCTGTCGCCGCCGGTCGAGCAATTGATCGAGCCACCGCGCCAACTCGGGTATTGCTCCCGCTTCCTGCGGGTAGGAATATTCGAAGAAGAACAGGTCGGTCTCTTCCGAAACCGTCCGCGCACCGTCCACGGGGATTGAATATAGCGGCGCGTCTGTGCCGGTATCGGCCGGCGTAGCCGTGGCGTCGGCTTCACCGGTTCCGGAAGTGAAATCACACCCAGCAAGCAAAAGCGCTGGAACCAGCGCCATTGTGATTCTCTGTATTCTCACGATCCGCCTCTTTCCAAACGCAGCGGAAAACGGCAAGCGATATCGCATGACCATACCAAGAGATCTAATCCAGCCGGATCGTGGGCAGGATGCCATTGCGATCCATCTCGTCAACGCGGACGGGTTCGATGAATTTGCGAAAAGCCTGAGCGGACCGCAACGCGCCGCGCTGGCGGCGCAGAAGTTCAAGGGCCGCGGATACCAGGTGGGGATCGTGCCCGCCAAGGACCCTCAGGACGAAAGCTGGTTCGCGGTCGGCGGCGTTGCCAATCCGGAAGAGCTTTCCAGCTGGTGCATGGCCAAGCTGGCGGAAGAACTGCCCGAAGGCACCTATCGGCTCGCGGATCGCCAGCCCGGCCCCGCGATGTTCGGCTGGCTAACCGCGCAATATGAATTCACCCGCTATTCTAGGGATGACGACGCGGAAGGCTCGCGCATCCTGCTGACAGAGGACGTTGCCAAGATTGACATGATCGTCGCCGAAGCGTCCGCCTGTTCGCTCGTCGCAGATCTGGTCAACACACCGGCAGAAGATATGGGCCCGGCCGCGCTAGAAGATCAGGCGGAACGGATCGCCAAGGACAACAAGGCCGATTTCTCCGTCATTCGCGGCGATGCGCTGGAAACGGGTTTTCCGATGGTCCACGCGGTTGGCCGGGCCGCCGCACGCAGTCATGCGCCGCGTCTGCTGCAGATCGAATGGGGGGATGCAAGCCACCCGCGCGTAGCAATCGTTGGCAAGGGCGTATGCTTCGATTCCGGCGGCCTTTCCATGAAGTCGCCGCGCGGGATGCTCCTGATGAAGAAGGATATGGGCGGCGGTGCGCATGCCCTCGCCCTCGCAGACCTGATCATGAAGACCGGCCTCAAAATGCGGCTCCACTGCATTGTCCCGGCGGTAGAGAATGCAGTTGCCGGCAATGCCTTCCGTCCGGGCGATGTCCTTAACAGCCGCAAGGGCCTGACCGTTGAGATCAGCAATACAGATGCCGAGGGTCGGCTGATCCTGGGCGATGCGCTGCATCTTGCCAGCGAGCATGATCCTGAGCTGATCATCGACTTTGCCACGCTGACAGGCGCGGCCCGCGTGGCCGTTGGGCCTGACCTGCCGGCACTATTTACCCGGCGCGACGAAACCGCAGAACAGCTAATCGGCGCAGGCAAGGCGTATGATGACGAGCCGTGGCGCCTGCCGCTATGGGATCCCTACGCCGATTACCTGAAGTCGCAAATCGCAGACACCGATAATAGCCACAGCAATGGTTATGCCGGGGCGAGTGTGGCGGCGAGTTTCCTCGACAAGTTCGTGGGTGATGACATCGACTGGGCGCATTTCGATACCTTTGCATGGCGCCCCGCCGCCAAGCCGGGGCGCGCTAAAGGCGGCGCGGCACTCGGCCTGCGCGCGGCATTCCACATGCTGCGCGGGCGATATGGTTGAAGCGTAAACTTGTGCCAACGGACGCGCACGTCTAAGCGCGACCATTCGAATTCGTGATGCTTTCAGGATAGGCGCTTGAGCCAAAACGATACACCTCCCGGCATGAGCCACGCGCAGGGTCCCTTCGTCCTGTCCGGCCCTGCCGCGCGGCCCGATCCGCACAAGGTCCCACTCCGCGGTGACCTCGCCCACATCGCACTCGCGGGTAAGCACTTCGTGCCGCATTATGCGGTGCCCCAGCCGCGCATCGTGATGCCCGGCGGCGCGTCGCTTCTTGCCCAACCTGATGATGCATCAGAAGAACTGTGCGTACTGATGGAAGGGGACAGTTTCGAAGTGCTCGATATTGCCGGGCGCTGGGCATGGGGTTGCATGTCCGTCCACGGGCCAGTGGGTTATCTCCGCGCAGACCGGCTGGAAGCGATGCTGTAATGGCATTCAATGTCTTCATCGATGGTGCGGAGGGTACCACGGGTCTCGAAATCGCAGACCGGCTGGAAGGCCGCGAAGAATTCGAGATCATCCGCCTGAGCGATGCCGAACGCAAAGATCCCGCATGTCGCCGTACAGCGCTCAACTTTGCGGACTTTGCCATCCTCTGCCTGCCGGACGATGCCGCCGTCGAAGCAGTGGGCATGGTGGATGAGGACGGGAAAACCCGCATCATCGATGCTTCTTCCGCGCATCGCGGTGCGAAGGGCTGGACCTATGGCTTCCCGGAACTGGTCGGACCGCAGGCGATTGTAAATGCCAAACGGGTCGCCAACCCGGGCTGCTACCCAACCGGCTTTCTTGCGCTGATGGCCCCGTTGATCCGATCCCGGCTGCTGCCGCGCGACTGGCCCTATACTGTCAGCGGAGTGTCCGGTTTCTCAGGCGGCGGCAAAGGGCTGATCCAACGGTTCGAGGACGAAGGAGATATCGCTTATCGCGGTTACGGCCTCTCGCTCGATCACAAGCATCTCAAGGAAATGAAGAGCAAGGCCGGGCTCGAACACTGTCCGGTATTTGCGCCTGCCGTAGTGCCCGCTTTCCGCGGTATGATAGTGGAAGTGCCACTACATATCGCCGCCATGCGCAGCGCCGCAAAGCCGGAAAAACTGCGCGAGGAGCTGGCAAACTATTATGCCGAGGCACCTCTCGTCAAAGTGCATGACGACCGGCCGGACGAACTCGTCTTGCGCCATCAGCAAGAGCCTTCCGATCGACTGGATCTTTGGGTGTTTTCAGACCCCGATGGAGAGACCGTACGGCTGGTCGCGAGGCTGGATAATCTCGGCAAGGGCGCGGCGGGAGCTGCGGTCCAGTCGCTCAACCTGATGTCCGGTTTGAAAGAGCTTGCCGGGCTGCGTATTTAGGCCGCAGACCTTGCCCAGATTTTGGGCACTGCTGCACGGAAATTCACCAGGTCGCGGTCTCGTTTTCCCGACATGCCCTGTCCTGAATCCGGCCTTTCGCTCTATCGTGTGTATGGTAGGCTATACAGCAATTTCTGGCACGATTCTTGATACGTGTCGCGCGGGAACCGGACGGGTCTGGTATCCGCTGATGGAGCATATTTCCCGCCAATGCCAACAGGGTGCGCAACGTGAAGAAGATCGAAGCCATTATCAAACCTTTCAAACTGGACGAGGTGAAGGACGCGCTGCACGAAGTGGGCGTTTCCGGCATAACCGTAACCGAAGCGAAGGGTTTCGGCCGCCAGAAGGGCCATACAGAGCTTTATCGCGGGGCCGAGTACGTGGTTGACTTTCTGCCCAAGGTGAAGCTGGAGGTGATCGTGCCGAGCAGCCTTGCCGATCAGGTGGTGGAAGCCATTGCCGGAGCAGCACAGACGGGCCGCATCGGCGATGGCAAAATCTTCGTGTCAGAAATCACGACCGCAATCCGCATTCGCACCGGCGAACAGGACGACGCCGCGCTTTAGGGCAGATCCCCAATTCAATTCGAAACACAAGACACTCGCAGCAAGGAATTACCAAAATGGCCGACGCAAAGGATATCGTTAAGCGGATCAAGGAAGAGGAAATCGAATGGGTCGATGTCCGTTTCACCGATCCCAAGGGCAAGTGGCAGCACCTTTCCATGTGCGCTTCCGTTGTCGATGAAGACATGCTTGAAGAAGGCATGATGTTCGACGGTTCCTCGATCGAGGGATGGAAGACGATCAACGAGTCCGACATGATCCTGAAGCCGGACTTGGACTCGGTCTATGTCGATCCGTTCAGCGCGACGCCGATGATGGTCATCTTCTGCGACATCGTGGAGCCGAGCAATGGCGAGCTCTATTCGCGCGATCCGCGTTCGACCGCCAAGCGCGCCGAGGCCTACCTCAACAGCACCGGCATCGGTGATACGGTCTATGTCGGCCCCGAACCCGAATTCTTCATGTTCGACGATGTCCGTTTCGAAGACGGTTATTCCGCATCGGGTTATGCTATCGACGATATCGAGCTGCCAACCAATTCGGGCACCGAGATCGAAGGCGGCAATATGGGCCACCGTCCGCGGGCCAAGGGTGGCTATTTCCCGGTCGCGCCGGTCGATAGCGCCATGGACATCCGCGCCGAAATGGTCACCACCATGATGGAAATGGGCCTGCCGATGGACAAGCACCACCACGAAGTGGCCGCCGCCCAGCACGAACTCGGCATCACCTTCAGCACGCTGACAAAGACGGCCGACCAGGTGCAGATTTACAAATATGTCGTGCAGCAGGTCGCCCATGCCTATGGCAAAACAGCGACGTTTATGCCCAAGCCGATCAAGGACGACAACGGCAGCGGCATGCACACCCACATGTCGATCTGGAAGGATGGCAAGCCGACCTTTGCGGGCAACGAATATGCCGGCCTGTCGGAAAACTGCCTCTATTACATCGGCGGTGTCATCAAGCACGCGAAGGCGCTGAACGCTTTCACCAACCCGACCACCAACAGCTACAAGCG
>CAYRBB010000004.1:54452-118889 GCA_964422435.1 uncultured Sphingomonadaceae bacterium
GGCGCCTGTGTTGCTCGCCTATTCGGCGCGCAACCGTTCGGCATCGTGCCGCATTCCTTACGGTTCGGGCGAGAAGGCCAAGCGCGTGGAATTCCGCTTCCCCGATCCGCTTGCGAACCCCTACCTCGCTTTCAGCGCGCTGCTGATGGCGGGTATCGACGGGATCGAGAACAAGATTCACCCGGGCGATGCGATGGACAAGAACCTCTACGATCTGCCCCCGGCAGAACTCGCCGACGTTCCGACCGTGTGCGGCAGCTTGCGCGAAGCCCTGCTCGCCCTGCGCGACGACATGGACTTCCTGCTCAAGGGTGACGTGTTCACCAAGGATCAGATCGAAGCCTATATGGAACTCAAGTGGGAAGACGTCCTGCGCTTCGAAACCACGCCGAGCCCGGTCGAATTCGATATGTATTACAGCTCGTAAGAGCCACCGGCATTACGCCAAGAAGAAGGGCCGTCCAGAGCGATCCGGGCGGCCCTTCTTGCGTTGAAAAAAGCCTCCTCCTAACGCATCATGAACATCCCGCGCTTGCCAACGACGATGAATGCGCCAAGCAGCATCAGGGCCCAGAACATTGTCAGCCAGTCGAGCGGCGCAGGCGCGGTGACATATTGCAGGTGTGCGAGCAGCACCCAGCTGCCGCCGATCAGGACAACCAAATAAAATGCCATGGCTGCTGTCTGGCGGCCCATTTCACGCATCAATTCGTCCTGGTATCTGCCCGAGCGGATCGAAAGCCACACGGCAATGATCGACGCGATGACATAGAAGCC
The DNA here is from genome assembly GCA_964422435.1 of uncultured Sphingomonadaceae bacterium. Lineage (GTDB taxonomy): Bacteria > Pseudomonadota > Alphaproteobacteria > Sphingomonadales > Sphingomonadaceae > Alteraurantiacibacter. Next base: position 55,230 of record CAYRBB010000004.1, read on the forward strand.
CAGTGCCATGGCCGGATCGATCGGGCCCGCTGCGCCCGCCAGCGCCACGACAATCAGAGCTACGCCCGCGATGAACATGGCGAGGGCGGAGTTGGTCAGCATCCCGCGCTGCTCTTCGATTTCTTCGGCATCCTCGACATTGAGATAGGTCGCGCCCGCCTTCGGGTTGAGCAGGCCAATGCCGATGACCGCGCCGGTAACCGCGTAGAGCATACCTACAAGACAAGCGATTTCGACCGATGCCGTTACATCGGCAAACGCGTCCGTCTCGAGCAGGTTCAGCACCCCCATTGCGCCCAGAAATCCGCACACGCCACCCAGCCCGAGGGCAAAGGCAGTTTTCTTCCAGCGGCGCTTCTTTTCGGCAGCTTCCAGTTCAGTCTCGGTCATTTTGCGGTTCCCAATCGTCGATGAATATGTCCGGCACGGCGACGCGAAAGAGCTTCGCCATACGCAGCGCGAGCGGCAGGGAGGGATCGTATTTGTCGGTTTCCACCGCGTTGATCGTCTGCCGGGACACACCAAGCCGCTTCGCCAGTTCACCCTGGCTCCAGCCCTGCGCTTCCCGGAATTGCTTCACGCGGTTGTTCAACGAATCACTCCGATACCTGTAAAGAGCTCTTTACTGACAAGAGGTCTTTACAGTCAAGAGCTCTTTACAGCAGTGAATCGCGACTTTCCTACAGCCATTCTTGCTCTTTAGCGCCGTGACCTGACACAACGCAGGAAAGGCCCGGAAATGACCGAAGATACCAAGCGCAAACCCCTCTTTGATTTTGTCCGGCGCATGCTCGGGCGACCGATTGCGCAGAGCGAGGTCGAGACACTCGATTGCATGCTTGATGGCGGCGGCGAGAATTGTCTTCAGGACAGTGTAACACCTCCAACAGATGGGGGTACAAGTGCCTCTAAAGTCGGGCAAAAAGGTGTGACACTCATCAAACGGTTCGAAGGCTGCGCCAAACGCCGTGCGGATGGCTTGGTAGAGGCCTATCCCGACCCCGGCACCGGCGGCGATCCGTGGACGATTGGCTGGGGCGCGACGGGGGCAGATCGCTTCCATGGTGGGCGCATCCAGCGTGGCACGGTGTGGTCTCAGGAGCAGTGCGATGCGCGGCTGGAGGAAGACTTGGCGCGCTATGCCAATGATGTGGCGATGGCGCTGGGCGATGCGCCCACAACGCAGGCGCAGTTCGATGCGCTTGTCAGCTTCCACTACAACACCGGTGCTATTGGCAAGGCAACGCTCACCCGCAAGCACTGCGATGGCGACCATGCCGGGGCTGCTCGCGAGTTCGACCGCTGGTGCTATGCTGGTGGGCGCCGCCTGAAGGGGTTGGCGCGGCGGCGGACAGCAGAGGTTGAGCTTTATCGACGCGGCTGAAAGTGGGAACCCAGAAGGAAACGTGTCGTTGGCAGGACAGAGGAGTTCACAAGATGAAACTAGCACTGGCAACTGTATCCGCTCTTGCTATCGCGGCAACACCCGTATTCGCGCAGGGGCAAGGCAATGGAAACGGCAATGGCAACCGTGACCGCGGTGGCCCGCCTGCGCAGGTCGAACGCGGCAATCAAGGCAATGGGAACGGCAATGCCAATCGCGGCAATCGCGGAGGCGGCCAGGAACGCGCTGCACCACGCGGAAACCAGGGCAATGGCAATGGCAACCGTGGCGGCGGCAATGCCCGTGGTAATGGCAACGGGAATGGCAATGATGGCGGGATCGACATCCGCCTGAACCAGCGCGGCAACGGGAATGGGGGCTTCCGTGGCAATGGCAATCGCGATGGCGGCATCGACATCCGTATCGATACGCGTGGCGGGGACTTGATCGAGCGTGTGCTCTACCGCGATAGCGGCCTGGTGCGCGGGTGCCCGCCAGGTCTCGCCAAAAAGCGCAATGGTTGCTTGCCACCGGGGCAGGCACGCCAACTCAATGACCGTTACAGCCGCTATTCGCGCTATTCGCCAAACTGGTGGGGACTGCCCTATTCGGGTGGCCGTTACTTCTACGATGACGGCTTCCTGCTGCAGTATGACGGCAATCGCGTATCCGCTTACATCCCGCTATTGGGCGGCGCACTCGCCATCGGCAATCCTTGGCCTGCGGACTATGGTTACCGCCGTGTGCCGGATTACTACTCGCGCTATTACGGGTTGGGTGACAACTATCGCTATGCCGATAATGTGGTCTACCGAGTCGATCCGGAAACTGCGGCAATCACCTCCGTGGCGGCGCTCCTGACGGGCGACGAGTTCGTGGTCGGCAGCCCGATGCCGCGCGGCTATGATGTATACAACGTGCCCTATGGCTATCGCGACCGCTATCGTGACCGGCGCGACCGCTGGTATCGTTACAGCGACGGCTACGTCTATCAGGTCGATCCGGAAACGCGGCTGGTCGCTGCTGCCATCGAATTGCTGATCTAGGGGACATCCGACATGACATTTGCAACACGCAACCGCGGTGTCCTGGCAATACTCGTCTCCGCTTCGCTGCTTACGCTCGGTGCCTGTGGCGATGACGCCGACACAGGCGAGCCGAATGCCGAGCCAACGTCGGAAACTATCGCGGCGATAATCGCGGCGGACGATGATCTGTCCTCGGTTGAGGCCCTGCTGGAGGATGCGGGACTGGTCGGCGCTTTTGATGCTGCGCCATATTATACAATCTTCGCGCCCACCGATGCGGCGATGGAAACCCTGGGTGACGATTTCACCAGCGACGAAGGCCGCGCTGCGCTCGCAGCTATCCTGCGCGAACATGTCGTACCAGGCTATCTCACGCGCGAGGACATTGCCAATGCAGTCGAATCCGGCGACGGATCGGTCGAAATGGCAACGATGGGCAACGGGACGCTGACATTTGCGATGGAAGGCAATACGCTGACCGTTGGCGGAACGGACGGTGAGACTTCAGCCGTGATCGAAGCAGAGATGCTCGGTACCAATGGCGTTGTCATTCCCGTGGATGCCGTGCTGAAGAGCGTTGCGCTTACCGAATAGTATCGAACAGTAAACCGTCCAGATTCACCTAGTAGTCGCGCCGGTACTCCAGCGCGGCACTATGGCGGCCGACGGTGCTTACCGTCGCCAGCAGGTTGAGCCAGCTGGAGATACGGAACTCCGCATTTGTAGCGGAATACCCCGCCCCATCGGTGATGATCTCGACATAGAAGCGCCGTGCAAAGGTCTTGCCCAGCGCCACTGACGTACCGCGGTCGAGCGCAGCATCGGCCGGTACGATGCGTAAGCGGTCGAGCCCGATGGCATCGCGTAGCCGGTTGATCGGCCCAACGCCCGATCCTCCGCGCAGGCTTGCGACTGCCGCGCCCAACTGGAGCGCATCGGTCGCAGAAAGGGTCGTGATCGAGCCGCCAAACAAGATCTGCGCCAGCAACTCCTCCTCAGGCAGCGCCGGATTGGAAGAAAAGGCAATGTCAGGGCGGCTGGCATTGCCCGTGACGTTCACCGTCACAGAAAGCTGGTTGACCTCCGTCTCCGCTACCAAGTCGATACGCGGATCGATGGGTACGCTCTGGTCGAAGTCGATTTCACCGCGCGTGATCTCGAACCGCGCACCGGCGAAGGAATAGAAGCCCTGCCGTGGCACTACGCTCACCGATCCACCCAGGCGCGGATCGGCAGTGGTCCCGCGGATTTGGAGACCGCTGGTGCGCCATTCGCTGTCAAGGCCGAGCCCGTCCACATTGATGTTGCCCGGCGCCGATACATCGATGAGGTAACGCCAAGGCGTCGTATCGGTCGCCCGCGCTTCGACATCGGGCGGCAGGTTGATCTCGGTGACTGCGACGCGCGGCAATTCGGCAATCGCATCGGCAGTCGTGCCCAGTTGCCAGCGTGCTTCGCGGGCCTGCAAGCGCCCGGCAATTGTGCCGCCGATACCGTTTGAAACGATCCGCAGCGGCCCCGTCACCCGCGCCCCCATATTGGGTAGGTCGAGTATCTCGGCATTGCGCGCGGCAAGGCGGATATCCATGCGCGGACCGCGCGATGCGGTGATACCGGACAGGTCGATAAAGCCGCTGCCGCTAACTGCACCACCATTGGGCGCAGTGCCGGAGAAGCTGGCGAGGTTGAAGCGCGAGCCATCAAACCTGCCGCGTGCAGAAACGCCGGTAAGATCAGTGCCGGTCAGCGTACTGCGCACGCGCAACTCGTCACCCGCAACCGACCCTGTCACGCGCGGGTCGCCCAGCGTGCCGCGAATATCGGCAGCCGCATCGATCTCGCCTGTCACATCGAGCAAGTCGATGGCCGCGAGCCGCCACAGCGATGCCGCGGAGCCCTCATAGCGGAACTGCCCCAGAAGCGATCCGGCATAGAGGCGCTGCGTCAGGCTGCCGCTCTGCGGCAAATTGGCGATCCGCGCCTGCAAACGACCATCCGCGCCATTCTCCGCCGACATGACAGCACGCACTTGCGCCAGGTTTTCCGACAGATTGCCAACCATGGCAATATCCAGTGGCGAAGAGATCAGGGTGGCACTGGCGCGGGTCAGGTCGGACACCATCAGCCGCGCTTCGCCAGTCGGCAGGCCATTAGCACCCGCCGCAACGTCCACCGTGCCCGAAACCATGCCGCCGACACCCAGCTCGCCCGCGACGACGTCGGCCAGGCGCAACGGCATGTTCGAAAGCGCAAGGCGACCTCGCGGCCGTGCTTCGCCGCCAAACTGTCCACTTGCGATCACGTAACCGTCACCGAAGGAAAGCTGTGTCCGCTCAAGCTCCCATCCGCCATTACCGAGGCGATTCAGTACGGCCCGACGCGGCATCGCAATGTCACGACCAGCATAGGAACCGTCCACAGCGACAGCGATCTGGCCAGACGTTGTGCGGCCATTCACCTGCAGTTCGAAGCGACTTCCCCGTCGGCCGGCCAACGCGGCATCAAAGCGCCCCTCACCATTTGCGACATTGGCATTGGCAGCCAGCCGCCCGATGAATATCTGTCCGTATGTCAGACCTTGCAGGCTGGCATTCCCGCTGACCGTCGTATTGCCTTCCTCCAGTCGCCCCGTCGCGTCTACATTGCCGCGATTGATAGCCAGCAGCGTATCACCACTGAAGCGCGCATTGCGCAACGCCAGATCGACATCGAACTCCTGCACACCACCGGGAACAGACAGCGAAATCGATCCATCGACACCGCCGCGCGCGAGCATGAGGTCACCTGCCGCGCCGCCTTCAACCAGCGCTAGCATCCCAGCGACCCGTGTTTCCGCGACATCGAGCCGCTCGATGTCGAGAAACGTGTCGCCGTCCTCGACAATGGTAAGGCCGAGCAATCCATCGAATGCACCGAGTAGCGATTGTCCCTCGGTCTCGATCAAAAAGCCATCATCGCTCGGTGACAGCGCTACGCGGACATCGCGTAAGCCCGCTGCGGGTAGCGGATCGGCGAACACCAGCACAGCGCGTGGGCCATCATCGGCCACGGTCGCCTCCACTGAGAATGGTCCGTATTCGACCTGGGAGCCGCGCCCTGCCAGAGTAGTCTGTCCGCTTTCGATGCGACCATCCAGCGCAAGATCAAGCTTGCTGCCCGTAACGGTAAAATCGCTGAACAGGATCGGCGCTGAACCACCAAACGCCAGACCACCGCCAAACCGCAGGTTTTCGCCTGCAAGATTTTCTAGTGTCGAGTTCGTGACGCGCTGTACGCGACCCTGCACATCGGCATCAACGCGCCACGGATCACCGCCACCCAGCACCACACGTAGCCGCGCTCCGGCATCGACCACACCGATACCGTCAAAGGCCAGATCGGCAATATTGAGTGGACCGTTGATTCGCGTAATTCCGGTTTCGAAATTGGAATTCAGGCCGAGGCGAGCCTGCAGCCCCTGGAAAAGCACGTTGATATCATCCGCGAGCAGCTCGCCCCCTGCATAGACCAGCATACCATCGACCGTACCATTCACCAGACGTGGATCGGCAAGTTGAACGCCGCTGATGATCCGTTCAATTTGCGTATCAACCGGTAAAGTAATGCGCGTACCATCATAAGTGAGCGCACCTTGCTGCGTGATGTTGCGGACCAGCGTTCCGCCCGCGTCTATCTCCGCAATACGTAGCGTATGCGGTGCCGACAGGTCCCGGAACGGCCCATCAAGTGTTGCCTCCAGCGTGGCTCCGTCAAGCGTGATATCGGACGAAAAAAGCGTTGCATCGAGTAATTGCGCGTTGAGCGTGAAGACATCGAAGGCATTGCCCGCCAGATTGATCGACCCTTCACCATCGGCATTCATGCCGCGGGCACGAAGCGTAAATTCACCCTCTGCTATGCTGTCTACCAGCGTTCCTGACGCGGTCAGCAAGACAGCATCACCTAGTGCGCGGCCCGGAATCCCTTCAAGATATCCGGACGGATCGGCGCGCCCCACAAGCCGATACTGCCCGGCTTGGTTGAACAGGTCGAACCGGGCGATATCTTCTCCGCCCTGCACCGCGAGGAGGTTTCCTTCCCACGAGCTCCAGCTGCCATCGCCCGTTAGAGTGATGTCGAGCTCCTCTTCAGCCCCGACCATGCTGGCAAGGAAACCGCCGGCGGGGGCTTTCCATACCGCTTCCAGATCGAACACATCGCCATCGGGTTCTGCATTGATCAGCGCGGCAAACGCGTCTGCACCGCCAAACTCGCCATCGGCATCGAGAAACACTCGTCCATCGCGAATGTCGGCCGCTGCCGCAAACTGGATGATCCGCTCCTCACCCAGCAACCCTTCGGCCACCTGCAAGTCCTCGATTGCAAGGCGATCTACGCGTATATCGAAATCGGGCAGGATTGGCGCATCCGGATCGCCCGGGATCAGTTCCGGCGCGGCATACAGGACTCCGTCCGAAGCCACGAGATAGCGAATGTCGAGGCCATTGGTGAACCAATTGAGTGGCCGCCAGTTTAGATCAATCATCGGAATTTCGAGGAAAAGCGTGTCATTGGCATCGCGCAACTTCACGTCTTTCAGCGTGGAGCTCCACAGGATCGATCCATCAATCTCGCCAACTTCGACCGAAAGACCCGATGCTGGCGCGACCTTGGCAATCTGGTCGACGATAAACTGCCGCCCCGGCGGTGTGTGCAGAAATGCGACAAACAACAGCAGCAGGGCGAGTAGCCCCAGCGCCACAAGGGCTATGGCCCGCAGCACTTTGCGCCGCATGCTGGCGCCTTTTGGCGCACTGTCTTTGACTGCCCCTTCTGCCATCAGAACGCCTGCCCAAGCGCGACATAAACAGCAATCCAGCTATCGTTGGGTCCCGGATTGATCGGGGTGGCAATGTCAAGGCGCAGCGGCCCAAACGTCGTATTGTATCGGACGCCGAGCCCCGCGCCAAAACGTACAGTGCCAAAGTCCGGCAGGGTATCGTCCGAAACGGTGCCAGCATCAACGAAAGGCACGACAGAAACGGCGCCATCAAGAAAGCCGGTCTGGATACGCGCTTCGAGCGACGCTTCCACGAGCGAGCGGCCACCGCTGGGTTCGCCCAAGGAATCTGCCGGGCCGATCGCGTTAAACCCGTAGCCGCGAACCGATCCGCCGCCACCTGCATAGAAGCGGCGGGAAGGCGCAATACCGGTCAGGTCACCGCCCTGAATCGTGCCGAAGCGCGCACGCCCGGCAATGACTACGCCATCAGAGACCTGCTGGTAGTTCGCAAGATCGAACTGCAACTTCAGATAGGTGCTATTTTCACCAAAAACGCGAGAGATTTCAGGCGAAGCTTCAATTCGCGCACGAATACCCTCGGTCGGGTCGAGCAGATCGTCAGAACTGTCGAACTGAATGTAGCCGGGCATCGCGCCGATCAGGTAGTCGGTTGTGGCAGACTTGATCCCGTCGGTGGTCACTTCGGCTTCTCGTGTCGCGACGAGTTCGAACCCGATGCCCCAGGATAGCGCCTTCTGGAACAACAGTGTACTTTGCCGCTCGTAATTGCCCACAAGCGACACGGTCTGTGCATCAAAGGCATCGGTATCGATAGTAGTGGCAAAAGCATCCAAGGTCAGGATGCGGTCGCGGCCAAGGAAGTTATTCTTCTGGAAGGTAATGCCAAGCAGCTGCTCCTGCGTTCCCGCAATTCCACGGATGCGCAGCAGGCCTTCGGGCGGGAAGAGGTTGCGATGCTCCCACATAGCCTCCAGCCGGATGCCAACTTCGGTTCCAAACCCGATATTGCCGGCAATCGTGCGCAGCGGCGCTTCGGTCAGATCCGCCTGCATGTCGACGATGCCCGGCTCTCCATTGGCCGGCTCTTGTACCACCACAGGAGTGAGGCTGACCGACCCGACGAGTCCGGTAGCGAGGATCGCAGATCGCAAATCCTCCTCGTCGCTGCGCCGGTAGGTGTCGCCCGGATCCCAGCGCGCAATGCGCGAAAGGTGACGACCGGAGAGGAATTCAGGTAGTGAACTGGTGACGACGCCCATATTGTAGAACCCGCCTGGCTCGACCGGCATCGACAAATCACCTTCCTGCCGATCATGATCGACGAGCAGTTCGGGACTTTCAATCGCCGCAAATGGATAGCCATTCTCGCCAAGCGCAAAATCGAGGTCGGCTTGCTCTTTCTCGATCACATCAAGCGAGAGTAAATCACCCGACCGGATTTCGAAAGACGAGCGGAGCAGATCGTAATTCTCTGTGGTTGCCGCAAGATTGCCAAGGTCGATTGCACCGAAGCGATAGCGCGTGCCCGGCTGGATATCGAAACGAGCAGCGGGGCGATCAAGATCGGTCTCCGCCCTATCGTCCACATCACCGATGGAACGCGTGATAACACCGTTGAAATAGCCGTAGACACGCAGCAACTCTTGCAAAAGCTGTTCATCATTGCGGGCCTGAACGGCCAGCCGTGCGACATTGCCATCGTCATCGAGCTCTTCGATAGTCGAGAGTGCATTGAACCGGTCAAGAAACTCTTCTCGCTCGGGAAAAAGCGAGCGGTCCGTCGGGAAGACGAGGATCAACTCTTCCGAAATTCGCTCTTCGCTGCCTTGCGGGATCGACGGGATCTGGTCTTGGAACGTAGCGAATTCGACAGGATCTTCTGGCTCGACCTGCTCTATCTCCGCCATGTCGATCCCGTCGGGCCAGTCGACCGTCACCAGCGGCATTTCTTCCAATGGCGCATCGCTATCGAGCTCGGGTGGACGCTCGGCGTCCTCAACCGCTTCTTCGGAAATACCTTCTTGCACCCACTCTTCGGGATTCTCGACCGCCGATTCGGGGATTAGTTCATCAAGGCCCCGTTGATCGGGCGCATCCTGAGCGTGTAATGCCGCCGGCGTGGCAAGCACTATCAGACCGGCCAAGACCGGAGCATGCGAAAGCTTCAGGGAACGCAGAAAATCAGGCGAGCTTGTATTCGCGCTGAAGGCCGGGCGTATTATCTTTTGATCCGCCATCGGGTGCAGGATTTCTCTCTCCGCCCCCGGATGTAACGCTTTCGATAAGCGCACGCTGCTCTTCTTCGGACATGCGCCGCCACCCGTCTGGACCGAGCTGTTCAAGCGGCCGGAAGCGCACCTTGTATTGCATGCGCTCGGAGCCTGCGACCCAGTATCCAAGATAAACATAAGGCAGGCCCGCGTCAGCTGCGCGGCGAATGTGGTCAAGAATGACGTAAGTACCAAGCCCGCTGCGATCCTTGTGTTCCGGGTCGAAGAAGCTGTAAATCATTGATAGACCATCAGCTTGACGATCCATCAGGCATGCAGCGACCAGACGACCTGAGCCTCCGTCGGACGCAGGCTCCCTGTACTCAACTACAAAGCTGGAAACGCTGGTATGTTCCACCATGTCGGCGTAATCGACTTCGTCCATGGCAGCCATGCCGCCACCCGGATGCCGATGCTCGAGATAGCGTTGCAGCAAGCTGAACTGCTCTTCGGTCGCCCATGGGCGGCATTCGGTGCTCACGAGATCGCTATTGCGCTTCAAAATGCGCTTCTGCGAGCTGGACGGCTTGAAGTCCATTGCCGCCACGCGGACCGATACACAGGCGCGGCAATCCGCGCAGCTCGGTCGATAGGCAACCGTTTGACTACGGCGGAAGCCGATCCGCCCAAGCGCATCATTCAGCTGTTCGGCATGCGGCCCCTTAAGCTCGGTGAACACCTTGCGCTCTGTCCTGCCCGGTAAATACGGGCACGGCGCAGGGCTCGTCACAAAGAAGCGGGGAAAACGAACAGGGGCCGTCACGGCGTTGGCGGTCCTCTCAACCAAGAAACTTGCGATGCCTCCGATATGCGCGGGGGAATCGCGTCAGAGAACCATGTTAACCATAAAAACGGCTGTGTGCAGGGATAATTTCCACAATCGGCTTTCCACAAGTAGAGAGCGCCCCGAATTGGGTCAATTCAACTCGACGGAGTTTACCTTGTAGCCTTTGGCACGGAGCGATCGCTGCAATGACTCGATTTGCGCGCGGTCGCGCGCTTCGCATTCAATATCTGTGATCAGGCCCTTCGCTGGCAGGTTGGTGAAAATGCGCTGGTGGTAGATCTCGATAATATTGACATTGTGATCGTCGAACTCACGCATCACCTTGAACAGCGCACCAGGGCGATCCTGCATGGTTATCTGCAACCGCGCCATACGGCCAGACCGTGCCAGGTCGCGCAGCAACACGTTGGCGAGCAGCCGCATATCGATATTGCCGCCACACAGGACGAGACCGATCTTCTTGCCCCTGAACCGTTCCGGGTTGGCGATTACAGCCGCCAGCCCGGCAGCACCGGCGCCTTCCACCACCGTCTTCTCGATCTGCAAAAGTAGCGAAACCGCCTCTTCGAGGTGCGGTTCGTCCACGAGAACAATATCGTCAGCGAGTTCGTCGATTACCGCCTGGGTCAGCTTGCCAGGCTCTTTAACGGCAATGCCTTCCGCCAATGTATCGCCACCGAATGGCAAGTCTTCCCCCTTGTAGGCGTTGTAGGATGACGGGAACAGACGTGCTTCGACCCCGACCACCTCGACTGGTTTGGGCTGCTCTTTCGCAACCGTTGCCATGCCGGAAATAAGGCCACCACCGCCAATGGGGACAACAATACAATCGAGATCCGGGGCATCTTCGAAGAGCTCAAGCGCCACGGTGCCCTGCCCGGCCGCGACATGCGGATCGTCGAACGGATGGACGAAAGTGAGGCCCCGCTCGGCTTCCAGCTTTCTGGCATGCCCGCTCGCTTCGTCGAATGTTTCGCCATAGAGCTCGACATTGCCGCCCACAGCCTCCGTCTGCATGATCTTCACTACTGGCGTAGTGCGCGGCATCACGATTGTGACGGGCACGCCAAGCCGCTTGCCATGGTAGGACAGACCTTGCGAATGATTGCCTGCACTCGCAGCGATCACGCCATGTTCTCGCTGCTCATCGCTCAACTGCAGCAGCGCGTTGAGGGCACCGCGCTCCTTGTAAGCAGCCGTGAATTGCTGGTTTTCAAACTTCAGCCAAATATCTGCACCGGTAATGGCGGAAAGGGTTTCCGACCGCAAAGTTGGTGTGCGAACAACGGCGCCTTCAACACGCTTCGCAGCCGCCTTGATATCGGCGAATGTCAGTTTTCCCTCGCTCATGATGGCAAGGGCTACCCAACCGCGGGGCAAAGGGAAACCGGATAGCTGCTTTCAGGCAACAAAGTTTCGCTTGGGTGATTGCGTATTGCTGCGCGACAAGGCATCCACCCGCTGCATGACTGATATCGCATTTTTGGGACTGGGCGTGATGGGCGCGCCAATGGCTGGTCACCTTGCCAAAGCCGGGCACAACGTCACCGGGTACAACCGAACGATATCAAAGGCAAAAGGCTGGCAAGCTGCTCTTAAAGAAAGAGGCGTGGAGGTTTCGATTGCCGACACTCCCAGGAAAGCTGTCGCAGGCAAGAACCTCGTGCTCGCCTGTCTTGGGAATGACGATGATGTTTCCAGCGTGTTGTTTGGAGAGGATGGTGCGCTTGCCGCGATGCAGAAAGGCGCGACCTTTATTGATCACACAACGGTTTCACCAGCTCTCTCCCGCCGCATTGCCAAGGAATCCGAGGCGCATGGATTGTACGCCGTCGATGCGCCGGTATCCGGCGGGCAGGCCGGTGCGGAGAACGGCAAGTTGGCAATCATGTGCGGTGGCTCCGATCAAGCGATGGCAGCTGCCAAACCCTTCATGGAAGCCTTCGCCGCGCGTATAGTCCATATCGGCGGACCTGGGGCAGGCCAGGCCTGCAAGGCGGTGAACCAGGTATGCATTGCAGGTGTGCTCGCGGGCCTATCCGAAGGCGTGCGGCTTGCACAGGCAACAGGCGTCGATACTGACAAGGTGCTTGAAGCCATTTCCGGCGGTGCCGCGCAAAGCTGGCAGATGGAAAACCGCTGGAAGACGATGGTCGAAGGCGAATTCGATTTCGGTTTCGCTATCGACTGGATGCGCAAAGATCTGGCGATTGCGCTAGGTGAGGCGAAGGCGAAAGGTCTCTCCCTCCCGATCGCCGCATTGGTCGACCAATTATACGCACAAGTGCAGACCGCCGGAGGAGCCCGGCAGGATACGAGCGCTCTGATCCGCCATTTGCCGGAGGTAAAGTAAATGACACTTACCCGTTTCATCATCGCCATTGTGGCAATACTCGCATTCTCCACCCCCGCCGCGGCAGATACCTGGATCGACAATGTCGATGGCATCTCGATCAACCGCGATGGAACGGTGGATCGCTTCGTTGGCATGGTGATCGACGAGGACGGGCGGATCACTGAATTGCTCGACTTCGGTGATCGACCTACCCGCGATATCGACTACCGCGTCGACGGCGAAGGCCGCGTGATGGTGCCGGGCTTTATCGATGGCCACGCGCATCTGATGGGGCTGGGCCTTGGCACATTGGTGCTCGACCTTTCGGAAACGCAATCGCTCGATGAAGCGCTCGGCCGCATCGCAGCCTATGCCGCCGCCTATCCCGACCGGCCATGGATCCTCGGGCGAGGCTGGAATCAGGAACGTTGGGGGCTGGGACGTTTTCCAACCGCTGCGGAGCTTGATGCCGTCGTTGCGGATCGCCCAGTCTGGCTTGAGCGGGTGGACGGCCATGCCCACTGGGGCAACAGCCTGGCGATCGAAGCTGGCGGGGTAACCCGCTCCACACGTGATCCTGTAGGCGGCCGCATCGAGCGGCTCGCAAATGGCGACCCGTCGGGCGTTTTTATCGATGCAGCTACTGCCATGATAACATCGCAAGTACCGCCGCCTTTACCCGAAGATCGCGACTTGGCGCTCTACAACGCGCAAAACCTGCTTCTGAGCCATGGGATCACTGCGATGGCCGATATGGGCACCACGGTGGAAGACTGGATGACCATCCGCCGGGCAGGCGATGCCGGATGGCTGCAGCTGCGCGTAATGGCCTATGCCGATTCGGTAGAAAGCATGTTGCTCATCGGTGGCCCTCGTCCGACCGACTGGCTCTATCAAGATCGCCTCCGCCTCAACGGCGTAAAGCTCTATCTCGACGGCGCGCTGGGTTCCCGCGGTGCATTGCTGCTGGAGGACTATGAAGACGATCACGGCAATCGCGGCCTGCCGCTGCTGAACGGGACGCAATTGCGCAATTTGATGAGCCGCGCTGCGCTGGACAACTTCCAGGTAGCAGTTCACGCCATCGGCGATGCGGCCAATCAGGAAGCACTTTACGCCATCGAAGAGCTGTCGCGCGACTATTCGGGAGACCGCCGCTGGCGCATCGAACACGCGCAGATCATCGATCCGGACGACCTGCCCCGCTTTGGCCAGCATGGCATTATTGCCAGCATGCAACCGGTGCACCAGACCAGCGACATGTTTATGGCGGAGGCGCGACTTGGCGATGCGCGACTTGGTGGTGCCTACGCTTGGCGATCAATTCTTGATGCAGGTGGAACGCTGGCCTTCGGAACCGATGCGCCGGTAGAGCCGGTTGACCCGCTAGCAGGGCTCGCTGTTGCCATCAGCCGCAGCAACGCCGAAGGTGAACCGGTTGGTGGCTGGCGACCGGAAGAAACGGTGACCCGCGAACAGGCTCTCGCGGCCTACACTGCCAATGCTGCGTATGCGGGCTTTGCCGAAGGGCGCTTCGGTCGCCTGGCTGCCGGCGAACGCGCTGATTTTGTGTTGCTATCCGGCGATCCATTGCTGGCCGCTCCGGAAGAAATCCGCGATATTCGTGTACTTGAAACTTGGATCGCAGGCCGACGCGTCTATGATGCCGAATTGACACAGGCAGTCATTGAGGGGCCTTCGAGGTAAAAAGTTGCACAATTTGGTCTCGCCTTTCCCGAATTGACACGCTATGACTCTAGTGGATTACGCAATTTTTGAGGGTTCTGCATGATGAAGAAGCTTTTGACATCTGTTGCTGTCGCGGGCGCGATGGTTACCACTCCTGCACTGGCGCAGGATGCCGCATTTGATCGCGCAGTTGCTCCGGTTGACCAGAGCGAAGAGCTTGAAGGCTTTGGCCCCGGTCTTGTCATCGCTATCCTCGCAGCGGCTGCGGTCATCGCCGGGATCATCGTCGCAACGGGCGAAGACAATGCTGATGAGCAGCTTCCGTCGAGCCCGTAACGCCAGCAATATCAATCGATTAGAAAAAACGGGGCCACACGGCCCCGTTTTTGTATGTTGTGATGATTGTCAGAGATTCTTCCAAGTGTTGCTGCAGCGCACCATATTCATACAATTGAAACTGTAATGTGCTCTAGCACAGTCCAAGGGGTTGCAATCGCATAGGTGATTTGTTTTATCTCTTCGAGACGTCGTCTGTAAATTAATGAGGAATTCCCATGAAGAATAAGGTATTTACTGCGCTTGCGGCATCGGCCGCTCTAGTCGCAACTCCGACACTGGCCCAGCCAGTCCCGATCGAGCGCGCTCCGGCTGAAGTGGCCGAAGAAAAGGCCGAAGGTTTCTTCGGTCTCAGCTATCTCGGTTCGGCTCTTGTGGCTGCGGCAGTGGTTGTGACGACAATCATCATCATCGACGAAGTGAGCGACGATGATGACGACGTTCTGCCGACAAGCCCGTAAAATACGGACATCGTAATGAAGGAAAACGGGGCCAATTCTGGCCCCGTTTTTTATTCGCAGGAATTATCGCCCGGCTTTGATTCACTCGATGAAGCGGGCCTTCCCTCCGCGAGCATTGCAGCTTCCCCTTTTGCCCGCTTTCGTTCACTCAAAAGCATCAGGATCAGCGAACCTTCAAACAAGAGTATCAGCGGCCCGGCGAGCATCAGCTGGCTGATAACATCCGGCGGCGTAATGATCGCAGCGACGACAAATACCGCTACGATCACATATTTGCGCCCGGCCACCAGCTGATCGCGTGTTACCAGTCCCGCCAGGTTCAGCAACATCAGGAATACCGGCAGAAGGAAGCTGACGCCAAATGCGAGAATGAAGCGCATTACCAGGTCAAGGTACTGCCCCATCTCCGGCAACGCCTGCGCCTGCAGACCGCCGCGATTGCCTTCGAAACTAAGAAACCAAGGGAAAGCGAGCGGCATCACCACAAAATAAGCGAGACACGCTCCCGCCGTGAAGAGCACAGGCGTTGCGATCAGGAACGGCAGAAAGGCGCGCTTTTCGCGAGCATAGAGACCTGGCGCGACAAAGGCCCATAGCTGGTTAGCGATTATGGGAAAGGCAAAAAGGAAAGCCGCAAACAGCGCCACTTTGATCTCGACAAAGAAGGCCCCGTAAAGCTGGGTGTAGATCAACTGACCTTCCCCTTCCGGGAAAGATGCGGTCAGTGGCCGAACCAAAAGACCGAAAATCTGGTCCGCGAAATAGAAACTGATGGCAAAGGCGATCGCAAGAGCAATGACAGCCTTGACCAACCGCCCTCGCAACTCGATCAAGTGGTCAAGCAGCGGGGCTTGCGTGTCGTCCAGATCCTTGAGCTTCATCGCCATGGTTCAGTCACCCTTGGCCTTGGTCTTGGCGCTGCCATCAACCTTGAGCTCAGCAAGCGGCAGCTCATCCTGCGCAGCATTGAGCTCGGCTTCGGCGTCTGCCGCCCGGCGTTCGGCCTCTTCTGCCGCTACCTTTTGTTTTGCCGCGATAGCCTTCGGCTCCTCAGCCTTCTCGGCAGACATCGTCTCTGGCGCAGCGACCTTGGCGGGATAGGCACCCGTCGGCCCCATCTCTGCCGGAGCGCCTTCGGGATGTTCCCGCATGACCTGCTCGTTCTGCTCTTTCCACCGTTTTTCCATGTCCTCCAGTTCCGCCTCGCGCACGACAGAGTCGAGACCGGAGCGGAATTGCGCAGACATCTTTCGAAGCTTGCCTACCCATCGACCGAACGTGCGCAACGCAAGCGGCATATCGTCGCGGCCGATCACAAGGACCGCCACAACGAAAATGAGCAGCAATTCGGTGGCGCCGATGTCAAACATTCTTGGGCCTTACAGCGCGGCTGAAACGCGAGTTAGCCGGCGTTCTTATCGCCGGAGGTCGCGTTCTCGGTATTTTCCGTGGCCGAGGGAGCGGGCGTAGGCGCCGACGTAGGTGCGGGAGCTTCGATTTGCGGATTGGCTTCGGAAGACGACTTGTTCTCCTCGCTCATACCCTTCTTGAAGCTGCTGATTCCCTTGCCGAAATCGCCCATCATTTCCGAAATACGACCGCGTCCGAACAGGACGAGGACAACGATAGCGACGATCAGAATCTGCCAAATACCTGGCTGCATGATTTTTCCTCGATTACACTTGAAGCTATAATCTAGGCATTTTCATCCGGAGTTTCCAGCGCCTCTATGTATTCGCCGTCAAACTCTTCGGAATCTTCGGCCACGGTATCGCTCTCCTGAGCCGCTTTATCGTCGGCCGCTTGTTCTGCCGCGAGCTGC
This sequence comes from uncultured Sphingomonadaceae bacterium, assembly GCA_964422435.1. Lineage (GTDB taxonomy): Bacteria > Pseudomonadota > Alphaproteobacteria > Sphingomonadales > Sphingomonadaceae > Alteraurantiacibacter. Next base: position 72,125 of record CAYRBB010000004.1, read on the forward strand.
TCTTCTTTCTGCGCGACCATGTCGTCATAGGCATCGTCCACCGGGTCCAGCAGGCCTGCTGCCTTTAGCTCGGCGATTCCCGGCAGATCCTTGCGTGTTTCGAGCCCAAAATGGCTCAGGAAATCGGGAGTCGTCGCGTAGATCACCGGTCTACCCGGAACCTCACGTCGCCCTGCCGCGCGCACCCAGCCAGCCTCCATCAGCACGTCAAGCGTACCGCCGCTGGTCTGTACACCGCGGATCGCCTCGATCTCGGCCCGGCTGACAGGTTCATGATAGGCGATGATTGCCAGCACTTCGGTCGCAGCGCGAGAAAGGCGTCGAACCTGCTCCTTTTCTCGCCGCAGCAAATGCGCAAGATGGGGCGCGGTCTGGAATTGCCAGCGCTTGCCCCGTTCTACCAGAACGATGCCACGATCTTTGTAGAGTTCTTGCAGTTCGCTGAGTGCATCCTTGACATCAGCATCGCCCAAATGTGCGGAAATCTGCTGAGGCGTCATAGGCTCTTCAGCGGCGAAAAGGCAGGCTTCAACCGCCTTTGCAAGGTCTGAAGGGACGCTTATCATGCTTTAACCCGCCGCAGATGGAGCGGTCCAAAAATTTCGTTCTGGCGAATTTCAGCGCGCCCCATGCGCGCCAGCTCCAACGCCGCCACGAAGCTGGAAGCCAATGCACTTTTCTTGAGCCGCGGTTCGGCATCACCGGGCAGGAATGCACGAATTTCCATCCATTCGACCGTTACGCCGAGTATTGCTGATACGCGGTCCAATGCGCTCTCGAGCGTCATCACCGGACGTTCCGCCACCATGTGCACGACAGGTTCCGTGCGCAGCTTCACCTGCCCATAGGCGCGGACGAGTTGGTACCAGTCGCATTGCCACTGGTTCTTTCGCAGGACTTTGAGCCCGTCCGGCGCGCCGCGCGCGAACACGTCCCGGCCAAGCCTGTCCCGCGCCATCAGCCGTGCACCAGCCTCGCGCATCGCGCCCAGCCGTTGCAATCGCAATTGCAGCCGCAGAGCCAGCTCTTCGGGCGAAGGGTCTTCCTGCTCTTCCTTCGGCAGCAACAGCGCAGATTTGAGATAGGCCAGCCAAGCCGCCATCACCAGGTAGTCCGCGGCGACTTCCAGCTTAAGTGCCTCTGCCCGCTCGATATAATCTATGTACTGGTCGACAAGGGAAAGAATGGAAATCGACTTGAGATCGACCTTCTGCCGGCGCGCGAGGTCGAGCAGCAGATCAAGCGGGCCCTCCCAGCCGTCCAGCTCGAGATAGAGTGCGTTCTTGTCGGCTGTCCCGGGTGCGGCAATGCCGTGCCATTCCTCATCAGGATCGGTATCGACAGCGATAGCCTCGATCAGGCCGCCCTCGTCCATCGACGCGCTCATGCCGCTGCCCTCACGGCTTCGATCAGTTCGTCTCGCATGGCGAGCAGTTCTTCGCGCGATGTCGCATCACTCGGCATCGCCGCATAGGAAAGAGCACGGTCCAGCCGTGCTGTAGAGGCTTCCGACATGGCCGGAAGCGCCGCTACCGTGCCCTCCATATCCCGCATCTTGCCCCAGCAATTGAGAACGACATCACAGCCAGCGGCGATTGCACGGGCAGAACGTTCGGGGATTGTCCCATCAAGCGCTTGCATATCGATATCATCGGTCAGCAGGAGGCCGTCGAAGCCGATCCTGCCACGGATGATTTCGCTTATGACCTTTTGGGACAGGGTTGCCGGATTGTCCGCATCCCAGGCAGTGTAACGAATATGCGCGCTCATCGCGACAGGCGCTTCAGCCAGCTTGGCAAAAGGTGCGATATCGTCCTCGAGCACTTCTTCGGTGGCGGTAACTGTAGGCAAATCCTTGTGGCTGTCCACCGTTGCCCTGCCATGGCCTGGCATATGCTTGACGCAGCCCGTCACGCCGCCTCTCGACAGGCCGTCCAGCACTGCACGGCCCAGCGCGGCGACCTGCATCGGCTCACGCCCAAAGGCACGGTCTCCGATCACGTCATGACCGCCCGCCACTGGCAAATCAAGAAGAGGGAGGTAATCCACCGTTATACCGACTTCGAGGAGATCCATCGCCAGCAGTTGTGCATTCGCCCGTGCTGCCTGAATCGCGCTCGCCGGCGCCACATCGTACAGCTGCCCGAACATGCCTTGCGGCGGATAAACCGGCCATTCAGGCGGCTTCATACGCGACACCCGGCCACCTTCCTGATCCACGCTGATGAGCAGTCCGTCCCGCGCGTGAAGCCCGCGCAAATCATCCGTGAGCGCACGCAGCTGTTCACGCGTTTCGATATTACGACCGAACAAGATATAGCCCGCAGGATCGGCTTCCTTGAAAAAAGCACGTTCGGCATCGGTCAGCTTAGGACCCGAAAGGCTGAAGATAGCGGGCGTCATAGTGGCATTTTCGCCTGAAAAAGCCTGATCAAGCAAGCGATTCACCATAGCGCGCAGGGGAAAACACGCCGAAACGCGTTATCAGATGGTGCCTGTGAATTAACGGACGTAGCAATCGCCGCCGGAGGCGCGGATTGAACGGCAAACGCTCTGCGCTGCAGCCTCGCCTGACGCTACTGCCTGAAGGCGATAAACGCTGGCACCGTTTACTTCCGCTTCAACAATACGGCGGTCGAGGCCCGACAACACGCTATAGCGCTGCGTTGCCGCATTCCACGCGGCCTGGGCATCGGCTTCGCTACCAAATGCGCCTATCTGCACATACGCTGCCCCGCTGTTAGCGGCTTGGGAACCGCCCGATTGGGCAACATCAATGCTGGGTGACGGATCGCTATCTCCGCCATCATCAGTATCGAGCCTGCCGCGCGTGCTTTCGCCTTCAGCCACCTGAAATGCCTGATCGCCGGTACCATCGACATTACGACCGCCCGGTTCTTCGGGGCGCTCCTTATAAGCGCCTTCGGGCGCTTCCACGGTACTGCCATCGGGGATTATTTCAGCACCGTTCCGGTCACGCGTAAACCACCACGCAGCCGCCAGCAATGCAGCCACGACCAACAGGCCAACAAGTGCGAGAACAATCAGGCGAAAATCAAACCCGCCGTCTTCCTCATATTCGTCAGCTTCCAGCCAAGGAAGGTCTTCATCCTGATCATCAAGGGCCAATTGGCCATCTTCTTCCCAGACTTCCTCCAGCCCTCTGTCGGCTTCCAGGTTCTTGTCCTCATCACCCGGATGAATCATGTCTTACAGCTCCTCGACAGCCTCCACCCCCAATAGTGCGAGACCATTGCGAATTACCTGCCCGATTTGTGCTGCCAAGAACAGTCTTGCTGCTGAAAGTGCCTCATTTTGTGCCACGATCATACGTTTGGATGCATCGTCATTGCCCAGATTCCAGAAAGCATGGAAGGCGGCAGCCAGATCATAGAGATAAAAAGCAATCCGGTGTGGTTCGCGTGCCCTTGCTGCCGCCTCGACTTCGCGCGGGAACTGCGCCGCCTGTTTGACCAGAGCGAGGTCGTCCTCCGTCAGCAGGTCTAGCTGATCACCGGAAGGAGCGATCCCATCTGCCTCTGCCTTGCGCAGGATCGAGCAGACCCGAGCATGCGCATATTGCACATAGAAGACCGGGTTGTCCTTCGATGCTTCGACCACCTTTGCGAAGTCGAAATCCATCTGCGCTTCCGGCTTGCGGGTCAGCATGGAGAAGCGAACCACGTCCCTGCCCACTTCATCGACCATGTCCGCAATCGTTACGAAGTTGCCCGAGCGCTTGGACATTTTGGCAGGTTCGCCATCGCGTAATAGCTGCACCATCTGCACCAGCTTCACATCAAACGGAATCGGCTTGCCTTGCCCTTCGCTAAGGGCTGCAACAGCTGCCTTAATGCGTTTGACCGTACCGGCGTGGTCCGCACCCCAAATGTCGATCAGCTCGTCAGCCTCCTCGGCCTTTTGCATATGGTAAGCGAGATCGGCCCCGAAATAGGTCCATTTCCCACCTGATTTCCTGATCGGGCGATCCTGGTCGTCGCCGAATTTCGTCGACCGGAAAAGCGGCAGCTCGACTGGCTCCCAATCCTCGGGAGGCGCTTTGCCTTTGGGCGCTTCGAGCACTCCGTCATAGACGAGATCATGCGCACGCAGCCAAGCCTCAGCCGCCTCCGGCTTTTTTGCGGCTTGCAACGCGGCTTCGGAAGCGAAAACGTCATGATTGATGCCGAGCAAAGCTAGGTCGGACTTGATGACATCCATCATTCTCTCAACCGCGAAAGCGCGGAAGATCGCCAGCCAATCCTCCTCCGGTGCAGCCTGGAATCGGTCGCCAAATTCCTTGGCGGCAGCCTCGCCTACCGGGATGAGATAAGCGCCGGGATAGTAGCCCTCCGGAATCTCTCCGACATCCTCCCCCAAAGCCTCGCGATAGCGCAGGTGAGCAGAGCGCGCGAGTGTATCGACCTGACCTCCAGCGTCATTCACGTAATATTCGCGCGTGACTTCGTACCCCGCATATTCGAGCAGGTTGGCGAGTGCATCGCCAACCACGGCACCGCGGCAATGCCCCATATGCATCGGGCCGGTCGGGTTGGCGGAGACATATTCAACATTCACCCGGCGGTCCGCACCCATCGCAGACTTGCCGTAATCGTCAGCCAAATCGCCGATTGTCGCCACTTCGTCTGCCCATATCTGCGAGGCGAGACGGAGATTGATGAACCCCGGCCCGGCAATCTCTGCACGAATGATCAGCGGATCGCGATCCAAATGCTCGACAATTTTCTCCGCTAGTTCACGCGGACTTGTCTTGGCCTGTTTGGCCAGCACCATCGCAGCATTGGTCGCCAGATCGCCATGTGAAGCATCACGTGGCGGTTCCACACTCACATTGTGGCGCGGTGTCTCGGGCGGAAGAACGGCCTCGGCTTCCAGCGCCGCCAACACGGCATCGATCTTTTCTGCAAAGGCTGTGTAGAGAGTGGGTTTATCAGACATAGGTATAGCTCAATTGCACCCCGCAAACCGGGGTTCACCAAAATGTGCCACCGCATTCGCGGGGTCACACAAGAATTTCAAGGATTCGCTTATCGGGTGACGTTGTATTCAAGCTGGTCTTCTTCCAGCTGGAAGCCGATCAGCAGCTCGAACGTGGCGCGGGCAATTGCCGCACGAACGTCAGGCTCGGTCAACGGATCGATGGCTGCAGACGCGTCGCCGGCGCGTCGTCGTCGGGTGATCCGCTCGCGGATCTCTTCGGGCAGCGTGGCTGCAGCACGATCCACGAAAGCGCCGGCAGTGCCGCTTGCCTGCGCACGCTCCTGGCCGTCGGCGAAGGTCAGCGTGACCGTGCCCAGACGCTTGGAAACCACTGAATTGCCACCACGGACGACGGTGGAGAAATAAGGCAGTTCAACCGTACGCGTACCGCGCACGTCGCGGCGCATTGCCACAACATCGAATGTCGCTGCTGTGTAAACTTGCGCGCTACCGCTCGCTTCATCGCAAGTGCTGCGGACATTGGTGATCGTTGCCGAAACGTCGAGCGCGTTTGCTGTGCGGGCATCGGCTGGAGAGAACAGCGTTACATCGCCAGTGTGTTCGGGAACGCCAACAGCCGGGCAGAGCGAGCGCAGCGCGGTGATGCCCACGCCCTGGTCAACGACGATATCGCCTGCGCCCGCGCAGCCGGCAAGCAGCGTGGCAGAGGCGGTGGCAGCGAAAAAGGCGGGGCGAAAATGCATATGCGTCCTTGATACTGGTATGCCGCAAACCGGCCGAACTTGAATTTCCTTGGCAAGGGCACGAAATCCCTTTCCGAAAGATGTGCCCCTAGCCCTTTCGCAGGGCACCGACAACCGCTAGAGCCGCGAGTATGAACGCCCCCTTTCAAGAAAACCGCTCCGATGGCGAAAAATTGCCGTTGAAGGTATTGATTGCCGCACCGCGCGGTTTCTGCGCCGGTGTCGACAGAGCCATCGAGATTGTCGAACGCGCCATCGATCGCTTCGGCGCGCCGGTCTATGTCCGGCATGAAATCGTTCATAACCGTTACGTTGTGGAAGGGCTGCGCGAAAAAGGCGCCATCTTCGTGGAAGAACTGGATGAGGTGCCCGATGATGCGCCGGTGGTGTTCAGCGCACATGGTGTGCCCAAATCCGTCCCGGCGGAGGCTGAACGGCGCGATATGATCTATCTCGATGCTACCTGCCCGCTGGTCAGCAAGGTTCACCGCCAGGCCGAACGACAGATTGAAAAAGGCCAGCACATCATCTTCATCGGGCATGAAGGCCATCCCGAAGTGATCGGGACGATGGGTCAAGTACCTGCGGGCCAAATGACATTGGTGGAAACGGTGGAAGACGTTGCCAAACTGCCTTTCACGCAAGAAGACAGCCTGTCTTTCCTCACCCAGACAACACTCTCTGTAGATGATACGGCGGACGTGATCGAGGCGCTGCAACAACGTTATCCGCAAATCGTAGCACCTCGTGCGGAAGACATCTGTTATGCGACCTCGAACCGCCAGGCTTCGGTCAAGGCCATCGCCGGAAGCTGCGATCTGGTCTTGGTCATCGGAGCACCCAATTCGTCCAACTCGCTGCGACTGGTCGAAGTTGCGGAGCGGATGGGGACAACGTCCTACCTGATCCAGCGTGCCGACGAGATCAATCCGGACTGGCTCGAGGATATCGGCACCGTCGGTGTGACAGCTGGTGCATCGGCCCCCGAAGTGCTCGTTCGCGAAGTGATCAGCCGACTTGGAGAAATGCGCGATGTCCAGGAAGAAACCATCCGTACGACCGAGGAAAAGATGGTTTTCAAGCTGCCGCGCCAGCTAACCGAATAGGCCGCGCGTGGCCGTCTACACCCAACTTTCCGCCGAAACCCTGAGCGATTTGATCGCGAATTACGATGTGGGTGAACTGGTCTCGGCCAAAGGTATTGCAGAGGGTGTTTCCAATTCCAACTGGCTGATCGAGACGACCGATGCGCGCTACATACTGACGATGTATGAACGGCGCTTCGAGCTGGCCGACCTGCCCTTTTTCCTCGACCTCATGGATCACCTTGCCGCCCAGGGCTGCCCGGTGCCGCGCACAATCCACGATCGTTCAGGTGCCTCGTATCGCATGCTTGACGGTAAAGCTGTCGCGCTGATCGAATTCCTGCCGGGCGTTTCGGTCGAGCGGCCGACTCCTTTGCAGGCCCATTCGGTTGGCAGAGCTCTGGCTAACAATCATCTGGCGGTTCGCAACTTCGGAACGGAACGCCAGAACGATCTCGACTTGTGGGCGTGCGCCCAAATCCTTGACCAGATCCCCGACAGGGAGCTGGAGAACATCGACCCCGACCTGCCGGATCTCGTTTTCAAAGAAGCCGGCTATTTGAGTGCAAAGGGCGATAACGGTTTGCCATTGGGCGTGGTTCATTGTGACCTTTTCCCCGACAATGTCCTGATGATGGGCTCGCAAGTCAGCGGCCTGATCGACTTCTACTTTGCCGCCACAGACTGGTTCGCCTATGATCTGGCAGTGACCCATGCGGCATGGTGCTTCAGCCCTGACGGGGGCACGTATCGCGTCGAAGTTGGTGAAGCGTTGGTCGAGGGATATGAGTCTGTGCGGCGGCTCAATGAAGGGGAGCGCGAATGCATGGAGTGGCTGCTGCGACGCGCCTGCATGCGTTTCATCGCGAGCCGCGCGGAGGACTGGATCAACACTCCACCCGGCGCGCTGGTAACACGCAAAGACCCGATGGACTTCGCTCGCCGCTTGCAATTCTACCAGTCCAATGGTGCAAAGCTCTTCGCATGAAACAGGTCGAGATTTTCACCGATGGTGCTTGCAAGGGCAATCCCGGACCCGGTGGCTGGGGCGCCCTGCTGCGAATGGGGCGGCACGAGAAAGAGTTATCGGGCGCAGAGTTAGAAACAACCAACAACCGAATGGAAATGACCGCCGCGATCAAGGCCTTGGGCGCGTTAATCGAGCCATGCGAAGTCACGCTCTACACCGATAGCAAGTACCTGATTGACGGCATGACCAAGTGGATTCACGGATGGAAGAAGAAGGGTTGGATCAATGCCAGCAAAAAGCCGGTCCGCAACGCCGACTTGTGGCACGATTTGATTGAAGTTGCCGCTCCACACAAGATCAAATGGGAATGGATAAAGGGTCATTCGGGCCACCCAGAGAATGAGCGGGTGGACACGCTTGCCAGCGATGCTGCGGAAGAGATTGCGCGAGTTGGAAGCTGAAGGACAAAGAAAAAGGCCAACCCCAACGGGACCGGCCTCTTTTCAAATCAAGAAAGGTCGAACTTAACTGTCGTCGACCACATCCGCCCCCGGGCCGTTCTTCTTGATCGATTCAATCGCGTTTTTCGCGCTCGACTTGGACGAGTAACCTTCGGTGGAGAACATGATTTCGTCATTATACTTGAAGCGAACACGGAACTCGCCAGCCTTGTCTTTATATATCTGAAAATGATGAGCCATTCGAATACCTTTCTTTTGAGTGCGCATAATACATAACAAATGTGTCGGCTTTGGCTAGGCCGGCACCGTTGTAAACCGGCCCGGCGAATACAATTCTACATCGAGTCTTTCGGTCATGGCGTCGCGCGGTGCGGAATTGACCAACTGCGCGCCAAACCGTGCCGCGGCCGGAGCTGTTTGAATTCCGTAGCCGCCCTGCCCGGCAAACCAGAAGAAGCCGTCCACCTGCGAGTCATAGCCGTAGACTGGGAGGCGATCCGGAGCGAAGCTGCGCAGCCCGGCCCATTTGCGTTCCACAGTTTCGATTTTCCAGTCGACTACTTGCTCGAAGCGATCAATCGCCAAAGCGATATCCATCTCCGATGGCGCGGCATCACAAGGCTCACTTGGCGTTTCATCATGGGGGCTGAGCCAGAGCTTGCCTCCCTCGGGCCGGAAATAGAAATCGCCCGACAAATCCAGAACAAGCGGCAAGTCTCCAGGGGGGGCAGGATCGGTACGCAATTGCATGACGGTTCGGCGCAGAGGCTGGATCCCGAGCAGGCGTGCGCCAAAGAGATCGGCGATATTGTCTGCCCATGCCCCAGCGGCATTGACAACAACGCCCGCGAGCGCCTGTCCTTGCTTGCCAAAATCGAGCCGCCAGTCAGCCCCTTCGCGGCTGGCGGTTTGTAGACGATGATGGGTCCGCAATTCCACGTCGCCCCGGCGCGCTTTTGCAAGATAGTGCTGGTGCAGACCCGCAACATCAATATCGGCGCAATTGGGCTGGCTGAGCGCATGGCTCCAACCGGTTTTCACGCCAGGAAGCCTGGCTTCCAGCCCCGACCTGTCGAGCTGTTCGATCGTGACGCCTGAACCGGAGAAACGTTCGAGAAACGCTTCGACCTCTTTGTGCTGCCCTTCGCGAGCGACATAAAGTCCACCGCGCGGAGTAAGAAATCCGCCATCCTGCAAATACGGCCCGGATGCGAGAGTGAGCGGAACCACATCGGGACCACCATAGCATTCCTCCCTGAAAGCCGCAGATCGGCCGGTCGTGTGGTAGCCTGGAAAATCTTCTGCCTCGGCCAGCAGGATCCGACCGGAACCGGCAAGCTCTGCGGCAATGCTGGCCCCGGCGATACCGGCACCGATTACAACAATATCGAACCGCTCGGTCGTCACCTAAGTCACTCGTTCGTCCAGAAATGCATCAATGGCAGAAAGCGCACGATCGCGAATTTCATCTGTTTCGCGCAAGATTTCGTGGCGCGCTTCCTTTCCGAATGAAAGATGGGAAACGTCGGGCAGGCGTGCAATGGCTGCGCGGATAGCGGCGGGGCTGACAAGCCTGTCGGCCTCCGTTGCGACGACAAAAACGGGTAGTTCAACACCTTCCAGAACACCCGGAGCAAATATCTTCGCGGTACTTTCATAGGCTTCGCGCACCCAACCCCAACTGCCAGGGCCGAGCGCAAGTTCGGGGCGATGCACGCGCCACCACAGCTCGTCCGCGTAACGATCCTCATCATGCGTCAGCAGGGTATTGCGCATACCCGGTTTCGCACCTGGCTTTTCGCTCATTTTCCACGCCGGTCGCTTGGGATCGCCGATCCATGCCATCAAGCCGGCAAAACCGCGCTTTACCGGCAATGGCAATATTTCCGGAAACGTATCTAGCATTGGGGCGGAAAGAACCAGCGCATCAGGCTTAGGATCGAGCGCCTGATCAATCACAGCGCGAATTGCGAGATGCCCGCCCATCGAATGTCCGACCAGCACGAGCGGGCCCTCGCGGCGCTCCGCCCATTCATGCCAATATGCGCCAAGATCGGCGATCCAAAGATCGAAATCGTCGATGTGACCAGTCGTATTGTCATTGCCAAGGCGGCCCGAGCCGCCCTGCCCGCGCCAATCCGCAGCACCGACTTGCCAGCCCTGTACTCGCCAGTGTTCGAAGCTTTCGAGATACTTCTCGTAGGCATCGCCACGCCCCGCCATAAATAACATCGAGCCGCGCATGGGCGCGTCAGTCGGCGGAGCAGGCCATTCTATATGGCGGATCTGATGGCCATCTGCGGCCTGCCACATCCCCTCGCGGGCATCTACGGGAATGGCCCTTCGATCGAATGGCTTCGTCTTCAGCATTGCATCTTGGCTAATTTCAACCTCCTGCGCTTGGTTACTTTTTAGTAAGCCATACGCGCTAGCAACAGCCTCCAAGGGATTATTTGGGGGCTTCATGCTAGACGATCCAATCAAGTACGGACTGCTTGCCGCATTGGCAATTGCGTTGCTTATCGCAGCGTTTACCGATCTCAGGAGCCGCCGTATCGCAAATTGGCTGAATGCCAGCATAGCGCTGAGCGCCCCGCTTTTCTGGTGGGCGAGTGACATGCCCTTCCTGCCTGCAGGCGATAATTGGTTCGATCCCGCAAGCGTGGTCATCCAGCTGGCGCTCGCCTTTGTCGTATTCTTTGTGCTGTCGATCCTCTTTGCGCTGCGCGCGATGGGTGGCGGCGATGTAAAGCTGCTGACTGCGCTGGCGCTTTGGATCAGCCCTGTCGTTTACCTGAAGCTCATTATCATGATGGCACTGCTGGGCGGTGTCCTGACGCTCGGCTTTGGCGCCTGGCACGTGATGAAGCGCCAGAAAAACAAGATCGCCATTCCTTATGGGGTGGCCATCGCACTCGCCGGCCTGTGGGCCATTTCCAGCTTTTATATTCCCGCTTCCGCCACCGCGGCCTTGGCGGGGTGAACTCCATTTTAACCATTGTCGGTCTATCCGGCTGAAACTGAAATCCGAGATCCAAACAAGGGGGCTTGACGCACCATGGACAAGAAGAAGCTCATTTTGCTCGTAGGGGCGCTGGTCATTGCGATCGGTACCGCTCTTGCTGCCCGGAGCATGTTCGCCGGCGCGGCGGCTCCTGAAGTTGAAGCTGCCGAACCCGAGCCGCAAGGCCCGAAAGTACTGGTTGCCAAGCGCAGCCTGCCGGTCGGTACTATCATCACTGCAGATGCTGTAGCCTATCAGTTGTGGCCGCAGGAACTGGTCCAGGACGCCTATTTTATCGACGGCGAAGCAGACATGGAACAGTTGCTCGGCACTGTCGTGCGTAATGGCATGACAGCTGGTGAACCTGTTACGCAGGGTTCGCTTGTCTCGCCGGGGGATCGCGGCTTCCTTGCTGCGGCGCTTGGCCCTGGAATGCGCGCCGTTACCGTTCCGGTTTCGGCCCGCACAGGTGTTGCCGGCTTTGTCTTCCCGGGTGACCGCGTGGACATGGTGCTGACGCAGACGGTTGCGGGCGGTGAAGGTGCGCCGCTGCAGACTTCGGAAACGATCCTGACGAACCTTCGCGTTCTGGCAACCGACCAGTCGACCGAAACTACGACGACCGAAGATGGCCGTACCGTGGTTCGTGCATTCCGCACGGTGACGCTGGAAGTGACACCGCGCATTGCCGAGAAAATCGCCGTGGCGCAGACCATCGGCACGATCAGCCTCGCGTTGCGTTCGATCGCAGACAACCAGAGCGAACTCGAGCGGGCTATTGCCTCTGGCGATATCGAACTTCCCGACAATGCAACCCCGGAACAGGAAGAGTTTCTGCTTCGTTCTGCGACTGCCCGTCCGGGTGAAAGCGCAAGCACCTATGTAACCGGCGGTGACGTGTCCCGCTTCCAGCGCAGCACCATCCCGTCACGTGAAGCGCCACGCCAGAATGCCGGCCAGGCACAAGCCGGTCCCGTCTACGGCAACGCACCCGCAGTGCCGCAAGGCCCGACCGTGCGCGTGACCCGTGGTCAGAATACAACCGTGGAGCCTGTGGGACGTGGTGCCGGTGCACTGCTTGATCGCCAGGCAGGTGCCATGGGTGACGGCGCTCGCGTCGCTCCCGTTGGCCTGAGCACACTGCGGTGATCGCCATGACAAAGACATACGAAACCACCCACCAGACTTCCACCGGAACTTCTCCGAAAGGCAAGACCATGACCAGCCGTCTTATGAAGACAGTTATGAGTGCAGCAGTTGCACTCGCGCCGCTGGCAATGCTGCCGGCCGCTCCGGCCCAGGCCCAGTCAGTTGCACCGGCACAGGATCTTGTCCTGTCCATCGGTCGCGGCGAACTGGTGACAGTGCCCGGCAATATGGCCGACATTTTCGTCGCGAACGATCAGGTTGCTGACGTTCAGGTGAAATCGCAGCGCCAGCTCTATATCTTCGGCCTTTCGGGCGGCGAGACCACGATTTACGCCAGCAATGCTGCCGGCGATATCATCTGGTCCGCCAATGTCCGCGTGGGTTCGAATATCGATAGCATCGACCAGATGCTTGCTCTCGCGATGCCGGAAGCGAACGTTTCGGTTGCTACCATGGGAACCAACACCGTTCTGCTGACTGGCACGGTGGCTGCGCCAGAAGACGCCGCGGAAGCAGAACGGCTTGTACAAGCATTTGTCGGCGGCGAGGCCAATGTGATCTCTCGCCTTCGCACGGCCACGCCGCTGCAGGTCATGCTGCGTGTTCGCTTTGCCGAGGTCAGCCGCTCGCTGGTTCGGAATATCGGCGCGAATCTCACATCGATTGATAGTGGTGGCGGCTTCCAGTTTGGCATCGGCACCGGTCGCGAAGGCTTCTTCACCGGCGGCGATGGCCTCAATGCACTGGGTGTAGGCAACACTCCGACCGGCATCATTCCGGATCCGAACAACCCCGGCGAGTTCATAGATGCTACCGGCACGGCGATTAATCCACTGTCACCAGGCGGCACGATCGCAGGCATGGGTGAATTCCTTGGCCTCAACCTGCTTGGCGCTCTGGACCTCGGCGAACGTCGCGGCCTGGTAACCACTCTGTCCGAACCGACGCTCGTCGCCCTGTCAGGCGAAACGGCAGAATTTCTTGCCGGTGGCGAATTCCCGATCCCGCTAAGCCAGGGCCTAGGCACCACCACGGTACAGTATCGCGATTTCGGTGTCAGCCTGTCTTACACCCCTACGGTGCTCGCCAATGGCCGCATTTCAATGCGCGTCCGTCCGGAAGTATCCGAACTTTCGACGCAGGGTTCGGTTGTCCTCAACGGCTTCCAGATCCCGGCACTTACGATCCGCCGTGCGGAAACATCGATCGAGCTTGGTTCGGGCGAAAGCTTCATGATCGCTGGCCTGCTGCAGAACAGCGCGCAGAGCACCGTGGACCAGATCCCGGGCGTTGGCGACATGCCGATTATCGGTAATCTGTTCCGTTCGAGAGAGTTCCGTCGCGGCGAAACCGAATTGGTGATCGTAGTGACCCCGTATCTTGTGGAACCGGTCAATGATCGTGATATTCGTCTGCCGACTGACGGCTTTGGCGTCCCGAACGCGGCTGCCGAGACGATTTTGGGTCAGGAAACCAACGGCGTGACAGGCGGTGAACGCCCAATGCCGCGCCCGGCGAATCCTTCGCCTACCGGCCCTGACCTAAGCCTCAATGAACAGACTGGCACAGCACTTGCCAATGGCGAAACCGCCAATGGCGCTGCGCCCCATTCCGCCGCGGCAGCACTGCCCGGCTTCAGCTTCGACAGTGGAGAGTGAACGCCATGACCATTCGTAACAAACGCTACGCCGCATCGGCTCTGACGCTCTCGCTCGGCCTCGGCCTCTCGGCTTGCGGAACGCTCAATGAAGGCGAACAGAACATGACGCTTTACAGCGTCAACCAGCCGGTCGTTGAAAGCCAGAACTTCACGCTCGATCTTGGTAGCAATGCCAGCGGGCTGTCCGTTCCCGAACAGGCTCGCCTTGCCGACTGGTTCGAAGCGATGGACCTTGGCTATGGTGATCGCATCGCCGTTGACGATCCGGCTGCAAGCCCTGCTGTCCGCGAAGATGTGGCTGCTGTTGCCAGCCGTTTCGGCCTTTTGCTGAGCGATAGCGCACCCGTCACCAACGGCTATGTCGATCCCGGCAATGTCCGCGTGGTGATAAGTCGCTCGACTGCGCATGTGCCCGGCTGCCCGAATTGGGAAAACCGGTATGCCATCAATCAGGGCAACCAGACTTCGCCAGGCTACGGTTGTGCCGTCAACGGCAACATCGCCGCCATGGTCGCCGATCCGGAGCACCTGCTCAACGGCGCATCGGGCACCGGCGAAACGACGATCTCGGTATCAAACCGCGCCATCGGTGCATATCGCGACGCTGAACCGAGCGGCGCTGGCGGCACCAACCTTCCGCAAGTCTCATCCGAAGGGGGTAACTAAGCCATGAGTGCACAGTGGAAAACAGGACCGCTCGGCAACCGCGAGCCGTTCTCCGCCTTCATCTGCGACGATGGCGCCCTCGATGCGCTGCGTCCGGTGGTCATCGAGATGGGCTGGCAGCCCGAGAAGTGCAACAAGGGCGGTCTTCGCAACGCGATCCAGTCCCTGTCGATCTCTGCAAGCCCTGCGATCCTTATGGTCGACCTGTCGGAAAGCGGCGATCCGCTCAACGATATCAATGCTCTGGCCGAGGTTTGCGAACCCGGCACGGTAGTGATCGCCGTTGGTCAGGTGAACGATGTTCGCCTCTATCGCGACCTTCTTGCCAGTGGCATTCACGACTATCTGCTGAAGCCGCTCTCGGCGAGCCAGTTGCGTGATGCGCTGACCCAGGCGCAGGCGGTCTTCTCTTCCCCGCGTGGTGGCGGAGATGGCGAGCATGAGCATGAGCACATCTCGACAGCAGTAGTCGGCACACGGGGCGGCGTTGGTGCTTCAACGCTCGCGACCTCGCTGGCATGGCTGTTTTCTATCGAGCATGAGCGCTCTACTGCCCTGCTTGATCTGGACGTCCACTTCGGCACCGGCGCTCTCGCGCTGGATCTGGAGCCGGGCCGCGGCCTGACTGACGCCATCGAAAACCCGAGCCGCATCGACGGCCTGTTTATCGAGCGTGCGATGATCCGTGCGAACGACAACCTGGCTATCATGTCGGCAGAGGCACCGATCAATTCCCCGCTCATGACCGATGGCACAGCCTTCGTTCAGCTGGCCGAGGAATTCCGTCAGGCCTTCGACATGACGGTAATCGACTTGCCGCGCAACATGCTGATCAACTTCCCGCACCTTCTGACTGAAGTGAATGTGGTGACGCTGGTCACAGAACTCTCGCTGGCTTCGGCACGCGATACGATCCGTATCCTGTCTTGGTTGAAGCAAAACGCTCCGGGTGCGCATCCAATGATCGTGTGCAACAAGATGCAATCGGGTGCCGCCGAAATCAGCAAGGCTGACTTCGAAGCCTCGATCGAACGCAAGATCAACTTCCAGATTAACATGGATCAGAAAGCTGCGGCCAATTCGGCCAAGCTGGGCCAGACCTTTATTGAGGCCAACAAGGCGTCAAAGACGGTCGGCCCGATCCGTGAAATTGGCAAAACCATCGTTGGCGTAAGCGAAGACGACGGTGCTGCGCTGGAAGAAAGCGGCAAAAAGTCGTCTGCGCTGGGCAAGTTTGACCTCAAGTCGTTCCTTGGCGGTACGAAGAAGGACAAGCCGGTCGAGCATGCTGACGCCGAATGAGGATGACGAGGCAGGTTTCCTAGCCTGCCCCCTCCCCTCCGATTGCAAGAATTCTGATTAAGAGAGAAGGCGGACAATGAACATCATCCAGCTCCTGCTTGTGGCCGGTGGCCTGATGGGATTGATGATCCTTGGCTATGTCCTGACAACGGGCAAGACACCGGCCAAGGAAGGCCAGCGTCGCTTGCAAGCGGTTCGTTACCGCCACTCCGAAAGCACGACCGACAAGGTTGAAAGCCAGCTCAAGAAGGCCATCGCTGCGCGCAAGCCCAAGCAGTTCAAGGCGGCTGGTTCCGGATCGCGTATCGAAGCACTTGCCGTTCGCCTGAACCAGACTGGAAAAGGCTGGACGGTCCAGCAGTATCTATACGCTACCCTTGGTTTGATTGTCACTTTTACTGCGCTGATCTATCTGCGCACCGGCGCAGCCCTTCTGTCGCTGGGAATCGGCTTCGTCCTCGGGGCAGGCATTCCGCATTTCGTTGTCGGCAACTTCATCAAGCGCCGCCTCAATGCTTTCAATGCGAAATTTCCTGACGCGATCGAACTACTGGTGCGCGGCCTGCGCTCCGGCCTGCCGGTTGCGGAAACACTGTCCGTCGTGGGACAGGAAGTGCCCGGCCCGGTGGGTGTCGAATTCCGCCAAGTGGTGGAACGCATCAAAATCGGTCGCACGATGGAAGAATCGCTGCAGGAATCGGCTGACAAGCTTGGTACGGCAGAATTCCAGTTCTTCGTCATCACCCTCGCCATCCAGCGCGAGACAGGTGGTAACCTGGCAGAGACGCTGTCTAACCTCGCGGACGTGCTCCGCAAGCGCGCGCAGATGAAGCTGAAGATCAAGGCAATGAGCTCTGAGTCCAAGGCTTCTGCCTATATCGTGGGCGCCCTGCCTTTCATCGTGTTCGGCATGATCTACTGGATCAACCCAAGCTATATTGGCGGCTTCTTTGAAGATGAACGCCTGATCGTAACCGGCCTGTTTGGCCTTGTCTGGATGAGCATCGGCGCCTTTATCATGGCCAAGATGGTCAGCTTCGAAATCTGAGGGAGGAGGACATGTTGAATATTTTAAGCCTCGCCCCGCAAAGCGGCCCGACCCTTCTCGGCGTGGACGTAGTCCTTGTTGGTACGATTCTGGTCGGGATTGCCGCAATTGCCACCATGATGGCCATCTATGCGGCTATCACAGTGAAGGACCCTATGGCGAAGCGCGTGAAGGCGCTGAATGACCGCCGGGCCGAACTGAAGACCGGAATGCTGACAAATTCTGCCAAAAAGCGGCAGAGCCTGGTTCGCAAGACCGACACGACCGAAAAGATGAAAGACACGCTGCGGGGCATGAAAGTCCTGCAGGAAGAGCAGGTCAAAGACGTCCAGCAGAAGCTGGCACAAGCCGGTTTTCGTAACAAGGAAATGGCCGTTGTCATCATCTTCGCACGTATGGTGCTTCCGGTGGTCATGGGCCTCATTGGCGTCGTCGTTTTCTATTGGACCGACACTTTCCCGGATTGGGGGAGCACAAAGCGCTTCATGGGCTTCGCCGGCCTCGTCATAGCGGGCTACAAGGGCCCGGAAACCTATCTGAAGAACATTGCTAGCAAGCGTACGAAGGCCATCCAAAAGGGGCTGCCGGACGCGCTGGACCTTTTGGTGATCTGCGCCGAAGCCGGTCTGACAGTGGACGCCGCCTTCAACCGCGTGGCCCGCGAACTGGGCCGAGCCTATCCGGAACTGGGCGACGAATTTGCCCTCACCGCGATCGAGCTGTCCTTCCTGACAGAACGCCGTCAGGCTTTCGAAAATCTCGCTTATCGTGTGGACCTGGATGCAGTACGCGGCGTGGTGACAACAATGATCCAAACCGAACGTTACGGTACGCCGCTGGCATCTGCACTGCGCGTGTTGTCGGCTGAATTCCGCAACGAGCGCATGATGCGCGCCGAAGAGAAGGCTGCGCGTCTGCCGGCCATCATGACCGTGCCGCTTATTCTTTTCATCCTGCCGGTGTTGTTTATCGTTATTCTTGGTCCGGCAGCCTGCTCTATCGGCGATGCCTTCTCAGGCGACGGTCCGGGCAGCAACTGACCGGGCACCGCGCACCGAACAAATACGAGCAAAGGAAAACCCCGCCGGATCGATCCGCGCGGGGTTTTTCTTGTCGTTCGCCTTTCTGCTTACACGGTGCAATCAGGAGAGATCGTCTCCGGTCAGTTCCTCGGCACGATCCCGCGAACGGTGCAGCAGCGCACGAAAGAGTTCCAGCTCGTCTTCTGTAAAGCCTTCAAACAGCTTGGACTCCATTTCCAGAGCGATCGGCATGATTTCCGAATGCATCGCACGCCCCTCCCCTGTCAGATCGAGCAGGTGAGACCGGCCGTCCTGCTCGTTTGGCGTTCGCTGGGCCAAACCGCGCTCCTCCAGCAGCTTGCAGGCGCGATTGACCGCGACTTTGTCCATCAAGGTACGCTTTGTGAGATCACGCTGCGTCATCCCACCGGCATCGCCAAGAACCGCCATGACACGCCATTCAGGAATGCTAAGCCCCCAACGCTGGCGATATTCCATGGCAATGCGATTGCTAACCGCATTGGAGGTGAGCGAGAGCTGATAGGGCAGGAAGCGCGAAAGAAGACTGGCTGGTTGCATAGGTAACGACTTTGGGCAAATCGCTCAATCTTTGCAAGTTTCCTTGCGATCAAGCCTGAATTCGAGACTTATTCCTTCAAGGGCGCAAACAAATCAATCAATCGCCCCGCCACGGCATCAAGGCGGGTCGAAGCCGCAACGTCCCAATTCTCTCGCGGGGTGACGATGGCTGTGTCGAGCACTGTATCGATCGGGCTCGCTCTGCGCTGTTTGGGCAATGCGGCGGCAAATTCTGCCAACATTGCACGCGCATTATCCGCATTCGACGTCATCAACTTGATAATATCGGCAACATCGACGTCGCCATTGGGCTCTCGCCAGCAATCATAATCGGTGACCATGCCGATAAGAGCATAAGGAAGTTCCGCTTCGCGGGCGAGCCGTGCCTCGGGCATGGCTGTCATGCCAATGACTGTCGCGCCCCAATCGCGGAACATGAAGCTTTCCGCGCGAGTGGAAAATTGCGGCCCCTCTATGGCGATATAAATGCCTGCTTCGTGAACCCGCGCCCCTGCCTTGTCCGCCGCCTTGGCGACCATCTTGGAAAGTCGCGGACAGACCGGATCGGCCAAGGGAACATGTGCGACAATCCCGTTGCCAAAAAAGCTGCGTTCGCGTCCCTTTGTACGGTCGATCAACTGGTCAACCAAAACAAAATGGCCGGGCTCATACTCTTCCTTGAGGCTGCCAATGGCAGAGATAGCGAGGACATCGGTAACGCCGCACCGCTTGAGCGCGTCGATATTGGCGCGATAGTTCACATGGCTTGGCGAAAGGCGATGGCCGGCCCCGTGGCGCGCGATGAAGGAGAACTGCACGCCGCATATCTTTCCGGTAACCACGGGTCCGGAAGGCTCGCCAAAGGCGCTTTTGACGGCAATCTCCTGCGTATCTTCGAGGGCACCAGGATCATACAGACCCGATCCGCCAATTACTCCGATATGCCAGTCGGCCATTGTACTGTCTCCTGCACGGTGGCCGTTACTTCGGCGGCATCCGGATTGCGCCATCCAGTCTTACGCATTCGCCGTTAAAATATCCGGCTTCCACAATAAAGCAGACCAGCGACGCATATTCGGCAGGATCGCCGAGGCGCTTGGGGAACGGCACGGCTTCGGCGAGCGCCGTCTGTGCCGCTTCGGGGAGCCCAGTGAGCATAGGTGTGCCAAAAATGCCGGGCAGGATTGCGTTGACGCGAATGCCGTCTCCCATCAAATCGCGTGCCATAGGCAAGGTCATGCCCTTTACGCCCGCCTTGGATGCGGCGTAGGCAATCTGGCCGATCTGGCCATCTTCCGCAGCAACCGATGCGGTGTTGACGATACAGCCACGCTCACCGTGCTTATCCAGAGGATCGGTGGCCATCATGCCTTCCGCCGCCTTTGCGCAACAAAGGAAGGTCCCCGAAAGATTGATACGTATCGCGGCTTCAAATTTCGCGAGCGGCAAGTGGTTGAGCGCGCCTGTCTCGCGGTCCCGCTTCACGATCTTGCCGACTGGCGCGATGCCAGCGCAATTTACAAGGATGCGTTCCTGGCCGTGTGCAGCGCGGGCCTTTGTGAATGCCGCCGACACGGATGCCTCGTCGGTCACATCGACTGTGCAAAAAGCGCCGCCAATGTCCGCCGCGACCGCTTCACCGAGCTCGGCATTCATGTCGAAGACGGCAACTTTGGCACCTTTGGCCGCGAGGGCACGAGCCGTCGCCTCGCCAAGGCCCGATGCGCCTCCGGTCACTATTGCGGCAATAGTACTGTCGATCTTCATATATGCTCCTTTTCGGCCGCGCGCCGTAAAGACGCGGCAGACTAGCGTTCCATGGCTCCTAAAGGCCGAAAAGAATGGGTCAAGGCAGGTATCCGGGAAAAGTACGTCACCAAAGAAAAATGGCCCCGCAACCGAAGCTGCGGGGCCATTTCTTTGTGCTTGATCAGTGTGGGATCAGAAACGAACCGAAAGCGATCCGAAGAACTCACGACCGTTGATGTCGTAACCGTTTCCGATAGCGGTGTTCGAGATACCGAACACTTCGCTGGTGTCGATCAGCGGCGGTGCTTCATCGAAGACGTTCGTCACACCGACGCGCAGTGTGATGTCTTCGTTGAAATCGTAACGCAGCGACACGGTGTGAACGAAGTAGTCGCTCGCATCGTCGACGTCCGAACAGTAGCGACCGTCACCGGCAACAATTCCGTCCAGCTGACCGAAGTTCGGTCCCGCATCGAGGATACGCGAACCCATACCAAGGCATGTGTCCGAGAACACGCCCTGGAACTCGCCATTTTCGTCGAAACCCCAGGCATCAGTGAACGGATCGGTCTCGTTGGCTGCACTGGTTTCACCGATCCATCGGGTCGTCCATGTCAGAGCAAAGTCCGAGTAGGAAGCCGAGAAGGCTGCGCGCCCGGTCCACAGCGGGAAACCGAATTCACCTTCATCATCATCGATCTGCTCGTTGCCATCATTATCAAGGAAGATGGTGGTGCGCTCAATCAGGTGGTTTGCACGCAGATCAAGATTCAGACCGAGGATGTCACCACCAACCGGCACGTCGTAGCGGAACTGAGCGTTCATATCGATACCACGCACAATTTCCTGGTTCACGTTGATGAAGCCAGCGAACACGTCGCTTATCAAACGGCGACCATTCGGATCTGAATCGAAGCCGATGAAGTCGCACAGCGCGCTACGCGTGGCGGTATCTTCGCGGTTGAAGCAACCATTCACGACGGACTGGCCCGACGGCTCGATAATCGCGCCTTCAACTTCGATATTGTAGTAGTTGAGAGCAAACGAGAAATCGAGAGCGCCATAGCTCTCTTCGACCGAGACACCGGCAGTGAACGATGTCGAGGTTTCCGGATCCAGTTCCAGACTACCGCCCGACGTGATTTCTGTGCTCGAGACCTGAACGGTTTGAATCCCGGCAGAATCGATACCAACGGTAGTCGGGTCACGACCTTCGCGGCGGCAGTTCTCAAGCACAAAGGGTTCGCGACGGTCATTACCGGCGATGTAACCGGCGCCACCGAGACCTGGCGACTCATAAGCTTCAGCCGGAACGGCACACGGGTCGAAGATCCCGCCGAAGCCCGACTGACCGGCGAGGAAGTTCTCACGCAGATTCGGTGCACGGAACGAAGTACCGTAGCTTGCACGAAGCAGAACCTGTGGAAGGATACGCCACCCCGCCTTAAGCGAGTAGGTGCCTGCCGTACCGTAGAATTCTTCTTCGGTAATACGGCCGGAAATGTTGGCCTCGAAGTCGCCCCAGGTGTCGCTCTCGAAAACCGGGATGTTGGCTTCGGCGAACCCTTCAATCAGGTACTTGCTGCCGACTGCACCCGAGTCAGCGAAGAAGCCCCAGAACAGACCGTCCGAAGCAACCACATCAGGCAACGATTCAATCGAGTCTTCGCGATATTCGGCACCAACCACCACTGAGAGTGGTCCGGCAGGAAGTTCAAACAGATCACCAGTGACAAAGCTGTTGATGACAATCTGTTCATACGTGGTGTCGAAGGTTCGCTCACCGAACAGATAGTCACGCTCTGCCTGTGTCGCGAAATCGCCGGCAGGTCCGGGCAGATAAAGCGACGTAGCGAACAGATTGACCGGCACACAGCCTGTACCAATACCCGGTGCCAGCAGCTCGGGATTGGCGAAAGCAGTACCGCAGGGGCCGTCGGCAAGCAGCGGAGAAGTGGTCTGCGAGATGTAATCATCTGCGATACCATTTCCATTGTTGTCGGCGATGCCATCACCATCGAAATCGGCGGTCGGGTCGATGCCCAATGCGTGCGCAAGGAAGTCCTCACGGATACCGCGACGGACCGAAGAACCCTCCGAACGCGAGTAAACCCCCGAAACTTCGAACGACCAAGTATCGCCGATGAACGGCAGATCACCACGAACGCCGAGCACACCGCGATATTGCTCCTGCACGGTCGCGACATTGTTACGGTCACCGATGATCGACGGGATCGGGCGAACCGGCAGCAGGAAGCCTGTGCTGTTCACCGGACCGAAGCCGTAAGTATTGGTGAAGTACTGGTTTTCAGCGGCACGGCAGTCAACGCCGTTCGGGTTGCCCACGAAGTTACACGGATTGAACGCGTTGGTCGAAGGAACCCAAGGGAAAAACTGCGGCGGACCGTTGTTTGCCACGGTAACTTCGGCGCGGCTGTACAGCGCTTCGAAGAACGGCGTGATGTTCATGTCGCCTTCGAAGGTGTATTCACCATACGCCATCACGTTGTAAAGGTCCTGCGGGCTCAGGAAAGTCTGCAGCGGGTCGTTACCGTTCACGGTGCGGGTTGAAAGATCGATATCCTGAAAGCCGTCACCATCAGCGTCGACCGGCGTGCCAAGCGCATCGTTCGTTTCGCTAAGGAACGGGATGTAGTAGTTCCCCGGGAAACCGGTACCGAGACCACGATCAACATCATCGAGATACAGCGAACCAGCGAATGTACCGGCTACCTGTATGCGGCCGGTGATACGATCAAACTTACACGGCTGAACGATCGAAGTTACCCGCGGGAAACCATTCGTAACCGAGGTCTGCTCGTTGAAAGCAGCGGTTGCCACGTCATCACGATAAATGTTGCCGTCTGCATCACGTTCGTAATGTGTGTCACAGCCGCGGAAGAAGTCGCGGTCGCCGTTCAGGACCTCGTCACGACGGGCGTATTCTGCACCGATCCCGATAAAGCCGTTGTTGAACTGCGTGCCCCAAGCTGCGGAGATGGTGTAGTCGTCACCGCCGCCCTGCTCGTTATAGTTGCCGCTCAGGAAGACTTCGAAGCCGTCGAGATCGTTGCGCAGGATGATGTTACCCACACCAGCAACGGCATCCGAACCATAAACGGAGGAAGCACCATCAAGCAGCAGGTCGTAACGCGCGATGAGCGAGGTCGGCAGGAGGTTGATCGACGGGTTGGTCGGGGCACCTTCAACACCAGCAGGCGCCAGGCGACGGCCGTTGATCATGAGAAGCGTACGGTCTGCACCCAGACCACGCAGATTCAGCGTCTGCGAACCCGGACCGTTGTTCAGAACGAAACCCTGGAAGGTCGCGTCGATCTGCGTACCGGCAGCAAATTCCGAGCGTTGCAGGATCTCTGCCGCATCGAAGTTACCTGCGTCACGCTCTTCTTCGGTCGTAAGGGTCTGAAGTGGCGAGATGCTGGTAAAAGTATCGGTACGAATACGCGAACCGGTAACGACGATATTGCCACCAGCATCAGCGCTACCGCTACCATCGGCAGACTGAACATCTTCGCAATCTTCATCCGGAACACCGGCTGCATCAACATCGCATTCGTCGTCAGCATCCTGCGCATAGGCAGGAGCGCCGGCGAGTAGCGCTACGGCAGACACCGTAAGCGCGAGACCCGTCAGGGAATTTCTTGAAAACTTTTTCATGTTTGTCGCGTCCACTTCACTTTCGAATTCGCAAGTCGCTTAGCGCAAATGTCGGAAAGACCCCCGTTTAGACCCCCGGACATGACAACGCGGCGCGACTTGCAGGGTAAGCTGCGAATTCCAATACGCTGCGAGCGTTGAGTGCAACAGTGACAGCCCCTTGTCAAAATCGCAGACGGGTTACACACCGGAGACCCGGCATTTTGATTTGAGTCTGTGACCAAATTCACACACCAGCTTTAGTCGGTGTTCAGCGCGCAAACCGAGGCGTGAAAAACCTTGAGCAAACACCACCGGGGAGCACTGACACCCTTCTTTAGCGCAACCGCACCACAGTTCCCCAGCAGCCCTTCATCTGCCAGGCAAGGCGGAGGACCGTTGCTGCATTGCAACATGAATTTGTCTGATTTGACCCGTTCTTGTAATAACATTGCTAATGAGAGCCCCTCTACGTACGTTAATGTGTCGTTTGTCGCGATGTCAGAATAAAACAAGGGAACAGTTCATGCATTATCGTTCATCTCTAAGAATTGCCGCCGCTCCGATTGCCCTGTCTATCGCTCTCTTGAGCGCTCCTGCTTTTGCACAGGACACCGGCGAAGATGAGGCGAGCGATCCTAGTGACGATGCGATCGTTGTTGTCGGCTCACGCATTCAGCGTGATCCGAATGCGAATGCGCCCTCGCCGATCACCAGCATCAGCATTACCGATGCGTTGGAATCAGGCACCACCGATATTACCGAGGCGTTGCGCGAAATTCCCGCACTCTCGGGCTCCGGCACAGTCAATGACTCGATCCAGCGTGGTGCGGGAGGCACCGGGCAGGCCACGCTGAACCTTCGCGGTCTGGGTGCCAACCGTACACTCGTAACGGTCAATGGCCTGCGCCATGTTTCGGGCGTCGCGGAACGGAATATCGTCGACGTATCAACCATTCCCAGCGGATTGATCGAGCGCGTCGAAATCCTCACGGGCGGCGCGTCAGCAGTTTATGGCGCCGATGCCGTGACTGGCGTGGTCAACTACGTTCTTAAGGAAGATTTCACCGGCTTTGATGCCTCGATCATGGGCGGCATTTCAGAGGAAGGTGATGGATTCACCGGCAGTATCGATCTCGTTTGGGGAACCGACTTTGCCGATGGTCGCGGCAATTTGGTGTTTGCCTACGGGTATGATCGCTCGGCCGAGATCAAGAACAGTGCGAGGCCTTATGCTCGCGACAACAACCTGGTGAATACCGGCCTCGAATACACCAGTGTCGATCGCATCTTCCAGAATGGCGATATTTCGGCGTCGTCCACTCCGAATTTCTTCAGTTATTATTCGATCGACAACGGGCTTTATCCTTACGGCCTTTCGATCCCGCTGCCTGGTACAGCCGATTATGATGACATTTTCAGCGGCGGCGCGACGCCGACTGCGGCCGAACAGGCATTGATCGACCAGGCAACCAATGCACCGAGCAACAGCTTCCTGCCGCGTCCAAACTTCAGCATTTCGTCGAATTCGGCGCTGATCGGACGTGCGGACTTCGGTTATTTCATTGCCGACACCAACAACAACGGCATCCAGGATTGCGAAGAATCCTTTGTCGGCTACTTCTTCGGGACCTGCGTAATTTCGACGGCAGATGGCGGTGTGCGCCCATTCCAAGATGGTCTCGTCGCCGGCTTTATCAATCAGTTTGGCGGAGACGGTGCCTATCAGGATACCAATTTCGATTCGCTGATCCCGGAAAAGAACCAGCACTATGGCGTGATGCAGGCCAGCTTTGAATTTTCTCCGTCGTTCGAATGGTTTTTCGACGGCAAGTACGTCACATCGGAATCGCGTCGCCAGTCGGCCTATGCGCTGTTCCATGATCCGGTCTACATTTCGCCGGATAACCCTTTCATCCCGACTGAGCTGCAGGCTGATGCGGACGATGCGAACGGCCTGTACTTCGCCCGTGATTACACCGACCTTGGCCCGGGCAACATTCGCGTGGAACGGGAAACCTGGCGCCTTGTCAGCGGCTTCCGCGGCGATATCTGGGATACGCTCGGCCTGAACTACGAGGCGTTCGTAAATTGGGGGCGTACCGATTCCGACATTTTCAACGATAGCCAGGTGCTGGCAGACCGACTCTGGGCCGCACTGGACGTGGTCGATGAAGGCGAGTTCAACGGCGGGCCAGCCAATGGCAATATCGTTTGCCGTTCGGAGCTCGATCCGAACGCCATTCCCAATGGCAGTGACTTCTTCCCCGTCATCGAGCCCGGCTTCTTCACCTTTACGCCAGGCCAGGGCGCCTGCTCGCCTTACAATGTCTTCAACGGACAGTTCTCCGCGAGCCAGGCGGCAATCGATTTTATCACGGTCGAAACGCTTGACCAGACAAGTGTTGAGCAGTTCAATGTCGGGCTGTCATTCGTGGGCGATACGTCCAATGTCTTCAATATCCCGTTTGGCGGGCCAATCGGTTTTGCCGTGGGTGCTGAATATCGCGAAGAATCGGCGCAAACGCTAAACAACACCTACGCTCGAGGCATTTTCCCGGAAGATGCGCCGGCTGGCCCGGCTGGCACCTATATCGGCGATGTGAGCGGCAACGGCAATCTGCTGGCTGATGGTGGCGGACAGACACTCGACAGCGGCGGCAGCTATGATGTGATAGAAGCCTATGGGGAAATCCGAATTCCGATCGTGGAAGGCCAGTCCTGGACCGAACTGCTCGAAGTAAGTGCGCAGGCGCGGATCTCCGACTATTCGAACATTGGTCAGACCTTCACCTGGGGCATCAACGGTGTGTGGTCACCGATTGAGGACATTCTCCTGCGCGGCACGTTCTCGCGCGCCGTTCGTGCGCCGGATATCACCGAATTGTTCAGCCCACAGCAGCCAGCGGGCTTCCGCCCGAACGATCCCTGCGATGCCAACAATATTGCCGCCCGTGCGCCGGACGATCCCTTCACCGCGAATGTGGTCGCAAACTGCGCGGCCGAGGGTATTCCGGCCAACTACACCGACCCGCTAACCGCCCGTTTCATCGGTGCCGTCGGGGGCAACCCAGACCTGCAGGAAGAAACGGCAGACACATACACTTTCGGTGCTGTGCTCCAGCCACGTTTTCTGCCCGGCCTCACGATCTCGGGCGACTATTATAACATCAAGATCGAGGATGGCATAGGGGCCGTCTCGGCGCAGAACATCGTCAACAACTGTTACGAAGCAAGCAGTCTGGATAATCAGTTCTGCGCCTTGTTTGAACGTGATGAAAACACTTTCGGCTTTACCTACCTGCTGCAGTCGCAGCTGAATTTCGGCCGTCTCGAGACCGCTGGCATCGACGGCCAGGTAAGCTATGGTTTCAACATTGGTGAAAACGAGTTCGGCATCCGGCTCATCGGCAACTGGACCGACTATATCGACCAGTTCTTCGATCCTGCCGATCCGACTGCTGTCGATCCGGGCCTGAAGGAACTGGGCTTCCCCGAATTCTCGGGAACTGCCTCGCTCTCCTATTCGCGGGGGCCGTTCTCCATCCGCTATGGCGTCCAGTATCTCGGCGAAATGGCGATCGGCGGCGTCGATATCGAGGATGCGGAAACCGTCGCAGGCCCGTTCGCCTTCCACGATGAAACATTCATCCACGATGTCACCGTCACCTACGAACTTGGCGATGCGACTATCTTTGCAGGCGTTAATAATCTGACTGGCGAAGAACCCTTCCCCGAACTGTTGTCCTATCCGGTCAGCCCGTACGGCCGGTACTTCTTCCTTGGTTTCCGCTTCACCGGTGCCGACATCCCGTTCTTCACTCGTTGATCGACGGCGAAGTACAAGAATGGAAAAGGGCGGGGATTTCCCCGCCCTTTTTGTTTGTCCTGTGCTGGCTGGCAATGCTCTAGGTGACGGTCATTTCCAGCTCACCATCGCCTTCGTCGATCTTGACCGTCTGCCCGTCGGCGATTTCACCAGCCAGCAATTTCTCAGCCAGCGGATCCTGCAAATAGCGTTGCACTGCGCGCTTTAATGGCCTTGCGCCGTAGACCGGATCGTATCCCACCCGGCCCAGCCACTTTCTCGCGCCATCGGTCAGGTTGAGCACGATCTTGCGATCCTTCAGCAGTTTTTGCACGCGGCTCACCTGAATATCCACGATGGGCGCCATGTGCTCCATCGCCAGGCGGTGGAACAGCACGATTTCGTCCAAGCGGTTGAGGAATTCGGGGCGGAAATGCCCACGCACCACATCCATCACCTGATCCTCGACGTCCTCCACCTTCTGGTCATCTGTGAGATTGGACAGAAACTGACTGCCGAGGTTCGAAGTCAGGATGATCAGCGTATTGCTGAAATCCACTTTACGTCCCTGGCCGTCTGTCAGGTGTCCGTCATCGAGCACTTGCAGCAGCACGTTGAACACATCAGCATGGGCCTTCTCGACCTCGTCGAACAACACGACCTGATAGGGACGGCGACGGACGGCTTCGGTTAACACGCCGCCTTCTTCGTAGCCGACGTAGCCCGGAGGTGCGCCGATCAGCCTTGCTACTGCGTGCTTCTCCATGAACTCGCTCATATCGATGCGAACCATGGCCTGATCATCGTCGAACAAGAATGCGGCGAGCGCCTTGGTCAGCTCGGTCTTGCCGACGCCGGTGGGGCCGAGGAAAAGGAAGCTGCCCATAGGGCGGCCAGGGTCCTGCAACCCGGCACGCGAACGGCGCACAGCCTTGGAAACGGCGGTAATGGCCTTTTCCTGGCCAATCACCCGCTTACCGATGGCTTCTTCCATCTTGAGCAGCTTCTCGCGCTCGCCCTCCATCATCTTGTCGATGGGCACCCCCGTCCAGCGGCTTACGACAGAAGCGATGTCGTCCTCGGTCACTTCCTCTTTCAGCAGCGCATTCTCGGTGTGATTACCTGCCTCGGCGAGCTGCTTTTCGAGCTTCGGGATGGTGCCATATTGCAGTTCGCCTGCCGCTGCGAGATCGCCGTTGCGCTGGGCCTGTTCCAGCTCGATCCGCGCTGCATCGAGCTCCTCCTTGACCTTGGCCTCGGCGTGGATCTTGTCCTTTTCGTTCTGCCAACGCGTCGTCAACTCGGATGATTGCTGTTCCACATTGGCAAGCTCCTCGCGCAGCGTTTCGAGGCGATCCTTGGACGCGGCATCGCTTTCTTTCGAAAGCGCTTGCTCCTCGATCTTGAGCTGGATGATCCGCCGGTCGAGGCTTTCAATTTCCTCGGGCTTGCTTTCAACTTCCATGCGAATGCGGCTTGCGGCCTCATCCATCAGGTCGATCGCCTTGTCGGGCAGGAAGCGGTCCGAAATGTAGCGTTCTGATAGCTGTGCAGCGGCTACGATCGCCCCATCGGTAATGCGCACGCCGTGGTGGAGCTCATACTTCTCCTTGATGCCGCGCAGGATCGAAATCGTGTCCTCCACGCTCGGTTCATCGACATAAACGGGTTGGAAGCGCCGCTGGAGCGCAGCGTCCTTCTCGACATATTTCTGGTATTCATCGAGCGTCGTCGCGCCGATACAGTGCAGCTCGCCCCGCGCCAACGCAGGCTTCAACAGGTTGGACGCATCCATGCTGCCTTCACTCGCGCCCGCGCCGATCAGCGTGTGCATCTCGTCGATAAACAGGATGATCTGCCCGCCCGCGTCTTTCACCTCGTCGAGCACGGTCTTCAGCCGTTCCTCGAACTCGCCGCGATATTTCGCGCCCGCGATCAGGCTGCCCATGTCGAGCGCCATAAGCGTGCGGTCCTTCAGGCTGTCGGGCACGTCTCCATTGGCAATACGCAGCGCGAGGCCCTCCGCGATCGCCGTCTTGCCGGTACCGGGCTCACCGATGACGACGGGATTGTTCTTGGTGCGGCGGGCGAGGATCTGGACGACGCGGCGGATCTCCTCGTCACGCCCGATCACGGGGTCGAGCTTGCCGTCTTTCGCCTTCTGCGTCAGGTCCTGCGCGTATTTCTTCATCGCGTCATAGGCGGCTTCGGCATTGGCGCTGTCCGCCGTCTTGCCCTTTCGCAGTTCGTTGATCGCGGTGTTGAGCGCCTGCGGATCGAGGCCCGCCGCAGCCAGCGCCTTGCCCGCGCGGCTATCCTTCAGGAGTGCGATGGCGAGTAGCAAACGCTCGACAGTAACATACGAGTCTCCCGCCTTCTCCGCGACTTGTTCGGCCTGATCGAGCAGGCGCACACTGTCGTTGTCGAGGCCCGGCTGCTGCTGCGCTCCGCCCCCGCTCACCGCAGGGATCTTGGCGAGTAGTGCATCAACCTCCTGCACCGCACGGCCAAGGTTTCCACCCGAGCGCTGGAGCAGGCCCGCGGCCATGCCCTCCTTGTCCTCTAGAAGGGCCTTGAGAATATGTTCGGGCGAAATGCGCTGGTGTTCGTTGCGAATGGCAATGGTCATTGCACTTTGCAGGAAGCCGCGCGCGCGATCGGTGAACTTGTCGAGATTCATCGAGAAATGTCCCCTCAGGTGATTACCCATGGCACATAGTGTTGCATTTGCGCCACACAAGTGCGCCGGTCGGTAAAATTCGTGCGCCGGTCGATGCCTGCGCTTTGCCATCGTATCGCCAGACGCTGAGCGCGCCCATTGCTGCGCTTGTTTGCCCGTTGCACGCCTGTATGAAAAGACCCTCTTCCACTCTCGAACGAGCTACTTCTTCTATGCGCAAGACATTCACACGCCTCGGCCTGACGCTGCTGTTGCTGGTAGTTGTAGCGGCAATCGGGTTGATGGTGTGGGAACCATATTTCGCGCATCAAGGCGAGTCACCCGAGGGTGACCGCACATATCGTGTAGAGATAATCCGCAGCCAGTTCGGCGTACCGCACATTTATGGCGAGACAGACGCCGATGTCGCCTACGGCGTGGCCATCGCGCATGCGGAGGACGATTTTGCAACCCTGCAAGATGTGCTTGCGATGGCGCGCGGCCGATACGGCGCGATTGCGGGAGAAAGCGGCGCAGCTGTCGATTATGTCTATTACCTGCTCGATGCACGCGGCACGGCGGAACGGCAATTCTCCGGCCTGCCGGCGGACACACAAGCGCTGTTCAACGCCTATGCCACCGGCCTCAACCAATATGCCGAAGAGCATCCGGACGAATTGAAACTTCGCGGACTGTTCCCGATCGATGGTAAGGATGTTGCCGCCGGGTTTGCTCTTCGCCAGCCGTTTTTCTTCGGGCTCGACAACACCATCGCGCCGCTGGTTGCAGGCGAGGAGCGCAATCCCGAGCAGGGCCCGCCTCTCGCTGCCCTCCCGGTTCATATGGGCGAGGCCGGCGACTTTGCCGGATCGAACGCCTTCGCCATCGCGCCGGAGAAATCGGGTGATAGGGTGACGCGGCTCGTTTCCAACAGCCACCAGCCCCTGCGGGGCGGCGTGGCATGGTATGAGATGGTCGTCGAAAGCGGCGAAGGCTGGCACTTCGCGGGTGCCAATTTCCCGGGCAGCCCCTACCCTTTCCTCGGTCACAACGAGCATCTCGGCTGGACCAATACGGTGAACCGGCCGGACATGATCGACGTGTACCAACTGGTGATGGATGATGCTGGCGAGAACTACCGGCTCGATGGCGAATGGCTGCCGCTGGAAAGGCGACGCGTCTGGCTCGGCGTCAAGTTCGGCCCATTCACCCTCCCCGTCCCGCAAACCGTCTATCGCAGTGTGCACGGCCCGGTCATCAGAAATGACGAAGGCTATTTCGCAATCCGCTATGGCGGCATCGACAACCTTGGCAATCTCGACGCCTATTACCGCCTCAACAAGGCGACGAACCTCGACGAATTTCAGTCGATCCTCGCGCGGATGGATATCCCCTCGACCAACTTCATCTATGCCGATGAGGCAGGGAATATCGGTTATTTCTACAACGCTGCTATTCCGGACCGGATCGAAGGTCCGGATTGGCGCGGCACGCTGCCCGGTGACCGCAGCGACCTCATTTGGGACGAGCCGGTCGACTTTTCGGAAATTCCCCAGATCGTGAACCCGGCAAGTGGCTGGCTCTTCAACGCCAACAATGCGCCGTTCAGCGCGGCAGGCGAAGGCAGCGATCTCGACCCGACAGATTTCAGCGCCGTGCTCGGGATCGAACTTCGCTCTACAAACCGCGCCCGCCGCGCGGCGCAGCTGATGAGCGAACCGGGGGTAATCGACCGCGAGAGACTTGAGGCAATCAAATACGATACCGTCTATCTGCGCGAAGGCTATGTCGCTGGCATGCTGGATGGCGTAGCGGCGCTCGATCTAGCGGAGGACCCGCTGTTGGCAGAGGCGCAGGAACTCCTGGCCGCGTGGGATCTCGATGCCGATGGCAATGGCCCGGCAGACGCCCTCGCCCTGTTGATGATCCGCCCTTATATGGGGGCCGATTACCAGCGCGGCGAGATACCGGATCATCGCGAGGAACTGGAGCGTTCAGCCAATCACCTGATGGAGCATTTTGGGAGGCTGGAAGTACCCCTGGGCGACTTGCTCCGACTGCGGCAAGGCGATGTCGACCTGCCACTCGACGGCGGATCGGACACGCTGCGCGCCTCAACACTGTGGGATATCGACGATGACGGGCGGTTGTCGTTGCGCCACGGCGACAGCTTCATCCAGTTCGTCGAATGGGCGCCGGGCGAACGCGTAAACTCGGAATCGATCCAGCCTTTCGGCGCCGCCACGACACGGCCCGAAAGCCCGCATTACACCGACCAGATGCCACTCTACGTGCAGCACCAATTGAAACCCGTGTGGTTTTGGCGGGAGGATGTTTTGGCGAATGCGGCCAGTCGCCGCACCGTCAATTCGCGGTAGTCATCTAAACCTGCATATCTCTCGGGTCGCTTTCGTAATCGAGCAGCTCGCCCGGCGTGCATTCGAGCACCAGGCAAATTTTCGAGAGCGTTGCAAAGCGGATACCACGAACCTTGCCCAATCAACCACAACAAGAATCCGATAACACCCAGCGCGACATAGCTCGCATCGAAAAAGGCGAAGCTGGTGAATCGTTCAACGACAATGAGCCTGAGCAGGATAGCGGCTCCGAAGACTTCCCAGAATGCAGCAGCGGCGATCAGGATGCCGACCAGCGATACAAGGCGCGGCACCGCTTGGCCAAAAGCTTCGCCCCTCGCTATCCGGCGTCCGGCAATCGCAACGGGGATGCAAGCCGCCATGTAGAAGAGCACAGGCGACCTTCGGACTGTCCAAAGGCGCGCCTCCGCGCCGCCTGACGTTTGTTGCCCGATGGCCGCTGCCACCTTTGCCACGCTCTGCGCACAGGTCGAATATCGCGCCGGATCGTGGGACCATTTGTTGGCCTTGCCCGTCCCCCGTTGGCACGTCTTCGCCGCCAAGGCACTGGTGGCGCAGGCTGCACTGGTGTTGATGACCGTATTCCTCGTCTTCTACACCTATGCACTGATTTCACTCGGCGGATGGATCATCGGACAACAACCGTCAGGTGACCCGTTAAATTCGCTGGTACTGCAAGGTACCCCACGCTTTCTTGCGGCAGCGCTGCTGTTCACTACGATCCAGTTGTGGATCGCGCTCCGCTTCGGCAATTTCGTCATTCCGCTCGCGGTTGGCATTGCTGGCACTTTTGTGGGGCTTACCGTGACCATGGTTGCGGCAAATGATGCAGGCTAGTTCCCCTGGGTGCTGGCGCTTCGTGCCACGGGCGAGAACTGGCAAGGCCAACGCGCTTTCCCTCGGCCATGTTTGTGCTAACAGATGCGCCATGAAATTCACGCACGCATTCCGTTCGCTCCTGCCAGCAACTGCCGCGCTAGCTTTGCTGGGTTGTTCCACCGTCGATACGCAGGAAAGCGTTCCGAGCGCCGCCGATGAGGCATCGACCATCATTGCCGAGGATGAGGGCAGTGCCGCGAACAACGCACCGCAGGCAGCATCGCTGGACGATCTGCTCGCCGCAATCGACATTCCATATGCAACCTTCACCCTCGACAACGGGTTGCAGGTGATCGTCCATACTGATCGCAAGAGCCCGCTGGTCGATGTGACGACCTATTACCGCGTCGGCTCCAAACACGAACCGCGCGGCCGCACTGGCTTTGCTCACCTTTTCGAACACCTGATGTTCGGCGGCAGCGAGAATGTCGAGAATTTCGATATTCCTCTGGAAGCCGCCGGTTCTACCGGCACAAATGGTTCAACCTGGTATGATCGAACCAACTATTACGAAACCGTCCCCACCGGCGCGCTCGACCTTGCGCTGATGATGGAAAGCGACCGCATGGGGTACCTCCTCGGCGCGATCAGCCAGGAAAAGCTCGATAACCAGCGCATGGTCGTGCAGAACGAGAAGCGGCAGGGGGACAACAGCCCCTATGGCTTGGTTGGCTATGTGCTCAACGAGGCGCTGCTGCCCGTCGGCCACCCCTATCGCCACTCGACCATCGGTTCGATGACAGATTTGCAGGCTGCGAGCCTCGAAGATGTTCAGAACTGGTTCCGCGACAATTACGGACCGAACAATGTCGTGCTGGCGCTGTCCGGCGATATCGATGCGGAAACCGCCCGCCCGATAGTTGAACGGTGGTTCGGTGACATTCCGCGCGGCCCTGAGGTCGAACAATTCGATGCAGGACCGGTGACGCTCGCGGAACCGGTTTACGAAGAAATTACCGATCAGGTGCCCGCCACCCGTATTTACCAGGCATGGACCGGCCCGGGCATGACGCATCCCGATGCCATTCCGCTGCAAATCGGCATGACCATACTTGGCGGCCTCAGCTCCTCCCGGCTCGACAATGCCATGGTGCGTGGTGAAGAGACCGCCACCAGCGTGTTCGCCTATTCGCAGCAGCACGAGCAGCTGAGTTTCCTGCAAGCCGTTGTCACCGTGAAGGAAGGCGTGGCGCAGGCAACCGCGCAAGCACAGCTAGAGACCGAGATTGCGCGTATGGTCGCCGAAGGACCAACACAGGACGAAATCAACCGGGCTGTCACACAGACCGCCTCAGAGACAATTGGCGGCCTCCAACGCGTACGCGGCAAGAGTATCACGCTGGCAGAGGGGTTGCTCTACACAGGTGACGCGGGCTTTTATGCGACCGAGCTGGAACAGACTGCCGAACTGACGCCCGAGAGCGTGCGCGCGGCGATGGATCGCTGGCTCGCGCGCCCGGCCCTCACGCTCGTCGTTGTGCCGGGTGAGCGCACGCTTGATGGCGGCGAGCTGGGTGGCTGGGGTGACGAGCACCTGACGCCGGCTCCCGAGCCCGACACAGGCGGCGATGTGACTGTGGCCCGAACGGGGCCAGAACGTGACCTGCCCTCTCCTGCCCCCGTGAGTGCCCTCACCTTCCCCGATGTGCAGCGCGCCACACTGTCCAACGGGATTGAAGTGGTGCTGGCCCAGCGCGATGCCGTGCCGCAGGTTGACCTCGCCATGGTGTTCGATGCGGGTTCGGCAGTCGATCCCATCGGCCAGGCCGGCATTCACGAAACGATGATCGACGTGATGACCGAAGGGAGCACCACCCGCAGCGCGCTGGATATTGCCATCGCGCAGGAAACGCTGGGCGCGTCCATTAACGCCGGCGCGGGTGCGGAGCGCAGCACCGTTTCTCTCACCGCGCTGACCGCCAACCTTCGCCCTTCGCTCGAATTGATGGCGGACGTGGTGCGCAATCCGGCCTTTGCGGAAGCCGATGTGGCCCGCGTGCGTGCGCAGCGCGTCGCCAGTATTCAGCAGGAATTGTCTTCGCCTGCAGGCATGGCCAGCCGGGCACTGCTGCCGCTGGTGTACGGTGAAAACCATCCTTACGCCTATGCGTCTTCCAGCGGCGATGCCGATGTAGTGGCTGCATTGACGACAGCAGACCTAGCTGCCGAGCATGCCGAATGGTTCCGACCGGACCTGGCAACGATCACTGCCGTCGGCGATGTCTCGATGGATGAACTCGTGGCTGCGCTGGAAGAAAGCTTCGGCGATTGGGAGGCGCCAGCGACACCGGCGCCCGAGAAGGCGATCGACGTGGCGCCGCCGGCCCCGTCGTCGCGCCTGGTAGTGGTTAACCGACCGAACTCGCCATCCAGCTACCTCGCGATTGGCCGTATCACACCGTTCGAGGGGCACCCTGACGGTTTCGAGGCGGTCGAGCTGGCCAACGAAGTGATCGGCAGCGGTTTCCTTTCCCGCCTGATGAGCGACCTGCGCGAAACGCGCGGTTGGACTTATGGCATCGGCTCCGGCTTCTCCACCGCCGAAGGCCCACGCCGTTTCCAGGTCAGCACGCAGGTGCAGGCAGACCGTACTGCGGACTCGATCGAGGTTATCATAGCGCAAATGTCGGCCTTCCCGCTCACCCGGCCGATGGACGATGTAGAGTTCCAGCGAGTGACCGATGGCAACATCCGC
This sequence comes from uncultured Sphingomonadaceae bacterium, assembly GCA_964422435.1. Taxonomy (GTDB): domain Bacteria; phylum Pseudomonadota; class Alphaproteobacteria; order Sphingomonadales; family Sphingomonadaceae; genus Alteraurantiacibacter. The sequence goes on from CAYRBB010000004.1 coordinate 108,601, forward strand.
AACATGCCCAACCGTTTCGAAACCAACGGGCAGGTTCTCGGCGCGCTGCTGTCAAACCAGCAGCTTGGACGGGAGCTGCGCTATCAGGCGGCACTGCCCGATATCTATCGCGCCATCGCGCGTGAAGACATCGACACTGCAGCGGAGCAATACCTGCAACCCAACGATCTCGTGATCGTTGTGGTAGGTGACCGGGCCGTCATAGACCCGCAGCTTGAGCAGCTGGGCATGGAGATCGAATATCTGGGCGTGGACGATCTTTGAGATCGTGCCGCCGCACCATTCACGAAGTTTCAGGAGAACCCCATGAGCGATGTAGCCGGAACCTATGACTTTACCGTCAGCACCCCGATGGGCGAGCAGACGGGCACGATGACGGTCAAGCCCAACGACGCCGGCACTGGTTTCGATGGCACACTGACCGGCACGCTCGGCACCATGCCGATTACCGATGGCACGATCAGCGGCAACACGCTGACATGGCAGATGAAGATGAACATGCCGCTGCCGATGACGCTGAATTGCGAAGCGATTGTCGATGGCGACAACGTGCAAGGCTCCATCGATGCCGGCATGATGGGCAAGATGGCGCTCAAGGCGACACGCCAAGGCTGATTCACAGGCCTTAGGTCTAGCTCGCTTTCAAGGTGACATGCACCACATAGGGCGTGCCGGAGCGATCCGGCGCCCCCTTTTGTATGCAGCGAGTTTAGATGGACGACGAACAGGACAATTACCGCAGCCGCAAGGTGCCGAGCAGCCGCGCAGCCCGAATGGGCGCGTTCGGAAGACTGGCCGGCGGTGTGGCAAGCGGCGTACTGGCAGAGGGTGCACGGCGGCTGGCACGCGGTGAACGCCCCAGCCTGCGAGACGCCATCCTGACGCCCGGCAACGCGACCCGCCTTGCTGATCGCCTATCGCACCTGCGCGGTGCAGCGATGAAGATGGGGCAGATGATCAGCATGGATGCAGGTGACATGCTTCCGCCCGAACTTGCGCAAATCATCGCCCGTGTGCGCGAGCAGGCGGACCGGATGCCCCCAAACCAGCTGCGTGACGTGCTCGACAAGGAATGGGGCAAAGGCTGGCTCACGCGGTTCGCAAAATTCAACCCGCGCCCCATCGCCGCCGCCAGCATCGGCCAGGTCCACCGTGCGGTGACCAAGGACGGGCGCGAGATCGCCATCAAGGTGCAGTATCCGGGCGTGAAGGAAAGCATCGATGCCGATGTCGACAACGTCGCATCGCTACTCAAGCTATCGGGTCTGCTCCCGCCTGAACTGCCCATCCAGCCGCTGCTGGAAGAAGCCAAACGCCAGTTGCACGAAGAAGCAGACTACGTGCGCGAGGGCGAGCAGATGATGCTCTACCGCGAACGCATGGCGGCAGAGCCAGGCTTCCTTGTCCCCGCAATTGCCGAGGAATTTTCAACCGAACGCGTGCTGGCGATGGACTTTATCCCCGGTCGTCCGGTCGAGGAACTGGAGAGCGCCCCGCAGGACGAACGCGACCGTGTTGCCCGCAACATCATCGCTCTTGTCCTGCGCGAAATGTTCGAATTCGGGGTGATGCAGACCGATCCCAACTTTGCCAATTACCGCTACCAGCCCGACAGCGGGAAGCTGGTGCTGCTCGATTTCGGCGCGACGCGCGATGTCGAACCGTGGGTGGTCGACAGCTACCGCAGGCTGCTCGCCGCCGGGCTGGCGCAGGATCATGACGCGGTTCGCGCAGCGGCTCTCGAAGCAGGGTTCGTCAGCGAAGGCGTGATCGCTTCTCAAGGTCCAAGGCTCGATACGATCATCGATATCATCATGACCGAGCTCAACCGGCCCGGCCCGTTCGATTTCGGCGACCGCGCTTTCGTGTCGGTGATCCGCGACGAAGGGCTGGCCATCGCCGAAGACAAGCGCGCGTGGCACATTCCTCCGGTCGAAACGCTGTTCGTCCAGCGCAAGATCAGCGGTACCGCGCTGCTCGCGGCGCGTCTGAAGGCGAAAGTGGATGTGCGCGAACTGGTGCGGCCCTATTTGGACAGCGAGCCCCGCAAGGCCTGATAGGCCGCCGCTGCGACGGTGTTTGCAAGGTTCAATGACCGGATGTGGTCCGATCGCATGGGCAAGCTGACCATCGCACCCCCATGCGCCTCCACAATCGCGCGCGGCAAGCCTTTGGTTTCCTGTCCGAACACGAGGTAGGCATCTTCGGGATAGTCCGGTTCGTAGAAGCTGCGCGGCGCATATTCTTCAAACAGGAACATCTGGTTGGCGCGCGGCGCGCGTTCCTCCAGAAACGCGTCCCAGCTGCGGAATTCAGCCAGCCGCACGTGCTGCCAGTAATCGAGCCCCGAGCGTTTCACCCGGGCATCGGTGATGGTGAAGCCAAGCGGATGGATCAGCACCAGCTCCATGTCGAGCGCCACGCAGGTACGCCCGACCGCGCCGGTATTGCCGGGAATTTCCGGATGGACGAGGACGATGGAGGTCATCGTCCAAGTCTCTAACCTGAAGGCTTCTCCTCAGTCACCGTCTTCACCCGGAACCGTCTCCACCGCAGCGCGCTCACCTGCTTCCGAAGGAGCGTTGATAGCAACGAGTTCGCTGTGGTGATAATCGAACTGCCCCGGAATCGGCCTGATGCGATTGATGGTCCCGCCGAACCAGTTGGGCAGCCGCGGCACAGCAACAAATTCCGCAGGTCGGATCATGCTGCGCGGAATGCGTGGATCATAGGCACTAGGGCTCGGTTCATCGATGACAAGCGCCATCCGGGCCTGGCGATCTGTCGAATCGCTGTCTTCCAGCGGCTCATCAATCTCGTTTCCCCGCTCGTCGAGAATGGCGATCCCTACGCGAACCGCTGTGACGCTTCCTGCTTCAACCGAAAAACGCACAGTGCCCATGCAAGCGCAATCATTGAGCCCCACGAGACCTGTGCCATAGAAGGTATATTCCCCTTCGGGCAATTCGTACAGCCAGAGTGACGAACCCTCGTTGATGGCAAAACGGTTCTGCGGGCCAATTGAAAAAACCTTGAATGTTTCCAGAGCTGGCCAGGAGAAAGTCTCCGCATTGACGAGTTCTGGCGGCTGCGGGCGCGGATCACGCGTGTTGCGCCTACGCTCCCAAGTCGCCAGCTGGCGCTCGTAGCGCAGCACCCGGTTCTCATATCGCGCAATTGCCTCGGCCAACTCTTCTTCGCGCTGGATTGCCCAATCCGCCCGCTCCTCTTCGGTGGGTTCGAGGAAGAAGTTGGATACGAACATCCCCGGGCCTTCGACGAGCAAATATGCGCCTGCGGGATCAAGGGTGATTTCATCCCGGTCGCTGACGCGTTCCAAGGCCACGCGCTCGGCATCCTGTGCCAGGGCCGGCACAGTCATGACGGCGCATGCCAGCATCGCGGCGGCGGAAATAACAGTGAGCTTCTTCATAGCCCCAACTCCTCGGTCGAGGGTCGCGGACCCGATGCAACAAGGGCCTGCAGTGCAAGCATCCGCTGCCGATCGGGCTCAGCCACATCCGAATTGCCTTCCTCGAAATTGAAGGCCTCCCACAGCAGCTCGTCCAGGCCAAAGCGGTCATACCCGAGATAGAACATGCAACGACGCATGTTTATGCGGCGGCGGCGACGGATTTCCGCCGAGCCAAAGACTGCATCGGCAATGGCACCGCCGATTGCCCCGCCGATCACACCACCTACACCGTACATCGCAGTGGTGGCAGCATCGGGATAGTAATTGCCGCGGAACAGTCCGCGTGCATGCGCATCACATTCGCGGATATCGGCCAGCGCTGTTTCGAAGTCGGTGTCCACCCGGTGGAAGTAATAGTACTTGTCGTAATTGCTGCGGTTCGAGCTGGTTTCTTCGAACGCCAGTTCGGGCATCTCGAGGGTATCCGGTGATGGAACCCACTCCATCCATTCAGCTGCCGATTGTGGTGTTTCTGCATCTTGTGCAAACGCAGGCGTAGTCGCGCAGGCCAAGGCCGCGCCCAACACAAAAGTTCTCAAGCAAGTTCCCCCTAACAACCCTATTTACAGGGGGTTACAGGCAAGTTTGAAATTCCGCAAGCCGGAAGATTTACCCCAGCTTGTCCTTCAGGATCTGGTTTACGACTGCCGGATTGGCCTTGCCCTGCATCGCCTTCATCGTCTGGCCGACGAAGAAGCCGAACAGCTTGTCCTTGCCGCCGCGATATTCCTCGACCTTGTCGCCATTGGCGGCGATGATGGCGTCGATCGCGGCTTCGATGGCGCCGGTGTCGGAGACCTGCTTCAGCCCTTCGGTATCTGCGATTTCATCGGGCTCGCGGCCCTCTTTCAGCACTATCTCGAAGATTTCCTTGGCCTGACCGCCCGAAATCTCGCCCGCGTCCTGCATCTTGAGGATCGCGGCCTGCCGCGCGGCGGTGGCGTGGCTTGCATTGCCCTCGTCACCCAGCGACTTGATCACGCCGGGAGCGACCGAAAGCGCCCAGTTGGCAACCGGTGTTGCAACCTTTGCCTCGCTCTTGCCGAGCGCCTTGGCGGTTTCCGCAAGCAGCGTTTCGAAGCGCGCGAAGGTCTCAACCTCGGCGGTCAGCTCGCGCGCGTTGTACGGCGTCAGACCCAGATCGTTTTCGTAACGGGCGCGCTTGGCGTCGGGCAGTTCGGGCAGGCTCGCCTTGCATTCCTCGATGAAGTCATCCTCCAGCTCGAGCGGGAGCAGGTCCGGATCGGGGAAGTAGCGATAATCGTGCGCGTCCTCTTTGGAGCGCATCGTCCGCGTGGTGCCGGTGCCCGGGTCAAACAGGCGGGTTTCCTGATCCACCGTGCCGCCGCTTTCCAGCACATCGACCTGGCGATTGGCCTCGAACTCGATCACCTGCATCACGAAGCGTACCGAATTGACGTTCTTCGTCTCGGTTCGCGTGCCGAACTCTTGCGCCCCAGCCTTGCGCACGGAAACGTTGACGTCGGCGCGCATGGAGCCTTCTTCCATGTTCCCGTCGCAAGAGCCGACATAACGAAGGATCGAGCGCAGCTTGCGCACGTATGCCCCGGCTTCAGCGGGTGAGCGCATGTCAGGCTTGGAGACGATCTCCATCAGTGCGACGCCGGTGCGGTTCAGGTCGACATAGGACATCGTCGGGTGCTGGTCGTGCATCAACTTGCCCGCATCCTGCTCGACATGGATCCGCTCGATGCCGATCACCTTGTCGTCCGGAATGCCCGCCTTCTCGTCCGCATCGATGGTGAGCGAACCCTCGCCCACGATGGGGTGGTAGAGCTGGCTGATCTGGTAGCCCTGCGGTAGGTCGGCATAGAAGTAGTTCTTGCGGTCAAATCGCGACCACTTGTTGATCTGCGCCTCGATTGCCATGCCGGTGCGCACCGCCTGCCGGATGCACTCGCGATTGGGCACGGGCAGCATTCCCGGCATCGCCGCATCGACGAGGGAGACCTGCGAATTCGGCTCCGCCCCGAATGTAGTGGAGGCGCCCGAGAACAGCTTGGCGTTGGAGGTAACCTGCGCATGGACCTCAAGGCCGATCACGACCTCCCATTCGCCCGTTGCGCCCTGGATGCGGTATGTGCTCATAACTTCTACTCACGTCATCCCAGCGAAAGCTGGGATCTTTTTCAGTCACGTCCGACCTAGCGGACCGCGATCCCAGCTTCCGCTGGGATGACGAATATTACCACCACTTCTCCGGCTTTGCGGTGAACCCGGCGCGCTGCTCGATCGCAAGGCCTGCGTTCAGCACTCCCTGCTCGTCCATCGGCTTGCCCACCAGCTGGAGCCCAAGCGGCAATCCATCCTCGGTCAGCATCCCCGGAACGCTCATCGCGGGCAGCCCCGCCAGCGAGGCGGGGACGGCGAAGACGTCGTTCAGGTACATTGTCAGCGGATCGTCGTTGAGCGAGTTCAGCGGGAAGCTCGGCGTCGGCGTTGTCGGCGCGAGGATCACGTCGCAATGCTCGAAAGCCGCGTCGAAATCGCGCTGCACCAGCGTGCGCACCTTCATCGCCTGCGTGTAATAGGCATCGTAGAAGCCTGCGCTCAGCACATAGGTGCCGAGCATCACGCGGCGCTTTACCTCGTCCCCGAAACCGGCGGCGCGGGTGGCGGCGTACATGTCCTGCAGGCCAGCCCCTTCGGGCAGATCGCGCAGGCCATACCGCACGCCGTCATAGCGGGCGAGGTTGGACGATGCCTCTGCCGGAGCCACGATGTAATACGCGGGCAGCGCATATTTGGTGTGCGGCAGCGAAACCTCGACGATCTCCGCGCCCGCATCCTTCAGCCACTCGGCACCCTTGTCCCAGCTATCGAGGATCGCCTGATCGGTGCCCTCCATGCGGTATTCCTTGGGAATGCCGACCTTCTTGCCGCGCAGGTCCGCGTTGAGCGAACCGAACCAGTCGGGCACGGGCGCATCGAGGCTGGTCGAATCCTTGGGATCGAACCCTGCCATCGCGCCGAGCATGATCGCGCAGTCCTCTACCGAACGCGCCATCGGGCCTGCCTGATCGAGCGAGCTGGCAAAGGCCACCACGCCCCAGCGGCTGCAACGGCCGTAAGTCGGCTTGATACCGCAAATTCCGGTGAAGGCGGCAGGCTGGCGGATCGAACCGCCCGTATCGGTGCCCGTCGCGGCAGGCGCGATGCGCGCGGCAACTGCTGCGGAGGAGCCACCCGACGAACCGCCCGGGCTCATCGGTGCGTTCGAACCTTCCTTGCGCCACGGCGAGGAGACATTGCCGAAATAGGAGGTCTCGTTCGACGAACCCATCGCGAACTGGTCAAGATTGAGCTTGCCCAGCATGCCGCAGCCCGCTTCCCAAAGCTTGGCCGAAACGGTGCTTTCATAGCGCGGGGTGAAGCCTTCGAGGATGTGGCTTGCGGCGGTGGTCTGTACACCGTCGGTCGCGAACAGGTCCTTCATGCCGATGGGCACGCCCGCCATCGGGCCGAGCGCCTTGCCCGCAGCACGGGCAGCATCAACCGCATCGGCGGCTTCCAGCGCCTTTTCGGGCGTGGCGACGATGAAGGCGTTGAGCGCACTCGCGCTTTCGACGGCGCCGTTGAAGGCTTCGGCCACTTCGCGCGCGGAAAAGTCGCCTGCGGCCACGCCATCGCGAATTTCGCGGACGCCTAGTTGGGTAAAATCAGTCACAAAAACCCCGCTCATGCTGAGCCTGTCGAAGCATCGCTTTTACTTCAGGCGTTGGGGTTGAAAGAAAAGGCGACCCTTCGACAAGCTCAGGGTGAGCGGAAAGGGGAGTGAAGCGCTTGACCATCACTCGATCACCTTCGGCACACCGTAAAAGCCGTGTTCGGCCACCGGAGCGTTTGCCAGCACATCATCCTGACGTCCGCCGCCGGTCTTGGGGTCGGCATCGACCACGTCATCGCGCAGGCGCAGGGCTTGCGGAATGACCGCAGTCATGGGCTCGACACCGCTTGTATCGACCTCGCCAAGTTGCTCCACCCAGGTCAGGATATTGTTGAATTCGGGCACCAGATGGTCGAGGTCTTCCTCGCCCATCTTGATGCGCGCCAATTGGGCGATTTTCGCCACTTCTTCTCGGGTAACAGACATGCGTGCGCGATAGCGAGGCAGGAGACGCGCTTCAAGCTATTCGGTAGGTGCGGAGTGCCGTTGGCTTCTGATGCGGACTTCAGGGGCAAGCGGCCGATTGGTCTCAGCACCGTTTTCGACCTGCTCGCCTTCGATGAAGGGCTGACTGACCGGTCTGTTGCCAATGTAGAGTTGCTGGCCTTCGAATGGACGGAGCTCGATGTCTCCCGAAACATCTTCATCGCGCTCCATGGTCGCGATATTATCGTTCAACCGGCCATTGCGAACATATTGCTCGATCGCGCGCTCGCTATCCGGCGTCACCAGCAAAATCTTGGCATTCGTCCAGCGATTGCTCGGCACGAGCGCCACCAACAAGCCACGCTCCACTTCGCCTACGGTGACTGCGCGGCAAGCCTCGTCACAAAGGTATATTTCGTCTCGGACATAGGCGCGCACAGCTTCTTGCGTAGCCTCGTCCATCTCGCCGAATTCGATCCGGTCGGTGATGGCATTGCGATCCGCCATCGTTCGCGTGCCATAGGGACGCGTTTCCATCGCCTTGGCATCGGCAGCAAGTTCGGCAATTTGCGGATCATCGCTTTCGGTCAGTTCGTCCAGAGCTTCGCGCCCGGCATCGCCAAAATCCCATTTGAAGGCGGCGAAGTCGAAGTCTTCGACGGTGACATCGCCCGATTGCAACCTTGCGAGTTGATTGCTGACCGACATAGCGCCGAAGTCGACCAGCGGGAATGCGAGGATGAACGCAATCAAACATGTCGCCGCGGCAAGTCGCAGATTGGCGACGCGAAGATGCTCGCTCCATGCGGCCATACGACCTCGGATCAAACCGACCCAGTAAGCCAAGCCATAGGCCGTCGCGATCACGATGGCGACGAGCGCCCAGATGCGCTCGGGCGAGAGGCCATGCTGGTCGATGCGGATACCCATGCTGATGGCGGCGAAGACGGTCAGCGGGAAGATGCAGAAGGCCAGCACCAGCGCGGCGGCCTTCATCACCACGTTGGAACTGCGCGCCTCGTCATCGTCGCGGACAATGGCGTTGGTCAGAATGAACGCCGCCACGGCGCAGGAAAGCAGCACCGGCGTCGCGCTATCGGTGGCTTCCCACAGCGCGCTACCGCCTGAGAAAAGCAGGATGACGAGGAAGATCAGTAGCGCTGCGGCAAAGGGCACCGCCAGCAGCGCGAAAACCAGCATGACCACGCGCTGCAAGGTGCCGAGCACGCCGAGCTGGTTGCGCAGCACACCCATCGCCCCGCCAAAGGTCGCGCCCATGAACAGGCCGGGGAAACCGTCGGTCTGGATAATCTCTTCGATCACCTCGATTCCGACAATGGTGAAAAGCGCATGGAGCAGCCACAGGACTAGCCAGCTCAGCCCGACAAAGGCAAGCGCGCCACCTGCGCTGACCGCATCGGTCCATACGTGGAAGTGCGTTTCGGCATAGGGCGTTTGCCAGCGTTTGCGATGGAACTCTGCCTGGAAAAGCGGGACGGCCAGCAGCGAGAAGAATATTCCGGCAGCAAAGGCGAACTCGGTGCCCGCGCGATTGTCCGAGCCATTATAGGCGAGCCACGCGATGGCCCCCATAACTACGCCCAACCCGAGCGCAAAGATGGCGGATTCGGCCAGACGCGTCGGTCGCAGAACGAAAGTCGCCGCTACGAAAGAGAAGAAGAAGAAACCCGCAAGAGCAACGCCCAATCCGCTATCGCCACTGGCGTTAAAGATCAGATGGACAATCAGCCCGGCAACAGCGCCAAGGCCCGCCAATATCCACGGTCGCAAGGCCCAGTCATCGAGGTAGTTCGCTTCGACCGGCAGCTCCTGCGCGGCGATGTCCCCCCCGCTCATGGATTACTCGGCCGGAGGTGCTTCGGCGCCTTCGGCACCCTCACCCTGTTCCATCTGCTGCATCATCTGGATCATCTGCATGTAACGCTGCTGCGCCTCTTCCTCGGCCATGAAATCAACCAGCGTGATGTTGAAGTAGAGATCCGAATTGGGCGGGATGGGCGAACCTTCCTGAACGTCCTCGCCATAGCCAAGCTCTGACGGGATAAAGACTTCGTAGCTTCCGCCCTTTTGCATCTGCAGGACAGCTTCCTGGAAGCCCGGGATCATCTGTCCCAGCGGCAGCGCAGCACCATCGGGAAGAATGCCCGGAACCGGCCATGCACCGTCCTGCGACTGGTCGAATACGGTGCCATCTTCGAGACGGCCCGTGTAGCGGACGAAGATCACATCCTCCACCGTCGGGCTAGGACCCTCGCCTGCCGTGACTTCGTCAACCGTCACGCCCTTGGGCATGGCTGCCCAGGCGATCGCGGCGGCCAGCACCACGGCGGCGAGTACGCCCAGCCACAGCTTGAGGAGCGAGCCCTTGGCGATGGATTGAAGAGGAACAGCGGTTACTTCGGTCATCGGGTCAATTCCTGCCATTGTCCGCGCAAAACAAAAGGGCGCGGAATCTCTCCACGCCCCTTTGGCTTAGCTACGGTGAGCTTTCAAGCAATCTTGCCCCGCTTTCGGGGGAAGCCGCTTACTTGATGCCGTCACGCTCCATGCGCTTACGCTCAAGCTTGCGGGCACGGCGAACGGCAGCAGCCTTTTCACGCGCGCGCTTTTCGCTCGGCTTTTCGTAGTGACGACGCAGCTTCATCTCGCGATAGACACCTTCACGCTGCAGCTTCTTCT